>NZ_JBWJPA010000003.1:0-426893 GCF_056393075.1 Stenotrophomonas sp. Steno-Z10-HUANG
TGCCGGCATCGAACAGGTCAACCAGACCGTCACCCAGATGGACGAGACCACCCAGCAGAACGCCGCGCTGGTGGAGGAAGCCACCGCCGCCGCGCGCGCGATGGAAGAACAGGCCATGCTGCTGACCGACGCGGTGTCGGCGTTCCGCCTGCAGGCGTCCGCGCGCGCGCCGCACGACCTGGCACTGGCCAGCTGAGGTCGCCCGGTGTCCCTGCCCGCTCCCGCCTCCCGCGACTTCGAGTTCAACGACCGCGACTTCCGCCGCGTCTGCGAGCTGATCCACAAGCGCGCCGGCATCGCGCTGGCGCCGGCCAAGCGCGACATGGTGTACGGCCGCCTGTCGCGGCGGCTGCGCGCCCTGGGCCTGCACTCGTTCCAGGACTACCTGGACCAGCTCGAGCGCGACGGCGGCGATGAGTGGCAGGCGTTCACCAACGCGCTGACCACCAACCTGACCTCGTTCTTCCGCGAGCCGCACCACTTTGAGAAGCTGCGCGAGGAACTGCTGGCGCGCGCGCACCGCGCGCCGCTGCAGATCTGGTCGTGCGCGGCCTCCACCGGCGAGGAGCCGTACTCGCTGGCGATCACCGCCTGCGAAGCGTTCGGCACCCTCACCCCGCCGGTCCGCATCCTCGCCACCGACGTCGATACCCAGGTGCTGGCCACCGGCGCGCAGGGCGTTTACCCGCTCGAGCGCATCGCCGGGCTCGATCCGGCGCTCAAGCGCCGCTACTTCCAGCGCGGCACCGGCCCCAACGAGGGCAAGTGCCGGGTGCTGCCGGCGCTGCGCAGGCTGATCGAGTTCCGCCAGCTCAACCTGCTGGCCCCACGCTACGACGTCGGCGGGCCCTACGACGCGCTGTTCTGCCGCAACGTGATGATCTATTTCGACAAGCCCACCCAGCGCGGCATCCTGTCGCGGCTGGTGCAGCACATGGGCGACGACGGCCTGCTCTATACCGGCCATTCCGAAAACTACCTGCACGCGGCCGACCTGATCCAGCCGTGCGGGCGCACCCTGTACCGGCGCGTGCCCGGAGCCGGCGCATGAGCCTGCCCGCCCACGCCGACGACGTCATGCGCTACCGCGACACGCGGTTCCAGACCATTGCCGCCAAACTGCTGCCCACCCAGTACCTGGTGGTGGACGACGACACCGCGCTGACCACCACCCTGGGCTCGTGCGTGGCGGCCTGCATCCGCGACCCGGTGCTCAAGATCGGTGGCATGAACCATTTCCTGCTGCCCGACGGCAACGTCGGCGATGGCGCCCCGGCGCGTTATGGCAGCTATGCGATGGAACTGCTGATCAATGACCTGCTCAAGCGCGGCGCCCACCGCAAGCGCCTGGAGGCCAAGGTGTTCGGCGGCGCCAACGTGCTCAAGGGCTTCACCAGCAACCCGGTCGGCACCCGCAACGCCGAGTTCGTGCGCCAGTACCTGCGCGCCGAGCACATCCCGGTGATCGCCGAAGACCTGCTCGGCATCCACCCGCGCAAGGTCTGGTTCTTCCCGCAGACCGGCCGGGTGGTGGTGCAGCGCCTGCCGCATGCGCACGAAGCCGAAGTCGCCGCCACCGAATCGGCCGTGCGCGCCCGCCTGTCCAAGGCCCCGGTCACCGGTGGCGTGGAGCTGTTCGAATGAGCCTGCAAGCCCCCTGCCGCGTTCTGGTGGTCGACGACTCGGCGCTGGTCCGGCAGATCCTGTCCGATCTGCTGGCGCGCGACCCCGGCATCGAGGTGGTCGGTACCGCGTCCGACCCGCTGATCGCGCGCGAGAAGATCAAGCGCCTGAACCCGGACGTGCTGACCCTGGACGTGGAAATGCCGCGCATGGACGGGCTGGCGTTCCTCGAAAACCTGATGCGCCTGCATCCGCTGCCGGTGGTCATGGTGTCGTCGCTGACCGAGCGCGGCGCCGACACCACGCTGCAGGCACTGGCGCTGGGCGCGGTGGATTTCGTGGCCAAGCCCAAGCTCGACGTGGCCCGTGGTCTGGAAAGCTACGCCGCGGAGATCTGCGCCAAGGTCAAGACGGCCGCGCGCTCGCGGGTGCGGGCGCTGGCGGTTCCGGCGCAGGCCAGGCGCACCCTGGACACGATCGCCCCCAGCGCGGCCGGCGCCTCGTCGCTGAAGTTCCGCACCACCGACCGCCTGATCGCCATCGGCGCCTCGGCCGGCGGTACCGAAGCCCTGCGCGTGGTGCTGGAAATGATGCCCGCCGACGCCCCGGCCATCGTCCTCACCCAGCACCTGCCGGCCAGTTTCAGCACCGCCTTCGCCGAACGCCTGGACCGCCACTCGGCGATGTCGGTGCGTGAGGCCAGCGATGGCGAGGCGATCCTGCCCGGCCATGCCTACCTGCCGGCCGGTGGCCGCCACCTGCGCATCATCCGCGACGGTGCGCGCTGGCGCTGCCGCATCGACGACACCCCGCCGGTGAACCTGCACAAACCGGCGGTGGACGTGCTGTTCCGCTCGGTGGCGCAGAACGCCGGCGCCAACGCCATCGGCGCCATCCTCACCGGCATGGGCGACGACGGCGCGCGCGGGCTGCTGGAAATGAAGCAGGCCGGCGCCCGCACCCTGGTGCAGGACGAAGCCAGCAGCGTGGTCTGGGGGATGCCCGGCGCGGCGTTCAAGCTCGGTGCCGCCGACGAGGTGGTGCCGCTGGAGCAGGTCGCCGCGCGCCTGCTGGCCTGGGCGCAACAGGGGTAAGCCATGTCGCGCGCCGACCCGCCCGGGCCACAGGCAGCGACCACCGCGGCGGCGGCCACCGCCGCCGACACGGCACTGCGCCACTGCCTGCAGGACGCGCCGGACGGCATCGTGCTGCTCGACCGCGACGGGCGGATGGTGTTCGGCAATGGCAAGGCCTGCGAAATGCTCGGCCTCGGCGGCAGCGCCGACACCGCGCCGCTGCCGGAACTGCTGACCCCCGAGGAGCGTGAACGCTGGCTGCAGGCGCCACCCGCGCCGCTGCTGCTGGCCGCGCAGGCACGCCCGGGGCGGCCCGGCGACCTGTGGCTGTGCGCCGGCGAAGGCTGCCTGCGCGGCATGGCGGTGCTGCGCCCCGCCGACGCGCGCATGCACGAGCAGGCGCACATCCACCTGTTGTCGCAGGCGCTGGACAGCAGCGACAACGCGATCTTCCTGTGCGACGGGCAGTCGCGCATCCGTTACGTCAATGCCGGTTTCTCGCGCATGCTCGGCTATGCGCCGGAGGAAGCGCTGGGCAAGCTGCCGCGCGAACTGATCCGCGGCCCGCATACCGACGTGGCCACGCTGGACCGGCTGGGCGAGGGGCACCGCGCCGGCCGCGCCCACCGCGACCACCTGCTGGGCTACTGCAAGGACGGCAGCCCGCTGTGGCTGTCGGTGGTGGCCACGCCGCTGGCCGATGCCAGCGGCAGCCTGGTCAACGTGTTCACCGACATCACCGAGGCCAAGACCCACGAGGTCCTCAACGGCAAGGTGCTGGACGCGCTGGTGCGCGAAGAACCGCTGGCGATGACCATGGCGCTGATGTGCCAGGAGGTCGAGCGGGTCGCGCCCGACCTGCGCGTGGTGGTGACCCGCAGCGAACCCGACGGGCAGTTGTGCACCCTGGCCGCGCCGGCCCCGCTGATGACCGCCGGCACGTGTGGCTGGGAGCACCCGGCGTGCATGCAGGCGCTGCGCCGCGGGCGCGCGGTGGTCATCGAGGACATCGCCAGCGCGCCGCTGTTCGACAGCCAGCGCGACGCACTGCTGGCCCTGGGCCTGCGCGCGTGCTGGTCCAACCCGATCCGTTCCACCGCCGGCCAGGTGCTGGGCACGCTGGCCTTCCATTGCCACCGCCCGGGCCCGCCGACGGCCTGGCACCGGCGCCTGGCGGAGCTGTGCCTGCACCTGTGCGCGCTGGCGCTGGAACGCGAACAGGCGCGCTCGCGCATGCACCGGCTGGCGTTCTACGACGTCCTCACCGGGCTGCCCAACCGGCTGATGTTCAACGCGCTCAGCGAGCAGCCGCTGATGCAGGCCGAACAGCAGGACACGCCGATGGCGCTGCTGTTCGTGACCCTGGACCGCTTCAAGCGCATCAACGAAAGCCAGGGCCACGCCGCCGGCGACGGCCTGCTGCGCGACCTGGCGCGGCGCCTGCACGACATCGCCGGCCCGGAGTCGGTGGTCGCCCGCCAGGTGGCCGACGAGTTCACCCTGCTGGTGCCGGGCTGCGCGCAGCAGCAGGCCGTGGCGCTGTGCGAACGGCTGCTGGCGATGATCGCCGCGCCCACCGTGGTCGGCAGCATGACCCTGCACGCCAGCGCCAGCATCGGCGTGGCGATGTACCCGGACGACGGCCGCGCCCTGGAGACGCTGCTGCGGCATGCCGACCTGGCCATGCGCCGGGCCAAGGACGAGGGCGGCGGGCGCTTCCGCTTCTTCAGCGCGGACATGAACCGCCTGGCGCAGGAACGGCTGCTGCTGGAGGCCACGCTGCGCGACTCGCTGCGCCAGGGCGGCCTGCGCCTGCACTACCAGCCGCAGGTGCATGCCGATGGCCGCGGCCTCTACGGCGTGGAGGCACTGCTGCGCTGGCGCCACCCGCACCTGGGCGACATTCCGCCTTCGCGCTTCGTGCCGCTGGCCGAAGAGTGCGGGCTGATGGCCGAGCTCAGCCACTGGGTGATGGAAGAAGCCTGCCGCCAGCATGCCGACTGGCGCCGCCGCGGGCTGGACATCCCGCGGGTCGCGGTCAACCTCTCGGCCAGCGCCTTCGAGCTGCCCTCGCTGGCCGAGCAGGTGCGGCGGCTGCTCGAGCGCCACCAGCAGCCAGCGGACACCCTGGTGCTGGAGATCACCGAGGGGGTGATGCTCTCGGCGCAGCCGCAGGTGCCCGCCAACCTGCACGCGCTGCACGCGCTCGGGGTGCGGCTGTCGCTGGACGATTTCGGCACCGGCTATTCCAGCCTCAGCCACCTGCACCGGCTGCCGATCAGCGAGATGAAGCTGGACCGCAGCTTCATCAGCGAGATCGGGCACGACCCGGCCGCCGGCGCGTTGATCCTGTCGGTGCTGCGCATCGGCGAGAGCCTGGGCAAGCACGTGGTCGCCGAAGGCGTGGAAACCGAAGACCAGCGCCGGTTCCTGGTGGACAACGGCTCGCCGGTGCTGCAGGGCTACCTGTTCTCGCCGGCCCTGTCCGCCAACGCCCTGGAGCAATGGCTGGGCGAACAGGCGTACGCCCGCCCGCCCCGGTGCTGAGCGCCACGGCCACCGCCGCCGCCTGGTGGCGCGCCACCGGCACCACGGAAGGCCGATAATGCGCCCGCACCGCTGTTGCCCGAGGAACACCCCATGACGGACACCCCCACCCGCCACGACCAGCACGGCCGCTACCCGCGTGCCGAGACCGCCGACGATTTCCGCCACAACCTGGCCGCGGTGCAGGCACGCATCGCCGCCGCCTGCCAGCGTGCCGGCCGCGACCCGGCCAGCGTGCGCCTGCTGCCGGTGAGCAAGACCATCGACGAGGCGCGCATCCGCCAGGCCTACGCCGCCGGCTGCCGCTTCCTGGGCGAGAACAAGGTGCAGGAGGCGCACCACAAGTGGGAGGCGATGCAGGACCTGGGCGACCTGCACTGGTCGGTGATCGGCCACCTGCAGACCAACAAGGCCAAGCTGGTCGCGCGTTTCGCCAGCGAGTTCCAGGCACTGGACAGCCTGCGCCTGGCCCAGACCCTGGACCACCGCCTGCAGCTGGAAGGCCGCCAGCTGGACGTGTTCGTGCAGGTCAACACCTCCGGCGAGGACAGCAAGTACGGGCTGGCGCCGGCCGACGTGGCTGCTTTCATCGCCGCATTGCCGCGGTTCACGCATTTACGCGTGCGCGGGCTGATGACCCTGGCGCTGTTCTCCGAGGACGCGGCGCGGGTGCGCGCCTGCTTCGTGCGCCTGCGCGAACTGCGCGACCGCCTGCGCCCGCAGGCGCCGGACGGCATCGGCCTGGACGAGCTGTCGATGGGCATGTCCGGCGACTTCGAGATCGCCATCGAGGAAGGCGCCACGGTGGTGCGCGTCGGCCAGGCCATCTTCGGCGCGCGCGCGCTCCCGGACAGCCACTACTGGCCGGCCGGCGCCGGCTGAACGGGGGGGGACGGCGTCGCATCGGCTTCGCACGAAGCGCTATAAACTGCGCGCCTTCACTCACCCTTGCTCACCGGACGCGACGATGTTTTCCTGGATCCTGGCCCTGCTGCTGGCACTGTTCGTCTGGGGCCTGACCTCCGCCTGGTTGTGGATGGTCAAGCGCCGGAAGACCGAAACCCAGCACGGCCTGGCCGCACTGGCGGGCATGCGCTGGCGGGAGTTCTCGCAGATCGTGCGGCGTGCCATGAGCGAACAGCGCGGCATGCGCGACCTGTCCGGCGAGGACCACGGCGACCGCGGCACCAGCAGCGACTTCCTGATGGAACGCGCCGGCCAGCGTTGGCTGCTGTCGTGCAAGCACGGCCGCGCCTACCGCATCGGCGCGCCGGCGATCACCGAGCTGGGCGCGGCCCTGCGCCTGACCGGCGCGGCCGGCGGCATCCTGATCACCGAAGGGCGGGTTGAACGCGACGGCCTGGCCGCCGCCGAGAAGGAAACCATCGAGGTGCTGGACGGCCGCGTGCTGTGGCAGGTGCTCGCCCCCTGCGTGCCCGACGACATACGCACGATGGTGGAAGGCATTGCCCGCCGCGAGGCGGTACGCCAGACCGGCATCGCCGCCCTCGGCGCGCTGGCGGTAGGGCTGCTGGCCGGCCTGGGCTACACCACCCTGCAGGTCGACGAGAACCTGACCACGCGTGCCACGGAGACCGCCGCGGCCGCGCCGCCGGCAACGGCTCCCGGCCCGGCCCCGGCGCCGGCGCCCGCCGCACCGGCCGCGGCGCCTGCGCCGGCTCCGGCCAGGACCGCGGCCGCGGCCCCCCCCGCCACGCGCGCGGCACCCGCCGTGGCGCCCCCCGCCGCCAGCGCCAGCGCCAGCGTCGACAAAGCCGCCAGCGACGATCTCCAGGAAGACCCCGACCCGGACACCCTGCTGCGCTACCAGCAGGCCGTTTCCAAGAAACTGGCCGCCACCCCGGGGGTGATCAGCGGCATCTGGCTGACCCGCTCCACCCTGTCGGTCGAACGCAGTGCCGACGACGCCACGGTGTGGCCGCTGATCTGCCGCGAGGTCGAGCATTACCCGGCGCTGCGCACCGTGCGCATCCAGCTCAACCCCCGCCCCGGCACCGGCGAGCCGGTGCGCTGGCGGCAATGCCGGACCTTCTGACCCGTAGGTGCGGGGCTCGCCCCGCATGGGCGGTACGGTGAAATCCGCATGCGGGGCAAGCCCCGCATCTACAACGGCGGCTGGTCAGCGGCCGCCCGGCGCGAAGCGCGCCACCAGGTCGTAGGCATCGCCGAGGAATTTCTGCCGTACCCAGGTGATGGGCATCTCGCCGCGCCAGGTCTGGCGGTCGATCACCAGGCAGGCGGTACCCACCGGCACCGCCAGCAGGGCGGCCTCGGCGGCGCTGGCGGCCACCGCGCTGATGCGGTGCTGGCCGCGTGTCCACGACACGTTCTGCAGCAGCCAGCTGCCCGGCGCATGGGTGGAAAAATCCACCGCCAGCGTTTCCGGGACGGCCTCGGGGTTGATCAGGCGCCGCTCCAGCGCCAGCGGGCGGTCGTCGGCCAGGTGCAGGCAGCGCATCGCCAGCAGCTCGCCCTCGCCCACCAGCCGCCCTTCCTCCGGCGCGGCGGCATCGGCGCGCCGTAGTTGCCGCTCCAGCAACCTGAAACCGTAGCGGTGGCCACGCTCGTTCACCGCCAGCGCGATGTCGGGGATCTCCAGCGCCACCTGCTCCAGGTGCGGCGGTTGCCGCGCGACAAAGGAGCCGGCGCGGCGGCGGCGTTCGATCATGCCACTCTCGGCCAGCGCGGTGAGCACCTTGTTCACCGTCATCCGCGAACAGTCGTACTGCGCCATCAGCTCGTGTTCGTAGGGAATGCGGAAGCCCGGCGCCCACTCACCGCTGAGGATGCGGCTTTCGATGTCGCCGCGGATGCGCTGGTTGAGGCTCGGCGCCTTCCTGTTCTTCACTCGTGATTCCTGCCTGGGGTCAGCCCAGTATCCGCTGCAACGCGACCCGATAGCGCGCGGCGATCGCATCGCGGTGCACATGGCGGCCGTCCCGCACCCACTGCCGGCCGCCGCGCCATACCGAACGCACCGCGCCGCCACGCGCGGCGAACACCCAGCTGTCCAGCAGCGCGTCGCCGGCGCGGCCCTGCAGCGACGCATGCGCGGCGTCGAGCTCGACCAGGTCCGCCGGCGCACCGACCGCCAGGCCGGCAGCCACGCCCAGCGCCTGCGCGGCGCCTTCGTGCGCCTGCTGGCACAGCCAGCGGCCACTGGAAAGCGAACCCGGCGAAACCACGTTGCGCCCGCGCAGCGCCAGCCGCTGGCCGTACTCGAGCAGGCGCAGTTCCTCGGCCGCGTCGATCAGCACGTTGGAGTCCGAGCCCACGCCAAAGCGGCCGCCGTGGTGCACGAAATCGCGCATCGGGAACAGGCCGTCGCCGAGGTTGGCCTCGGTGACCGGGCACAGCCCGGCCACCGCGCCGCTGGCGGCGATATCACGCACCTCGTCCTGCTCCAGGTGGGTGGCGTGCACCAGGCACCAGCGCGTGTCCACCGGTGCATGCTGCAGCAGCCAGCGCACCGGGCGCTGGCCGCTCCACGCCAGGCAGGCCTCGACCTCGCGCACCTGCTCGGCGATATGGATGTGGATCGGCCCCGGCGCCAGCTCCACCAGCGCCTGCAGCTGCTGCGGGGTGCAGGCGCGCAGGCTGTGCGGCGCCAGCCCCAGCACCGCGTCGGGCAGCGGCCGCAGCGCCTGCCGGCAGTCATCCAGCAGCGCCGCGAAGCCCTCGATGTCATGCAGGAAGCGGCGCTGCGCCGGCAGTGGTGCGGCACCGCCGAAATCGCTGTGCGCGTAGAACACCGGCAGCAGGGTCAGGCCCAGCCCGGTATCGGATGCGGCCGCGGCGATGCGCGCGGCCATCTCCGCGTGCCGGGCATAGCGCTGGCCATCGGGCGCGTGGTGCAGGTAGTGGAACTCGCCGACCCGGGTGAACCCCGATTCCAGCATTTCCATGTAAGCCTGCGCGGCCACCGCCTGGCACTCATCCGGGCCCAGCCGGTCCAGGAAGCGGTACATCAGCTCGCGCCAGCTCCAGAAGCTGTCGCCCGCGCGACCACCAACCTCGGTCAGGCCGGCCATGGCGCGCTGGAAGGCGTGGCTGTGCAGGTTGCCCAGCCCCGGCACCACCACGCCCAGCGGCTGCGCGCCCGGCTCGGCCGGCGCATCGGCGGTCACCGACACGATGCGGCCCTGCGCGCATTCGATACTCACCGCCTGTGCCCAGCCCTGCGGCAGCAGGGCGTGCGCGGCGTGGAAACGGACCGGACTGGAAACCTCGTTCGCCATCACTGGACACTCTCCGTGGGTGGTGATTATTGTATATACAAATAAACGCGGAAGGGTGCTCATGCACTGCGATACGGTCTGGCACAACGCCCATCTGATGACGCTCGACGATGCCGCCGGCGGCCTTGGCATCGTGCGCGACGGCGTGGTCGCCGCCCGCGACGGGCGCATCGTGCATGTCGGCCCCGCCGCCGCCGCGCCGGCCTTCGACGCCGCCCGGCGCATCGACTGCGGCGCCCGCTGGCTGGGCCCCGGCCTGGTCGACTGCCATACCCACCTGGTCCATGCCGGCAACCGCGCCAACGAGTTCGAGCAGCGCCTGCAGGGCGTGAGCTATGCCGACATCGCCCGCGCCGGCGGCGGCATCGTCTCGACCGTGCGCGCCACCCGTGAAGCCGACGACGCCGCGCTGCTGGCGGCCACCCTGCCACGGCTGGACGCGATGCTCGCCGAGGGTGTCACCACCGTCGAGATCAAGTCCGGCTATGGCTTGACCCTGGACGCCGAGCGCAAGCAGCTGCGCGTCGCCCGGCAGCTGCCGCAGCTGCGCCGGGTCGACGTGGTGACCACTTTCCTCGGCGCGCACGCGGTGCCGCCGGGCCGGCAGCCGCAGGAGTACATCGACGAGGTCTGCGAGGTGATGATTCCGGCCATCGCCGGCGACGGCCTGGCCGAAGCGGTGGACGTGTTCTGCGAGAACATCGCGTTCTCGCGCGAACAGGCCGCGCAGGTGTTCGAGGCCGCGCACCGCCACGGGCTGGCGGTGAAGATCCACGCAGAACAGCTGAGCAACCAGCATGGCGCCGAGCTGGCGGCACGGCATGGCGCGCTGTCGGCCGACCACATCGAGCACCTGGACGAGGCCGGGATCGCCGCGATGCGCGCGGCCGGCACCGTCGCGGTGCTGCTGCCGGGCGCGTTCTACTTCACCCGCGACACCACCGTGCCGCCGATCCAGAAACTGCGCCAGGCCGGCGTACCGCTGGCGCTGGCCACCGACAGCAACCCCGGCACCTCGCCGCTGACCAGCCCGCTGCTGGCGATGAACATGGGTGCGACCCTGTTCCGCATGACCGTGGACGAATGCATCGCCGGCTTCACCCGCGAAGCGGCGCGCGCGCTCGGCCGCTTCCACCGCATCGGCCGGCTCGCCGCGGGCATGGACTGCGACCTTGCCATCTGGGACATCGACGCACCGGCCGACCTGGTCTACCGCATGGGCTTCAACCCGCTGCAAGCGCGCGTGTTCCGCGGCGAACCGGCAGCGTAGGCCCCGGGCCCGCCCGGGGGCGGCCATTCCGGCAGCCCCCATGCGCCGCGGCGCCGCACCCGCGGAACCCCAAAACCCGTGCGCGGCAAGCCCCGCACCTACCCTTGAGAACCTGGAGTAACCCGATGAATTCGCCCCTCACGCTTCGTCCCGGCCATGTTCCGCTGGCCCAGTGGCGCCAGATCTACCGCGGCGCCCGCGTGCGCCTGGACGCTGCGGCGCAGGCCGCGGTGCTGCGCAGCGCGCAGGCGGTGGACGCCATCGTCGCCCGGGGCGAGCCGGTGTACGGCATCAACACCGGCTTCGGCAAGCTGGCCAGCGTGCGCATCGAGCGCGACGACCTGGAAACCCTGCAGCGCAATATCGTGCTGTCGCACGCCGCCGGCGTCGGCGAGCCGATGCCCGCCGACGTGGTGCGGCTGATGATGGCGCTCAAGCTGACCAGCCTGGCGCAGGGCGCCTCGGGCATCCGCCCGCAGACCCTGGCGCTGCTGGAGGCACTGCTGCAACACGATTTCGTGCCGGTGGTGCCGTGCCAGGGCTCGGTCGGCGCGTCCGGCGACCTGGCGCCGCTGTCGCACCTGGCCGCGGTGATGATCGGCGTCGGCGAGGCCTTCGTCGATGGCGTGCGGATGCCCGCGGTCGATGCGCTGGCACGGATCGGCCAGGCGCCGCTGACGCTTGGCGCCAAGGAAGGCCTGGCGCTGCTCAACGGCACCCAGTACTCCACCGCCTACGCACTGGCCGGGCTGTTCGAGATCGAGACCGTGTTCCAGGCCGCGCTGGTCACCGGCGCGCTGTCGGTGGAAGCGGCCAAGGGCTCGGACACGCCGTTCGACCCGCGCATCCACCAGATCCGTGGCCAGCGCGGGCAGATCGCCACCGCCGCCGCGCTGCGCGCGCTGATGGCCGGCTCGGCCATCCGCGAATCGCACCGCGACAACGACGTGCGCGTGCAGGACCCGTACTGCCTGCGCTGCCAGCCGCAGGTGATGGGCGCGGCACTGGACGTGATGCGCCAGGCCGCGACCACGCTGGAGATCGAGGCCAACGGCGTATCCGACAACCCGCTGGTGTTCACCGATACCGGCGAAGCGCTGAGCGGCGGCAACTTCCATGCCGAGCCGGTGGCCTTCGCCGCGGACATGCTGGCGATGGCGGTGTGCGAGATCGGTTCGATCAGCGAACGCCGCACCGCGATGCTGGTCGACCCGGCGCTGAGCGGGTTGCCGGCGTTCCTGACCCCGAAGCCCGGCCTGAACTCGGGCTTCATGATCCCGCAGGTCACCGCCGCGGCGCTGGTGTCGGAGAACAAGCAGCGCGCCTACCCGGCCAGCGTCGATTCGATCCCGACCTCGGCCAACCAGGAGGACCACGTGTCGATGGCCGCGCACGGCGCGCGCCGCCTGCTGGCGATGGCGGAGAACGCCGCCAATGTCGTCGGCATCGAACTGCTGGCCGCCGCGCAGGGCTGCGATTTCCACGCCCCGCTGCGCTCCAGCGACGCGCTGGAAAACGTGCGCGCCAGCGTACGCGCGCAGGTGCCCACCTTGCAGGACGACCGCTACTTCCACCCGGACATGGTGGCCGCCACCGCGCTGGTGCGCACTGGCGCGCTCGCCCGCGGGCTGGAGGGCGTGCTGCCGCAGGTGGAGACGATGCAGTAAACGCCGGGCCCCTCTCCCATCAGGGTAGGAGGGGCTGCTTGCCGACCGCCGGCTCGCCGTACTGCGAACGCCGCTGCGCCAGCGCGCCGGCCGCGGCGCGAGGCCGGGGCCGGGGAGCGAACGGAGCGCGGATGGTTCCGACATCGCCCGATCCACCCGCCCCCAACCGGCGCGTCGCGCCACCTTCTCCCGCGGGAGAAGGCAACCGCCACCTCCCGCCACCGACAACGACATGCCATGAACTCCCATCCCGACTGGCTGCAGATCCACGAAGGCGATGCCCCGCTGATCGTCAGCTTCCCGCATACCGGCACCGGGCTGCCGGATGAACTCGCCGGCCATTTCGTGTCGCCGTGGCTGGCGCGGCGCGACGCCGACTGGTGGGTGCATGAGCTGTATGCCTTCGCCCGCGACCTGGGCGCCACCACCGTGCGCACCGCGGTCTCGCGCTCGGTGATCGACGTCAACCGCGACCCGTCCGGGGTTTCGCTGTACCCGGGCCAGAACACCACCGGGCTGTGCCCGACCACCACCTTCGACAACCAGCCGCTGTACCGCTCCGGCCACGAACCGGACGATGCAGAGATCGCGCGCCGCCGCGAAGCCTACTTCGCGCCCTATCACGCCGCGCTGGCCGCGCAGATCGCGCGCCTGCGCCAGCGCCACCCCACCGTGGTGGTCTACGACGCGCACTCGATCCGCTCGCGCATCCCGCACCTGTTCGACGGCGAGCTGCCGCAGTTCAACATCGGCAGCGCCGGCCCCACCGGCGAGCCCGACACATCCTGCGACAACGCGCTGACCGACGTGGTCGAGAACCTGTGCGCGCTCAGCGGCCTGGGCCATGTACGCAACGGCCGCTTCAAGGGCGGCTGGATCACCCGCCACTACAGCGACATTCCCGGCGGCGTGCACACCCTGCAGATGGAGCTGGGCTGCCGCGGCTACATGCACGAGCCCGCGCCCGCCGACGTGGACGAGCACAGCTGGCCCACGCCCTACGACCCCATCCACGCCGCCGCGGTGCGCGACACCCTGCAACAGGTACTGCGCGCCTGCCTCGATTTCGCCCGGAGAGATGCATGAACACCCGTCACGACCCTTCCCGCAGCCCCCGCGCGCCGCGCGGCAACACGCTCAACTGCAAGTCCTGGCAGACCGAGGCGCCGTTCCGCATGCTGCAGAACAACCTCGACGCCGAGGTGGCCGAAGACCCGGCCTCGCTGGTGGTCTACGGCGGCATCGGCCGCGCCGCGCGCGACTGGGAGAGCTACGACAGGATCCTGGAAACGCTCAAGCGGCTGGACGACAACCAGACCCTGCTGGTGCAGTCGGGCAAGCCGGTCGGCGTGTTCCCCACCCACCCCGATGCTCCGCGCGTGCTGATCGCCAACTCCAACCTGGTGCCGCACTGGGCCAACTGGGAACACTTCAACGCGCTCGATAAGAAAGGCCTGATGATGTACGGCCAGATGACGGCCGGCTCGTGGATCTACATCGGCAGCCAGGGCATCGTGCAGGGCACCTACGAGACCTTCGTCGAGATGGGCCGCCAGCACTACGGCGGCAGCCTCGCCGGCAAGTGGATCCTCACCGCCGGCCTGGGCGGCATGGGCGGTGCGCAGCCGCTGGCCGCCTCGCTGGCCGGCGCCAGCAGCCTGACCATCGAATGCCGCCAGAGCAGCATCGACTTCCGCCTGCGCACCCGCTACGTGGACGAACAGGCCACCGATATCGACGACGCGCTGGCGCGCATCGCCAGGTACACCGCTGCCGGCGAAGCCAGGTCCATCGCCCTGCTCGGCAACGCCGCCGAGATCCTGCCCGAGCTGGTGCGCCGTGGCGTGCGCCCGGACTGCGTCACCGACCAGACCAGCGCCCACGACCCGGTGCACGGCTACCTGCCGATCGGCTGGAGCGTGGAGCAGTGGCTGGCCGAACAGAATACCCACCCGGACAAAGTACGCGACGCCGCCAAGGCAGCCATGCGCGTGCACGTGGAAGCCATGCTCGCGTTCCACGCGCAGGGCATTCCGACCGTCGACTACGGCAACAACATCCGCCAGATGGCGTTCGACGAAGGCCTGGAGAACGCGTTCGACTTCCCGGGCTTCGTGCCCGCCTACGTGCGCCCGCTGTTCTGCCGCGGCGTCGGCCCGTTCCGCTGGGTGGCGCTGTCCGGCGATCCGGAGGACATCTACCGCACCGATGCCAAGGTCAAGGAAATCATCGCCGACGACCCGCACCTGCACCGCTGGCTGGACATGGCGCGCGAGCGCATCAGCTTCCAGGGCCTGCCGGCGCGCATCTGCTGGGTGGGCCTGGGCCTGCGCCACAAGCTCGGCCTGGCCTTCAACGAAATGGTCCGCAACGGCGAACTGAAGGCGCCGGTGGTGATCGGCCGCGATCACCTGGACAGCGGCAGCGTCGCCTCGCCCAACCGCGAGACCGAGGCGATGAAGGATGGCAGCGATGCGGTGTCCGACTGGCCGCTGCTCAACGCCATGCTCAACGTCGCCGGCGGCGCCACCTGGGTGAGCCTGCACCACGGCGGCGGCGTCGGCATGGGCTACAGCCAGCACTCCGGCGTGGTCATCGTCTGCGATGGCAGCGAAGCCGCCGACCGGCGCATCGCCCGCGTGCTGTGGAACGACCCGGGTACCGGGGTCATGCGCCACGCCGATGCCGGCTACGACATCGCCCTCGACTGCGCGAAGGAAAAGGGGCTGGACCTGCCGGGCATCCTCGGCTGATCCATCCGGCCACTGGTGCGCCCCGTTGCCGGGGCGCACCAGTGGCATGCCGACGGCGGCCCGGGTGCGGCGCCGGGATCGACCGCGCACCGGCCACGCCATCCGCCCGGCACCCGCCCACTGGCCGCCGCATCCGCAAGCGGCTGAATCCAAACCGCGCACTTGCTGCATCCAAGCCATGAACCCGCCCGATGGCGGCATGACAGCGAGGACGCATGCACACCCACCGCCCCCTTTCCCGTCGCGCGCGCCTGATCGGCCGGCGGCTCGTCGCCGGCTGCCAAGCCGCGGCTCTGCTGGCGTTCGCCGGCCCCGCCCTGGCCGCCACCGATGCCCGCCCGACGCTGCCGGACACCGCCACGGGCCGCGTCGCCCGGCAACTGCTCCAGCAGGTGGACAGCGCCGCGCCGGCACAGCTCAAGCAATGGCTGCCGGGCATCCTGTCCGACACCATCGGCGATCAGGACAAGGCCGCGTTCGTCGCCGGGCTGGTCTCGGCCGCGCGCGACGGCGGCGGACTGGAGGTGTTCGATGTGCGCACCGACGCGCGGCATCCCGGCGTACTTGGCGTTGCCGTCAAGGCGCGCCGCGACGGTCGGCCGGCATTGCTGTGGTTGACCGGGGATCCGGACAACCCGGGACGACTGTCCGAGGCGATGGCATTGCCGATGGACGATCCACGACTGTATGCCGGCTGGCCGACGCAGGGCGGCGCCACCGGGGCCGGCCTGACCCGCCTGCTGCGGGGCGCGCTCGACCGCCTCGCGCAGCACGAGGACTTTTCCGGCTGCCTGACCGTGCAGCAGGCCGGCAGCGTGGTGTTCGACGAATGCCGCGGCCTTGCAGAACGCAACTTCGGCGTGCCGGCCGATCACCGCACCCGCTTCCATATCGGCTCGATCAACAAGATGTTCACCGCCGTGGCCATCGCGCAGCTGGTGGAGGCCGGCAAGCTGTCGTGGGACGACACCCTGGCACAGCACCTGCCCGAGTATCCCGACCAGGCCAGTGCGCGCCGTATCACCCTGTGGCAATTGCTGCACCACACCGCCGGGCTCGGGGATTTCCTGGTACCGGAGTACTTCGCCGATTCGCGGCGTTTCGTCGATCCGGGTGACTACCTGGAACTGATCGCGCGGCAACCACGCGTTGCCGAGCCCGGTACCCGATGGAACTACAGCAACGCCGGCTACATGCTGCTCGGCCGCATCGTCGAAAAAGCCTCTGCCGAGCCCTACGACCAGTACCTGCAGCGCAACGTCTTCGCCCCTGCGCAGATGCACGACAGTGGTTTCGACACGCTCGACCAGGTGGTGCCGCGGCTTGCGGTCGGCTACTACCGCGACGGGCTTTTCTCCAGCACCTGGAAAGCGGCCTGGCTCAAGCTGGGCTACAAGGGCGGCCCTGCCGGCGGGGGCTACTCCACGAACGCCGACCTGCTGCGTTTCGCACAGGCGCTGCGTACCGGCAAACTGGTCACGCCGGCCACACTGGAACGGATGTTCGCCGACCCGGTGCCTGCCGGGCCCGGCGGCTATGCCGCCGGGTTTGGCGAACGGCTGTCGCACGGGCTGCATGTCCGCGGCCATGCCGGCGGCATCGAGGGCACCACGGCCAACCTGGCCATGGTCTGGGAAACCGGGGCAACCGTGGCACTGACCAGCAACCAGGGCGAGAGCCAGAACTGGATGCTCGCCGAACGCATCGCGGACCTGCTCGCGGCCAGCGCGCAGCCGCGCTGATCAGCCACCCCCGGATCTCCGTTCCGCCCGTTTCCGTCCTTACCCGCACCTGCCACCGCTACAAGGAGCCATACGATGGACTTTCTCCTCATTCCCCTGGTCGTGATGCTCGCGCCCGTGCTGATCGTGCTGATCGTGCTGCGCTACCGCTACCTGCAGACCCAGGCCCGGTACACCGCCCTGCTGGCGCTGGCCGACAAGGGCGTGGACCTGGGCTCGCAGTGGCTGCAGCCATCGGCGGCGGACGTCCAGCGGCGCCACGGGCTGGTCCTGGTCGGCGGCGGGCTCGGGCTGATGGCGATGTTCCTGGCCCTGCCCGGCGGGTTCGACAACGGCCTGGCGGTCAGCCGGCTGTGGGGCATCGGCCTGCTGCCCCTGGCCACCGGCCTGGGGTACCTGGCCAGCGCCTACCTGGACCGCCGGGACGGCGTGCGTGGCTGACAATGCCGCGGCCGCGCGCGTGGACCAGGCCCTGGCCGCACGCGCCCGGCACGGCGACCGCCAGGCGTTCGAACAGCTGGTCCGACGGCACCAGGGCATGGTGCGCGCGCAGTTGCGGCGGCTGCTGCATGGCGACCATGCCCTGGCCGACGATCTGGCCCAGGAGACCTTTCTCCTGGCCTGGCGCAAGCTGGCCCAGTTCCGCGGCGATGCACAGTTCTCGACATGGTTGTACCGCATCGCCTACACCTGCTTCCTGCAGGCACGCCGCCAACCCACACAGCGCGAGCGCACGGAAGCGGAAGGCCTGGCGCTGCTGCAGGCACCGGCAGACGGCGTGGACCTGCAGGTGGACCTGCAGCGCTGTATGGGCCGCCTGTCCACTGCAGAACAGGCCGTGCTGCTGCATTGCGTGCAGATGGGCCTGAGCCATGACCAGGCGGCCTATGTGCTGGCGATGCCGCTGGGCACGGTCAAGACCCACGCCCTGCGCGGCAGGGCCAAACTCAAGGCATGCCTGGCGGCGTGGCGCGCTGACGACAGCGAGGAAACACACCCATGAATGATCCACGACAACGCGACCTGGGCACGCTCCTGCGCCGCGAATTCGAAGGCCCGGTTGCGGACGACGGTTTCAGCGACCGGGTGATGCGACGGTTGCCGCCACGCCGCAGCCTCCGCTGGCCGCTGTGGCTGGGGCTTTCCGTGGGCGCGGGTGCCGCCGGGTGGGCACTTGCGCAGACGCCCCTGCTCCGCGTCGGCTGGCAGGAGTGGCTCGCGGGCCAGTTCTCGGCTGCCGGTATCGGCATGTGGCTCATGTCGATGGGCATCGCCTGGCTGGTGGCCGCCTGGGCACTGTCGGCAGACGCGTCACGCTGAGCGCTGGCCAGCGGGTGGACACGGAATCGCCGCCACGGCACCCTGCCGCGACGCAAAGCCCTCGCCGACGGTACCCACGCGCATGCCTGCAATGCCCTGCGCAACCGGAAAGACAGCCTGGGCGACTCATTCACCGGACCGCCCCATGAACCCGATCATCCGCGATGAAACGCCAGGCGACGTGGACGCCATCGCCCGCGTCACCGGGGCGGCGTTCGCCAACGCTGCGCATGCCAGCCACACCGAACAGTTCATCGTCGGTGCATTGCGCGAGGCCGGGCAGCTGTGCGTTTCGCTGGTGGCGCTGGAGGGCGACGACCTGGTCGGCCATGTCGCGCTGTCGCCGGTGACGTTGTCCTCGGGCGACACCGGCTGGTATGGGCTGGGTCCGATCTCGGTGCGCCCGGACCGGCAGGGCCACGGCATCGGCGCGGCGCTGATGGCCGCAGCCATCCGGCGGCTGCAAACGATGGGCGGCGCCGGCTGCGTGCTGCTGGGCGATCCACGCTACTACGCGCGCTTCGGGTTCCGGGCATGCCCACAACTGGTACTGCCCGGTGTCCCCGCGGCGTATTTCCAGGCCTTGCCGCTGGCCGGAAAAATACCGGTCGCCGAAGTGAGCTATCACCCGGCCTTCGAAGCCGTTGGCTGATGGCGCCGCGTGCACAGCGCCGGCGCGTGGAGGGTGTTCGTGGCGCGCGACCGGGGCGTCGCCAGCGCTCCAGCGCGCGGCAGTGGCGGCGTCCGCCCGTCCGCGCAAGCCTGGCGCGCCTCAGTGGCTGGCGCGTCCGGCGTCCTTGCCGCCGCCCTGCGCAGCCGTGCGGCTTTGCGCGAACGCCGGGAACGTCTTGGCCAGCGGTTCCTTGTCCGGGAGGATGTAGAACACGCCGCCACGCTCGAACGTCTGGCGCACGACCTGCTCGTAGAACGCCGGCGAGACGTTGATGCAGCCATGGGTAATGCGGTTGTCGTCCGGCGTCGGCGAGGCCAGCCGTTCCGGGCGCCGTTCGGCGGGCACGCCGGTGGCGGTCGGATGGATCGATACCGCAGAGTCGTAGTCAACCCACAACACGCGGCCGGCATCCAGCGAGGGACCGTAGCCGCCGACGAAGCGACCGGCGGGCGTGGTGCGGTCGCGGCCGGGGATCTCGCGCAGCGCCAGCCCGGCGATGCCCGGGGCGATGTGGTCGCCGACCGCAGAGCCGAACAGCGCAGGCGCCGCGCCGCGCAGCCGGCCGTCCCCCCCAAACACCAGGATCTGCGCCGCGGCCTTGTCCATGATCGCGAACGGATAGCCTTCGGTGTCGCGGGTGGCCACCACCCAGCCGGCCAGCGCGATCACCGTATCGGACACTTCCTGCCCCGGCGGCAGCTCATCGACGGCGGCCACGGCCACGCCGGCCGTGTCCTGGGCGCTGGCCGTGGCGACGCCGGCGCAGGCCAGGGCGAGGGCCAGCGCGCTCGCGCGGAAGGCGCGGATTGCAGCGTGTCGGTACATGCGGAAGGGGCTCTCCCTGGATACGTCGAGCGCGTGGGGAAGCGGATCCAGTGGCCGTGGCCGGCCACCGGAACCGGGTTCATGGATGCACCACGCGGGGTGCGAAACGATCAACCGCGCGCGGCGCGGCGCGGGGCGGTTTCAAGCTGCTGGACGCGGCCTTCGATCTGGTCCAGGCGCTGGTTGGCGCGCTGCGCGGACTGGTTGGCCGATTCGGCACTCTGGGCCGCACCCTGCACTTTCGCGTCGAGCTGGTCGAGGCGGCTGTTGATGTTGGCGAACTCGTTCTTGTAGGTCGCGCAGGCGCCAAGGCCCAGGGTGGCGACGAGTGCGACACCCAGCATGCCTGCGCTCTTGAGATGTTGTCGGGTCATGAACATTCCACTCCTGCTTCGTCGGGGGAGCCTGGAATATAGCGGCCTTTTCGTGGATGCAATGACCACGCCTTCAGCTGATGTTGGTACACGTGGATGGGCTGTGAAGATGCGGAAACAGGCGGGATTCATGCTTCCAATCCGGCAATTCACCGTGCAATGCGCAGCATCCCGACATGACATCACGAACCTGCCTGAGGCGATTGCGGGTAATGAAAGAACCGGTATCCGGTATCGATCGCGCGTGCTTGTGCAGATGCCGGCAGTGCACCGGCAAGGCGGTCGTCCGCACGCCACCGGCACGTGATGGCCAACGCGCAGATCGCATCCCTTCCGGGTCTGTGCGCCCGGCGACACGACGTTCGATGCCGGCCGGCATCAGAGCGAACGGACGACTGCACGCAGCCGCCCTCATCGTTCGCCGGATGTCACCACGCCGGCCAACACCTGCGGGGTGCGGGCCGGCATGGGGCAATCGTTCCGCCATTGCATCGGCCAGCGCTCCGCCCAGAGAACCAACACCTCGTTGCCGTCATGCCCTCCGCGCGTGCGCCCTGCCCGGCGCTGCTGGCGGCATCAACGGAACTCGAACAGTTCGCGGTGCAGGCGGTCTTCCGCCACCCCGGTTTCGCGCATCAGCTGGCGTACCTGCTTCAGCAGTCCGCCCGGACCGCAGAAATGGATGCTCGGCGCCGATGCCCCGCTCTCCTGGACCAACCGGGTGAAGCGACTGCGGAACCCGGCATCGCCCGGGCCGGTGGCGATCTCGACCAGCTCGACCCCGCGCCGCGCGGCCAGGCCCTGCAGGTCCAGCACCTCGGGAAGCTCGCGTCCGGGCGTGTAGAAGTGGAAGAAGGTCACCCGCTCCAGCCCCACCGCATCGGCATCCTGCAGCCAGGAGATGAACGGGGTCACGCCGACACCGCCGGCGATCCAGATTTCCCGGCCATCGTCCGGCGCCCGCAGGAAACGCCCGAACGGCGCATACACCTCGGCCAGCAGGCCCGGCCTGGCCTCGCGCACCAGGCGCTCGGTGTAGTCGCCCAGCGCACGCACCATGAAAGCGATGCCTCCATCGGTGGGTCCGGCGCTGGCAATGGTGAACGGGTGCGGCTCGCGCAGGCCGTCGTGCTCGAACGACAGGAAGGCGAACTGGCCGGGCTGGAACGGAATCCCCCTGCCCTCCGGCCGCAGCTGCAGGTAGACCGCATTGCCGGTTGAAGACACCGCATCCAGCCGGTAGCGCGCGTGCCGCGACCACAGCGGATACAACAGCAGCTTGTAGAACGCCGCCGCCACGCCGAGCAGCGACAGCAGTGCCAGCCACACGCCGGCGGGGCTGCCCAGCACGATGGGCGACTTGAAGCTGAGCCAGTGCGCGATCACGACCAGGAACAGCGGCCCCGACAACCTGTGCCACCAGCGCCAGCTGCGATACGGGATCTTGCGGTTCAGTGCCAGCAGCACGATCAGCATGATCGCCACGAAGCTGAGCTGGCGGACCAGGCGCGTCACTGGCCCGGGCAGCGCCAGGATCGGCGCCACCTCCCACGCCTGCGCACCCGCCTTGAAGACCAGGTGTATCGAGGCGAACACCAGCGCCCACACACCCAGCCACTTGTGCGTCTCGTACACGCGGTCCAGGCCATCGAACAGCGACTCGACGATCTTCCAGCGCGCGCCAAGCACCGCGGCCAGTGCCATCAGCGAAACCGCGGTGACGCCCGAGCCCAGGCTGAGCATGGCCGTTGTCGGCCAGGTGCTGCGCGGAACCGCCAATGCCGGCAACAGGAAACCGGCCAACACCACCGGAATGATCAGTGAACGCGAACCCAGCCGCATGCCGAACCCCGCCATCGTGAAGGGACGGCACGAGTATGAACCGCCGGCCGCTCGATCGAAGTGATCCGAATCAATCAATCGCGGCGAGCAACGCTGCGCCGCGCACCGCCGCTGCCGACCACGATGGGACCGCCACGGTGAGCGACCGTGCCATTGACCATCCGGCGATGCTGCGTTCCCCGGCGGTGCGGACATCCACCACCCCATGCCAGGGATTGGCAACCTGGCATGGCGCGCGACCGGCACCTTGTCTGGGCGTGCTGGTGAAGAAGCCGGCCTTCCGACCGCGCGCCGCCGTCACGGGGCTGCGCACCGGCATCGCGGTGGTCCCCAGTCGCGTCCGGGGGCTGCCAGCCCCCAGCACCAGCGTGGATATGGGCGACCGACAGCCAAGGCGAATGCCGAATGCCGGGGGCAGGCCACGCGCGTGGCTGGCGCGGCTTCCGGTACGCGGTACAGGAGCCCGCGTGCACGGGCTTCCCGTAGCGCAGTATCCGCCGGGCGGCTTACTTGTCCGCGGCCGCCTGTGCCGGTGCGTTCTTCACGTAGCGGTCGAACCAGGCCAGCATTTCCGCCACCAGCTGCGCGTTGGATTCCAGCGCGGTGTACCAGTGCGGCTCGTGCGGCAGCATCACCAGGCGGGTGGTACCGCCATTGCCGCGGATCGCCTGGTAGAGCTTGCGCGACTGGAACGGCTCGGTGCCGGGGTTGGCGTCGTCCTCGCCGTGCACCAGCAGCAGCGGCAACTTGATCCTGTCGGCATAGAAGTACGGCGAGGCCTTCAGGTACACATCCTGTGCCTGCCACACCGAGCGGCGCTCGTTCTGGAAGCCGAACGGGGTGAAGGTCTTGTTGTACGAGCCGCTGGTGGCCACGCCGGCCTTGAACAGGTCGGTGTGGGCGATCAGGTTGGCGGTCATCAGCCCGCCGTGGCTGTGCCCGGTGACACCGATGCGGTTGCGGTCCACCACGCCCAGCTCGACGGCCTTGTCCACCGCGGCCCTGGCGTCGGCGGTGAGCTGCTCCAGGTAGGTGTCGTAGGCCGTCTTCGGGTCGCCGACTATGGGGAACGAGGCATTGTCGATGATCGCGTAGCCGGCCAGCAGCATCAGCCGGTAGGGCGCCAGGCGGGTGAAGGTCTGCTGCGAGCCGGACACCTGCCCGGCCTGCGCGCTGCTGGCGAAATCGGCTGGATAGGCATACAGGATGGCCGGCAGGCGCTGCCCTTCCTTGTAGCCCGGCGGGGTGTACAGGGTGAAGGACAGGTCGACGCCGTCGGCACGCTTGTAGGTGACCAGCCGCTTCTGGATCTGCCGCACTTCCGGGGTGGGGTCGGCGACCCGGGTCAGCCGGCGGCCTTCGGCGGCGTACTGGGCCTCGCCGTCGCGGGCCGTGGCAGCGCGCGCACCCAGCTCGCGCAGCCAGGCATTGGGCGGATCGATCACCGACTGGTGCCAGGTGAGGTAGCGGCCCGGTTCGGCGGTGAAGCCGAGGAACTGGTCGTAGGCATCGGTGGCACTGCGGAACAGGCGCTCGCTCTTGAGCGTGGCCAGGTCCAGGCGGTCGAGGAACGGACGGTCGCCCTGCGGCGAACTGCCCTGCCCGCGCAGGAATACCTTGCCGTCCTCCTCGCGCACCACCACCGCGCCGTTGCCCAGGCGCTGGTAGACGAAGCTGCCGGGGTCGGCATACAGCTCATCGCTGGACAGGTCCCACAGCAGCCGCGCGGCCTGCTTCGGGTCGTCGATGTCGACGATGCGGGTCTGCCGCCAGTGGCGGTTCTCGTCGTACTCGCTGAGGAAGCTGCGCTGCGGCTGCGCGGTCCAGTCGAAGCCGGCATAGCGCTGCGTGGTGCGGGCGATCTCGCGCGGCGCGGCGGTGAACGGTGCCGACTGCAGCATCACCCGGTCGCGCTGCGGCACGCTGACATTCCAGTCGCCCTTGTCCAGCGCCTCGGCCCATACCAGGGTGGCCGGGTCGGTCGCGCGCCAGTCGAAATCACGCGGCCCCTCCGGCACGCCGTGCACCGGCACGCGCTCGGCCAACGGCAGCGAGGCGATGCGGGTGCGCTTGCCGGTGGTCACGTCCAGCACGTCCACGTCGTAGCCGAAGCGCTGGTAGGTGACCGCGTGCGAGAACGGCGGCTTGAGGGTCTGGGTGAGCACATGCACGCCGTCGGGCGCGCCGTTGACGCCGTTGTACAGCTGCGGCGCGCCCACCGCGCGGACCTCGCCGGAGCCGACCTCGACCACCGCCAGCTGCGACAGGCCGTAGTAGGCGAACAGGCGTTCGTCATGGGCGCTGGCCAGGGTGTCGCGGGTTTCGTAGGTGCTGCTCTCGCCCTTGGCACCGAGCGATTCCTGTACGTCCGGGCCGTACACGTCGTCACCGGCGGGCGCCGGCCCCTGCTCGGCCGGCACCAGCTTGACCAGCAGGCGGCTGCCGCCGTCCAGCCACTGCACGGTACTGCCGAACATGGGGTTCAGGCGCACGCCGGGCACCTGCCGGACCTGGCCGCTGGCGGCATCGCCCACCCACAGCTGCACCGCGTCGGCGACCACGTTCTGGAAGGCGAAGCGGCGGCCATCCGGCGACCACAGCGCCCCGCCGGCACAGGCGTCGCCCGGCAGCGGCACACGGGTGTGTTCGCCGCTGGCGATATCGACCAGGGTGAAGTCGGCCACGCAGGCGGGGATGCCGTAGCCGCCCGGGGTATCGTGGCGGCTGCGGTTGCCGGGCTCCAGGCGCAGCCCGGCCAGCTTCAGGTACGGCCGGGCGACGCGGCCGATCGATGGATAGGTCTGGCTGGTGGTCAGCAGCAGGCGCCGGCCGGTAGGGTCGACGCCGGGCATCGGCGGTGGCGGCGCCGTCAATACCTTCAACAGTTCGGCCGGCGGCTTGGCGTATTCGGCATGCGCAGGCATGCTGGGCAACACGGCGGCAGCGGCCGCGGCCAGTGCCGCGGACCAGGCGGTGAAACGGATGCTCATGGTGTCCCTCATGCGCTGGAATGGTGCCGGCCCGGATGCTGGCGGCAACCGAATCTAGCACCGCCGGGGGAGCGGCCGGATGGGCCGGAAGCAAGGGGTGGGCGCCACCACCCCGCTGCTGCCGCGGCGGGCGGCCGAAGATGCGTACTGGGTGAGAGAACGACAGTGCCATACTTGCTATGTTGCCAAGGCCATGAAACCCGCCGCCGGATCGCCGACGCCCTCTTCGCTGCCGCGTGAGCTGCGCAGTGCCCCGCTGCGCACCATTGCCCCGGTCGCCGCCCTGTCGCTGCTGGCGTTCGCCGGCTGGCTGGCGTGGCAGCGGCTGCCGCTGCAGGCACTTGCGGCACTGGCCTGCGCGGTGCCGGCGGTGGTCGCCACCTGGCTGGTGCACAAGCGCGCGGCGCAGCTGTCCAGCGCCGGCCTGCTGCTGTGCCTGGTGAACGTGGCCGGCTGCCTGCTGGCCGCCGGCGAACTGGGCCACCGCGCCCTGCCGTGGTCGCTGCTGACGCTGATGGCCAACTTCTTCCTGGTGCACAACCGCATCGCCACGCCAGCAAACCTGCTGCTGGTGGCCGGGCTGCTGCTGATCCCCGGCGTGCTGCGCAGACCGGCGCTGGACCTGCAGGCATTGGTGGTGATGGCGCTCATCCTGGGGTTCGGTTTCCGCTTCTCGCGGCGACTGCAGGGCGACCGCACGCGGCTGGAACAGCTCGCGTCGCTGGACGAGCTGACCGGGCTCCCAAACCGCCGCGCGCTGGAGAAGACCCTGGTGCAGCAGATCGGCAGCGCCCGCAACGGGCGTTTCCGGCATGCGCTGGTGATCCTGGACATCGACCATTTCAAGGACGTCAACGACCACTACGGGCATACCGCCGGCGACAACGCGCTGGTCGAGCTGGCGGCGATCCTGCGGCTGGAGCTGCGCGAGCAGGACAAGGTGTTCCGCTTCGGCGGCGAGGAGTTCGTGATCCTGGCCGAGGCCGGCAGCCGCGAGTCGCTGGCCAGCTTCACCGAGCGGGTGCGCGAATCCGTGCAGCAGTTGCTGCACGGCCCGGGCGGCGGCATCACCATCTCGCTCGGTGCGGCCATGTATGCCGGCGAGCAGTACTGGCAGGACTGGTTCTCGCGCGCCGACGCGGCGCTGTACCTGGCCAAGGGCAACGGCCGCAACAGCGTGGTGATCGCCGACGACCCGAACTGAGGCCGGCGGCGCGAGCGGCGGGAAGGGAATGGGCCGCGTGCACCGCGCGTCCGGGGCGGCGGCTACGCCGTCGGTCACGACCGCAGTGGAATGAGGCGGCTCCGGGCGCGGCGCTCCCGTGCACGGCCTGCGGCGGTGGTGTTGACCGTAGGGTGATTCCCGGCGACGGCCGGAAGTGGAACCGGCGACGCGAACCGCGAAAAGCGGAAGCGCCGCATGCGCGGCGCTTCCGGGGGGTACTACGCGCCGGTCACGACCGCAGTGGAATGACGCGGCTCTGGGCGCGACGCTCCCGTGCATCGCCTGCGGCGGTGGCGTTGACCGCAGGATGATTCCCGGTCGCGGCCGGGGCGGACCGGCGACACGAACCGCGAAAAGCGGAAGCGCCGCGTGTGCGGCGCTTCCGGGGTGGGTACTACGCGCCGGTCACGACCACAGTGGAATGACCCGGCTCCCGACGTGGCGCTCCCGTGCACGGCCTGCAGCGGTGGCGTTGACCGCAGGATGATTCCCGGCGAGGGCCGGAGGTGGAACCGGCGACGCGAACCGCGAAAAGCGGAAGCGCCGCATGCGCGGCGCTTCCGGGGTGGGTACTAGGCGCCGGTCACGAGCGCAGCGGAATGACGCGGATCTCGACGCGGCGGTTCTGCGCGCGGCCGGCATCGGTGTCGTTGCTGGCGATCGGGTAGTTCTTGCCGGCGCCCAGGGTCTCGATGCGCTCGCGCTGCACGCCCTGCGCGGCGAGGTAGGCGGCCACGGCGTCGGCACGTTCCTTGGAGATGCGGTTGTTGACCGCGTCGCTGCCGATGCTGTCGGTGTGGCCGACCACTTCGATCATGGTCTGGTTGTATTCGGCCAGGGTCGCCGCGACACCGTTGAGGGCGCCGTAGAACTGCGGCTTGAGCGTGGTCTTGTTGAAATCGAAGGTGATGCCGTCGGGCAGGTTCAGGGTGATGTTGTCGCCCTGCCGCTGCACGTCGATGCCGGTGTTGGCGGTGCGCTCGCGCAGGGCGCGCTCCTGGCGGTCCTGGTAGTTGCCGATGGCGGCACCGGACAGCGCGCCGATGCCGGCGCCGACCATGGCGCGCTGGCGGCGCTCGGTGGCGTTGTCGCCGCTGAGCAGGCCCGCGGCCACGCCGATGGCGGTACCGATCAGCGCGCCCTTGCCGGTGCGGTTCTGCTGCTGGGTGGGGTTGCCGTACGGATCACTCTGCACATAGGAGCCGCCGGTGGCGCAGGCCGACAGCACGGCGGCGGTCACCAGGCCGATGGAAAGGTTGCGGATAACGGTGCGGGTGGTCATCGGGGAATCTCCGTCTGGTGCCGGCCGTGCCGGCGTGGATTGCGCGGGCAGCATAAACAGCCAGGCGCGAGTGGCGCATGACGAAACCATGCGGCCACCGGGCTCCATTCAGGTACCTGTCCAGGATTGCAATCGTGGCGACCCGGGCCTTCCCCGCGCCCATGTGCAGGCGTCGCCGGCAGGCGCCGGGCATCCTTGTGCCCCCCAAGAGTCCTCCGGCGGCCGGCTACGATACCGGGCGGGCGACGCCCGCCGATGCTAGTCCACCGCCGGCGACCAGCTGGCGCCGTAGAGCTGCCACTGCCCGTCGACCTGCCGCCAGTGGCTGGTGACCTGCTGCAGCTGCCCGCGCTCGGGCAGGAAGCGGCCGTCGCCCCCGGTGAGCAGCACGCTGAAGCGGACGGTCGCGGTAGCCCCCTGCCCCATCTCGACCCGCAGCGGGCCGGTGCGCGCGCCGACCCGGGCGTTGAGCAGCAGTTGCGCGCGCAGCAGCCGGTCCAGGCCAGCGCGGTCCAGGGTGTCATTGCCGATGAAGTCGGCGGCGACGTACGCCATGAAATCGCGCGGTTCGCCCTGTTCCACCGCGGCCTGCATGCGCGCCACGGTGTCGCGCAGGCGCTGCTCCGGCGCCTGCCGCGCGCAGGCGCACAGCACCAGCACGATCAGCGCAATACGCACGCAGTTGAAGACCGTTCGGATCATCGCTCCCTTCGCCTTTTCCATTCTGGACGGTATGCTGCGGCAACGGCCACCGTCGGCGCATGGCCGCCATACCAACTAGACCACAACCATTTCCTGGAGGGGAAGATGAATCAGGAACGTCCCTGGCTGCAAAGTTATCCCGCCGGCGTGCCGGCCGAGATCGACGTCGATGAATTCCGCTCCGTGGCCGCGGTGTTCGATGCCTCCGTAGCCAAGTTCCGTGACCGTCCCGCCTACTCCAACTTCGGCAAGGTGCTGACCTACGGGCAGGCCGATGCCCTGGTGACCCAGTTCGCCGCCTACCTGCTGGGCGAGCTGCAGCTGAAGAAGGGCGACCGCGTGGCGGTGATGATGCCCAACTGCCTGCAGTACCCGATCGCCACCTTCGGCATCCTGCGCGCGGGCCTGACGGTGGTGAACGTCAACCCGCTGTACACCCCGCGCGAGCTGAAGCACCAACTGGTCGATTCCGGCGCCTCGGCGCTGGTGGTGGTGGACAATTTCGGCGACACGGTGCAGCAGGTGATCGCCGACACGCCGGTCAGGCAAGTGATCACCACCGGGCTGGGCGACATGCTCGGCTTCCCCAAGGGCGCGATCGTCAATTTCGTGCTCAAGTACGTCAAGAAGATGGTGCCCGACTACCGCATCAAGGGCACGATCCGCTTCCGCGAGGCGCTGCGCCTGGGGGCGCGCCACCTCATGCCGCCGGTGGAGATCAGCCACGACGACATCGCCTTCCTGCAGTACACCGGCGGCACCACCGGGGTGGCCAAGGGCGCCATGCTGACCCACCGCAACCTGGTGGCGAACATGCAGCAGGCGTCGGCATGGATCTCCGCCTCGGGGGTCAAGCCCGGCGAGGAGGTGATCATCACCGCGCTGCCGCTGTACCACATCTTCGCGCTGACGGCCAACGGCCTGGTCTTCATGAAGCTGGGCGGCCTGAACCACCTGATCACCAACCCGCGCGACATGAAGGGCTTCGTCAAGGAGCTGCGCAACAACCGCTTCACCGCCATCACCGGCGTCAACACGCTGTTCAACGGCCTGCTCAACACGCCCGGCTTCGAGGACGTGGACTTCTCCTCGCTCAAGGTCACCCTGGGCGGCGGCATGGCGGTGCAGCGGGCGGTGGCCGAACGCTGGAAGAAGATCACCGGCACCACCCTGGTGGAGGCCTACGGCCTGACCGAAACCTCGCCGGCAGCCTGCATCAACCCGCTGGACCTGGCCGAGTACAACGGCGCCATCGGCCTGCCGATTCCGTCCACCGACGCCTGCGTGAAGGACGATGACGGCAACATGCTCGCGGTCGGCGAGGTCGGCGAGCTGTGCATCCGCGGCCCGCAGGTGATGAAGGGCTACTGGCACCGCCCGGACGAGACCGCCAAGGCGATGGACGCCGGCGGCTGGCTGCATACCGGCGACATGGCGCGCATGGACGAGAAGGGCTTCTTCTACATCGTCGACCGCAAGAAGGACATGATCCTGGTGTCCGGCTTCAACGTGTACCCGAACGAGGTCGAGGACGTCATCGCGATGATGCCCGGCGTGCTGGAAGTGGCCGCGGTCGGCGTGCCGAACGAGAAATCCGGCGAGGTGGTCAAGGTGGTCATCGTCAAGAAGGACCCGAACCTGACCGAGGAGCAGGTCAAGGAGTTCGCCCGCGCCAACCTGACCGGCTACAAGCACCCGCGCATCGTCGAGTTCCGCAAGGAGCTGCCCAAGACCAACGTCGGCAAGATCCTGCGCCGCGAACTGCGCGACGCCCCGCCGGCCGGCTGAAGCCCGCCTGTCCAGCCGTGCCCCTGAAGGCCCCGCCGGCCCCCGGCGGGGCCTTTGCGCATGCGCCGGACCATGGCGCGTGTAGGATCGCGGAGTGCCAGCGTCCGGCCCGCCGCCCACGCTTCCGATTCTGCGGGCCTCCTGCAAGGACCCAGCCCATGAACGCGATCGAACTGTTGCCCGTCGGCACCCCCGCCACCGACTACGCCACCCCCTACTCCACCATCCGCGTGCACGACGACGCCGTCGGCGACGTGCATTGGCTGCACATGCACGCCGACGCCGGCCCCGGCGTGCGCCCCTGCTTCCGCAAGCCGCTGATGACCGAGATGCACGCCTACCTGGACGGCATCAGCGGCGACCCGCAGGCCCGTCCCGGGCGCCTGCGCCACCTGGTGCTGGCGTCGGCGGCCGACGCCTTCAACCTCGGCGGCGACCTGGATGTGTTCTCGGCGCTGATCCGCGCGCGCGACGGCGACGGCCTGCTGCGCTACGCGCGCAGCTGCGTCGACGGCGTGTACCGTTTCCATGCCGGACTGGACGGCAGCTTCCGCACCATCGCCCTGCTGCAGGGTGATGCGCTCGGCGGCGGCCTGGAGATGGCCCTGTCCTGCCACACCATCGTCGCCGAGGAAGGCGTCGGCATGGGCCTGCCCGAAGTGCTGTTCGGCCTGTTCCCGGGCATGGGCGCCTACAACTTCCTGAGCCGGCGGGTGTCGCCTCAGCTGGCCGAGCGCATCATCCTCGAGGGCCGTGTGTACAGCGCCGAGGAAATGCATGCCATGGGCGTGGTCGACATCCTGGTGCCGCGCGGCCACGGCGAGCAGGCGGTCAACGACCTGATCCGGCAACAGCAGCGCATCCCGCAGTCGTACCTGGCGATGAACGCGGTACGCGGCATTTCCAACCGGGTCGACTACCAGGAACTGATGGACATCACCCGGGTCTGGGTGGATGCGGCGCTGGCGCTGGACGAGAAGTCGCTGCGCACCATGGACCGGCTGGTCAAGGCGCAGACCCGCCGCAGCGGCCAGGTGCGGGGTTGAACCGCACCGGGACGGCGATGGAACTCAGCCGGTCACGTCGTCGTGCGATTGCGCGCGCCCCTGGGCGCGCGCGTCCAGCGCCTGGCGTCCCTCCTGCAGCGCGGCACCGATGCGCGCGTGCAGCGGCTTCCATTCGCCCTTGAGTTGCCAGTCGGCCATGCGCATCAACTCTCCCCCCTGCCGGGCGACTTTCAGCAACCCCAGGTTGGCGGCCACGCCCTTGATCGCATGGGCGTGTTCGCGCAGCCGCGTCCAGTCCTCGCCCTGCGCATCGCCGGGCAAGGCGCCGATGCCGCTCTCCAGGTCCTCCAGGCACTGGCGCACGAACTCGCGCTCGAAGCCCTTGCCCATGCCCAGCGCGGTCAGCTCGTCGAGCACGCCGGTATCGAGCACCGCGTCGCCGTCGGCGAAGGTGGGAATCACCGCGGCCATGTCGCGGCTGCCGGCCGCCGCGCCGCTGGCGATGTCGGCCATGGTCTCCAGCAGCCGGGCCGCCACCACCGGCTTGGCCATGAACGCGTGCGCCCCGGCCTGGTTACAGCGCTGGATGGCCTCGGGCGTGACATCGGCACTGAGGATCACCACCGGCGTGCGCGGGCCGCCACCGGCCTGCATCACCCGCAGCTCCCGGAGCAGGTCCAGCCCGCTCATGCCGGGCATGTGCAGGTCGGTGATGGCCACGTCGAACTCGCGCGCGGCCATGGCATCGAGCGCCTCCTCGGCGCCATGCACGCAGGTGACGCGGTGGCCGGCCTTCTGCAGCAGCCGCTGCAGCACCATGCGGTTGGCCTCGTGGTCGTCGGCCACCAGGATGTCCAGGCTGCGCACGCGCGCGCGGTGGCGGCGGAACGGGTCGGTGAAGGCGATGACGTTGCCGGGGTCCTCGGCGGCCGCGGCCTCGCTGCCCGGCGCCGCCCCGCCCTCGGCCACGGGCGTGGCCAGTGCCCGGCCCAGCGGCAACTCCACCCAGAAGCAGCTGCCGGCCGGCAGGTTCTCGCGGTAACCGATCTCGCCGCCCATGGCCTGGGCCAGGCCCTTGGCGATGGCCGTGCCCAGCCCGGTGCCCTCGTGGCGCCGGGCCATGGACACGTCGGCCTGCTCGAAAGCGTCGAACAGCCGCGGCCGCAGCGCAGCCGGCACGCCGATGCCGGTATCCAGGATCTCGAAGCGCAGCCGCAGCGGCACGTCCTGCCCCGACTGGCTGACCGACACCCGGATTTCCACCTGGCCATGGTCGGTGAACTTGACCGCGTTGCCGGCCAGGTTGAGCAGGATCTGGCGCAGGTGGCCCACATCGCCATGCAGCCCGTCGGGCACCCCGGACTCGACGAACACGCGGTAGTCCAGGCGCTTGGCGCGCGCCTGCGGGGCCAGGATCAGGCCGATCGAGTGCACCAGCTCGGCCAGCGAGAAATCGCGGGCGTTGATGCGCAGCTTGCCGGCTTCGATCGCGGAAATGTCCAGCACTTCCTCCACCAGCGCCAGCAGGGTCCGCGCCGAGGCCTGGATCGTGCCCAGGCACTCGCGCTGCTCTTCGTCCAGGCGGGTGGTGGCGAGCAGTTCGGTCATGCCGGACAGGCCGTTGAGCGGGGTCCGGAATTCGTGGCTCATGTTGGCCAGGAAGCGGCTCTTGGCGTCGCTGGCGCGGCGCGCCTCGGCCATCGCCCGGGTCAACTGCCGCAACAGGCTGGAAAAATACAGCGGGATCGCCGCCAGCCCGACCAGCAGGCCGATGCCCAGCGCCAGGTTGCGCTGCCAGTAGTCGCTCAGCGCCAGGGTGATGCCGAAGCTGCTGGTGGCCATGACCACGGCCAGCATCAGGTAGCGGTTGCCGAAGCGCATGCCGTTGCCGACGGTGACCCACATCACCACCACGTAGATGCAGGCCATCGGCTCGCCGATGGTGCTCATCGCCGCGGACATCAGCGCGTAGTCGTCGACCATGCCCAGGATCCGACGCAGGTCCGAGCGTCCCGGCTTCCACAACAGCCAGCCCATCAGCACCAGCGACAGGCCCTGGGCGATCAGGATCAGGGTGATCACCAGTTGCAGCTGCCCCGGCGGCAGGCTCCAGCGCTTGGCCGACAACAGCACGTAACACAGGATCAGCGCGATCATCACGATGCGCACCAGCGCCTGCGCGTGCTCGCTGTCCCCGCGTTGCCGCAGGCGCTGGCGCAGCCAGGCGAACGCGCTCGTCATGTCAGGCTTCCGGTCTCGGGAACGCCGCCGAGTAGCGGGCGCAGACCTGCTCCAGCCGCTCGCGCGCCTGCAGCAGCGCATCCACGCAGCGCGGGCAGAACAGGCGCCCGCGCTGGGCGTAGAGGTAGGCCAGCGCGGCGTCCATCGACCAGGCCTCCTTGTATGGCCGCGGCGACAGCAGCGCGTCGAACACGTCGGCCACCGCGACGATGCGCGCTTCCAGCGGGATGTCCTCGCCCACCAGGCCGTCGGGGTAGCCGCTGCCGTCGTAGCGCTCGTGGTGGCGCAGGGCGATGGTCGCGCCCATCTGGATGAAGCGGTTGTTGCTACCGCTGAGCAGCTCGTGGCCGATACGCGGGTGGCGACGCATGACCGCCAGCTCGTCCTCGTCCAGCTTGCCCGACTTGAGCAGGATCGAATCGGGTATGGCGATCTTGCCCATGTCGTGCAGCGGCGCGGCCATCTCGATGGTGCGCACGTCCTCGCTGGGCAGCCCCAGTTCGTCGGCGATCAGCCCGGCGACATGCGCCATGCGCTCGAGGAAGGCACTGGTGCCGGCGTCGCGGTACTCGATGGCGCGCGCCAGCCGCGACAGGGTCTCGCGCTCGCGCTCCTCGACCTCGTGCATGCTGGCCAGCAGCCGCTGTTCCAGCGACAGTGCCCGCTGGCGCACGCTCTGGCTGTGGCGCCGCAGCTGCAGCAGGTTGTTGCAGCGCGCGCGCAGTTCGCGCGGGCGGATCGGCTTGACCAGGAAATCGATGACCCCGGCCTCGAGCGCGCTCTGCCGCAGCGGCTCGTCGCCGACCACGGTGATCAGCACGATCGGGACGTCGCGGTTGCCGGGCATGCGCCGGAAGCGCTGGGCGAACTCCAGCCCGTCCATGTTGGGCATGCGGTAGTCGAGCAGCAGCAGGTCGGTATCGTGCGACTGGCACCAGACCAGCGCCTCCAGCGGATCGGCGAAGTCGTACACGCCCAGTTCCGGCGAGATGTCTTCCAGCACATGCCGCACCATGCTGCGGGCCGATGTCTGGTCGTCGACGATGACGATTTCCAAGCGCATGTGACTGTCTGTCCGATGAAACCGCTGTTGCCGGGAAGTCAGGCTCCCGGCACGCCGCGCCTCCTCACCGGCCCCTGCGGGCACGGTCCGGCGGACATCGCATCATCAACTGCATGCGCCGGCCCTGCAATACGCCCGTGCCCGGGTGGGTCCGCAAGCCGGTGCGCGGCGCACGGCGGAGCGGGCGCGCGCTCAGTTCTCCGGGCGCATGTACGGGAACAGCAGCACGTCGCGGATCGAGGCGCGGCCGGTCAGCATCATCACCAGGCGGTCGATGCCGATGCCCAGGCCGCCGGTCGGGGCCATGCCGTATTCCAGGGCGCGGATGTAGTCCGAGTCGTAGTGCATGGCCTCGTCGTCGCCGCCCTGCTTGGCCTCCACCTGCGCCTGGAAGCGCGCGGCCTGGTCCTCGGGGTCGTTCAGCTCGGAGAAGCCGTTGGCGATCTCCTTGCCGTTGATGAACAGCTCGAAGCGGTCGGTGTAGCCCGGCTCGGTGTCGCTGGCGCGGGCCAGCGGCGACACCTCCACCGGGTGGTCGGTGATGAAGGTCGGCTGCACCAGGGTGTGCTCCACCGTGGCTTCGAAGATCTCCAGCAGCAGCTTGCCCCAGCCCCAGGACGGCTTGACCTTGATCTTCAGCCGCTCGCAATGGCGCAGCAGGGCGTCGCGGTCGGTGCAGTCGGCGACGCTGATTTCCGGGTTGTGGTGGCGGACCGCCTCGTCCATGCGCCAGCGGCGGAAGGCCGGGGCCAGGTCGATGCTGGCGCCGTCCCACTCCACCGTGGTGGTGCCCAGCACCTGCCGGGCCACGTCGCGGATCACGCCCTCGGTCAGGTCCATCACTTCGTTGTACGTGGCGTAGGCCTCGTACAGCTCCATCATGGTGAATTCCGGGTTGTGGCGGGTGCTCACGCCCTCGTTGCGGAAATTGCGGTTGATCTCGTAGACCCGCTCCAGGCCGCCGACCACCAGGCGCTTGAGGTACAGCTCCGGGGCCACGCGCAGGTACAGGTCCAGGTCCAGCGCGTTGTGGTGGGTGGTGAACGGCTTGGCGGTGGCGCCGCCGGGGATGTAATGCATCATCGGCGTCTCGACTTCGAGGAAGTCGCGCGCGTCCAGCCAGGCGCGCATGGCGCGGATGATCCTGGAGCGCTTGACGAACACCTCGCGCGACTCCGGGGTCACGATCAGGTCCACGTAGCGCTGGCGGTAGCACTGCTCGACGTCGGCCAGGCCATGCCACTTGTCCGGCAGCGGGCGCAGCGACTTGGTCAGCAGCCGCAGCGCGGTGGCCTTGACCGACAGCTCGCCGGTCTTGGTGCGGGTCAGACCGCCTTCCACGGCGATGATGTCGCCCACGTCCCAGCCCTTGAACGCGGCATAGGCCTCGTCCAGCGCGGTCGCCTGCAGGAACAGCTGGATGCGGCCGGACTCGTCCTGGATCTGGGCGAAGCTGGCCTTGCCCATGATCCGCTTGGCCATCAGCCGGCCGGCCATCTTCACGGTGCGGCCGGAGGCTTCCAGCGCCTCGGCGGTCCAGGTACCGGCGTCGGCGAACTCGGCCTGCAGCGCGCCGGCGAAGTGTTCGCGGCGGAAGTCGTTCGGGTAGGCGATCCCCTGCCCGCGCAACGCCGTGAGTTTCGCGCGGCGCTCGGCGATGAGGCTGTTCTCGTCGACGGGGGTCTGCGGCGCGGGGGTCTGGTCGTTCATGGCGTTGGCTTGGTGGTGGCGGGGGAGGAAACAGGCCCGGCCATCATGCCGATGGACGGGCGGTGGAGCGGACGCGCGGCCGCCGGGGCCGCCGCGCGCCGGTTACGCGTCGATGCGCTTGGAACCGGCTTCCAGGCCGGACTTGAGGCTGGCCTCGACGAATTCGTCCAGGTCGCCGTCGAGCACCTTCTGGGTATCGCTGCGCTCGATGCCGGTCCGCAGGTCCTTGATGCGGCTCTGGTCCAGCACGTAATTGCGGATCTGGCTGCCCCAGCCGATGTCGGACTTGGTGGCTTCCACCGCATCCTTCTCGGCGTTGCGCTTCTGGATCTCCAGCTCGTACAGCTTGGCGGCCAGCATCTTCATCGCGCGGTCGCGGTTGGCGTGCTGGCTGCGCTCGGTCTGGCAGGCCACCACCACCCCGCTGGGGACGTGGGTGATGCGCACGGCCGATTCGGTCTTGTTGACGTGCTGGCCACCGGCACCGGAAGACCGGTACACGTCGGTCTTCAGGTCGGCCGGGTTGATCTGGATGTCGATGTTGTCATCCACTTCCGGCGACACGAACACCGAGGTGAAGCTGGTGTGACGGCGGTTGTCCGAATCGAACGGGCTCTTGCGCACCAGGCGGTGCACGCCGATCTCGGTCTTCAGCCAGCCGTAGGCGAAATCGCCCTCCACGCGGAACGTCGCCGACTTGATGCCGGCCACTTCGCCGCCGGAGACTTCCAGCAGCTCGGTCTTCCAGCCGCGGCTCTCGGCCCAGCGCAGGTACATGCGCAGCAGGATCTCGGCCCAGTCCTGGGCCTCGGTGCCGCCGGCGCCGGCCTGGATGTCGACGAAGGCGTTGGCCGAGTCCATCTGCCCGGAGAACATGCGCTGGAACTCCAGCTTCTCGATCTGCGCCTGGTACTTGTCCAGGTCCGCGACCACCGCCAGCGCGGTGTCCTCGTCCTGTTCGCTCTCGGCCAGGTCCAGCAGTTCGCCGCATTCGGCCATGCCGTCGAGCACGCCGGCGATGCCCAGCACGGTCTTCTCCAGGCTGGCGCGCTCGCGCCCCAGGTTCTGCGCGTACTCGGCGTTGTTCCAGACATCGGGGCTTTCCAGCTCCCGGGTTACTTCCTCAAGACGCTCTTTCTTGGCGTCGTAGTCAAAGATACCCCCTGAGCGAGACCACGCGATCGGTCAGATCGGTGATTCGCTGGCGGATCGGATTCAGTTCGATCATGGTCGGTCCATGCAGGTGCAGACAAGCCGGCAATTCTAGCATCGCCCATCCACGCCGGCGGTGATCGCGCGCGCCCTGCCGGTCCCCCGCGGAACCGCCGGCGCTTGCCGGTAGAATCGCGGCCAGCCGCGTCGCGGCGCGGCCCTTTCAACCGATCAAGGACTCTCGCTTGAATACACGCCCCACCCGCCTGTTCGCCGCCCTTTCCCTGACCCTGGCCCTGGCCGCCTGCCAGAAGCTGGGCGGCGGCGAAGCCGACACCGCCCCCAGCTTCGCCGTCGGCGACAGCGTCTCCGGCGAGATCACCTCTTCCAGCCGCCTGAACTACAACGACGGCAGCCGCCACCAGGGCTACCGGATGGCGCTGAAGAGCGGCCAGGCCGTGGCCCTGGAACTGGGCGGCGCGCTCGATGGCCAGCTGTCGGTGTTCGACGGCCAGAACCTGCTGGCCACCGCCTCGGCGGGCGGCCACGAGGGCGAGGCCGGCGACCGCGGGCTCAGCCTGGCGTTCAAGGCGCCCAAGGATGGCACCTACCTGGTGGCGGTGAACAGCGCCAGCGCGGATGCGTTCGGCCCGTTCAAGCTCAAGAGCAGCCAGGTCACGCCCTATGACGGCAAGCCGCTGGGGGCCGGCAGCGAAGCCATCGACTGGCTGGTGGACGAAAAACAGGATTACACGCTCAAGGTCGACAAGGCCGGCATCTACGCCGTCACCATGGAATCGGGCGCGCTCGATGCCTACCTGCGCCTGAGCGGTCGTGGCGTCGATATCGAGGACGACGATGGCGGCGGCAACCTCAACGCCCGCATCCGCGCGTACCTGGAGCCGGGCGAGTACACCCTCGCCGCGTCGTCGCTCAGCGGCGGCACCGGCGCGTTCACGCTGAAGGTCGCGCTGACCCCGGTCGACAAGGACCTGATCATCCGCGACGGTAGCGCGCTGGCCGTCGGCCAGACCGCGCAGGGCATGGTCGACTCGCGCGGGCGCCGCAGCTTCGTGCTCGAGCTGGATAGCGCGCGCCACCTGCAGTTCGATGCCATCGCCGACAACTTCGATTCGGTGCTGCGGGTCAGCGGCCCCGGCATCGAGGCCGAGGACGACGACGGCGGCAACGGCACCAACGCGCGGCTGGCGCTGCGCATGGGCCCCGGCCGCTACACGGTGACCGTTTCCAGCTTCGGCAGCCAGCAGGGCGTATTCGAGCTGGAGACCACCGACCTGGGCGGCGACGCCGCCGCGCCCGCCAACAGCAACCGCAAGGACGCCGCCACCGCCACCGACGCGGCGGCCGAGGCGGCCATCGCGAACTGAAGCACCGGGGCGGCGGGTCCCTGCCCGCCGTCCCGGCGCTTCCCCCTGGCCAGCGGCGCCAGCAGTCCACCTGCGTCGCGCCCGGCACTGGCCGTCCCCCTGCAACACACCAAGGAACCCCCACGTGAAGCGACTCGCAGCTGGAGTGCTGACCCTCGCCATCGCCGCCGGCCTGAACGCCCCCGTTCACGCCGCCCCCGCCGCCCGCCCCCTCGCCAGCAACGGCGAGACCTCGGGTGAAATCACCTCCGCCACCGCGCTGAACTACAGCGACGGCAGCCGCAGCCAGCTGTTCAGCCTGCAGCTGGCGGCCGGCCAGGCGGTATCGCTGAAACTGGACGGCCCGCTCAACGGCACGCTGGCGGTGTTCCACCGCGACATGCTGGTCGGCCGCACCGAATGCGGCTGCGGCGAAGGTGCCCAGCTCAGCGTGCGCGCCGACAAGGGCGGCCAGTACCTGGTCGCGGTCAGCGGCGCCGACGCCCGCGCCTTCGGCCCGTTCCACCTCACCGCCACGCCGATCGTCGCCTATGACGGCAAGCCGCTGGCGGCCGGCCAGCGCATCACCGACTGGCTGGTCGGCGACCGCCAGACCTATACCCTGCAGGTCGACACCCCCGGGCTGTACACCGTCTCGCTGGAGTCGGACGCGTTCGACACCCGGCTGGAGCTCAGCGGCAACGGCGTGGCGCTGGAAGACGACGACGGCGGCAACGGCACCAATTCGCGGCTGGTGGCACCGCTGCAGCCGGGAACCTACACCCTCACCGCCAACGCCTTCTCGCGCAACGGCGGCGCGTTCTACCTGGGCGTGGAGCGGGCCGATTTCCCGGAAGGGCTGGTGTTCGAGGACGGCGGCGCGCTGCCGCTGGAAGGCCTGGCCAGCAGCTTCGTCGGCGCCGACCAGACCCGCAGCTTCGTGTTCTCGCTGGCGGACCGCCGCCGCGTGCAGTTCGACGCCAGCAGCCGCGACATCGACACCTTCCTGACCCTGCAGGGCCCCGACTTCACGCTCAGCGACGACGATGGCGGCGGCGGCGTGAACTCGCGCCTGTCGCAGGTCCTGGACCCGGGCGAGTACAACGTTTCGGTGCGCTCGGTGAACGGCCGCGGCGGCATCTTCCAGATCGCCACCAGCACCGCGCCGGCACCGGATGGCCCGACCCGCCCGGTGCTCGTCCCCGGCCGCGAGACCAGCGGCCAGCTGATCGCCGGTTCGCGCAGCCTGTACACGCTGGAGGTCCCGCGCAAGGGCCACTACGTGATCAGCATGACCGGCAGCAACGGCCTGGACGGCATGATCACCCTGATGCGCGACGGCGAGGAAGTCGCCTCGCAGGACGACAGCGACACCAGCCTGGATCCGCAGCTGGAGATCGAGCTGGACGCCGGCCAGTACGTGCTGATGGCGCACAGCTTCGACCCGTCCGCGACGGGCGCCTACCGGCTGCTGGTCCGGCGCCGGTAAACCCGCGGCATCGCGCAGGCCGTCGCTGGGCGGCCTGCGCACCCGGCCGCGCGGGGGGGCCAGCGGCCGCGCGCGCGGCCGGCTATTCCATCGCGCCGCGCGCACGCAGCGCGGCCCGGTAGCGGCGGCTGCACGGCAGCACGCTGCCGTCGCGCAGGTGCACGCGGGCATCGCCGCTATCCAGCGGTTCGAGCGACACCACCTGCGCCAGGTGCACGATGTAGCTGCGGTGGATGCGCACGAAGCTGTCCGGGTCCAGCCGCGCCTCGATCCCGGCGATGGTGCTGCGCAGCGGATAGTCGTGGCCGCGTACCCGCAGGTTGACGTAGTTGCCGGCGGCCTGCAGCCATTCGATGTCGCCGGCGGCGACCAGGAACTCCCGGCCGAGCTTGCGCACCAGGAAACGTTCCGGGCGCTCCACCGGCTCCAGCGGCGGGCCTTCGTCCGGCTCGGACAGCAGGCTGGCCTCGCCCTGCCAGCGCCGCAACAGGGCGCGGTAGGCCTCCATCGTCAATACGATGTAGGCGAAGCTGCGGATGTCCTTCAGGTACTCGTAGAACAGGCCCCGCGGCCACGGCCCGAAGTCGTAGTCCATGCCCACGCTGGCGTATGCGGTCGCGCGCAGCGCCACCATGCCCAGCACGTGCACCCCGCAGACCCCCAGGCTCGCGGCGAAATAGCGCAGCGCCTGCCGCCCCCACCCGCTCCACTGGAATGGATGGCGACGGGTGAACCAGGCCATGCCCGGCAGGATCAACAGCAGCCAGACCAGCGCACTGCTGGCCTCCCACAGCGCCGGCTCCCAGGCGGCGATATCCGAGCCGCGGCGACGCAGGTCCATCAGCGTGACCACGCTGTTGGCGACGCAGTTGCCACCGATCATCACCAGCCAGAAGCCGACCTCGACCCAGCGCCTCCATGGCAGATAGCGTTCGTACGGCAGCGGTTCGGCGTCGCGCATCGGCCGCATTCTAGCCGCTGGCGTGGTTCCGGCGGTCCCCGCGCGCCCACCGTTCGTCCCTGCACGCCCCCCGGCCGTCCCCTGGCACTGGCCGGGCGGGCCGGGCGCGGCAAGGCTGGCGGCCTTTCCAACATCACCGGATGCCACCACGATGCAACGCCGCCACGACCTGGACCGGGTCCGCGTCTTCGCCTTCTGCCTGCTGGTGCTCTACCACGTGGGCATGTACTACGTGAGCTGGGGCTGGCACGTGAAAAGCCCGGCGGCCAGCACCGCACCGGAACCGTTCATGCTGCTTACCAGCCCCTGGCGGATGTCGCTGCTGTTCCTGATCTCCGGTGTCGCCACCGCGTTCATGCTGCGCGGCCACGGCGAGGGCTTCGTGCGCCGGCGCTCGCGCCAGCTGCTGCTGCCGCTGCTGTTCGGGATGCTGGTGATCGTGCCGCCGCAGGCCTACCTGCAGGTGGTCGAACAGCTGCCCGGCGGCTATGCCGGCAGCGGGCTGGACTTCTATGGCAAGTACCTGGCTGCCTACCAGGGCTTCTGCGGCAGCGACGGCAAGTGCCTGGTCCTGCCGACCTGGAACCACCTGTGGTTCCTGCCCTACCTGTGGTGTTACACACTGCTGGCGTGGCTGCTGTGGCGGCTGCCGGCACCGGCGCTGGCGGCGCTGCGCGACGCCAGCGCCCGCCTGCTGCAGGGCTGGGGCGCGCTGCTGCTGCCAGCGCTGCTGCTGGCGCTGGCACGGCTGCTGCTGGTTGCGCGTTTCGAGCAGACCCATGCGCTGGTGGACGACTGGTACAACCACGCGCAGTACGCGAGCGTGTACCTGATCGGCTTCCTGGTGGCCTTCAACGAGGGCTTCTGGCGCTCGCTGCAGCGCCTGCGCTGGCCGGCGCTGCTGCTGGCCGCCGGCAGCTACGCGCTGCTGGTCCATACCTGGTACTTCGCCGGCCATGACGATGCCCACCCGGTACCGGAACCGCTGCGCCAGTGGCTGCGCGTGGCCTGGGCGCTGGACCAGTGGTGCGCCATCGCCGCGCTGCTCGGCTTCGCCTACCGCTGGCGCGACGTCGACAGCCCGCTGCTGCGCTACCTGAGCCTGGCGGTGTTCCCGCTGTACATCCTCCACCAGACGGTGATCGTAGTGCTGGCCCACGCGCTCAAGCCGCTGCACATTCCGGCCATGGCCGAGGCCGTGTTGCTGGTGGTGGCGACCTTCGCACTGTGCCTGTGGGCTTACGCCGTGATCCGGCGCGTCGGTTGGCTGCGTCCGCTGTTCGGACTCAGGCCCGCGGCCGCCGCGCCGGCGACGAGGGTGGCCGACAGCCGTCCATGAGCGCCAGCCGCAGCGCCATGCCTAGGCCGCCTGGCAGTGCTCCACGATCAACTGGATCGCGCCGCCACCGCGGTAATCGTCGCCGACCAGACGGTAGGCCAGGTGCACGTGGCGGCCCGGGGCGGTGCCGGTCCAGCCGCCGAAGTGGATCGCATTGAGCGGCGCGGCCAGGCCGGGCAGGCGCAGCTCCAGTTTCAGGTGGCGCTCCTTGAGCACGCGCCAGTTGGCCACCTCGAAGTGGCCGTCGAACAGCGGCTCCGGGAACCCCTGCCCCCACGGCCCGGCCAGGCGCAGCGCCTCGGCGTGGCGGAAATCCAGCTCGGCCGCGGACAGTTCGCCGTCGCTGAGCAGTTGCTGCTGCAGCAACTCCGGGTCCAGCGTCGCCAGCACCTGCTGCTCGAACGCGGCACGGAACGCCTCCAGCCGCGACAACGGCAGGCTCAGGCCGGCGGCCATGGCATGTCCGCCGAAACGCTCGATCAGCCCGGGATGGCGCGCATCCACCGCGGCCAGCGCATCGCGGATGTGGAAGCCGGGAATCGAGCGCGCCGAGCCGCGTAGCGCCTGCGCGCCCGGCTCGGCCGGGGCGAAGGCGATCACCGGGCGGTGCAGGCGGTCCTTCATCTTCGAGGCGACCAGCCCGACCATGCCGGGATGCCACTGCGCATCGAACAGGCAGGCCGCCACCGGACGCCCGCCGCTGCCGTCCAGCAGTACCCGCGACACCGCCAGCTCGGCGTCGTCGGTCATCGACTGCTGCACCGCCCGGCGCTCGGCGTTGATCTCTTCCAGCAACGCGGCGATCTCGCGCGCCTGCGCCGGGTCTTCGGTCAGCAGCAGTTCGATGCCCAGGGCCATGTCCTCGAGCCGGCCGGCGGCGTTCAGCCGTGGGCCCAGGGCGAAGCCGATATCGCTGGCGGTGAGCCGCCGCGGGTCGCGGCCGCTGGCCTCGATCAGCGCGCGCAGGCCGACGCAGCCCTGGCCGGCGCGCAACCGGCGCAGGCCGGCCGCGACCAGCGCGCGGTTGTTGTCGTCCAGCGCCACCAGGTCGGCGACGGTTCCCACCGCCACCAGGTCCAGCAGCGGGGTCAGGTCCGGGCCCTTGCCATCGGCGAACGCGCCGGCCTCGCGCAGGTGCCGGCGCAACGCCATCAGCACGTAGAAGATCACCCCGACGCCGGCCAGCGCCTTGCTCGGGAAGGCATCCCCGTCCAGGTTCGGATCGACGATGGCATCGGCCGCCGGCAGCTGTTCGCCGGGCAGGTGGTGGTCGGTCACCAGCACCTGCCAGCCCAGCGCCTTGGCCGCGGCGACGCCGGCATGGCAGGCGATGCCGTGGTCCACCGTCACCAGCAGCGCCGGCTGCAGCGCCGCCAGCTCGGCCACCAGCGACGGCGACAGGCCGTAGCCATGCAGCATGCGGTTGGGCACCGCATGCACCACGTCGCGGGCGCCGAGCAGGCGCAGGCCGCGCACGCCGACCGCGCACGCGGTGGCGCCGTCGCAATCGAAGTCGCCGACGATCAGGATGCGCCGGTCGGCGGCGATCGCCGCGGCCAGCAATTGCACCGCCGCGTGCATGCCGCCAAGCAGCTCCGGCGGGTGCAGTTGCGCCAGTTTCGGCTGCGCCTGCTCGGTGCAGCGCACGCCGCGCGCGGCGTAGATGCGGCGCAGCAGCGGCAGCATGCCCTCGTCCCACTGCCCGGCGTCGCCGGGCGGGCGGCGGACGATCTTCAGGCCATCATTCATCGCGCAGTGCCGCCAGCGGCTTCTTCCAGAAGTGCCAGCGCTGGCCACGGTGGATGCGGAAACAGGCGCCATCCTCGAAATCCAGCCGCAGCTCGCGCAGTTCACCGCGGGCCATGGCATCGAGCAGCGGCGTGATGGCGTCGCCGGTGAGCTGTTCCAGCGAGCGCAGCTGGCGCAGGTCCACCAGCGCATCCACCGCCTGGTCGCCATCAATGCGCACCCCGGCCATGGCCGCCAGCCCCTGCAGCAGCGCATCGCGGCTGCGCACCTGGGCATGCCCGGTGCGCACCGATTGCGGCAACCGGCCGGCGCCCCAGAACCACAGCGAGTTGACCGCACGCCTGCCCTGTGCTGTGCGCTGCTGGTTCCACGGATGCTGGTGCAGGACCACCTGGGCCTCGGTCAGCAGCGCCCGCCACTGGCGCCCGTTGTCGCCCTCGGGCAGGTGTTCGAACAGGTCGTCGCCCAGCGCGGCATCGGGCGCGGTGAATGCCGGCAGCGGCGTGTCGTCGGGCAGGCGCAGGTACCAGCGCGACGGCGACGGCGCGTCGAGCTGGAAACCGAACCCGGCGAACAGCGGCTGCAGCGCGGGCAGCAGCGCGGCCGCGTCGGCCGGCTCCAGGCGCAGGCTCTCGGCCGATGCCATCAACCGCGCGCCCTGCATGTCCGGCATCACGTTGGCCGGGTCGGCGCGCAGCCACAGGCTGCCGCTGGCATCGCCGGCATCGACCTGGCGGGTGAGCGCGGCGGCCGACCAGTCATCGGGCTGCACCTGGAAATGCCGGCGCAACTGCGCCGATTCGCCGGCGTCGCCGGTACTGCGGTCGGCGCGTCCCAGCGCGCTGGCCACCCGTGCCGGCAGGGTGCCGCCCGGGAAACGGCTGCGGGCGGGGAGCAGCAAGGTGGCTTTGGCGTGGGTCATGGAGGGCTCTGCTGTGCGCTTGCCGGCGGGAAACGCCCCGGCAGGACTGCCGGGTTGTCTCGGATCCGGCGGGTGTCGCCGGGGCATGAGCGAGGGTACGGGCGAAACCGGCGGCCGCCAAACCGCGCCTGGCCGCGGCCGCTCCTGCGATCACGGCGCCTGTGCCGCGCCCCAGGGAAGCCGGGCCCTGCCCCGCGCGAAGCGGGGACGGCCGTGCTGCCTGGCGTCATCGCCGGCGCGTCGCGCGGGAAAGCCCGCGCCGCCGGACTCAATCGAGGTATTCGACGCTGACGATCTCGTACTCGCGCTGGCCGGCCGGCGCGGCGATGGCGACGGTATCGCCCTCGTTCTTGCCGATCAGTGCGCGCGCCACCGGCGAGGAGATGGCGATCAGGCCGAGTTTGATGTCCGCTTCCAGGTCGCCGACGATCTGGTAACGCTTTTCCTCGTCGCTCTCCACGTCGGCCAGCGTCACGGTCGCGCCGAACACCACCCGGCTGCCGGCGTTGAGCTTGCTGATGTCGATGATCTCGGCATGCGACAGCTCGCCTTCCAGCTGCTTGATGCGGCCTTCGATGAAGCCCTGCTCCTCGCGCGCGGCATGGTACTCGGCGTTCTCCTTGAGGTCGCCGTGCTCGCGTGCCTCGGCGATCGCGGCGATCACCTTCGGACGCTTTTCGGTCTTCAGGTGGTCCAGCTCGTCGCGCAGCCGCTGCGCGCCCTTGAGGGTGATGGGGGCTCTCATGCGTTCAACTCCTTGTGCAGTTCCTGCAGCGACCAGACCGGGCCGGTGCCGCGGAATTCCAGCGATTGCACCAGCGCCTTGGCGCCGGCCACCGTGGTCGAATAGGTGACGCGCTGCTGCAGCGCCTCACGGCGGATCGAGAACGAGTCGTTGATCGCGGCACGGCCTTCGGTCGTGTTGACGATGTAGACGATCTCGCCGTTCTTGATGCTGTCGACGATGTGCGGGCGGCCTTCGACCACCTTGTTGACCACCTCGCAGGCAATGCCCTGCTGTTGCAGCCACGCCGCGGTGCCGCGGGTGGCCACCACCGAGTAGCCGCGCTCGACCAGGCCCTGCACCGCCGGCAGCACGCGCGGCTTGTCGGCGTCGCGCACCGAGATGAACGCCTTGCCCGGCGGCGGGGTCTTGATGCCGCCGGCCTCCTGCGCGCGCGCGAAGGCGGCGCTGAAGCTGCGGCCCACGCCCATCACCTCGCCGGTGGAACGCATTTCCGGCCCGAGGATCGGGTCCACGCCCTGGAACTTGGCGAACGGGAAGATCGCCTCCTTCACCGAGTAGTAGTCCGGCACCACTTCGCTGGTCGCGCCCTGCTCGGCCAGGCTCATGCCGGCCATGCAGCGGGCGGCGATCTTGGCCAGCGGCACGCCGGTGGCCTTGGACACGAACGGCACGGTGCGCGAGGCACGCGGGTTGACTTCCAGCAGGAAGATCACGTCGTTGCCGTCGGCGTCGGGCTGGATCGCGAACTGGGTGTTCATCAGCCCGACCACGTTCAGCGCCTTGGCCAGTTCACGCACCTGGCGGCGCAGCTCGTCCTGGGTGGCCGGCGACAGCGAGTACGGCGGCAGCGAGCAGGAGGAATCGCCCGAATGCACGCCGGCTTCCTCGATGTGCTCCATCACCCCGCCGATCAGGACGTTGCCGTCCTTGTCGCAGATGATGTCCACGTCCGCTTCTACCGCGGCGTCGAGGAAGTGGTCCAGTAGTACCGGCGAGTCGTTGGAGACCTTGACCGCGTCGCGCACGTAGCGGGCCAGGTCCGATTCGCCGTAGACGATCTCCATGGCGCGGCCACCAAGCACGTAGCTCGGGCGCACCACCAGCGGGTAGCCGATCTCGCGGGCCAGCACCAGCGCCTCGTCGGCGGTGCGCGCGGTGCGGTTCGGCGGCTGCTTCAGGCCCAGTTCCTGCACCAGCTTCTGGAACCGCTCGCGGTCCTCGGCCAGGTCGATGGAATCGGGCGAGGTGCCGATCACCGGCACGCCGTTGGCTTCCAGCGCACGCGCCAGCTTGAGCGGGGTCTGGCCGCCGTACTGCACGATCACGCCCTTGGGCTGCTCCAGCTCGACGATCTCCAGCACGTCCTCCAGCGTCAGCGGCTCGAAGTACAGGCGGTCGGAGGTGTCGTAGTCGGTGGAGACGGTTTCCGGATTGCAGTTGACCATGATGGTTTCATAGCCGTCCTCGCGCAGGGCGAGCGCGGCATGCACGCAGCAGTAGTCGAACTCGATGCCCTGGCCGATGCGGTTGGGGCCGCCGCCGAGGATCATGATCTTGTCGCGGTTGCTCGGGTTGGCCTCGCACTCGTCCTCGTAGGTCGAGTACAGGTAGGCGGTGCTGGTGGCGAACTCGGCGGCGCACGAATCCACCCGCTTGTACACCGGGCGCACCTTGTGCGCGCGGCGCAGGGCGCGGATCGCCGCCTCGTTGGTGCCGGTCAGCTGCGCCAGCCGCGCGTCGGAGAAACCGGCGCGCTTGAGCGCGCGCAGGCGCTTGCCGTCGAGTGCGTCGATGCCTTCGGCGCGCACCTGCTTCTCGTCGGCGATGATGTCCTCGATCTGGTCCAGGAACCACGGGTCGATCCAGGACAGGCCGTAGACGTCGTCCACGCCCATGCCGGCGCGGAACGCGTCGCCCACGTAGAACAGGCGCTCGGGGCCCGGCGCCTTCAGCTCGCGCTTGAGCGTGGCGATGTCATCCTCGTTGCCCAGGTCCAGGCCGGTCGGGTCCAGCCCGATCTTGCCGGTCTCCAGGCCGCGCAGGGCCTTCTGCAGCGATTCCTTGAAGGTGCGGCCCATCGCCATCACCTCGCCCACCGACTTCATCTGGGTGGTCAGGCGCGCGTCGGCGGCCGGGAACTTCTCGAAGGCGAAACGCGGGATCTTGGTGACCACGTAGTCGATCGACGGCTCGAACGAGGCCGGGGTCAGGCCGCCGGTGATCTCGTTCTTCAGCTCGTCCAAGGTGTAGCCCACCGCCAGCTTGGCGGCGACCTTGGCGATCGGGAAGCCGGTGGCCTTGGAGGCCAGCGCCGAGGAACGCGATACGCGCGGGTTCATCTCGATCACCACCACCCGGCCGGTGGTCGGGCTGATGCCGAACTGCACGTTGGAACCGCCGGTGTCCACGCCGATCTTGCGCAGCACGGCGATCGAGGCGTCGCGCAGGCGCTGGTATTCCTTGTCGGTCAGGGTCTGCGCCGGGGCCACGGTGATCGAGTCACCGGTGTGCACGCCCATCGGGTCCAGGTTCTCGATCGAGCAGACGATGATGCAGTTGTCCGCGGTATCGCGGACCACTTCCATCTCGAATTCCTTCCAGCCCAGCACCGACTCCTCGACCAGCACTTCGGTGGTCGGCGACAGTTCCAGGCCGCGGTTGACGATCTCGATCAGCTCTTCGCGGTTGTAGGCAATGCCGCCGCCGCTGCCGCCCAGGGTGAAGGACGGGCGGATGATGGTCGGGTAGCCGACCCGGGTCTGGATCTCCAGCGCCTCTTCCAGCGTGTGGGCGACGGCGGCCTTCGGGCACTCCAGGCCGATCTCCTGCATCGCCACGCGGAACAGCTCGCGGTCCTCGGCCATGCGGATCGCTTCGCGCTTGGCGCCGATCAGCTCGACGTTGTACTTCTCCAGCACGCCGTGGTCGGCCAGGTCCAGCGCGCAGTTCAGCGCGGTCTGCCCGCCCATGGTCGGCAGCAGCGCGTCCGGGCGCTCCTTGTCGATGATCTTCTCGACGGTCTGCCAGTTGATCGGTTCGATGTAGACCGCATCGGCCATCTCCGGATCGGTCATGATCGTGGCCGGGTTGGAGTTGACCAGCACCACGCGGTAACCCTCGTCGCGCAGCGCCTTGCACGCCTGCGCGCCGGAGTAGTCGAACTCGCAGGCCTGGCCGATGACGATCGGGCCGGCGCCGATGATCAGGATGGTTTTTAGATCGGTGCGCTTTGGCATTTCAGTACTCGCATGGGGGCTGCGGCGGGCCGCAGTGAGTGAAGACGTGCGCTGGAGGGCCGCATCCGTCGCGGTCGTGCCGGAACGGAAGGCCGGTCCGGCGGCGGGATTACCTGGCCTGGGCCATCATCGCGATGAAACGGTCGAACAGCGGCGCCACGTCGTGCGGCCCGGGCGACGCTTCCGGATGGCCCTGGAAGGAGAACGCCGGCGCGTCGGTGCGCTCCACGCCCTGGATGGTCTGGTCGAACAGCGAGCGCTGGGTGACCCGCAGGTTCGCCGGCAGCGTGCTTTCATCGATGGCGAAGCCATGGTTCTGCGAGGTGATCATGACCCGGCCGCTGTCCAGGTCCTGCACCGGGTGGTTGGCGCCGTGGTGGCCGTGGCCCATCTTCATGGTGTTGGCGCCCGAGGCCAGGCCGAGCAGCTGGTGGCCCAGGCAGATGCCGAAGGTCGGAATCCGGCGATCCACGAACTCCCTGATCGCGGCGATGGCGTAGTCGCACGGCTCCGGGTCGCCCGGGCCGTTGGACAGGAACACGCCGTCGGGATTCATCGCCAGCACCTCGGCGGCCGGGGTCTGCGCCGGCACCACGGTGAGGTCGCAGCCGCGCTCGGCGAGCATGCGCAGGATGTTGGCCTTGACCCCGAAATCGTAGGCCACGACCTTGAACTTCGGCTCGGCCTGGACGAACTGGCCCTGGTCCAGGTCCAGCTGGCCTTCGCGCCAGGCATAGGGCTTGTCGGTGCTGACCACCTTGGCCAGGTCCATGCCCTTCAGGCCGGGGAACTTGCGCGCCGCTTCCAGCGCCTTGTCCACGTCGATGTCCGGGCCGGCCATCAGCGCGCCGTTCTGGGCACCGCGCTCGCGCAGGATGCGGGTCAGCTTGCGGGTATCGATGCCGGCGATGGCGACCACGCCGCGCTGCTGCAGCCAGTCCGGCAGCGAGCGCTGGTTGCGCCAGCTGCTCGGGCGGCGCGGCACGTCGCGCACGATCAGGCCCGCGGCCCAGACCTGCGACGCCTCGTTGTCCTGCTCGGTGGTGCCGGTGTTGCCGATGTGCGGATACGTCAGGGTGATCATCTGCCTGGCGTAGGACGGATCGGTCAGCATTTCCTGGTAACCGGTCATCGCGGTGTTGAACACCACCTCACCCACGGACAGGCCGGGCGCGCCTACGGATTCGCCCTCGAATACGGTGCCGTCTTCGAGCACGAGGATTGCGGCTTGGGTCACGGGAATCTCACTTTGGCTACCGAGGGGGCTCCGAAGCCACGCCTGCGCTCACGGCAAAAACCGGTTGCAAAAAAGCGCGGACGGCGGTGTTAAACCGGTCCGGCTGACGTGATTCGGCGAGCGGGAATTGTAAAGGCATGGGCGCCATCGGCGCCAGCGCCGCGTGCGTGCGCCGCCGGCCCGCCGGCTGCCGTGCCCGGCGCCTGTTCAGCTGCTGGCGGGCGCCACCAGCTCGCGCACCGAATAGCGCCCGGGCGCCCGTCCGTGCAGCTGCCGCGCCACATGCAGGGCACCCCGGGCGAAAATGTCGCGGTTGGTGGCGCGGTGCACCAGTTCCAGCCGTTCGCCCATCCCGGTGAACTGAACCAGATGCTCGCCGATGATGTCTCCGGCGCGCAGGCTGGCGTAACGCGGCTCGGCGCCCCCGTGCCGGGCCGACTCCCCGAGCGTGAGCGCGGTACCGGACGGGGCATCCTTCTTGTGCACGTGGTGCGATTCGACGATGTCGCAGTCCCAGCCCGGCAGGCTCGCCGCCGCCCGCTCCACCAGCTCGGCCAGCACCGCCACGCCCAGGCTGAAATTGGTCGCCCAGGTCAGCGGGATCCGCTGCGCGGCGGCCGCCAGCGCCGCCTGCTGCGACGCATCGATGCCGGTGGTGCCGGAAACGAACGCCACGCCGCGCGCCACGCACAGTGCCAGCACCGGGTCGAAACCACCCGGCAGGCTGAAATCGATGGCCACGTCGAACTCGGGCGCACCCGGCATTTCACTGGCGGCGAAGTGCGGCACGCCATCGATCACGCGCTGTGCCGGCGCCTTGCGCAGCACCGCGGCGACCACCTGCAGCGCGGGATCGTCCGCCGCCAGCCGCAGCAGGGCCTGGCCCATGCGCCCGGAAGCACCGTGAATGAGCAATCGCAGGGGAGTCTGGTTCATGCCCGCAGGCTAGCGGCAGCATGCCCGCCCGGGCAAGCGCCGGCGCCGCCACGCTGAACGCTCCTTCATGCACGGGATAACCATCGCCCGATGCCAAGCGGCGACACTGGACCACGCGGCACTCGCGTGGACACAGCGCATGACGGCCCGCCGATGCCGCGGTGCCGCGCCTGAACACCTACCGCGACTACGCTGCGCGGGATGCCGCATGGCTCCGGCCGACCCGCCCGACCCCGGCGCGGGGACATCGGCCTGGGCGTCATGGCCGGCATGCAACGCCGGTAGCGTCGGCCATTCCTGCACCCCGGCACACATGCTGCGGCCGGACATCCGCGACCGCGCCGGGTCGGCCCCACCCAGCACGCGGTCGCCGGCGCTTTGCGGCAGTGGCCGCGCACCGCGCCCGGGCCGCCGCACGCGCCCGGCGTGGACCTGCCCCGCGGGCAGCGCCCTGTATTGCGCCCTTTCCCTTGCCAGAGGTTGCCGTGTCCCGCTCCATCCTGATCCTGCTGGGCCATCCCGACCGCGACAGCCTGTGCGGCGCCCTCGCCCACAGCTACGCCACCGCCGCCGGGGCTGCCGGCCACCAGGTGCGCCTGATCGCGCTGGGCGAACTGGGCTTCGATCCGGTATTGCACCATGGCTACCACCAGGTCCAGCCGCTGGAACCGGATCTGGAGGATGCGGCCGAAGCGATCCGCGCCTGTGACCACCTGGTGCTGGTCTACCCGACCTGGTGGGGCGGAATGCCGGCGTTGCTGAAGGGCTTCTTCGATCGCGTGCTGTTGCCGGGCTTCGCGTTCCGCCACCGGCGCGATTCGCCCTGGTGGGATCGCCTGCTGGCCGGTCGTAGCGCACGGGTGATCACCACCCTGGACACGCCGCCCTGGTACTACCGCTGGATCTACCGCGACCCGGGCATCGCCCAGCTCCGCGCCACCATCCTGGAATTCTGTGGCATCCGCCCGGTGCGGGTCAGCCGGCTGGGCGTGGTACGCAACAGCACCCCGGCACAACGCGAACGATGGCTGGCGCTGGCGTCCGAACTCGGGTCACGCGCAGGCTGAGCGGCGCGAGCGCGGACTCCGCGGCGCTGCCGCGCCGCCACTGCCGGGGCCGTGCCCGGCCGGGTCCACCGCTACCGGCGCGCGTTTCAGTGTTGCCGCGGTGGATTCGGCCCGCAGCCGCCGCAGCCACCACAACCGTCATCGCCGCCGCCAGCCGGCGGCGCCAGCCGGCGCCCCAGAGCCTGCAGCCGCGCCGGGCGCTGCGGCTTCAGCAGCCACAGCACCAGCGCCCCGCGCAGCCGGCGCACGGTACCGGGGAACTGCTTCTTCAGCACCACCCACGCGCTGGCCAGCACGGCCAGGGCGATGATCGCGTACTGCAGCAGCAGGCCCCGGTCCATCAGCCCGCCCCCAGCGCCACGGCGACCTGGTAGGTGACCAGCGAAGCCAGCCACGCCGCCGCGAACAGGTAGCCGGCGGCGAACGCCATCTGCTTCCACGAGTTGGTCTCGCGCTTGATCGTGGCCAGCGTGGAAATGCACATCGGCGCGTAGATGTACCAGACCAGCAACGACAGCGCGGTGGCCAGCGACCAGCCGTCGCTGATCAGCGGGGTCAGCGCCTGCGCCGCGGCATCGTCGTCGGCCGCCGACAGTGCGTACACCGTGGCCAGCGAGGAGACCGCCACTTCGCGCGCGGCCAGCCCCGGAATCAGCGCGATGCAGATCTGCCAGTTGAAGCCCAGCGGCGCGAAGAACACCGCCATCGCGTGGCCGATGCGGCCGGCGAAGCTGTAGTCGATGGCCGGCAGGGTGGCGTCGGCCGGTGCCGCCGGGAACGACAGCAGGAACCACAGCAGGATGGTCAGCGCCAGGATGATGCCGCCCACGCGCTTGAGGAAGATCATGCCGCGCTCGTACAGCCCGACCGCCAGGTCGCGCAGGTGCGGCAGGCGGTAGGACGGCAGCTCCAGCAGCAGCGGGTGCTCGCCCTTGTCGCGGCGGAACTTCTTCATCGTCCACGACATCGCCAGCGCGCTGAGGATGCCGGCCACGTACAGGCCGAACAGCACCAGTCCCTGCTGGTTGAACACGCCCCACACGGTCTTCTGCGGGATGAACGCGCCGATCAGCAGCGCATACACCGGCAACCGCGCCGAGCAGGTCATCAGCGGCGCGACCAGGATCGTCGCCAGCCGGTCGCGCGGGTCCTGGATGCTGCGCGTGGACATGATGCCCGGCACCGCGCAGGCGAAGCTGGACAGCAGCGGGATGAACGAGCGCCCGGACAGCCCGGCCGCGGCCATCATCCGGTCCAGCAGGAACGCCGCGCGCGGCAGGTAGCCGGACTCCTCCAGCGCGAGGATGAAGAAGAACAGGATCAGGATCTGCGGCAGGAACACCAGCACGCCGCCGACACCGGCGATGATGCCGTCCACCAGCAGGCTGCTCAGCGGCCCCTCGGGCAGGGTCGAGCCGACCAGGGCGCCGAGCCAGGCGAAACCGGCCTCGATGCCGTCCATCAGCGGCGTGGCCCAGGCATAGACCGCCTGGAAGATCAGGAACATCACCGCCGCCAGGGTCAGCAACCCGAACACCGGGTGCAGCAGCCAGCGGTCCAGCGCATCGTCGATCTTCGCGGTGCGCGTGGGCATGCGCACCGCGGCGGCGAGGATGTCGCGCACCTGGGCATGGTGGTCGGCGGCGGCCACCACCTGCGGCGGCGCCATCGACGCCACCTGCGGCATCATCGCGTCGATCCGCGCGACCAGTTCGCTGGCGCCGTTGCGGCGCACCGCGACGGTCTCCACCACCGGCACGCCCAGCGCCCGTTCCAGCGCCGCCACGTCGATGGCGATGCCGCGCCGGCGCGCGGCGTCGACCATGTTCAGCGCCACGATCATCGGCTTGCCCAGCTCGCGCACTTCCAGCGCGAAGCGCAGGTGCAGGCGCAGGTTGGTGGCGTCGACCACGCACACCAGCGCATCGGGCGCGGGTTCGCCGGGGTAGAAACCGCGGCACAGGTCGCGGGTGATGGCCTCGTCCAGGCTCGCCGGCTGCAGGCTGTAGGCGCCGGGCAGGTCCAGCACCGCGTATTCGCGCCCGGACGGCGCGCGCATGCGCCCTTCCTTGCGCTCGACGGTGACGCCGGCATAGTTGGCCACCTTCTGGCGGCTGCCGGTGAGCTGGTTGAACAACGCGGTCTTGCCACTGTTCGGATTGCCCACCAGGGCCAGCCGCGACACGCTTGCCGCTGCGTTCATGCCGCGTCCTCCTGCCTGATCCGGATGCGGGCGGCCTCGCTGCGCCGCAGCGCGAAACGGGTGAAGCCGACCTGCACCAGCAGCGGCTCGCCGCCCACCGGCCCGCGCGCGACCACGCGCACGTCCTCGCCGTCGACGAACCCCAGCTCCCTCAACCGCCGCGCAATCGCATCATTGGGATGCAGGTCCCGCACCGCCTCCACCTGCGCGGGTGCATGCAGCGGCAAATCTGACAACGTCACTGAATGGCGCCTTTGAATAGGTTGATAAGAATGGTTATCAATTGTAGCACCGTCGCGCGGGGTCTTGCTGCCCCGGGCGCTCCGCTATGATCCGTGCACCAAACGCACGCATGGACCCCAATGAGCGAGGCACTGCTCGTCAGCCGCGACAACGCCGTGGCGACGCTCCACCTGAACCGCCCCGAGCTGCACAACGCGTTCGACGCCGGGCTGATCGCCACCCTCACCGCCGCGCTGGAAGCGGCCGCCGCCGATCCGGCGGTGCGCGCCGTGGTCCTGGCCGGGCATGGCCCCTCGTTCTCGGCCGGCGCCGACCTGCAGTGGATGCGCGCCATGGCCGGCGCCTCCCGGGAAGAGAACCGCCAGGACGCACTGGCGCTGGCGCGGCTGATGCGCACCCTGGACGAGCTGCCCAAGCCGACCATTGCCCGCGTGCATGGCGCCAGCTTCGGCGGCGGTGTCGGCCTGGTGGCCTGCTGCGACATCGCCATCGCCGCCGAAGGCGCCCGTTTCGGCCTGACCGAGAGCCGCCTGGGCCTGCTGCCGGCGGTGATCTCGCCGTATGTCATCGCCGCCATCGGCCCGCGCCAGGCGCGCCGCTGGTTCGCCACCGGCGAGCACTTCGACGCCGCCGACGCATTGCGCATGGGGCTGGTGCACCAGGTGGTCGCCGCCGACGCGCTCGACGCCGCGGTGCAGCGGCAACTGCAGCTGATCGGCAAGGCCGGCCCGGTCGCCGCGGCCGCGGCCAAGGTGCTGGTGCGCGAGGTTCATGCCGCTGGCGGCGACCGCGACGCGCTCGACCGCGCCAATGCCGGGCTGATCGCCGCGCTGCGCGCCTCCGACGAAGGCCGTGAGGGCCTGACTGCGTTCCTCGAAAAGCGCCCGCCGCGCTGGGCCACGCAGGAGCCGCGATGAGCGATTTCGTCCGCATCGTCGAGGTCGGCCCGCGCGACGGCCTGCAGAACGAGAAGCAGCAGATCGCCACCGCCGACAAGATCGCGCTGATCGACCGGCTGTCGGCCACCGGCCTGCGCAGCATCGAGGCCACCAGCTTCGTCAGCCCGAAATGGGTACCGCAGCTGGCCGACGCCGCCGAGGTGATGGCCGGCATCGCCCGCCGCCCCGGCGTCGCCTACCCGGTGCTGGTGCCGAACGAACAGGGCTATGACCGCGCCCGCGCGGCCGGGGCGCGGGAAGTGGCGGTGTTCACCGCTGCCTCCGAGCAGTTCAACCGCACCAACACCAATGCCGGCATCGACGAATCGCTGCAGCGCTTCGCGCCGGTGCTGGAACGGGCCAGGGCCGACGGCATCCCGGTGCGCGGCTACGTGTCCACCGTGCTCGGCTGCCCTTACCAGGGCGAGGTGCCGCTGGCCGACGTGGTCCGGGTGGCGCGCGCGCTGTACGCCATGGGGTGCCACGAGATCTCGCTGGGCGACACCATCGGCGTCGGCACCTCGCGCAAGGCGCGCGCGATGCTGCGCGCGGTCGCCGCGGAGGTGCCGATGGTCGCGCTGGCGGTGCACTTCCATGACACCTATGGCCAGGCGCTGGCCAATATCGCCGCGTGCCTGGAGGACGGCGTGCGCGTGGTCGATTCGGCGGTGGCCGGCACCGGCGGCTGCCCCTACGCGCGCGGCGCCAGCGGCAATGTCGCCAGCGAGGACGTGGTCTACATGCTGCACGGCATGGGCATGGACACCGGCATCGACCTGCCGGCCCTGGCCGACACCGGGCGCTGGCTGGCCGGCGTGCTCGGCCGCGGCAACGGCAGCAAGGCCGGCCAGGCCATGTCGCCCCCCTGATGAACGCAACGAAAGGACGCTCGCGCATGCTCCGCACCACCCTGCTCATCGCCGCCCTGCTGCCCGCAGGCAGCGTCATGGCCGCCTCGGCCGTGGTCTTCTCCGATTCCGGCGCCTACGGTTTCGCCTACAACCATCCCTCGGCAAGCCTCGCCCTGCAGACCGCCATCGGCCACTGCGCGCGGCGCTCGGGCAACTGCACCGAAGTGGCCAGTACGTCGGCCGACAGCGGATACTCGGCCATCGCCAGTGGCAGTGCCGCGTTCGGCCATGCACTGGGCGAGCGCGATGAGCGCGCCGCGATCGACAAGGCCCTGGCCATGTGCCGGCGCGCGGCCGACGACTGCCAGCTTGAGTTCCTGTGGCGGGAACGGCCGGTACCCGCGCCCCTGCGCCTGCCTGCGCACCCGCCGATGCCCGTCCCCGCCCCCCGTCCATACTGATCCGGTCGCCGTCCTGCTGTAGGGAAGGCGGCATCGGCTAGAATCGGCGACTCTTCACCGCAGGATCGTCCCGATGCAGCTGTCCTCCGTCCGCGCCGTCGTCACCGGCGGCGTCTCCGGCCTCGGCCTGGCCGTGGCCCGGCACCTGGTCGCCAACGGCGGCAAGGTCGCCCTGTTCGACCTCAACGAGGAAAAAGGCACCGCCGCGGTCGCCGAACTGGGCACGGACAATGCCCGCTACTTCACCACCAACGTCACCGACGAAGCCGGCGTGGCCGCCAACCTGGCCGCCGCGCGCGAATTCCTGGGCGGGCTGAACGTGGTGATGAACTGCGCCGGCATCCTCGGCGCCGGCCGCGTGCTCGGCCGCGAGGCGCCGATGCCGCTGTCCAACTTCCAGGCCACGGTGATGGTCAACCTGGTCGGCAGCTTCAACGTGGCCAAGGCCGCCGCCGACCTGATGCAGCACAACGAAGCCGGCGTCGACGGCGAGCGCGGCGTGATCATCAACACCGCCTCGGTCGCCGCCTACGAAGGCCAGATCGGCCAGGCCGCCTACTCCGCCTCCAAGGGCGGCGTGGTCGGCATGACCCTGCCGATGGCGCGCGAGCTGTCGCGCTTCGGCATCCGCGTGATGACCATCGCGCCGGGCGTGTTCTGGACGCCGATGGTGGACGGCATGCCGGCCAACGTGCAGGAGTCGCTTGCCGCGTCGATCCCGTTCCCCTCGCGTCTGGGCCAGCCGGACGATTTCGCCGCCCTGGTCGGCCACATCATCGGCAACACCTACCTCAACGGCGAGACCATCCGCCTGGATGGCGCCGTGCGCCTGGCACCCAAGTGATCCACCCCGCGGGCGCCCACAAGGCGCCCGCTTCGATTTCCCCCTTACCCCAACCGACTTTCCAAGCATGAAAGCCAGCGATATCAAGAAAGGCAACGTCGTCGAATACAACAACGGCGTCTACCAGATCCGCGACATCGAGCGCAGCTCGCCGCAGGGCCGCGGCGGCAATGTCCGCTTCCGTTTCATCATGTACAGCGTGCCGGGCGGCAACAAGCTCGACGCCAGCTTCGACGCCGACGACAACCTGCCGGAAGTCGAACTGCTGCGCCGCCAGTCGACCTTCTCCTACATGGACGGCGACGCCTTCGTGTTCCTCGACGACGAGGACTACACCCCGTACACGCTGGACGCGGACGTGATCGGCGACGACGCCGGTTACATCACCGAGGGCCTGGCCGGCATCTACGTGCAGGTGATCGACGAGCAGCCGGTGGCGATCCAGCTGCCGCAGCACGTGACCCTGGAAGTGGTCGAGACCCCACCGGAACTCAAGGGCGGCACCGCCACCAAGCGCCCGAAGCCGGCCAAGCTCAACACCGGCATCGAGATCATGGTCCCGGAGTACATCGCCAACGGCGAGCGCATCCTGGTCAACACCAGCACAGGCGAGTTCGGCGGCCGCGCCGACTGATCCACCGCTGGCCACCCCATGCGACGGCGCCCGCGGGCGCCGTCGTCGTTCATGGTCATCGGCGGCGGTACGTGGCCCGGCGCTGTCAGCGGGCGCGACCGATGCCGGTGCCGGAAGCCGCGGCACGCCGGTGGCGGCCGCGCTCCCTGCTGCAGATCACCCTTCGGGCAGGCTCCGGACGCCGAAATCGATCACCACCGCATCCGGTCCGCGCTGCAGGCAGCTGATCGACAGGTGCGCGCCGAAGCGCTGGCCGAGCTGGTCCAGCAGCGGGATCGGGTCGTGGTCGTTGATGAAACGCATGGTCTCGCCGTTGCGCAACGCGCCCGGCGCGCCGAAGATCGCCGCGTGGCGGAACCGCCGCGCCACGCCGCGCGCATCGAAGACGTGCACGTGCGGGGCCGGATCGAGGGAAACAGGCATTGCGGGAACTCCATCGTGGGAAACCCGGCCCATGCCAGGCCGCGCCACCGGCACCGCCCTGACCGGGGTCAAGGCCCGCGCCGATGCCCCGCTTCAGTCCGGCACGGCGGCCAACGCGCGCATGCGCTCGGCCAGCCAGCGCACCCGCTCCCTGCTGCGCCCGAGTTCCTCGCGCTGCGCCGGCGGCAACGCCTGCTCGGCGCTTTCGTGCAGCGCCTGCCAGCGTGCCTGCCCGTCCTCGCCGAGCCGTGCCAGTGCCTGCACCAGCGCGTCCAGTTCATCGGGCTGGGCGATGCCGTAGCCAGCGGCTGGCAGCAGTAATGCCGGCGCATCCAGCAGGCTGCTGAACCGCTGCCAGTCGGCCACCCGCGCCTGCAGTTGCGGCGTGGTGCCCTCCAGGTGCCGCTTGAGCTGGGCAAGCGCGCGCAGTTCGGCGCGGCGCAGCGCCGCCGTTTCCAGCACCCACCAGGCCGCGGTGGCCTGCAGTGGCAAGTCCGGAGTGGGCTCGCCGCGCTGCCGTGCCGGGCTGTCCAGCCAGCGTTCGAGCGGCAGCGGCGGCACCCGGCCCGCCTGCTGCAGGCCATGCAGCAAGTGCGCGTAATCGGCGCGGGCCGAGGCGAAGTACAGGCCGTCGTCCGCGCCTGGCGGCGGCGCCTGCCGCGCGGCCAGGCCGGCATCCTGCAGCCGCCGCAGCACGCCGCGCGGCGTGGTGGCCTGCAGCCGCCGGCGCGGCGGGGTCAACGCCAGGTCGAGCAGGCGCCCGCTCTCCACCGCGCAGTTGTTGCCGATGAAGCGATAGCGCCCGTCGTAGCTCCAGTGCGCGCGGGCGGCCAGCTGCAGCAGCGCGTCGATCTGCGCCGGCGACAGCGCCAGCGGCCAGGCCTGCAGGTCGCGCAGCTCGACGCGGGTGTATTCGTCGATCACCTGGTCCAGCGGCAGCACGAACAGCCGTGCCGGGTAGGCACCGGTCAGCCCGCGCCAATTGGAGATCTGCACGTCGTTGACGAAAGCGCGGAAGGACAGCACCCGGTGGTAGGCCAGGTCCATCCGGCAGCGCGGGCCCGGTTCGCGGCCGGGCGCGCAGACCACCAGGCGCAGCATGGAGTGGCCGAACCGGCTCATCGCCGCGTCGCCGGCGCCGGCCAGCAGGTAGTCCACCGCGTAGATCCGGGCCGGGTCCAGTGTTTCCAGCTCCAGCTGCGCCGGCGCGGCGCCGGCCACCAGCAGCGGCAGCGCGGCGGCGCAGGCCACCGGCGCAAGCGGCGCCGGCCCCAGCTGCTGCCGGAACCACGCCGCCAGCGCCGGCCGCCGGCACGGATACCGCGGGTCGAGCAGGTACCACTCCAGGTTGACCGCGAATGCCTCGGCCGGGCTGTGCCGCTCATAGCCGTCGGGGCTGCGCAGCGTGTACGGGTTGGCACCGCGCCGGTCCCATCCGGCGAGCCGACGGAACGCCGGTTGTCGCGACCAGCCGCCGCCTTCGCCCCGGTCGAAGGCGTGGGCGATCTCGTGCAACACGGTGGCCCGGGCCAGGTCGTGTGCGGTGGCGGTGGCCGTCGCCGCCGCCTCCAGCAGTTCCGGCGACAACCGCAGTTGGCCACGCCGGTGGCGGCCGGCAATGTCGGCGGGCAGGCCAGGGTCGAAGCGCAGCGTCAGCCGCCGCGGGTCGGCCTGCCAGCGTCCGGGCAGGCGTTCGTGGGCACGGGCAAGCAGGTCGCGGGCGCGCTGCTGCGCCGGCGGGTCCAGCCCGGCCGGATCCAGTGCCAGTTCCAGCGCCGGGGCGCCGCCGCTGGCCAGCAGCAGCGCGGCGGCCAGCACAGCCGCCAGGCGCATCAGCGGGCGAGGATGGTCCGCGCCAGTTGCATGTCGCTGGCCTGGGCGGCGCCGGCGTCGTGCTGGCGCAGGTACAGCAGCGCGGCCTGCAGCCGCGCGCCGCGCAGGCGGCCGTCGCTGGCGACGAAGCCGGCGGCCTCCTCGCGCGCGGCCTGGATCACCTTGTCATCGCCGGACGAGCTGCTCGACCCCTTGGACGAGGCGCCGGCGGAAGTACCGGCGGTGCTGCCGGCAAAGCTGGAGGCCAGCAGCGGCGCGGAGGCGAGGAGCAGGACGCAGGTCAGGAACGGACGGATCATCGGCGGAGACAACGCTGGGGACAGGCGTCGAGCGTAACCGGCCGCCGCCTACAGGTCGAACACCTTGCCCGGATTCATCAAACCCAATGGGTCGAATGCCTGCTTCACCCCGCGCATCAGCGCGATTTCCGCCGCATCGCGGGTGCTGGACAGGTAGGGCTTCTTGACCAGGCCGATGCCATGCTCGGCCGAGATGCTGCCGTGGAAACGGTGCAGCACCTGCGCCAGCAGCTTGGTCACGTGCTCGCACTGGCCCAGGAACTCGGCGTCGCTGGTGTCGTCGGGCTTGAGCACGTTGATGTGCAGGTTGCCGTCGCCGATATGGCCGAACCAGACCACGTCGAAATGCGGGTAGGCGCCGCCGATCAGCGACTGCGCCTCGGCCAGGAAGTCCGGCATCGCCGAGATCCGCACCGACACGTCGTTCTTGTACGGCCGGTAGCGCGCCAGCGCCTCGGTGATGCCCTCGCGCAGGCGCCACAGCTGCTGCGCCTGCGCCTCGCTGGCGCTGATCACCCCGTCCAGCACCCAGCCCTGCTCCATGCAGTGCTCGAACGCGGCCAGTGCCGCGGCCTCGCCCGCTTCGTCGGCCGCGGCGTACTCGGTGACCACGTAGTACGGGTAGGTTTCGGCGAACGGGTACGGTGCGCCATGCGCGGTGACGTGCTGCACCGCGCGGTCGGTGAAGAACTCGAACGCCTCCAGCTGCAGGCGTTCGCGGAACGCGGAGAACACCCGCATCAGCACCTCGAACGAGGGCAGCGCCAGCAGCATGACGTTGGTCGCCAGCGGCGGATCGACCAGCTTCAGCGTCGCCTCGACCACGATGCCGAGGGTGCCCTCCGAGCCGATCATCAGCTGGCGGAAGTCGTAGCCGCTGGAGTTCTTGATCAGGCCCTTGTTGAACTCGAGCAGCTCACCGTTGCCGGCCACCACCTTGAGGCCGGCCACCCACTCGCGGGTATTGCCATAGCGGATCACGCGGATGCCGCCGGCGTTGGTGGCGATGTTGCCGCCGATCGAGCAGGACCCGCGCGCGGCGAAGTCCACCGGGTACTGCAGGCCGTGCTCGCGGGCGGCGTTGTGCACGGCCTCCAGCGGCATGCCGGCCTGCACGGTGAGGGTGCGGTCCACCGCGTTGAAATCCAGCGCCTTGTTCAGCCGCTCCAGGCTAAGCACCAGCTCACCGTTGGCCGCCACCGCACCGCCGGACAGGCCGGTCCTGCCGCCGGAGGGCACCACCGCCACGGTGTTCTGGTTGGCCCAGCGCACCACCGCCTGCACTTCCTCGACGCTGCCCGGCAGCGCGATGGCCAGCGGTGCCGGCGCCCAGCGCCGGGTCCAGTCGCGCCCGTAGTGCTCCAGGTCGGCCGGATCGGTCTTCAGGCGCAGCCCCGGGCAGGCAAGCAGCAGGGTGTCCAGGCGCGGGTCGGTCATGGCGTTGTTTCGAAGGCGTGAAAGCCGGCAAGCGTGCCAGCCCCGCCGCGGCGCGTCCAGTCACCCGCGCAGCGCCGAAGACGGCCGCGGTAAATTCAGATGAAACCTTTTGTGTTCAAGGTGTTGCCGCATGGCGCAGCGCACCAAAAGCCGGGCCGGTTCTGGCATAGTGAACGGCCCATCCCCTCCACCCGCCGTGGCCGCCATGTCGCCCAAGAAGACCTCGTTCCCGAAGCAGGACATCCGCGTTTTGTTGCTGGAGGGGGTCAGCCAGACCGCCGTGGATACCTTCAAGGCGGCCGGCTATTCGCAGATCGAGTACCACACCAAATCGCTGCCCGACGACGAGCTGAAGGCGCGCATCGCCGAGGCCCACATCATCGGCATCCGCTCGCGCACGCAGCTGGACGCCGAGGTGCTGGCGCATGCCAAGCGCCTGATCGCGGTGGGCTGCTTCTGCATCGGCACCAACCAGGTGGACCTGGAGGCGGCCGAACTGGCCGGCATCCCGGTGTTCAACGCGCCCTACTCCAACACCCGCTCGGTGGCCGAACTGGTGATCGCCGAGGCGATCATGCTGACCCGCGGAGTGCCGCAGAAGAACGCCGAGTGCCACCGCGGCGGCTGGTCCAAGTCGGCCGACGGCAGCCACGAGGTGCGCGGCAAGACCCTGGGCATCATCGGCTACGGCCACATCGGCACCCAGGTCGGGGTGCTGGCCGAAGCGCTGGGCATGCAGGTGATCTTCCACGACATCGAGACCAAGCTGTCGCTGGGCAACGCACAGCCGGCCGCCAGCCTGGACGACCTGCTCGCCCGCGCCGACGTCGTCACCCTGCACGTGCCGGAAACCGCCGCCACGCAGTGGATGATCGGTTCACCGCAGCTGGCGAAGATGAAGCGTGGCGCGCACCTGATCAACGCCGCGCGCGGCACCGTGGTGGTGATCGAGGCGCTCGACGCGGCCCTGCGCTCGGGGCACATCGGCGGCGCCGCGGTGGACGTGTTCCCGGTCGAGCCCAAGGGCAACGGCGACCGTTTCGAGTCGCCGCTGGCCGCGCACGACAACGTGATCCTGACCCCGCACGTGGGCGGCAGCACGCTGGAGGCGCAGGACAACATCGGCGTCGAGGTGGCGGCCAAGCTGGTGCGCTACAGCGACAACGGCAGCACCCTGTCGGCGGTCAACTTCCCCGAAGTGACCCTGCCCGAGCACGAACAGAGCCTGCGCCTGCTGCACATCCACCGCAACGTGCCCGGCGTGCTGTCGCGGCTCAACGAGGTGTTCTCGCGCCACAACCTCAACATCGACGGCCAGTTCCTGCGCACCAACCCGAAACTGGGCTACGTGGTGGTGGACATCAGCGCCACCGTGGAACAGGCCAACGCGATCCGCGACGAACTGGCCGCGATCGACGGCACGCTGCGTACCCGCATCCTGTACTGAGCGCGGCGCCGACCCGCGGGCGCGATCCCGCCGCGCGCCCCGGCAAGCACCGCCGGGACCGCGGCGCGCGGCCTCAGTGCGCGTGCGCCAGCCAGCGCAGCGCCATGCGCCGCAGCGAGGCGTCGGCCTGCGCATCGGCGGCGATGGCATCGATCGCGCGCCATGCCAGGTCCAGCGACTCCGCGCTGACCAGGAAGCGCTCGTCGGTGCCGGCGCGCACCACGTAGCGCACGTCGTAGTGCCAGTGGCCGGGCACGTCGCCGCGCCCGGGAATCCAGTGCCGGTCAAGATCGAACGGCACCGGCGCCTGCAGCGACAACCCGGGCAGGCCCGATTCCTCCTGCGCCTCGCGCAGCGCCACCGCGGCCAGGTCGCGGTCGCCGTCGGCATGCCCGCCCAGCTGCAGCCAGCGCCCCAGCTTGCGGTGATGGGTCAGCAGCACCCGCTGGCCATCGGCGCTGACCAGCCAGGCGCTGCCGGTGAAGTGGCCGGCAAGGCGCGAGCGCTGGAACGGGTCGGCGCCCTGCGCGTCGAGCAGGTCCAGGAATTCCGCCGCCACCTGCGCATGCTCCGGCACCCGCCGCGCGTAGTCCTGCAACGTGTCGCGCAGGCGTCCCTCGTGTTCGTACATGACTGCAGGCACATCCCATCGATCCGACCAGGCGGCCATTATCACCGGCCATGCTGCACCTGCGCTTGTCGGTTTGGCCGGGCTTTGGCAAGGTAGGCCGTTGCCGGCGGTTCAGCTTGCCACACCCCATGCGCATTGCCGGTGGATGCGCGGAAACACCACCAGGTCTGGAAAAACAGCGAATGCTCAAAACACTGTTGAGGGTCAAACCGGTCGAGCCGGCCGCACACGTGGACGCCGGCGAACCGGTCGAAGGCAGCCTGCAGGGCGAAGCCACGCTCAAGCGCACCCTCACAGCCAGGCACCTGATTCTGTTGGGCATGGGCGCGGTGATCGGCGCCGGCATCTTCGTCATCACCGGCCAGGCCGCGGCCCACCACGCCGGCCCCGCGATCATGCTGTCGTTCGTGCTCGCCGGCCTGGCCTGCGCCTTCGCCGGCCTGTGCTACGCCGAGTTCGCGGCGATGATGCCGGTTTCCGGCAGCGCCTATTCGTATTCCTACGCCACCCTGGGCGAAGGCATGGCCTGGTTCATCGGCTGGTGCCTGGTACTGGAGTACCTGTTCGCCTCCTCCTCGGTGGCGGTGGGCTGGTCGGCCTACCTGCTCAGTTTCCTCACCAGCACCCTGCACCTGCCCTTCCCCGACGCGCTGACCGCCGCGCCGATCGCCTGGGAGAACGGCCAGTTCGTCGCCTCCGGCAAACTGCTCAACCTGCCGGCGGTGCTGATCATCGCGGTGATCTCCGGGCTGCTGTATGTCGGCGTCACCCAGTCCACCTTCGTCAACGCGGTGATCGTCGCGATCAAGGTCGCGGTGATCTGCCTGTTCGTCGGCTTCGGCGCGATGTACGTCAACCCGGAGAACTGGACGCCCTTCATCCCGGACAACACCACCGGCGTGTTCGGCGAGTTCGGCTGGAGCGGCGTGTTCCGCGCCGCGTCCATTGTGTTCTTCGCCTACATCGGTTTCGACGCGGTCTCCACCGCCGCCGGCGAAACCAAGGACCCGCAGCGGAACATGCCGATCGGCCTGCTCGGCTCGCTGGCCGTGTGCACCATCATCTACATCGTGGTCTGCGCGGTGATGACCGGCCTCATGCACTACACCCAGCTCGGCACCGACAAGCCGGTGGCCACCGCGCTGGAGGCCTATGCCAACCTGGCGTGGCTCAAGACCTGGGTGGAGATCGGCGCCATCGCCGGCCTGTCCTCGGTGGTGCTGGTGATGATGATGGGCCAGACCCGCATCGCCTACACCATTTCCCGCGACGGCCTGCTGCCGCAGGTGTTCGGCCGGGTGCACCCGAAGTTCCGCACGCCGCACCTGAGCACCGTGATCGTCGGCGCGCTGGCCGCCACCCTGGCCGGACTGGTGCCGCTCAACGTGCTGGGCGAACTGGTAGCCATGGGCACCCTGCTGGCATTCGCCACGGTCTGCATTGGCGTGCTGATCCTGCGCCGCACCCGCCCGGAGATGCCGCGCGCGTTCCGGGTGCCGGCGGTATGGCTGGTCGCGCCGCTGGGCGCGCTGATCTGCCTGGGCCTGTTCGCGATGGCCTTCGCCGCCCATTGGCTGGTGTTCGTGCTGTGGAACGTATTGGGCGTGGCCATCTACCTGGGCTACGGCATGCGCCACAGCAAACTGAACCGGAACGCCTGATTCCCTTCCTTCCGGCCGGCCACGCGCCGGCCGTTCCCGTACGCACGACGAGCGAACACGCACCATGTTCAAGCAACTGTGGGCCACCAAACATCCGCACGCCGCCCATGAAGAGGCCAACGGCCTGAGCCTGCGCCGCACCCTGGGCCCCTGGGGGCTGACCGCGCTGGGCATCGGCGCGGTCATCGGCGGCGGCATCTTCGTCATCACCGGCCAGGCCGCGGCCAATCACGCCGGCCCGGCAATCATGCTGTCGTTCGTGCTGGCGGCGGTGTGCTGCGCGTTCTGCGCGATGGCCTACGCCGAGTTCGCCTCGATGGTGCCGGTGTCCGGCAGCGCCTACACCTACACCTACGCCACTTTCGGCGAACTGTCGGCGTGGTTCATCGGCTGGATGCTGGTACTCGAGTACGGCGTCTCCGCCTCGGCGGTGGCGGTGAGCTGGACCGGTTACTTCCTCAGCCTGCTCAGCCATTTCGACATCTACCTGCCGGCGGCGCTGGTCAATGCGCCGCTGGACGCCCAGCTGCGCCCGACCGGGGCCATCGCCAACATTCCGGCCGCGGTGCTGGTGCTGCTGCTGACCTGGCTGTGTTACGTGGGCATCAGCAAGTCCTCGGCGATGAACATGGCCATGGTGATCCTCAAGACCGGCCTGATCCTGCTGGTCATCGTCGCCGGCTGGAAGTACGTGGACCCGGCCAACTGGACCCCGTTCATCCCGGCCAACGAAGGCCCGGGCAAGTACGGCTTCGACGGCGTGCTGCGCGGCGCGGCGATGGTGTTCTTCGCCTACATCGGCTTCGAGGCGGTCTCGGTGGCCGCGCAGGAATCGCACCGCCCGCAGCGCGACCTGCCGATCGGCATGCTGCTGTCGCTGGTGATCTGCACCGTGCTGTACATCGCCATGGCCGCGGTGATGACCGGCCTGGTCCCGTACAAGCTGCTCGGCACCGCCGAACCGGTGGTGACCGCGGTGGCCGCGCATCCGCAGCTGGACTGGCTGCGCATCATCGTCGAGGTCGGGGCCCTGATCGGCCTGTCCTCGGTGGTGCTGGTGATGGTGATCGGCCAGCCGCGCATCTTCATGATCATGGGCCGCGACGGCCTGCTGCCGCCGGTGTTCACCAAGATCCACCCCAAGTACCGCACCCCGCACATCAACACGGTGATCACCGGCATCGGCATCGCCCTGCTCGCCGCGCTGTTCCCGCTGGACATCCTCGGCGAACTGACCTCGATGGGCACCCTGATCGCCTTCGCCGCGGTCTGCGCCGGCGTGCTGGTCCTGCGCCGCACCCAGCCGGACCTGCCGCGCCCGTTCCGCATCCCGATGGCCTGGCTGATCTGCAGCGCCGGCGTGCTCAGCTGCATCGCCCTGCTGACCGCGATGACCCTGCACAACTGGATGCTGATGGGGCTGTGGACCGCCACCGGCTTCATCGTCTACTTCGCCTACGGCATGCGCCACAGCAAGCTGCGCGACCGCCGCGGCTGACCGCGCGGCCATGCGCCAGCCTTCCGGGCCCGGGTGGAAACACCCGGGCCTTTTTTCCGCCGCTCGGCACGCGCCGTGCGCAATGGCGCCCGCGATGTGGCCGATCCGGCACGGATGACGCCGCCCGGCCACGGGCCGGGTATCCGGCGGCCCCTACGCGTGCCGCCGGCTGAGTAGAATGCGGGCCATGAACGCCCCCACTGTCCCCTACGACGCCCAGCGGCTGAGCGAACTGGCGCAGCTGCTGATCGACAACATCCGCGAACTGGCCCGGGCCGGCTGGACACCCGCCACCAGCAGCAACTTCTCGCACCGGCTGGACGACCGCCATGCAGCCATCACCGTGTCCGGCAAGGACAAGGGACGGCTGGTCGAAGCCGACATCATGGTCGTGGACTTCGACGGCAAGGCCGTGGGCCGGCCGCTGCGCCCGTCGGCCGAAACCCTGCTGCATACCCAGCTCTACGCGCGCTTCCCGGAAGTGAACTGCGTGCTGCACACGCATTCGCCGGTGCAGACCATCGCCTCGCGCCTGTACGGCGGCGACGGCCACGTGCGCCTGGAAGGCTACGAGCTGCTCAAGGCGCTGCACGGCAATTCCACCCACGAGACCGCGGTGGACCTGAAGGTGTTCGCCAACACCCAGGACATGGACGTGCTCGCCGCGCAGGTGGAGGCCGAACTCGACAAGGGCCCGATGTGGGGCTACCTGATCGACGGCCACGGCCTGTATGCCTGGGGCCGCGACATGGCCGAAGCGCGCCGCCACCTGGAAGCGTTCGAGTTCCTGCTCCACTGCGAACTGGAACTGCGCCGGCTGCGCGCCGGCGGCTGAATCCACGCACCGCGGGCCACGCGGGCGCCGATGGCGCCGGGTGCCCTGCTACCCTTCCCGTCCCCCACGCCTCGAGCCGCCGCCATGAGCCGACTGCGCATCTTCAACGACACCGATCCCGCCACCGTGCTGCTGGACAGCCGCGACGGCGGGGTCATCCGCGCCGAACTGGAGAAGATCGGCGTCACCTTCGAGCGCTGGCAGGCGAAACACCCGGTCGCGCCGGGCGCCAGCCAGGAAGAAGTGTTCGCCGCCTACCGCGAGGACATCGACCGCCTGGTCGCCACCCACGGCTTCAAGAGCGTGGACGTGGCCTCGATCGCGCCGGACAACCCGGACCGCGAGCAGATCCGGCTCAAGTTCCTCGACGAGCACTACCACAAGGAGGACGAAGTGCGTTTCTTCGTCGCCGGCTCGGGCCTGTTCACCCTGCACGTGGGCGACAAGGTCTACGAAGTGGAATGCGTCAAGGACGACCTGATCTCGGTGCCCGACGGCACCACCCACTGGTTCGACATGGGGCCCGAGCCGAGCTTCGTGGCGATCCGCTTCTTCACCGCGCCCGATGGCTGGGTCGGCCACTTCACCGGCACCGACATCGCCCGGCAGTTCCCGCGCTACCAGCCCGACGCGGGGTGATGCTTAGAGCCCCGCTCCCTTCGGGGTGGCAGGGGCCGTGGCACATGCAGCAAACCCGTGCGCCGTTCCCGCGGCGCCTGCCTGCCAGCCCCACTGCGCCGTACCCCTCCCGCCCTTCGGGCACCTGCACCCGGCACCTCCCCGTGCCCCACCCACCCGGCGGCTTCAGCGCACAGCGTGGCGGTCCTGCCAAACTGTCGCCCGCAAGCAAAGGAACTGGACTCCCCGCATGACCACCCGCGCCATCCTCACCGACATCGAAGGCACCACCTCGAGCATCTCCTTCGTCAAGGACGTGCTGTTCCCCTATGCCCGTGCCGCCCTGCCCGGCTTCGTCCGCGCGCACGGGCAGCAACCCGAGGTTCGCCGCTGGCTCGACGCGGTCGCCACCGAGATCGCCGCCAGCGCCTGCCAGGACGAGGTCATCGTCGAGGCCCTGCAGGGCTGGATCGACCAGGACCGCAAACACACCGCGCTCAAGGCGCTGCAGGGCATGATCTGGGAGGCCGGCTACCGCAACGGCGACTACACCGCGCACCTGTACCCGGAGGTGGCCGCGGTGCTGCGCGGCTGGCATGCCGCCGGCATCCCGCTGTACGTGTACTCCTCCGGTTCGGTGCCGGCGCAGAAGCTGTTCTTCGGTTACAGCGACGCCGGCGACCTCAGCGGCCTGTTCTCGGGCCACTTCGACACCCAGACCGGTGGCAAGCGCGAGGCCGGCAGCTATGCGCGCATCGCCGCGGCCATCGGCGTGGCGGCGCATGACATCCTGTTCCTGTCGGACATCGTCGAGGAACTGGACGCGGCACGCGAGGCCGGGCTGCGCACGGTGCTGCTGGACCGCCGCGACGACTACCCGATGCCACGCACCGGCGACGCCACGCACGGCCATGCCCGGGTGGAGACGTTCGAACAGATCGTGCCCTGAGCGCCCCGCGCATCCGGCATGCATGACCCCGGCGGCCCCCTGCGGGCCGTCTTCATTGGCGCGCCGCGGCGACCGGCTGGCCCGGCCCGCCCGCATCGACGCGGCCATCACCCCGGCTGCATTGGCGCGATGCTAGCGTGCGCCGGCATCGCGTGCATCGACACGCACCCCCCCGTGCCGGAACCCTACGATGAGCATCACCACACAGGTCGGCCAGGCGCTGGCCGCCGAATTCGCCATACCCGACGTCGCTACCCTGACCGTCGTCGCCACCCGCCTGCTCACCGCCATCGTGCTCGGCGGGGCGCTGGGACTGGAGCGCGAAAGCAAGGGCCGTGCGGCCGGGCTGAAGACCCACATCCTGGTGTCGGTGGGCTCGGCGCTGTTCGTGCTGGCGCCGCTGCAGATGGGCATCAGCGGCGCCGACGTCACCCGGGTCATGCAGGGCATCGTCTCGGGCATCGGCTTCCTGGGTGCCGGCGCCATCCTCAAGCAGGACCGCGAGGAACGGGTGCAGGGCCTGACCACCGCGGCTGGCATCTGGATGACGGCCGCGATCGGCATGGCCGCGGGCATGGGCATGCAGATGGTGGCGCTGGCCACCACCGTGGCCGCGCTGGCGGTGGTCAGCGCGCTGCCGCGGCTGATGCCCGAACGGCGGAGCATGGCCGCCGACGACTGAGCCTGCGGACGCCCTCAACGGGCGCGGGCGGGCGCAGCCTTCAGTACCAGCAGGTCGATGCTGGAGGGAACGCCCAGGCGCACGCCGAAGCCGTCCCATTGCCCGGCACCACTGCTGACGAACAGGGTCATCGGCCCGACCCGGTAGTCGCCGCGGACGAAGCCGTGGTTGGCCGGCGCCACCACCCAGCGGTCGAACCCCAGCATGTGGCCGCCGTGGGTATGGCCGGATACCTGCAGGTCGAACGCGCCGGTGGCCGCGGCCGCACGCGCCTGCTTCGGCTGGTGGGCGAGCAGGATGTGCGCGTCGGCCCCCTTGCCGGCGGCGATCACCGCCGGCAGGTCGGGCGCGAGCCCGCCACGCATGTAGGCACTGGGACGCAGCGCGGCCAGGTCGCCCACGCCGGACACCGCCAGCGTGCGGCCGTGGATGTAGAGCCGCGCGGTCTGGTTCTCCAGCACGCCCAGGCCCATGCCGCGGAAGTGCGCCATCCAGCGCCGGTAGCCGTGGTAGTACTCGTGGTTGCCCGGCGCCACCCATACGCCGTATGGCGCGGCCAGTCCGGCCAGCGGGGCGACGAACGCCGCCGTGTCCCCGACCTCGCCGTCGACCATGTCGCCGGGCAGCACGATCAGGTCGGGGCGCGCGGCCATTACCGCATCGACCACCTTCCGCGTGCGCCAGGCGCGCTTGACCGGGCTGGCGTGCAGGTCGGCGATCACCGCCATGCGCAGGCCATCGAGTTCCTGTGGCAGGCCCGGCACAACCAGCGCACGCTCATGCACCGCTGGTGGCTTCAGGCCATTGACGATGCCGAGCGTGGCCAGCAGCACGATCACCGCGGCGGCCAGCTGGTTGCCGCGCACGCCGTGCCATGCGGTGGCCAGCGTCGAAGTGCGCGGCGCCCGTCGCGACAGCAGCCAGCCCAGCTCGCGCAACGGCAGGAACACCAGCAGCATCACGAACATCGCCAGCACCCAGCCGAACACCAGCTGGATCCAGGCTTCGGCCGCGTACGCCAGGACATCCATGCGCCACAGCGCGGCCAGGGCCACGCCCAGCAGGGCAAGCGCCACGCTGGTGCCAAGGTGCCAGCGGCGCTGCCGCCGGTCCGGGAACGGCACGGGCCACCACAACCACAGGGCAAGCAGCGGCAGGAGCAACGATACGATCAGGGTCATCGGCGGGGGAGCAGCCGGGCCGGCGCGGACGCGGCCGTCCGGCAGCCGGAAAGACGTTCAAGGGAGGGGAGGAATGATGCGGCAGGCGCCCGCCGTGCGGCGAGTGCGCCGGTTGCACCAGTGCGTTCCCGCGGCGCAGCGGCAGCGGGGTGGCGCCGGCCGGTGCCGGCACGGCAGCAAGCTCCGGTACCGGGCGACGACGGCGGCCACGTGGCCGCCGCGTCGGTGCCCGGCGCCGCTCAGCCGCCCTGGGCGGCGATCCAGCCGTCGACCTTCTCTTCCAGCACGTCCAGCGGCACCGAACCGTCCTTCAGCACCTCGGCATGGAACTGGCGGATGTCGAACTTGCCGCCGAGCTTCTGTTCGGCACGCCGCCGCAGCTCCTGGATCTTCAGCTCGCCGGTCTTGTAGGCCAGCGCCTGGCCCGGCCATGCGATGTAGCGCTCGGCCTCGGCCACCGCATCGGGCTCGCTCACCGAGGAATTGGCGAACATGTAATCCAGCACCTGCTGGCGGCTCCAGCCCTTGGCGTGCAGGCCGGTGTCCACCACCAGCCGCACCGCGCGCCACAGCTCGCCCTGCAGGCGGCCGAAATAGCTGTACGGGTCGGTGTACACGCCCAGGTCCTTGCCCAGGCTCTCGGCGTACAGGCCCCAGCCTTCGATGAAGGCGGTTTCGCCGCCGAAGCGGCGGAACGCCGGCACGCCCTGCAGTTCCTGCTGCAGCGCCAGCTGGAAGTGGTGGCCCGGAATCGCCTCGTGCAGGAACAGGTCCTCCGCGTCCCAGGTCTTGCGGGTCGGCAGGTCGTAGGTGTTGACGTAGAAGATGCCCGGGCGGCTGCCGTCCTCGCTGGGCTGCATATACTCGCCGCCGGCCGCCGACTTGGCGCGGAACGCCTCGATCGGGCGGATCTCGAAACCGGCCTTCGGCGTCAGCGAGAACAGCTTGGGCACGTTGCCGTTGATCTTGGCTTCCAGCCCGCGGTAATGCTCCAGCAGCGCCGCTTCGGAGCCGAACTCGAACTGCTTGTCGTGCTGCATGAACTTGAAGAAGTCCTGCAGCGAGCCCTTGAAGCCGACCTGCTGCATCACCGTGCGGATCTCGCCGTGGATGCGCTCCACTTCCTTCAGGCCGATCTCGTGGATCTGCTCCGGGGTCTGCGTGGTGGTGGTGCTCTCCCTGGCGTTGAAGGCATACCACGCCTTGCCGTCGGGCAGCGCGTCCAGGCCCACCGTGTCGCGGGTCGCCGGCAGGTACTCGTTGGCGATGAAGTCACGCTGCTTCCTGATCGCCGGCAGCAGCTGCTGCTCGATCAGCGTGCGGTAGGCCGCGGTCAGGCGCTCCTTGTCGGCCTGCGCGAAATCGGCCGGCATCGCCTTGATCGGCCCCCAGAACTGGCTGTCCTCGGCGCCCTTGGCCGCCAGGATCTCGTCGAACTGCGGCACCACCTTTTCCATCAGCACGCGCGGCTGCACCACCCCGGCCTTCATGCCTTCGCGCATGTTGGCGATCTCGGTGTCCAGCAGCACCGGGATGCGCGCGGCGCGCGCCAGCCAGTTGTCGTAGTCCTTCACCGTCTTGAACGGCTGCGCGACCTGGCCCGAACCCAGCATCACCGCGTAGCTCACGGTCGAGCCCATCTGGTTGACCGGCATCATCCAGCCGGGGAACTTCTCCCCTTCCAGCGACTGCTTCTGCTCCTGGACGAAGATGCGGTAGCTGAGCAGGTCCTGCCCGGCCAGCCCGGCATCGCCGATCTTCTCCGCCTTGGCCAGCCATTCGGCGGTGAAGTCGTGGCTCTGCCTGCGGAACTGCGCCGAGCCGAAATCCGGCAGCTGGTCGTTGTAGCGGTTGTCGCCCTGGAAGGTGGCCTGCAGCGGGTTCAGCTTGAGCACGCCCTCCCAGTAATCGGCATAGAGCTGGTTGAGCCGGGCGGCCTTGTCGGCCTGCGCCGCCTCGCCGGCGGCGTCGCCCGCGGCCGGTTGCGTGGAGGGGGAACAGGCAGCCAGCACGGTGGCCAGGGACAGCGAAACGGACAGGGCCAGGGGACGCAGCTTCATGCGGGAATCCATCGGATGCAGGAAGCCACCAGCGTCCACGCAGCACTCCCGCCGGGGAAAGGGCCAAAGGTCATTGCCGCGGCGACCATCGCCGCCGCGCCGGCAACGCGTCATAATCCGCGCCCGTTCCCGCGCCCGTTGCCGCAGGCGCCTCCCCCTTCCGCCCGACCCGGTGCCCCGGTACCCGTGGCCGCGCCCCGTTCCCTGGCTCCTGATGACTACCCCCCACCGCCCGCTGGGCTTCTGGTCCGCCACCGCCTTGGTCGTGGGCAGCATGATCGGCTCCGGCACCTTCCTGCTGCCGGCCACGCTGGCCCCCTACGGCGCCGCCACCCTGGTCGGCTGGGCCATCACCCTGTGCGGTGCGCTGCTGTTGGCGGTCACTTTCGCCCGCCTGGCGCGGCGCTGGCCGCAGACCGGTGGGCCGTATGTGTTCGCGCGCAACGCCTTCGGCGAACTGCCCGGTTTCGTGGTGGCATGGAGCTACTGGATCTCGATGTGGTGTGCCATCGCCGCCATCGCGGTGGCCTTCGCCGGCAGCATCGGTGCCATCTTCCCGTCCCTGACCGCCACCCCGGTGCGCGCGGCCGGCTGCGGCCTGGCCGCGTTGTGGCTGTGCGCCGGCGTCAACCTGGCGGGGCTGCGCGAGGCCGGCCGCCTGCAACTGCTGACCACCGTACTGAAAGTGGTGCCGCTGCTGCTGTTCGGGCTGGTGGCGCTGTGGTTCGTCGATGCGCGCCACTACGTGCCGTTCAATCCCAGCGGTGAATCGCTGGGCAGCGTGGCCGCCGCCACCGTGGCGCTGACGCTGTGGGCGATGATCGGGCTGGAAGCGGCCACCGTGCCGGCCGGATCGGTCGACGATGCGCCGCGGACCGTGGCCCGCGCCACCGTGGCCGGCACCGCGATCGCCGGCATCGCCACGGTGCTGGCCTGCACCACCGTGCTCGGCCTGCTGCCGGCCGACGTGCTGGCCCGCTCCAGCGCACCGATGGCCGACGCCGCGGCGGCATTGTGGGGGCCGGCGGCCGGCGTGCTGCTGGCGGTGGTCATGGCGGTGTCCTGCGTCGGCGCGCTCAACGGCTGGACCCTGCTGGCGGCGCAGTTGCCGTTGGCCGCGGCCCGCGATGGCGTGCTGCCGCGCGCCTTCGCCCGCGAGAACGCGCGCGGCGCCCCGGCGTTCGGCGTCATCGTCAGCTGCGTGCTGGCCAGCGTGCTGGTGATCAGCAACTACAACCGCTCGCTGGTGGACCTGTTCAAATTCTCGGTGCTGCTGTCCACCGCCGCCACCCTGCTGCCCTACCTCGCCGGTGCCGCCGCGTGGCTGTGGCGCGGCGACGGCAGGGGCTCGCGGCTGGCCGCCGCCGGCGCGCTGGCCTTCAGCCTCTACGCGCTTGGCGGCATCGGCACCGAAGCCCTGTTGTGGGGCGCGGGCCTGGTCGTGGCCGGGCTGCCGATCTATTTCGGGTTGCGCCACCGACGCTGAGCCATCGCCGCCGCATCCGCAGCGGCGGCCCTGGCGGCGCTCCTGCTTGCGTCCGGCGCGGCCCCCTGCAACGCTGCCGGCGTCCCACCAGAGCCGATTGCCGATGCCGGAAACACCGCGACCGCCGCGTTCCCGTTCCCTTGCGCTGCGCCGGCTGTGGCTGGCCGGGGTGATGCTGGCCGGCAGCTGGCCGGTGCTGGCGGGTAGCGCCGACCAGCCGCCGTGGGTGCCGACCACGCCGGCACTGGATGCCCCGCAACGCGCCCTGCTCGACGGCCTGCTCGCGCGGCTGCCGCCGCAACGGCCCGGCGTGACTGACCTGTATGTGCTGGGGGTGGCCGGCGACGCCGACGAGGACGTGTTCCGCAACGAAGTGCTTTACCTGCGACAGCTGTCGGCGCGGCGCTGGGACGCCGACGGCCGCATGGTCGCGCTGGTCAACCAGCCGGACACGCTGCCCGGCGAGGCGCCACTGCCGCCGGCGACCTACGAGAGCATCGGCCGCGCACTGGACGGGCTGGGGCAGGTGCTGGACCCACGCGAGGACATGTTGTTCGTGTACCTGAGCAGCCATGGCCTGGACGACAGCAGCTTCTACCTGCACACCGGCCCGGACCAGGAGGACTACCTGACGCCGGAGGACCTGGCGCAGCTGCTGGAAGACGCGGGCATCGGCAATGCGGTGATCGTGGTCTCGGCCTGCTATTCGGGGGGCTTCGTGCCGGTGCTGAAGGCTGCCAACCGCATGCTCGTCACCGCCGCGCGCAGCGACCGCCCGTCCTTCGGCTGCGGCAACACCGACAGCGCCACCTGGTTCGGTCGCGCGTTCCTGGTCGAGGCGCTGAACGCCACCGACGACTTCGCCGCCGCCTTCGGCATGGCCCGCGACAGCGTTCGCCGGCGCGAGAAGCAGGAAGGCGAGCTGCCATCGCATCCCCAGTTCGCCGCCGGCAGGGCGATCGCGCCGGTGCTCGCGCGCTGGCGCGCCGGGCTGCCGGCAAGTGCGCCGGTACCCTACCCGTTCGTGCACGCGCCGTCGGCCGGCGGTGATACGGCGTCGGCCGGCAACAGGTCGCGCTAGACAGCCGGCAAGTGACGCCGGATCAGTGCGGCTGCGCCGGGCCCGGCGCCTGTAGGCGCATGCCCTCCACCGCTTCCTCTTGCGCCCGCGCGGGGGCTACGGCTTCCGGCGCGATGGCGCGCGCGCGATCGCGCGGCTCCAGCAGGGTGATGGCGTGGGCCAGGACGGCGGTCATGCTGCCGGCGGGGTCGCCACGCGCCACGCGGTGGCCGCTGCTGCGCGGCTGCTCGGCGGCGGTTTGCAGGGGCAGCTCCGCCACCGTGCCGCGCACCGTGACGCGGTCGCCGGTGCGCACCAGCGAACCGAGCCGCAGCGTGTATTCGGCTTCCGCCGGCAGGTTGATGCTGGTGTCGTAGCCCTGGTCCATCACGAACAGCGCGTCGGAGGTCGTCGGATCGCCGTCGCCTTCGTCCTGCACGAACCAGCCCACCACCCGGCCGCGGTTGCCCTCGCCCAGCGTCTCGCCCATGGCCTGGGCGACGTCGTCGCCGTCGCCCATCAGGCTGCGCACGACCACGGCCTCGATGACCACATCCTGCCCGGAAAGCGGGCTGGCGGGCCCTCCCCCCTGCACCCGGCCGATCAGCACGCGGTCGGCATCCATCGGTTCGGCCGTTCCCTGCGCGCCTTCCAGCGCGGGCAGGCGGCAGGCACCGAGCGCCAGGACAAGCAGGACGGGCGCGAGGGTACGGAGCGTGGGCATGCAAGGGATCGCCGTTCGGGGGAGCCGCAGTGTAGCGGCCGCCCTGCGCTACGATGCCGGCACATGCTCCCGGGGAAAACGCCATGACCGTCCTGCGCGCCGGCCTGCTCGCCGCCCTGCTTCTGTCCGCCCTGCCGATGGCCGCGCACGCGGTGGAGCCGCCGGCGTACGACGCGGCGCTGGCAGCCCGATTCGGCGCCGACGAGCGCGGCATGCGCGCCTACGTGCTGGTCATCCTCAAGACCGGGCCGAAACGCATGCCGGCCGGACCGGAGCGCGATGCGATGTTCCGTGGCCACTTCGCCAACATGCAGCGGCTGTCCGACGAGGGCAAGCTGGTGCTGGCCGGCCCGCTGGACGGCGTGGACGGCTGGCGCGGACTGTTCGTCTTCGCCGTGGCCGACATCGAGGAAGCGCGCCGGCTCGCCGCGACCGACCCGGTGCTGGTCAACGGCGAGATGGTGGCCGAATACCACGCCTATTACGGCAGCGCCGCGTTGATCGGCCTGCCCGACGTACACAGGCGGCTGCAGCGCCCGCAGCCCTGAGCCCCGCGCTCAGGGGCTCGCATCCTGCAGATGGTAGGTCGTGCGGCTGCGGTACTCGCGGCCGTTGAGCGTGGTGCGTACCTCGACCGTGTGTTCGCCCACCTCCAGCCGGGTCGGCAACGCCGCGCGCCACAGGTGCGTGGACGGCGTGGCTTCGGGCGAGCGGTCATAGCCGCGCAGGCTGTCGGACTGGTCGTCGGCCACGTTCTCGGCCAGCAGCCGTGGGTCGGGCTGCTCGACGCGTTTCATCGGCTGCCAGTCACCAGCGTCGACGCGGAATTCCACCGGCAGGCCGTCATGGCCCATGTAGACGTTGGCGTACACGCCCCACGCCGGATACGCGCCGCGGCGCAGCACCTTGGGCGCATGCAGCGCGATCTGCTCGTCCTCGGGCGCGCGCGCGACCCGGTACTCCACGCTGTAGCGGCCCTGCGGCTGCACGTTGAGCAGACCGTAGCCATTGGGCGTGCCATCGGACATGGTGGTGTCGGGGATGCCCTGCGCGTCCTTCACTCCCGACCAGAACGCACCGCAGGCGGCGCCCACGTTGTACTCGTGCAGCGGGCGCGTACCCTTCCAGCCCTGCGCCGCGCTCCAGAACACCTGGCGCTGGTTGTGGGTGTGGCCGCTGAGCACCAGCGGGTGCGGCACCTGCTCCAGCAACGCGAACAGGCGCGCGCGGTCCGCGGCGCGGAACGCGTGGTCGAACAGCGGAATATGCAGCCCCAGCACCACCAGCCGGTCCTTGGGCACGGTCGGCAGGTAGCGCTCGAGGAAAGCGAACTGGTCCTCGCGCAGGCCGCCGACATATGCCGGCTTCTGCCCCGGCTGGGCGACCACGTCGTCCAGGCCGATGAACACCATCGACGGCTCTTCCCAGGCATGGGTATCCGGGCCGAGCTGGCGGTGGAAGCTGTCCAGCGACGCGGCATCGCTGCGCGCGCCCAGGTCCATGTCGTGGTTGCCCGGCACGTGCAGCCACGGCACCCCGAGCGACGTAACCGCCTTGACCAGCAACGGGTACAGCGCCGGATCGTCGTTGCTGATGTCGCCCAGGGTCATGCCCAGCCGCGCTGAGTGACGGCCGCGCAGCGGCGCGACGATGTCGCGCTCGAAGTAGTCCACGTCCAGCGCGCTGGAAGTCTGGCTGTCGGCCATCACCAGCGCCTGGAAGCTGGCCGGCGCATCCGGCTGCGGCACCAGCGCGAACGGCCGGCACTGCCCGCCTTCGGTCTCGCCCGCGCGCGGGCGCCAGATGTCCGGCAGCCCGTCGGCGCGCGCCGCGGCGCGGCGGCCGGCAGGTTTGATGACGAACACCGTGGGCTGCGCCGAATCCGGCAGGCGGTAGCGGCCGTCGCGGGCGGTGAGCGCGATGTGCTCGCCGTCGGAAACACGGATGCCCGGCAGCGGCTGTTCGCCGGGGTCGCGCACGCCATTGCCGTTGGCATCGTCGAACACCGCCCCCTCCACGCAGGACGCGGCCGCGGTCAGCGGCGCACAGGCCAGCAGCAGGCCGGCGAACAGGTAATGGCGCATGCAAGCCTCGTCAGGCGAACGGACAGGCCGGCATTATCGCGCCGTCATGCGCCGCGCGCATGGCGGCAGGCCGCCCGGGCGCTCCGCCGCGGCGGCCGCATCACTCAGCGCGCCGCCTTCTCCGCCGCCTTGGCGTGGCGCTGCGCCAGCACCGCCACCGCATCGTCCAGCGACAGCCCACGCGCGCGCAGCAGCACGATCAGGTGGAACAGCAGGTCGGCCGACTCGCCCAACAGCTCGTCGTCGTGCTGGACCACCCCGGCAAGCGCCGTCTCCACGCCTTCCTCGCCCACCTTCTGCGCGATGTGGCGGGTGCCCTTCTCGAACAGCTTGGTGGTATAGCTGTTGAGCGGGCGGTCGTGTTCGCGCTGCCGCACCAGCGCGTCCAGCGCGCCCAGGAACTGCCCCGGCGCATCGCCGAAGCAACTGCTGCTGCCGGTGTGGCAGGTGGGCCCGTGCGGGTGCGCCGTGACCAGCAGGGTATCGCCGTCGCAGTCGGTACGGATGGTCACCAGTTCCAGGTGGTGGCCCGAGGTCTCGCCCTTGGTCCACAGGCGCTGCCTGCTGCGGCTGAAAAAGGTGACCTTGCCGTCGCGCAGGGTCCGGTCCAGCGCGGCGCGGTCCATGTAGCCGAGCATCAGTACGCGCAGTGTGGCCGCGTCCTGCACGATGACCGGCAGCAGCCCGCCGACCTTGTCCCAGTCCAGCGCGGCCGGGTCGAACGGTTTCTCAATAGACATCGCGCACCTCGATCTGTTGTTCGCGCAGGAAGCGCTTGAGTTCCGGGATGCCGATGGCGCCGGAGTGGAACACGCTGGCGGCCAGGGCGCCATCGACGTCGGCCTGCTCGAACACGTCGGCGAAATGGCGCGGTGTCCCGGCGCCGCCGGAGGCGATCAACGGCACGCTGCACAGGGCGCGGGCCTGGCGCAGCTGGGCGATGTCGTAGCCCTTGCGCACACCGTCGCTGTCCATGCAGTTGAGTACGATCTCGCCGGCACCGCGCTGCTGCGCCTCGCGCAGCCAGTCCAGGGTCAGCCGCGCCTCGTCGCGGGTCCGCGCCGGGTCGCCGGTGTACGAGCGCACGCGCCACTGCCCATCGGCTTCGCGGATGGAATCGATGCCGACCACCACGCACTGCTGGCCGAACGCCCCGGCCAGTTCGCCGATCAGCGCCGGCCGCTCCAGCGCCGGGGTATTGATCGATATCTTGTCGGCACCGGCGTTGAGGATGCCGCGCGCGGTTTCCACGTCGCGGATGCCGCCGGCCACGCAGAACGGAATGTCGATCAGGCGCGCGACGCGCTCGATCCAGGCGCGGTCCACCGAGCGTCCCTCGGGGCTGGCGGAGATGTCGTAGAACACCAGTTCATCGGCGCCCTGGTCGCGGTAGCGCAGCGCCAGCTCGGCGATGTCGCCCATGTCGACGTGGTCGCGGAAACGCACGCCCTTGACCACCCGGCCATCGCGCACGTCCAGGCAGGGAATGATGCGGCGGCTCAGCATGCCAGCGCCTCCTGCAGCCGCATCCGGCCCTCGAGCAGCGCCTTGCCCAGCACCGCGCCGGCACAGCCGGCGGCGCGGACGGCGGCGACGTCATCGACATCGCGCACGCCGCCGGATGCCTGCACCGCCACCCCGGGCAACAACCGCGACAGGTGGGCGTACAACGCGAGGTTGGGGCCGGACAGCATGCCGTCGCGGGCGATGTCGGTGCACAGCAGGTGCCGCATGCCGGCCTGCGCATAGCGCACGGCCAGTTCGTCCAGGGTCACGTCGGCGGTCTCGGTCCAGCCATGCACCGGCAGGCGCCAGACGCCGTCATCGCCCTGCCGCGTGTCCAGCGCGATCGTCAGCCGCTCGGCGCCGAATTCCTGCAGCCAGGCCAGTACCCGCGCCGGCTCGCGTACCGCCAGCGAGCCGATCACCACGCGGCTGGCGCCCGCGTCGAGAATCCGCGCCACGTCGTCACGGTCGCGCACGCCACCGCCGGTCTGCACGTGCAAAGCGGTGCTCGTGGCGATGCGTGACAGCAGTGGTGCCAGGGTGTAGCCACCGGCGCGGGCGGCATCCAGGTCGACCAGGTGCATCCATTGCGCGCCGGCGGCGGCGAAGGCCTGCGCGCGCGGCAACGGGTCGTCGCCATAGGTCGTCTGCTGCGCGTAGTCGCCCTGCAGCAGGCGCACCACCTGGCCGTCGCGGATGTCGAGTGCGGGATAGACGGTAAAGCTCATGGAAAATCGGTCTCGATGAAATTGCGCAGGATGCGCGCGCCCGGCCCGGCCGAACGCTCGGGATGGAACTGCGCGCCGCACAGGCGGCCGCGCTGCACCACCGCGGTGAACAGGCCACCGTGGTGGCACGCGGCCACGGTATCGGAGGTGACCGGTGCGGCGTAGCTGTGCACGAAATAGGCGCTGGCGCCGGGTGCCACGCCGTCCAGCAGCGGCGACTCGCGCAGCGCAAGCAGCTTGTTCCAGCCCATGTGCGGTACCCGCACGCCCACCGCCGGGTGCAGGCGCCGCACCACCCCGGGCAACAGCCCCAGGCAGTCCACCCCGCCCTCCTCGGACCCCTCGAACAGCAGCTGCATGCCCAGGCAGATGCCCAGCAGCGGCACCTGCAGGTCGCGCAGCGGCTGCACCAGCCCCTGCGCGTGCAGCCGGCGCATGCCCTCGGCCGCGGCACCGACGCCCGGCAGGATCACCCGCGAGGTGCCTGCAAGGTCGGAAGGCTCGCGCACCATGCGCACCGCCATGCCCAGCCGTTCCAGCGCATAACGCACCGAGCCGAGGTTGGCGCCGCCGGCGTCGATCAGCCCGACCGTGCTCACAACGCCCCCTTGGTCGAGGGCAGCTCGGTGCCTTCGCGGCGGATCGCCTGGCGCAGCGCGCGCGCCAGCGCCTTGAAGCAGGCTTCGACCTTGTGGTGGTCGTTGTCGCCTTCGACCTTGAGGTTGAGGTTCAGGCCGGCCGCATCGCACAGCGAGCGGAAGAAATGCGGCACTAGTTCGGTGGGCATGTCGCCCACCCGTTCGCGCCTGAACGCGCCGTCGAACACGAAGTACGGGCGGCCGCTGAAATCCAGCGCGGCGCTGGCCAGGGTTTCGTCCATCGGCAGGGTGAAGCCGTAACGGCCGATGCCACGCTTGTCGCCCAGCGCCTCGCGCAGCGCCTGGCCCAGGGCCAGGCCGGTGTCCTCGATGGTGTGGTGCTCATCGATATGCAGGTCGCCGCGTGCCTGCACCTCCAGCGCGAAGCCGCCGTGGCGACCGATCTGGTCGAGCATGTGGTCGAAGAACGGCAGGCCGGTGTCGATCTTCGACGCCGCCACCCTGTCCAGATCGACGGCCACGCGGATCCGGGTTTCCTTGGTGTCGCGCTGCACGACGGCGCGGCGCGGCGCATCGGCCAGTTCGTGGGCGATGCCGTCCCAGTCCCAGTCGCCGCCGAACTGCGGGGTGCGCAGCTGGAAACCCCGGATCTTCATGTTGTCCGCGAACTGGATGTCGGTGGGCCGGTCGCCGACCATCGCCGAGCGCGCCCAGTCGATCGAGCGGTCCTGCAGGTACGGCAGCATCATGCCGATGCCCGGCTTGCGGTTGGGGCTGTTGTCGGCCGGCCAGCTCGGGTCCACCAGCACGTCGCGGAATACGATGCCCTGGCTGGCGAAGATCTGCAGCATCAGGTCGTTGGGGCCGTCGAAGCTGGCCTGCGGGTAGCTGTCGCTGCCCAACCCGTCCTGGTTGGAGACGATCACGAACTGGTAGCCGGCATCGCGCAGGCGCAGCATCGCCGGGATCACGTTCCTGACGAAACGGATCTTCTCGTAGGCGTCGATCTGGAAATCGGCCGGCTCCTCGATCAGGGTGCCGTCGCGGTCGACGAACAGGATGGGGGTCATGGTGCGGACTCCAGCGTGGCGAGCACGCCCAGCACGCGCGCGTTCTGTTCAGGGGTACCCAGGGTGATGCGCAGCGCGTCGTGCAGCTGCGGCGCGCCACGCTGGTCGCGCACCACCACCCCGGCGACCAGCAACCGCTGGAACGCGGCTTCGGCATCGACCAGCCGCACCAGCAGGAAATTGGCGTCGGACGGGTACACCCGGCGCACGCCGGGCAGGCGTGCCAGCGCGGCGCCCAGGCGCTCGCGCTCGGCGCGTACCACGGCGATGCGTTCGCGCGTGCGCGCCAGCGCCGCGTCGGACAGCCCATCCAAGGCCAGCGCCGTGCACGGCGCCGGTATCGGATAGGGCGCTTGGCAGCGGCGCAGCACCGCGATCAGGCTGGCGTCGGCGATCACGCAGCCGATCCGTGTCGCCGCCAGCGCATGCGCCTTGGACAGCGTGCGCAGCACGGCGATGTTGTCGTGGCGCGGCAGCAGGCTCACCACCGAGGCTTCGTCGGCGAACTCGGCATAGGCCTCGTCCACCACCACCAGCGCCTGCCCGCGCAGCGCCACGGCCACCTGTTCGACCTGCGCCAGCGCGATGCTCCGCCCGCCCGGGTTGGACGGCGAACACAGGAACACCAGGCGTGCGTTGCCCTGTTTGGCGGTAGCGATGATGGCCTCGATGTCCGCCACCAGCCCGGCCTCGTCGTCGCGCAGCGGTACCTCCAGCGCCGGCGCGTTCTGCAGCCGCGCACTGACCGCGTACATGCCGAACACCGGTGGCGTGTACAGCACGCCATCGCGGCCGGGCACGCACAGCGCCCGCACCAGCAGGTCGATGGCCTCGTCGCTGCCGCGCCCGACCAGCAACTGCTCGGAGGTACAGCCATAGAGCGTGGCCAGGCGCTCGCGCAGCGCCTGCGGCTGCGGCTCCGGATAACGCCGGCACAGCCCACCGGCATCGCCGGGGTTGGGCCACGCCGATTCGTTGGCATTGAGCCAGATCTCGCCCTCCAGCCGGGTGCTGCGCGCGGACGCATACCCGGCGAAGCCGCGCAGGTCCTCGCGCACCAGGTCAAGCACGCCACTCATGGCGCCACCTCCAGCCGCAGCGCGACCGCGTTGGCGTGCGCGTCCAGCCCTTCGGCGCGGGCCATGACCAGCGCACACGGGCCGATGCCGGCAATGCCCTGCGCGCTGGCGGCCTGCACGCTGATCTGGTTCTGGAAGCTGGCCACGCTGACCCCGCTGTAGGCGCGCGCGGCGCCGGCGGTGGGCAGCACGTGGTTGGTACCCGAGCAGTAGTCGCCCAGCGCTTCGGGCGTGTAGTCGCCCAGGAACACCGAACCGGCCGCCTCCACCCGCTCCAGCCAGTCGCGCGGCTGGCGCAGCGCCAGGATCAGGTGCTCGGGCGCGTAGCGGTTGGAAATGGAGAACGCCTGTTCGATCGATGCGACCTGCAGCAGCAGCGAGGCCGCCAGCGCCTGGCGGGCGATGGCCTCGCGCGGCAGCCGCGCCACCTGCCGTTCCACTTCCCCGCGCACCGCGGCGATCAGCGCGGCGTCGTCACTGAGCAGCAGCACCTGCGAATCGGGGCCGTGTTCGGCCTGCGACAGCAGGTCGGCGGCGACGAACGCCGGGTTGGCGCCGGCATCGGCGATCACCAGCACTTCCGAAGGCCCCGCCGGCATGTCGATGGCGGCGGCGCCAGCCTGCGCCACCTGCTGCTTGGCCTCGGTGACGTAGGCGTTGCCGGGGCCGAACAGCTTGTCGCAGGACGGCACGGTCGCGGTACCCCAGGCCATCGCCGCGATCGCCTGCGCGCCGCCGATCTTGTAGACCCGGTGCACGCCGGTCAGGCGCGCGGCCACCAGCACGGCCGGGTCGGCGGAGCCATCCCGGCGCGGCGGCGTGCACAGCACCACCTCGCGGCAGCCGGCCAGTTTCGCCGGCACCCCCAGCATCAGCGCGGTCGATGGCAACGGCGCGCTGCCGGCCGGCACGTACAGGCCGACGCGGGCGATCGGCCGGATGACCTTGCCGCAGACCACGCCCGGTGCGGTTTCCACCGAGTACGGCTGGGCCAGGCCGGCGCGGTGGTAGGTGTCGATGCGCGTGGCCGCCTGCTGCATGGCGATGCGCAATTCCGCCGGCACCGCCAGCTCGGCGGCGGCGAACTCGGCCTCGCTCACCTCGAAGCGCTCCAGCGTCACCCCGTCCAGGCGCGCGGTGATGTCGCGCAGCGCGGCATCGCCGCGCTCGCGGACCTGCTCGATCAAGGCCGCGACGGCGGCGCGGGTCCGGGTGGCCACGGCCTGCGCCGGCCGGGTCAGCGCGCGCGCCTGGGCGTCGGCATCCAGTGCATTCCAGTCGAGGATGTTCATGCCAGCGACTTCTCCACCGCCAGCACCATCAGCCCCTGCGCACCGGCGCGCTCCAGCTCCTCCAGCCGCTGCCAGCTCAGCGCGCCGTTGCACATGGTCTGCAGGCGCACCGCGCCGCCATCGCCGGGCAGCCGCAGCAGCGGTTCGGCATCAGGCAGCAGCCGCGCCAGCGCGTCCACGCGCTCCTCGGCCGCCGAGAACATCAGCAGTTTGCGGTCCTGCACCCTGCTCAGGCCGTCCAGGCGGCGCAGCAGCATCGCCATCAGCCCGGCGCGGGCGTCGTCCAGCTCACGCACCGGGCCGGCCAGCACCGCCTCGCTGTCCAGCAGCGTCTCCACCGGCTTGAGCTGGTTGGCCGCGAGCGTGGCGCCGCTGGACACCAGGTCGCAGATCAGGTCGGCGGTGCCCAGCCTGGGCGCGATCTCCACCGAGCCGGACAGCTCCACCACCTGTGCGTCCACGCCCTTGTCCCGCAACCAGGCGGCCAGGATGGCCGGGTAACTGGTGGCGATGCGCTTGCCGGACAACTGCGCCACGCCCTGCCACTCCCAGTCCTCGGGCACGGCGATCATCAACCGGCACTGGCCGAAGCCCAGGCCGCGCAATGGCTGGTAGGCATCGGCCAGGCCCAGCTGGCGGCGCGCCTTGGCCTGCTCGTCCAGTTCATTCAGGCCGACCACGCCCAGGTCGCAGACGCCATCGGCGATCAGCCCGGGGATATCGTCGTCGCGCACCAGCAGCAGGTCCACCGGCAGCGATTCGCCAAAGCAGAACAGCTTGTCGCGGCTCTGCCGCCAGCTCAGCCCGCAGGCGGCCAGCAGGCTGCGTGCCGGGTCGGCCAGGCGCCCGCTCTTCTGGATGGCGATGCGCAGCCGGTCGCGGGCCGGCGCGGAGGAGGAAGCACTCATGGGTCTTGTCTCAGTTGGATTCGGCTTTGCGCGCGGACAGGCGCTCGATGGCGACGGCATACCCGCCCGCGCCATGCTCGAGCGAGCGCGCGACCCGGCCGATGGTGGTCACGCTCACCCCGGTCAGGTCGTAGATCTCGCGATACGGCACGCCCTTGCGCAGCAACGGCACCACCCGCCAGCGGTCGGCCATCGCCTCCAGCTCGGCTGGCGTGCACAGGTCGCGCAGGAACGCCTGCACGTCCTGCGGCCGCTCCAATGCGGCAAACGCGCGCGCCAGCGCCCTGAGGGAAGCGTCGGAAGCCTTTTCGCGGTCGGGGTCGGGGCGCGGTTTCATACGTACCAATGTAATAGCGTGCTAGTACATTAGTCCAAGACGGGGCGCCGGGTCAAACGTCGGCGCCCCCCGGAAAGCAGAAGGCCCCGCGATGCGGGGCCTTCGGTTCAGCTTGCGCGGCGCTCAGCGCGCCATCGCCCGGGTCTGCTCCAGCTCCACCTGCAGGGTGGACGCCAGCTCGTCGCGGGCGACTTCGAACTGCTGTTCGCGCAACAAATCCTTGACCGCGACCACGCCGCGCGCCAGCTCGTCGTCGCCGGCCAGCACCACGAAGCGGATGCCGGCCTTGGCCGCGTACTGGAACTGCTTGCCGATCTTCTTCGGCTCCATCTGCACTTCGGTATTGATGCCGCCGGCGCGCAGGCGGCGGGCGATGTCCAGCGACTGCGGCATCGCCGCCTCGTCCATCAGCGCCACCATGGCCTGCACGCTGCTCTCGGCGATGCCTTCGATCAAACCGGCCTCGCGCAGCTGCCAGAACAGCCGGGTCAGGCCGATGGAAATGCCCACGCCCGGCAGCCGGCTCTTGGTGTAGTGGCTGGCCAGGTCCTCGTAGCGGCCGCCCGAGCAGATCGAGCCGATCTGCGGGTGCTCCAGCAGCGTGGTCTCGTAGACGGTACCGGTGTAGTAATCCAGCCCGCGGGCGATGGAGAAATTCAGGCAGTAGGCGTCCTCCGGCACGCCCAGCGCCCGCACCAGTTCCAGCACCTCGCGCAGCTCGGCGGCGCCGCTGCGCAGCGATTCGCTGGCGGCGGCACCGGCCTCGGCCAGCACCGCGTGGATCCGGGCCAACGCGTCGGCATGCGACTGCGAGCGCACCTCGACGAAGGCGAGGATGCGTTCCACCGCGGCCGTCGGCAGGCCGAAATCCGGGCCGACCAGGGTGTCGCGCACGTAATCGGCGCCACGCTTGTCGAGCTTGTCGACCTCGCGCAGCACCAGTGCCTGCTGCTGCGGGTCGGACACGCCCTGGGCCTCGAAGAAGCCACGCATCAGCTTGCGGTTGTTCAGCTGTACCGCGAAGCGGCCGATGCGCAGCTCGGAGAACACCGCATGGATCACCGCCAGCACCTCGGCGTCGTAGCGGATGCTCAGCGCGTCCTTGCCGATCACGTCCACGTCGCACTGGTAGAACTCGCGGAACCGGCCGCGCTGGGCGCGCTCGCCGCGATAGACCCGCTGCATCTGGTAGCGGCGGAACGGGAAGGTCAACTCGTGCTCATGCTCGGCCACGTAGCGCGCCAGCGGCACGGTCAGGTCGAAGCGCAGCGCCATCTCCGGCAGGCCCTTGTCGGCCGACCCGGCGGCGTTGGCCAGGGCCCCGGTGGACTGCACGAAATAGACCTGGCGCTCGGTCTCGCCGCCGGACTTGGTCAGCAGCACGTCGGACAGCTCGAACACCGGGGTCTCCACCGGCAGGAACCCGAAGCGCTCGTAGTTGCGGCGGATGACGTCCAGCATGCGCTGGAACGCAATCTGCTCGCGCGGCAGCAATTCCATGATGCCGGGCGGGGTACGGGGCTTGATCACGGGCGAAACTCCTGCAAACAGTGGGGGTGAGCGGACGCCAATTCTAGCGCCACGCCGCCCGCGCCGACCGCATGAAGTATCATGCGCCCACCTCCCCCGCTGCGACGCCATGACCCGGTCCGTCCCCGGTTCCGAGCCAAACTCCGTACCGCCCCCCGTTTCCGATGGAAGCGGCGCGCGCGAGTGCCTGCACTGCTCGGTGCGGCACCTGTCGGTGTGCTCGGCACTGTCCTGCGACGAGGTGCGGGCACTGGAGCAGATCACCACCTCCATGCCGGTGCCGATGGGGGCCACCCTGGCCCGCAGTGGCGAGCCGCGCGCGCATGTGTTCACGGTGACCGAGGGCGCGCTGCGGCTGGTGCGCACGCTGGCCGATGGCCGCCGCCAGGTCAACGGCTTCGTGCTTCCCGGCGACTACGTCGGCCTGAGCGGCAGCGACCACCACCGCTACGACATCGAGGCCATCGCCGACAGCCGGGTATGCCGGGTGCCGACCACGCAGATGCGCGACCTGCGCCAGCGCTACCCGCACCTGGAGCGCAAGCTGCTGCAACGCGCCTGCCAGGAACTGGATGCCGCGCAGGACAATGCCTTGGCGCTGGCGCGGCTGCAGCCGCCGGAACGGCTGGCCGACTTCCTGCTGCGGCTGGCCGCGCGCGAGGCCGCGCTGGGCCAGGTCGGCAACCGCGTGGCGCTGCCGATGGGCCGCGGCGACATCGCCGACCACCTGGGCCTGACCATGGAAACGGTCAGCCGCACCTTCACCAAGCTGCGCCAGCAGGGGCTGATCGCCCTGCCGCAGCTGAACGTGGTCGAGATCCTCGATTTCACCGGCCTGCAGACGCTGGCCAACGACGACCTGGGCTGAGCCCGGACGGCGTTTGACGTCCCCCGCCCCGGCCCTGCAAGCTGGGCGCGACCGCCGCGCCACCGCCGGCGGCTGACCCGGGAGGCCTCATGTCGCGCCCTATCGCCACACTGCTCTCGATCGCCATCGGCATTGGTTTCATGCTGCTGGTCCTCAACGCCTGGCCGGCCATCGCCGCCCATAACACGCTCCCCACCCGGCTGGCACAGGCCGGGCTGTCCGGCAACGCGTGGTACGCCGCATTGACCGTGCAGGACTTCGTGCTCAACGTACTGCTCGCGCTGCCCGCGGCGTGGCTGCTGCGGCGACTGGGCCGCGAGCGGCCGCGCTTTCATTCCGCGCTGGCGACGCTGACGTTCGCCACCGCATTCACGGCGGCGGCCGGGCTGCCGGTGTTCGCGGCCGGGGGCTTCGTCATCGCCGGCTGGCTGCTGATGCTGGCTGCGCTGCCGGTGGCGACCTGGCTGCTGGGCCTGTCGGGGCGCAACCGGCACCGTCCGGCCGGCCGCCTGCCGCGTCCGCGCGCCGCCTGAGGCCACGGGCCAGCCTGGCGCCATTTTCGCCACGCCGGGGCCAACGCCCGCCGCCGCTGGCGCGGCGGGCACTTGTCCACAGGCTTTCCTCGCCACGCTCCACATCCGCTGTGGACAACGCGGCGACCGCACGCATCAGCGCAGCAGCGCGTCGCGCAGCGCGGCGTACTCCGGCGCACAGGGCTCGGCCTGGGCCGGGCGCCGCAGCAGTTCGGCCAGCGCCGGCGGCACCGGCACCTCGCGGCCGATCAGCGGCTCGACCACGGCCTCGAACTTGGCCGGATGCGCCGTCGCCACCACCGCCCAGTGCTCGTGCGCGGCAGCCTCGCCGCTGGCGCGCAGCTGCTCGAGCACCCGCACCGCGGTGGCGGTGTGCGGGCACAGCACCTCGCCATGCCGCTGGTGGCGCGTGGCGATGGTGTCGGCGATGGCGTCGTCATCGACCGCGCGCGCGACGAACTGGGCGCGCAGCACGTTGTCGTCGCCGGCATGCAGCCAGCGCAGCCGCTCGAAGTTGCTGGGCGCGCCGACATCCATGGCGTTGGCCAGCGTGGCCACGCTGGTACGGGCCTGGTAAGCGGCCCCGGCGAAGTAGTCCGGCAGCACGCGGTTGGCGTTGGTGGCCAGCACGATGCGGCCCAACGGCACGCCCAGCGCACGCGCCATGACCGCGGCCATGGCGTTGCCGAGGTTGCCGGTGGGGACGACGACGTTCAGCAGCGTGTCCTGTGCGGCCTGGTGGGCCAGCGCCGCGTGGGCGTAGTACGCCATCTGCGGCAGCAGGCGGCCGAGGCTGATGCTGTTGGCCGAGCTCAATGGCACCCGCGCCTGCAGCTCCGCGTCGTTCAACGCCTGCTTGACCATGGCCTGGCAATCGTCGAACGCGCCGGCCACGCGCAGCGCGCGGATGTTGCCGCCCAGGCAGCCCAACTGGTGCGCCTGGCGCGGCGACACCCGTCCGTCCGGGTACAGCACCACCACCTCCAGCCCGGGCTGCCCATGGAACGCGGCGGCGACGGCCGCGCCGGTGTCGCCGGAGGTCGCGACCACGACGGTCAACGGGCGCTCGTGGCCGGCCCGCAGCCGCGCCAGGCTGGCGGCCAGGAAGCGCGCGCCGAAGTCCTTGAACGCGGCCGTGGGCCCGTGGAACAGCTCGAGCACGTGATCGTTGCGGGTGGCCAGGCGGCGCAATGGCGCGGGGAAATCGAAGGCCTCGGCGCAGATCCGCGGCAGCTCCGCTTCCAGCACATCGCCGGCGAAGAACGGCTGCAGCAGCGTCGATGCGGTATCGGCCAGCGAAGCGCCCGCCTGCAGGGAGCGCGCCGCCGGCATCTGCTGCGGCACGTAAAGCCCGCCATCGGGCGCCAGGCCGGCGGCAATGGCCTGGCTGAGCGTGGCGGCGGGCGCGTTGTTGCGGGTGGAGATGAAGTGCATGGGAAAAGGTTTCCATGAAGGCGCCCCCACGCGGGAGGGCGGGAGTTCAAAGCAGGCGCGCGCCGGGGCTGTGCAGCGGCGTCACCCAACTCTGGCTGTCGAAGCCGGCAGCGGCGAAAGCGGCCTGCACCGCCGGTGCGGCCGCCTGCGCGGCATCGGCGCTCTCGAACCACGCGAATACGCTGGGGCCGGCGCCGGAGATGCTGGCGCCCATGGCGCCGGCCGCCAGTGCCGCCTGCTGGGCGGCGCCGAAGCCGGCGATCAGCGGGGCACGGCGCGGCTCCACCAGCACGTCGCGCAGGCCGGCGCGTACCAGCCCGGCGTCGCCGGCATGGCAACCGGCGAGCACCAGCGCCAGGTTGGTGCTCTGCGCGACGAATTCGCCGAGCGCATAGCTTCCCTGCAGCGCCGCGCGCGCGCGCCGGGTTTCCAGCTGCGCGTCCGGATGCACCAGCAGGCTGTGCCAGTGCGCCGGCACCGGCACCGGCACCAGCCGCTCCAGGGTGGACAGCACCAGTCCGCCGAGGAACATCGGCCCGAGGTTGTCGCCATGGCGGCTGCCACTGGCCACGGCCTCGCCGTCGAGCGCATGCAGGTACAGCTGGTCCCGGCCCAGCGGCGCATCCAGCAGCGCATTGGCCGCGACCAGCGCGGCCACGCACGAGGCCGCCGAGCCGCCCATGCCGGAACTGAGCGGGATGCCCTTGTCGATCTCGATCTCGAACCCGAACGGCAGCGCCAGTACCTGCCGCAGCGCGATCAGCGCCGCGCCGGCGGTGTTGGCCGCCGCCTGTCTGGGCAGGTCCACGGCGGTGCCGCGGATCGCCGCGATGCGGACCTCCGGGGCGTCGATGCGGCGCACCGTCACCGTGTCGCCGACACCGGCCACGGCATAGCCGAGCAGGTCGAACCCGACCGCCACGTTCGCCACCGAGGCCGGGGCGAAGGCGCGCGCCTCGTCCCGGCCGGCGGCGGACTGCATTGCCTGCCTGCTCACAGTCGCGCCCCCTCCCCCGCAGCCACCCGCAGCACGTCGGCGAACACCCCGGCGGCCGTCACTTCCGGGCCAGCGCCCGGCCCCTGCACCACCAGCGGATTGTCGCAGTAGCGGCGGGTGCGGAACTGCACCACGTTGTCGGTCAGGCGCAGATTGGCGAAGGCATGATCGCCGGGCAGCTCGACCAGGCCGACCGTGGGCCGCTGCCCGGGCTCGAAACGCGCGACATAGCGCAGCACATTGCCGCGCCCGCGGGCGTCGGCCAGGCGCTGGTCGAAGCCGGCATCGACCTCGTGCAGGCGCGCCATGAAGGCTTCCACGCCGCCCTGCTGCAGGTCCGCGGGCACCAGGCCCTCCACCACCACGTCCTCCAGGCTGAGCGCATGCCCGGCCTCGCGCGCCAGGATCACCAGCTTGCGCGCCACGTCCACCCCGGACAGGTCGTCGCGCGGGTCCGGCTCGGTGTAGCCCATCGCCCGCGCCTGCGCGACCAGTTGCGAGAACGGCACGCTGCCGTCGTATTTATTGAACAGCCAGGCCAGGGTGCCGGAGAAGATGCCGGCGATCGCCGTCACCTCGTCGCCGGTATCGACCAGGTCGCGCAGGGTGGTGATGACCGGCAACCCGGCCCCCACGGTCGCCTCGTAACGGAAACGCGCGCCGGTGGCGGTGGCCGCCTCGCGGATCGCCTGGTAGCGCGCCAGCGGGCCGGAACCGGCCTGCTTGTTGGGCGTGACCACGTGGATGCCGGCGGCCAGCCAGCCGGCATAGCGGTCGGCCACGTCCGCGCTGCCGCTGCAGTCGATGACCAGGGTGTGCGGCAGGCGCGCGGACAGCAGGTGCTCGGTGAAGCGGTCCAGGTCGGCCGGCTCGGCGCCGGCCTCGAACGCGGCCTTCCAGTCGCCCTGCACGCCGCGTGCGTCCAGCAGCATGCGGTTGCGCGACAGCACCGCGCGCAGGCGCAGGTCCAGCTTCGCCCGCGCCAGCAACTGCGGCTGCGCCAGGTGCAGCTGCTCCAGCAGCGCGGCGCCGACGTTGCCCGGGCCGATCACCCCGACCGAGAAGGTCTGCGGCGACAGCCAGAACCCTGCATGCGCGGCGCGCAGCGCCTTGGTCGCGTCGCCGGCATCGATGGCCACGGAGATATTGCGCTCCGACGAGCCCTGGGCGATGGCCAGGATATTGACCTGCGCCCGTCCCAGCGCCTCGAACAGGCGCGCGGCCACGCCCGGCTGGCCGGCCATGCCGTCGCCCACCGCGGCCAGCACGCTCACGCCCTCGGTCAGCTGCACCCGCTGCACCTGGCCGGCGGCCAGTTCGTGCGAGAACGCCTGCACCAGCGCATCGCGGGCGCGCGCCGCCTCGGCCTGGCGTACCACGCAGCAGATCGAATGCTCGGACGAGCCCTGCGAGATCATCACCACCGACACATGCGCGTTGCGCAGGGCCGCGAACACGCGCTCGGCGGTGCCCGGCACGCCGATCAGGCCGGTGCCCTCGACGTTCAGCACCGCCAGTTCGGGGCTGAGCGTCAGCCCCTTGATCGGTCCCCTGCCGGCGCTGACCGCGGTGATGCGGGTACCCGGATGCTCGGGGTGGAAAGTGTTGCGGATGATGATCGGCAGGCCGCGTTCGATCGCCGGGGACATGGTCTGCGGGTGCACCACCTTGGCGCCGAAATAGGCCAGCTCGCAGGCCTCGTCGTAGCTCAGCGCCTCCAGCTGCACGGCCTCAGGCACCACCCGCGGGTCGGCCGACAGGACACCGTCCACGTCGGTCCAGATGTGCAGCTCGTCGGCGGCGAACAGCGCGGCGAAGATCGCCCCGGAAAAATCGCTGCCGTTGCGGCCGAGCGTGGTGATGTTGCCCCGGCGGTCGCGGGCGACGAAGCCGGTGACCACCAGCCGCCGCGCCGGGTGCGCGTCGCGCCACAGCGCCAGCTTGGCGGCACTGGCCTTCCAGTCCACGTCGACCCCGAGCTCGCCGTGGTCGACCACCAGCACCTCGCGCGCGTCCAGCACGTCGGCGTCTTCGCCCAGCGCCTGCAGGTGATGGCCGAGCAGGTGCGCCGAGAACACCTCGCCCAGGCCCTGCACGCGGTCCAGCACTTCCCGGGGCAGCTCCCCGATCACCGCCAACGCGGCCAGGATCTCGCGCAGGCGGTTGAAGCGCGCATCCAGCCACTCGATGGTCGGCCCGGCGTTCTCGGCCAGCAGCGACACCGCCGCGGCACGGTGGCGGGCGCGCAGCTCATGCCAGCGCTCGTCCCAGCCGGCGTCGGCGGCCGCTGCCGACCGCGCCAGGTCGATCAGTGCGTCGGTCACTCCCTTCATCGCCGACACCACGGCGACCTGCAGGTCCTCGTCGCGCGCCAGCAGCAGCCGCGCGACATGGCGGTAGCGGTCGGCGTCGGCCACCGAGGTGCCGCCGAATTTATGGACCACGCTGCGGGCGACGGCGTCCGTGGCGGGAGCGGGAGCGGGGAGCGGAGCGGCAACTGGCGACATCGGATGGACCTCGGCTGGAGGCCCCGACACGCATCAGGATGGGAGCCCCCGCATCCTGATCCGGGTGCGGGGCCGTGGTTTTCGGAAATTACGCGAAGACGACGGGCCGCACCGGGCGAGTGGTGACGGTAATGGTGGTGGTGGTGATGGACAGGCCGCCGCGATCGCCCGGCAGCGCGCCTGCGGGCGGCGGGTCGATGGCAACGAAGGGCGACGGCATGTGCATGCGACCAAGAGGACACCAGCGATGAATGCGCTGTCAAGTGCTGCGATGCAAAACATCACTTGCAAGGATCGTCGGCGAACACGCATGCATCGGTTGCAAATGTCATCAACGCCGATCATCGGCCATCAGGCCTGCAAGCACCGGCAAAAGCCGGGCCCGGACACCGGAGTGGCCGCAGCGGCCCTGCCCTGCGACGGGTGCACCGCTGCGCCCGGGTGGCGCCCCCGCCGGCACGGCGCCCGCCGGATCTGCGCGGAACGCGCGCCTGCGCCCGGGTCGTGGCGCCGTCAGTGCGGTGCCAGCGCCTCGGCCGCGGGCCGGTGCGCGGCCGCGGCCAGCACCACGCCGGCCAGGAGGCAGCCGGCCGCCAGCAGCTCCAGCGGCAACGGCCAGCGCTGCTGCCAGAGAAAGCCGTAAAGCAGGCCGAACAGCGTCTCGAACACGATCATCTGCCCGCCCAGGCTGAGCGGCAGCGCACGACTGGCGCGGTTCCAGCAGGCATTGCCGAGGATCGAGGCCAGCACCGCCACCGCCGCGGCGACCAGCCAGAACAGGCCCCACTCGGCGGCCGGACGGCCCTGCCCGCCCCCGGCGAATGCCAGCGGCGCCACCAGCAGGGCCAACGCGCCGGTGGCCACCCCGGTCAACAACGACCAGTCATGCCCGGACACCTCCGGGCAGCGTGCCAGCCAGCGCGCATTGCCGACCGAATACACCGTCCACGACAGCAGCGCGCCCACCGCGCACAGCAGGCCGACCAGGCGCCGCCCGGTACTGGCATGCACGTGCGAGGACGCCATCGCCGCCCAGCCCATCAGCACCACCCCGGCCACGCACAGCGCCAGCGCCGGGGCCAGCTTCGACAGCGGCACCGCGCCCGGTTCGCGCACGGCGGTAACCGCCACCAGCACCGGCACCATGCCCACGATCAGCGATGCCGCCGCGCCACCGCTCCACTGCACCGAAACCGACAGCAGCACGTAATACAGCAGGTTGCCCAGCAGGCTGAGCCAGGCCAGCGCGGTCCATTCGGTACGCCCGATGCGCGAACGCAGGGCCGGCCAGCGCGGCACCAGCAACAGCAGCGCCAGGGCGCCGTAGACCAGGTAGCGGGCGGCCGCGAGCTGCAGCGGCGCGAACCCGGACAGCACCGCCGGGGCCAGGAACACCACGCCCCACAGCGCCCCGGAAGCCACGCCGTTGGCGATCCCGACACTCATCGAACGATTCACGCCTGCCGCACCCTTGCCCTGGAGAACGGCGCGCAGTGTAGGCACCGCGGCGGGCGGCGTCTTGACCCGGACTACTGCCGGGCCCGCCATTGCCGTGGCGTGCACCCGCTCTCGCGACGCAGCGCACGGGTGAACGCACTGTGCTCCGAGTAACCGGCACACTGGGCGATGTCGCTGACGCTGGCGTCGCTGCACAGCAGTTGCCGCCTGGCCCAGCGCAGCCGCGCGGCGCTGACCCAGGCCAGTGGCGGCAGCCCGAACTCGCGCACGAACAGCGCGTGCAGGCGACTGCAACCGACCCCGGCCAGGGCCGCCATGCGCGCCACCGACCAGTCCAGCCCCGGCGCGGCCACCACCGCGCCGCACACGCCCTGCAGCCGCGCGCCACTGCCGGCCGGGGCGAAATGCCGCAGCAGGTGCGGCAGCGGGTCGCCCAGGGCGCGGCTGCCAGGCAACCCCTGCAGGCGCTGGCGCATGGCCGCCGGCAGCGCCAGCCAGGGGCGGCGGTACAGGTGTTCGAGCGTGTCGTCGTCGAGCACCCCGGGCGCACAATCGACGACCAGGCAGCAGTTGTCGCCGAGCACGTCCAGGTCGTGGGCCTGCCCGGGCGCGACGAAGGCGCCCAGCAAACGGTCCAGGTGACCACCGGCGCCACCTACTTCAAACGGCAGCTCGCCGCGCACCGGCAACACCCACTGCGCATGGTCGTGGCATTCCAGCCCGGTGGGCCGGAGGTAGCGACGCAGGTGGGGGGGTGCTGGCGCTGGCGGACATGCGGGCGGTCTGCGCAGGGAGCGCCGCGGGCATCGCGCGGCAGGCGGATCAATGGCGGCCCCGACACGATTCGAACGTGCGACCTGTCCCTTAGGAGGGGACCGCTCTATCCAGCTGAGCTACGGGGCCTGCGGACGCGTATTGTGGCATGCCGCCCCCGCATCCGGCATCCACCCGGGCCAAGAAGCGTGCGCGGCTCTGCTAAAATCGCCGTTCTGCACGCCGCACCCCACCGTTGCCAGCGGCTGCGCCCCCCAACGCAAAGCAATCAGGAGATTTCATGTCCTTCGAAATGCTCAAGGCGCTCGGCCTCGAGGCTTCCAACGCTGGCACCTACCTGGGCAATGGCCAGTGGTCAGCGGCCACCGGCGCGGGCGTGCTCTCGCCGCGCAACCCGACCACCGGTGAAGTCATCGCCCAGGTGCAGGCCACCACCGAAGCCGATTACGAGACCGTGATCGCCCGCGCGCAGGAAGCCTTCAAGGCGTGGCGCACCACCCCGGCCCCGCGCCGTGGCGAGGCCGTGCGCCTGTGCGGCGAGGCACTGCGCAGGCACAAGGACGCGCTGGGTTCGCTGGTCGCCCTGGAAATGGGCAAGTCTAAGCCGGAGGGCGACGGCGAAGTGCAGGAGATGATCGACATCGCCGACTTCGCGCTGGGCCAGAGCCGCATGCTGTACGGCTACACCATGCACTCCGAGCGCCCGGGCCACCGCATGTACGAGCAGTACCACCCGCTGGGCCTGGTCGGCATCATCTCGGCGTTCAATTTCCCGGTCGCGGTGTGGGCCTGGAACGCGTTCCTGGCCGCGATCTGCGGCGACGTCTGCATCTGGAAGCCGTCCAACAAGACCCCGCTGACCGCCATCGCCACGATGAGGATCTGCAACGAGGCGCTCAAGGAAGGCGGCTTCCCGGACATCTTCTTCCTGATCAACGATGCCGGCACCGCGCTGTCGGAGAAGCTGGTGGACGACAAGCGCGTGCCGCTGATCTCCTTCACCGGTTCCACCCAGATCGGGCGCATCGTCAACGAGCGCGTCGCCCATCGCCTGGGCCGCTGCCTGCTGGAACTGGGCGGCAACAACGCCATCATCCTGGACGAGACCGCCGACCTGAAGCTGGCCGTGCCGGGCATCGTGTTCGGCGCCGTCGGCACCGCCGGCCAGCGCTGCACCACCACCCGCCGCCTGATCGTGCACGAATCGATCTACGACAACGTGCTGGCCACCCTGGTCAAGGCGTACAAGCAGGTGGAAGGCAAGATCGGCGACCCGACCGACCCGGCCAACCTGATGGGCCCGCTGAACAGCCCCGAGGCCGTGCAGCAGTTCCTGGCCTCGATCGAGAAGGCCAAGGCCGCCGGCGGCACCGTGGAGACCGGCGGCACCGCCATCGACCGCCCGGGCAACTTCGTGCTGCCGGCGATCGTCACCGGCCTGAAGAACAGCGACCAGATCGTCCAGCACGAGACCTTCGCGCCGATCCTGTACGTGATGAAGTACACGACCCTGGACGAAGCCATCGACATGCAGAACGGCGTGCCGCAGGGCCTGTCCTCGTCGATCTTCACCACCAACCTGAAGTCGGCCGAGAAGTTCCTGTCCGCGGCCGGTAGCGACTGCGGCATCGCCAACGTCAACATCGGCACCTCCGGCGCCGAGATCGGTGGCGCGTTCGGTGGCGAGAAGGAAACCGGTGGTGGCCGCGAGTCCGGTTCGGACGCGTGGAAGGTCTACATGCGCCGCCAGACCAACACCATCAACTACTCCGACTCGCTGCCGCTGGCCCAGGGCATCAAGTTCGACCTGTGATGGCGTCGGCCTTCGGCTGCTGACGACGGCGCCGCGGCGGCATGGCCGCGGCGCCTGGTACTGCCGGTAGCCGAACCAGGCTAGTGCCGCGCCGGATCGGGGCGGCAGACGGCAGCACAAAGGCAACGGCGGGCCACCCGCAGCCGCCTCCCTCTCCCACCGGGAGAGCGACCCCACCCCCAGCAACGGAGTCCAACCATGAGCATTCCCGCACCACGACAGACCAGCAGCTATGCCGTGATCGCCCTGGTCGCCGGCATCCTCGGCTGGACCCTGCTGCCGCTCCTGGGCAGCCTCGGCGGCATCATCTTCGGCCACATGGCGCGCGGCGAGATCCGCCGCAGCAACGGCCAGCTCGACGGTGACGGCCTGGCCATCACCGGGCTGGTGCTGGGCTGGGCGTCGGTGGCGCTGTGGGTGATCGCCATCCTCGCCTTCATCCTGTTCTTCGGCGGTCTGGCCTGGCTGGCCACGCTGAACGCCTGAGGCAGGCGTGCAGCCGAACGATCCAACCGCGCGTTTCAGCAGCCGGGTGGCCGACTACGTCTGCTACCGCCCCGGCTACCCGCCGGCGCTGCTGGACTGGTTGCATCGCGACATCGGCGTCCCGGCCACCACGCCGGTCGCCGACATCGGTGCCGGCACCGGCATCTGCACCCGCCTGCTGCTCGACGCCGGCCACCCGGTAGTCGCGGTCGAACCCAATGCCGCGATGCGCGCGGCCGCCGAGCACTGGCTGGCCGCCGATCATCCGCAGCTGACCTTCGTGGCCGGCACCGCCGAAGCAACCACGCTGGCCGACGCCAGCGTCGGCCTGGTCAGCGCCGCCCAGGCGTTCCACTGGTTCGACACCGACGCGCTGCGGCCGGAATGGCGCCGCATCCTGCGCCCGGGCGGCATGGCGCTGGTGTACTGGAACTCGCGCCTGCTCGACGCCTCTCCCTTCCTGTCCGGTTATGAGCAGTTGCTGCTCGACTACGGTACCGACTACGACGCGGTGGCCGAACGCTACCCGGACGACGACGCCATGCGCGCGTGGTTCGGCCGCGGCCTGCGCGGCCAGCTGCAGCTGCCCAACACGCAGCACCTGGACTTCGACGGCCTGCGCGGCCGCCTGCTGTCCTCCTCCTATGCACCGCAGGCCGGCCATCCACGCCACGAGCCGATGCTGCACGCCCTGCGCGCCCTGTTCGACACCCATGCGGTGGACGGACGGGTCGCCTTCGAATACCGAACCCGTGCCTTCGTCGGCACGCTGGACTGAACCCCATGTATCCGCTCGTACGCCCCTTTCTGTTCGCCTTCGACGCCGAGCGCGCCCATGGCCTGGCGCTGTCCGCGCTGGAGCTGGCGTGGCGCACCGGCACCACGCCGCTGCTCGCGGCGCGGCCGGCGCCGATGCCGACCACGGTGTTCGGCCTGGACTTCCCCAACCCGGTGGGGCTGGCCGCCGGCCTGGACAAGAACGGCGAGCATATCGACGCGCTGTTCGGCCTGGGCTTCGGCTTCGTCGAGATCGGCACCGTCACCCCGCGGCCGCAGGCAGGCAACCCCAAGCCGCGGCTGTTCCGGCTGCCGCAGCACGCGGCCATCATCAACCGCATGGGCTTCAACAATGCCGGCGTCGACGCGCTGGTGCGCAACGTCGAGCGCAGCAGCCAGCGCACCGGGCCGCTGGGCATCAACATCGGCAAGAACAAGGACACCCCCAACGAGGACGCGCTGTCCGACTACCTGGTGTGCCTGGAGAAGGTGTACCCGCTGGCCGACTACGTCACCGTCAACATCTCCTCGCCCAACACCGCCGGCCTGCGCGAGCTGCAGGAAGAGCAGGCGCTGCGACGGCTGGTCGGCGGCCTGCGCGACGCGCAGGAACGTCTGGCGTCCCAGCACGGCCGGCGCGTGCCGATGCTGGTCAAGGTGGCGCCGGACCTGAGCGACCGCGACATCGAAGCCGCCGCCCGGGTGCTGAGCGAGCTGGAGGTGGACGGCGTGATCGCCACCAACACCACCATCGGCCGCGAAGGCGTGGAGCATGACCGGCGCGCGGCCGAGACCGGCGGCCTGTCCGGCGCGCCGCTGCTGGGGCAGTCCACCCTGGTGCTGCGCCGGCTGCGCGCGCGCCTGCCCGAGCGCATCCCGCTGATCGGCGTGGGCGGCATCCAGTCCGGCGCCGACGCGGTGGCCAAGATGTCCGCCGGCGCGACCCTGGTGCAGTGCTACAGCGGCCTGATTTTCCGCGGCCCGGCACTGATCGGCGAGTGCGTCGATGCCATCCGCCGCCGCCGCGAGGCACCTTCCCGAGGCGCCGTCGCCCCGCTATGACAACCGCTGCACCCTGGTCGCTGACCACAGACGCCCCGCTGCGATCCCTCAATACCTTCCATGTCGCTGCCCGCGCGCCACGGCTGCTGCGCGTGCACGATACGGCCGCGCTGCCCGAGGCCCTGGCCGCGGTGGCGCCATCGCCGCTGCTGGTGCTGGGCAGCGGCAGCAATGTGCTGCTCGCCGCCGACCCGCAAGGCACCGTGCTGTGCTTCGACAACCGCGACATCGCGATCCTCGAGCACCGCGCCGACCATGCCGTGGTCCGCGCCGGGGCCGGCGTGGTCTGGCACGAACTGGTGATGTGGTCGCTGGCCGAAGGCCTGTCCGGGCTGGAGAACCTGGCGCTGATTCCCGGCACCGTCGGCGCCGCGCCGATCCAGAACATCGGCGCCTACGGCGCCCAGGTCGGGGAGTTCATCCAGTTGGTCGAGGCCTGGGACACCATGCGGCACGAATGGGTGCAGCTGGACCAGGCGGCCTGCCGCTTCGGTTACCGCGACAGCCTGTTCAAGCACGAGGCCGACCGTTACCTGATCACCGCGGTGCAGTTCCGGCTGCCGCTGCTGCACGAACTGCGCCTGGACTACGCTGGCATCCGCGAAGAACTGCGGGCCATGGCCGTGGAACTGCCGGTGGCCGCCGACGTCGCCAACGCGGTCATCGCCATCCGCCGCCGCAAGCTGCCCGACCCGGACGTGCTCGGCAATGCCGGCAGCTTCTTCAAGAACCCGATCCTGCCGCGCGAGCAGGCCGAACTGCTCTCACACCAGCACCCGGCGCTGCCGGTGTTCCCGGGGGAGGACGAAGGCCACCGCAAGCTGTCGGCGGCGTGGATGATCCAGGCCTGCGGCTGGAAGGGACGGCGCGAGGGCGATGCCGGCGTTTCGCCCGACCACGCACTGGTGCTGGTCAACCATGGCAACGCCAGTGGCGCCGAACTGCTGGCCTTCGCCCGCCGCATCTCCGCTTCGGTACTGGAGACTTTCGGCGTGCCGATCGAGCCCGAACCGCGGCTGGTCGGCGCGCGCTGGTGAACGCCGTCGCGGCCGCTCCCGGCCCTGCCCCGCTGCGCGCGGCGCTGCTGATGTTCGGCAGCGCCATGGCCTTCGGCCTGATGGCCATCGCCATCCGCCTGGCGACGGCCCACGTGCCCACCCAGGAAGTGGCGTTCTTCCGCAACGCCTTCGGCCTGCTCGCGCTGCTGCCGGTGCTGCTGCGCCCTGGCCACGCGCCGCTGCGCACCCGGCAACTGCCGCGCTACCTGCTGCGCAGCGCGATCGGCCTGGCGTCGATGCTGTGCGGCTTCTGGGCACTGGGCCACCTGCCGCTGTCGCAGGCGGTCTCGCTGTCCTATTCGACGCCGTTGTTCGTGACCATCGCCGCGGTACTGTGGCTGGGTGAAACCGTGCGCGTGCGCCGCTGGGCGGCGGTGATCGCCGGCTTCATCGGCGTGCTGGTGATCGTGCGGCCCGGCGCGCATGGCTTCCAGGCCGGCAGCCTGGTCGCGGTGTCGGCGGCCATGCTCAGCGCGCTGGTATCGATCCAGATCAAGCAGCTCACCCGCATCGACGGCCCGGATACGGTGGTGTTCTACACCTATGTGTTCTGGGTGCCGCTGTCGCTGCTGCCGGCGCTGTTCGTGTGGACCTGGCCGACCGGCATCGCCTGGCTGTGGCTGCTCGCCACCGGCATCCTCGGCACCATCGGGCAGTTGCTGTGGACGCGCGCGCTGCGGCTGGGCGAAGTCTCGGCACTGACCCCGATCAGCTTCACCCAGCTGCCGCTGGTGGTGCTGCTGGGCTGGCTGCTGTTCGGCGAAACCCTCGACCACTGGACCCTGCTCGGCGCGGCGATCATCCTCGCCGCCAACGCCTACATCGCCCACCGCGAAGCGGTGCTGGCGCGCCAACGGCGCAAGCTGGCGCCCTGAGCGGCCGCCCCGGAGGCGGCCCTGCGCACCAGGTTGGTACGCACTGCCATACAGGGCGGAGGCCAGGGCCTGCCGTTGGCCCCGGCTCACCCGTCCCGCGCACTACCCGGGACAGGCCCTCAACCGCGGATCACTCCCACTCGATCGTCGCCGGTGGCTTGCCGGAGATGTCGTAGACCACGCGCGAGACGCCGCGCAGTTCGTTGATGATGCGGTTGGACACGCGGCCGAGGAAGTCGTACGGCAGGTGCGCCCAGTGCGCGGTCATGAAGTCGATGGTTTCCACCGCGCGCAGCGCAATCACCCATTCGTAGGCGCGTGCATCGCCGACCACGCCGACCGACTTCACCGGCAGGAACACCGCGAACGCCTGCGAGGTCCTGTCGTACAGGTCGGCCGCACGCAGTTCCTCGATGAAGATCGCATCGGCCCTGGCCAGCAGCTCGGCATATTCGCGCTTCACCTCGCCGAGGATGCGCACGCCCAGGCCCGGGCCCGGGAACGGGTGGCGGTAGACCATGGCGCGCGGCAGGCCGAGCTCGACGCCGAGGCGGCGCACTTCGTCCTTGAACAGCTCGCGCAGCGGCTCGACCAGCTTGAGCTTCATGTCTTCCGGCAGGCCGCCCACGTTGTGGTGGCTCTTGATCACGTGCGCCTTGCCGGTCTTGCTGCCGGCCGACTCGATCACGTCGGGGTAGATCGTGCCCTGCGCCAGCCACTTGGCGTTCTTCAGCTTGGCCGACTCCTCGTCGAAGATCTCGACGAACAGGTTGCCGATGATCTTGCGCTTGGCTTCCGGGTCGCTGACCCCTTCGAGCGCCTTGAAATAGCGGTCGGCGGCGTTCACCCGCACCACCTTCACGCCCATGTTCTCGGCCATCATGCGCATGACCTGGTCGCCTTCCTGGAAGCGCAGCAGGCCGGTGTCGACGAACACGCAGGTCAGCTGCGCGCCGATGGCCTTGTGCAGCAGCGCGGCGACCACCGACGAATCGACGCCGCCGGACAGGCCGAGGATCACCTCGTCGCTGCCGACCTGCTCGCGCACGCGGGCGATCTGGTCGTCGATGATGTTGGCCGCGGTCCACAGCGTGGCGCAGCCGCAGATGTCGGTGACGAAACGCTTGAGCAGCGCCGAACCCTGCCTGGTGTGGGTCACTTCCGGGTGGAACTGCACGCCGTACCAGCGCTTTTCCTCGTTGGCCATCGCCGCCACCGGGATGCGGTCGGTCACCGCGGTGATGACGAAGCCCGGCGGCACGTGGGTGACGTGGTCGCCATGGCTCATCCACACGTCCAGGCGCGGTTCGCCGTTATGGTCGGACAGCCCGCCGAGCAGGCCGTCGTGGCCCAGCAGCTTCACTTCGGCATGGCCGAACTCGCGCTGGTCGGCGGCCTCGGTGCCACCGCCCAGCTGCTTGGCCATGGTCTGCAGGCCGTAGCAGATGCCCAGCAGCGGCAGGCCGCTGTCGAACACTTCCCGCGGCGCGGCTGGCGCGCCGTCCTGCGTGGTCGATTCCGGGCCACCGGACAGGATGATGCCCTTGGCGCCGAACGCGGCGATCTCGGCCGGATCGTGGTCCCAGGCCCAGATTTCGCAATACACGCCGAACTCGCGGATGCGACGCGCGATCAGCTGGGTGTACTGCGCGCCGAAATCGAGGATGAGGATCTTGTCGTTGTGGATGTTGGTCATGGGGCCTGGAACGATGAGTCGGAAAACGGGGGCGATGCGGATGCCGGCGGCGTATAGAGAAAGAGGAACGGGACAGCGGTCCTCGTTCCTCTTCGCTCGTTCCGCGTCAGGCGCGGTAGTTCGGCGGTTCCTTGGTGATCTGCACGTCGTGGACGTGGCTCTCGCGCTGGCCGGCGCCGCTGATCTTCACGAACTTCGGCTTGCTGCGCATCTCCTCGATGGTGCCGCAGCCCACGTAGCCCATGGTCGCGCGCAGGCCGCCGACCAGCTGGTGGATGATGCCGCCGACCGGGCCGCGGTACGGCACGCGGCCCTCGATGCCTTCCGGCACCAGCTTGTCGGCGGTGGCCGCATCCTGGAAATAACGGTCCTTGGAGCCTTTTTCCATCGCCGCCAGCGAACCCATGCCGCGGTAGCTCTTGTAGGAGCGGCCCTGGAACAGCTCGGTCTCGCCCGGCGATTCCTCGGTGCCGGCCAGCAGGCCGCCGATCATCACCGTCGACGCGCCGGCGGCCAGCGCCTTGCCGATGTCGCCGGAATAGCGGATGCCGCCGTCGGCGATCAGCGGGATGCGGTCCTGCAGTGCTTCGGCGACCAGATCGATCGCGGTGACCTGCGGCACGCCGACGCCGGCGACCACGCGCGTGGTGCAGATCGAGCCCGGGCCGATGCCGACCTTGACCGCGTCCGCACCGCAGTCCAGCAGCGCCAGCGCCGCCTCGCCGGTGCAGATGTTGCCGCCGACGACCTGTACCTGCGGGAAGTGCTTCTTGACCCAGCGCACGCGGTCCAGCACGCCCTGCGAGTGGCCGTGGGCGGTATCCACCACCAGCACGTCCACCCCGGCGGCGACCAGCGCCTCGACCCGGCGGTCGGTATCGCCACCGACGCCGACCGCGGCACCGACCAGCAGGCGCGTGGCCGCGTCCTTGGCCGCGTTGGGGTTGTCGGTCTTCTTCTGGATGTCCTTGACCGTGATCAGGCCGCGCAGTTCGAACGCGTCATTGACCACCAGCACCTTCTCGATGCGGTTCTTGTGCAGCAGCGACAGCACCTCGTCCGAGGCCGCGCCCTCCTTCACCGTGACCAGCCGGTCCTTCTTGGTCATGATGTGGCGGACCGGATCGTCCAGTTCGGTCTCGAAGCGCATGTCGCGGTGGGTGACGATGCCGGCCAGCAGGCCGTCGCTGCCCACCACCGGCACGCCGGAGATGTTGTGCGCGCGGGTCAGCGCCAGCACTTCGCGGATGCTGGTCTCCGGGCCGACCGTGATCGGGTCGCGGATCACCCCGGATTCGAATTTCTTGACCTTGGCCACTTCGGCCGCCTGCTGCTCCAGCGGCAGGTTCTTGTGGATGATGCCGATGCCGCCGAGCTGGGCCATGGCGATGGCCAGGCGCGCCTCGGTGACCGTATCCATGGCCGCCGAGACGATCGGCAGCCGCAGCCGAAGGTCGCGGGTCAGGCGCGTGCCGAGGTCGACATCCTTGGGCAGGATCGTGGAGTGGGCGGGGACGAGCGAGACGTCGTCGTAGGTCAGTGCTTCAGCCTGGATGCGCAGCATCGGCATACCCGAGATGTGGGGAAGCGCGTCATTTTACCCTTGTTCGGGCGCCGATGGCAGGGGGCCGGTGCGACGCAGTGTCGCGCCGGCACCGATGGTTCAGGGCCGCGGCCACGGCCGGCCTGCGCCCGCGCGGCAGGCACCGGTAAGAACCGGCAGGGCGGTGGCCGCCGCCGGTGGCCGTTCAGCCGGCCGCGTCGGCCGCCTCGATGGTGTTCTGCATGAGCGTGGCCACCGTCATCGGGCCGACGCCGCCCGGCACCGGGGTGATCCAGCTGGCGCGGCGCGACGCCGCTTCGAACCCGACGTCGCCGACCAGGCGGCCATCGTCCATGCGGTTGATGCCGACGTCGATCACCACCGCCCCGGGCTTGACCCACTCGCCCGGCACCAGTTGCGGGATGCCCACCGCCACCACCAGGATGTCGGCGTTGCGCACCGCCCGCTCCAGCTCCTCGCGCGGGGTGAACTTGTGGCAGCTGGTGACGGTGCAGCCGGCAATCAGCAGTTCCAGCCCCATCGGCCGGCCGACGTGGTTGCTGACCCCGACGATGGTGGCGTTGCGTCCGCGCACCGGCTGGTCGGTATGCGCCAGCAGGGTGATGATGCCGCGCGGCGTGCACGGGCGCAGGCCGAACTCGCGCAGCGCCAGGTGCCCCACGTTCTGCGGATGGAAGCCGTCCACGTCCTTGCGCGGGTCGATGCGCTGGATCAGCCGGTTGGCGTCGGCGATGCCCGGCAGCGGCAGCTGGATCAGGATGCCGTGGATCTTGGGGTCGGCGTTGAGCCGGTCGATCAGCTCCAGCAGCTGCGCCTCGGTCGTGCCCTCGGGCAGGTCATGGTCGAATGCCTCGATGCCGACCTTCTGCGCGGCACGACGCTTGTTGCGCACGTACACCGCCGAAGCCGGGTCGCCGCCGACCAGCACCACCGCCAGCCCCGGCCGCGAGCGCCCGGCCGCGATCCGCGCGTCCACGCGCAGCTTCAGGTCGTCGAGCAGTTCTTCGGCGATGCGGCGGCCATCGAGGATGCGGGCAGTGGCCGTGGAGGCGTCGGCAGGCAGGGTCATGGGCGTGGAGGCGGGAACGGGCCGGCTATTGTCCCCGATTCGGCGCGGCGCGACATCCCGCCGCGCGCCCGGCAGCCGCGATCAGCCGCGATGGGCGCAGAACGCGGCGTAGTCGATATAGCCGGGAAACGCGCGGCCCGGCGCGCAGACCGGGCAATCGGGATCCGGATGCACGCGGGTCTCGCGGAAGCGCATGCCCAGCGCATCGAAACGCAGCAGGCGCCCGGCCAGGGGCTGGCCGATCTCCAGCAGCAGCTTGAGCACTTCGGTGGCCTGGATCACCCCGGCCAGCCCCGGCAGCACGCCGAGCACCCCGGCCTGGGCGCAGTTGGGCGCGAATTCGGGCGGCGGCGGCTCCGGAAACAGGCAGCGGTAGCACGGCGCCTGCCCGCGCCGGCGGCCGGCATCGAACACCCCGACCTGGCCGTCGAACCGCTCGATCGCGGCGTACACCAGCGGCCGCGCGTGCTTGATGCAGGCGTCGTTGAGCAGGTAGCGCAGCGGGAAGTTGTCCGAACCGTCCAGCACCACGTCCACGCCCTCCATCAACGCGTCGACATTGGCCGACGTCACCCGCTGCGCGATCGCCTCCACCTCGATGTAAGGATTCAGCGCCAGCAGCCGCGCGCGCGCCGACTCCACCTTGGGGCTGCCGATGGCGGCATCGGCGTGGATGATCTGGCGCTGCAGGTTGCTGCGCTCGACCACGTCGTCGTCGACGATGCGCAGCCGCCCCACCCCGGCCGCGGCCACGTAGAACGCGGCCGGCGCGCCCAGCCCACCGGCACCGACCACCAGCACGCGGGCGCGCTGCAGGCGCCGCTGCCCGGCCTCGCCCACCTGCGGCAGCAGCAGGTGCCGCGAATAGCGGTCGTAGAAGTCGCGTTCGCCCGCGTCGAGCAGCGGCTGCACCAGCGGCAGGCCCGCCGCCCGCCACGCGAGCGTTCCGCCGGCAACCGACGCCAGGTGCGTGTAGCCGGCCGTCTGCAAGGCCACCGCCGCATCCAGCGAACGCCTGCCACTCTGGCAGATCAGGATGATCTCCTGTTGCGGCGACGGCAGGGCGCTGGCGGGCGCGGCCAGCAGGTCGCCAGCGGCAACCCCGCGCGCGCCTTCGGCCATGCCGCCGGCGCGTTCGTGCGCTTCGCGCACGTCGATCATCACCGCGCCGGCCAGCTGCCGGGCACGGGCCTGTTGCGGGGTCAGCTCGCGGATGCTCATGGCGGGATTATCGGCCATGGCTCCGGCGCGCGCCGGGATTCATCCCGCCATCGGCAGGGCACAAACGAAAAGGGCGGTCCTGCGGCCGCCCCTGCGTGATCACTTCCTGCCTTTGACGTGCTTCATCAGCCGCCGCTTGGCCTTGACCTGGCGCTCGGTCAGCACGTTCTTCTTGCCCTCGTAAGGGTTGGCGCCCTCGCGGAACAGGAACGTCACCGGCGTGCCCACCAGCTTGAAACGCTTGCGGAAGAAGTTCTCCAGGTAGCGTTTGTACGAGTCCGGCAGCTCCTTCAGGCGCGTGCCGTGCACGATGAAGGTCGGCGGGTTGGTGCCGCCCGGGTGCACGTAGCGCAGCTTGGAGACATGGCCGCGGATGCTCGGCGGCGGGTTGCTCTCGTAGGCGATTTCCAGCGCCTTGTTCACTTCGCTGGTGCTGAATTCGTGGGTGGCCGAGGCGTGCGCGCGGTGCACCGCGCGGAACAGCTCGCGCAGGCCCGAACCGTGCTTGGCGGAGATCCGCACCACCTCGGCCCAGGGCACGAAGCCGAGCTTGAGCGAGAGCAGGGTTTCGGCCTGTTCGCGCTGGTAGTCGGTCAGCCCGTCCCACTTGTTGATCGCGATCACCAGCGCGCGCCCGGCATCGAGCACCGCGCCCAGCACGCTGGCGTCCTGGTCGGTGACGCCTTCGCTGGCATCGAGCATCAGCACCGCGACCTGGCACTCCTCGATCGAGCGCAGGGTCTTGACCACCGAGAACTTCTCGACCACTTCGTCCACGCGCGATTTGCGGCGCAGGCCGGCGGTATCGATCAGCCGGTACAGGCGGCCGTCGCGCTCGAGATCCACGGAAATCGAATCGCGGGTGGTGCCGGGCACGTCGGAGGCGATCATGCGCTCCTCGCCCAGCAGGCGGTTCACCAACGTCGATTTGCCGACATTGGGACGGCCGACGAAGGCGATGCGGACCCGTGCCGGGTCGTCGTCCAGGGTCTCGGTCGTGCCCTCTTCGGGCAGGCGCCCGACGATCTCCTCGAGCAGGTCGTCCAGGCCCTGGCGGTGCGCGGCCGAGACCGTGAGCATCTCGCCGAAGCCATAGCGGGCGAATTCCGAGCGCACGTCCTGCTCGTCGGTGCCGTCGATCTTGTTGATCAGCAGCAGCGTGGGCCGCGACAGCTTGCGCAGCCACGCCAGGATCTCGTCATCCAGCGCCGAGGTGCCATCGCGGGCATCGACCACGAACAGGATCAGGTCCGCCTCGGCGGCGGCGGCGCGCGCCTGCCGCGCGGTGGCGCCGGCCAGGCCCTCCTCTTCCTCGGCGATGCCGCCGGTGTCGACGATCAGGAACGGGTTGTCTTCGTCGAGCCGGCACACGCCGTAGTTGCGGTCGCGGGTGACGCCGGGCTGGTCGTGGACCAAGGCGTCACGCGTGCGCGTCAGGGCATTGAAGATGGTCGACTTGCCGACATTCGGCCGTCCAACCAGGGCGACCAAAGGCAGCATCGCTTGGACTCCTTAGTTCGCCAACCGCCAGGCGGTCAGCTTGCCGTCCACGTTCTGCACCAGCAGCACGCCTTCGGCGACGATGGGTTGCGCGACCACGGGGTCGCCCCCGCTCTTTTCACGGGCCGCCAGGGCGCCATCGCCCATCTGCAGCCAGTGCAGGTATCCCTTGTAATCGGCGACCACGACGTAATCGCCCTGGATCGCCGGGCCGGTCACCGAGCGCCGCGCCAGCGCCTGCTGCGACCACATCGCCGCGCCCGAGGTCTTGTCCAGGCCGTAGACCGTACCCTTGCCGTCGGTGACCACCACGTGGCCGGAGGAGACGGCCAGGCCGCCACCGCCGCCATGGTCGCGCGACCACAGCGGACGCCCGCTCGGGCCTTCGATCGCCAGGGTCTGGTTCTTGAAGCTGGTCACGTACAGGTTGTTGCCTTCCAGCACCGGGGCGCCATCGACGTCGGCCATGCGCTCCAGTTCGGTACGCCCTTCCGGGGTGCCGATGGTCTGCTCCCACAGCGGGCGACCGTCCTGCATGGCCAGCGCCGCCAGGGTGCCATCGTCGTTGCCGATGAACAGCACGCCCGGGCCCGCCACTACCGGCGCGTTGCCGCGCACGGTCAGCGAGGGCAGCTCCTGCGCATTGAACCAGCGCCGTTCGCCGCTGCCGGCATCCAGCGCGGTGGTGCGGCCGTCGTTGCTGCGCACGAACACCAGCCCCTGCGCGACCGCCGGGGCGGCGATGATCTCGCCGGGGACGCGCGCGCGCCACTTTTCGCTGCCGTCGGCCGCGTCCAGCGCGATCACCTGGCCGTCCAGCGTGCCGATGACCACCAGCCCCTCGCCCACGCCCGGGCCACCGGACAGGCGCAGCTTGGCCTTCTTCTTTTCCTTGGCGGGCGTGTATTCCCACACCTGCTTGCCGGTCTGCAGGTCGAGCGCATGCACGCCGCCTTCGACCGCCGCGGCATAGACACGGCCATCGGCCACGGCCGGTGCCTGGCGCACGCCGATGCGGCCTTCACCCTTGCCGACGTTGGCCGACCAGATGCGGTTGACCTTGAGCGTGGGCTCGAACTTGACCAGTTCGGCCGGCTCCAGCGCCTTCTTGGCCTCGGCATCCTTGCCCGCGAACCAGCCCTTGACCGTCGAGCAACCGCTCAGCGCCACCGCGACCAGCGCGATGCCCGCCACATGCTTGAGTTTCATCAGTTCTTCTCCGCCGCAGGGTCGGCGACGGTACCGCCGGCGTCCATCAGCTTGATTTCGAGCAGGCGACGCTGCGGCGCGGCGACGTCGAGCTTGGCCAGCGACTGCGCGTACAGCTCGCGCGCCTGCTCGCGCTTGTCCTGCGCCACCAGCGCGTCACCGCGGATCTCCAGGCTGGCGCTGTCATCGGCCTTGCCAAGCAGGGCCTGTGCTTCGGCCGCCTTGCCGGTTTCGATCAGCAGGCGGGCAATGCGCTGGTCGATCAGCAGCTTGAACTCGCCTTCGACCTTCAACCCGCGCAGGGTCTTGATCGCATCGTCGTTCTTGCCCGCCTCGACCTGCGCCTTGGCCAGCTCCAGCGCGGCGAGGTCGGCATAGATGCCGGCCTTGCTGCCTTCCAGCGCCGCCACTTCCTTGGCGGCCTCGTCCAGGTTCTTGGACTGCAGGCTGCGGCTGACCGCGTCATAGCGGCTGTTGGCCTGCGCCAGCTTGCCCACCTGGTCGTTCTGCCACCACTTCCAGCCCATGATCAAGGCCAGCGCAAGCACCACCCCGCCAATGATCCCAGCGCCGTTCTGGCGCAGCCAGGTGCGGACACGTTCGCCTTGTTCATGCTCGTCGAGCAGGTCGTCAATCGCCATGCGTAACTCTCGCTCCACTCCTGCCGGGGGAGCCTTGATGTTTTGATCTGCGCTTGTTTCAGTGCGAAACCGGCGCCACGGAGCCGTCAGAGGATACCGTAAAGCGGGCCACATTATTACCGCTTGTAAACGGCGCCAGGTCGACATTGCCACCGCTCTGGCGGAAGTCCACTTCCGAAGCGTTGCCTACTTTCATGCGGCCGACCTGACCGGGACTGTAACTGCGCTTCTCGCCGGCGCGGATCAGCGCCTTCTCGACGATGGAACCATCCGGCGCGGAGACCTCGACCCAGCTGTCGCCGCGGAACTCCAGGCTCATGCCCGCCGACGCCAGCGCCTGCGGCTCCGCCGCCTGCCGCGCGAGGGGCGCCATCGATGCGATGTAGGGCGCCCGCTCCTGCTGCGGGCGTGCCGCCGCTTCGTCGCTGCCGGCGCTACCGGCAGCGGCCACCGACGCCGGGTCCGGTACCACGTCCAGCGACGCGGTACTGGGCGGCGCATCGCCGAACTTGCTCTGGAAGGCGTACCAGACCGGCACCGCCAGCACCGCGGTGATCACCACGTACACCGCCCGGCGACCGAGACTCTCGACAACCCGGCGCACGCGCGGGGTATGCGTATGGCTGACCAGCTTGGGCGGCTCGACCGGCGCGATCCGCGCCTGCTGCAGCAGCCCGTCCAGGTTGACGCCCAGCAGCCGCGCATAGCTGCGCAGCTGGCCACGCACGAACACCGGCGCGCCCAGGCGCTCCCAATGCTCCTGCTCCAGCGCGGCAACCACCTGCACCGGCATGTGCAGCCGCCCCGCCACTTCCTCCAGCGACAGGCCAGCCGCCTGGCGCGCCTGGCGAAGCTGCTCCCCGCAGCCCACCGCCCCCTCAAAAGCGTTCATACCCGGATCATTGCTCACAATGCATCAGCCCTGGGAATTCGGGGTTGCGCCGGCAGGAAATTCCTCACGCAACCGCTGCTGGTATCGGCTGACGGCACTGCTGTCGCCCAGCCGTTCTTCAATCTGAATGGCAAGTTGTAACACGGAAACCGTGGCCGGCGCAGCCGCCAGGCGCCGCTGGTAGAACGCGCGCGCCTCGAAATAGCGCCCCAGCCGGAACTCGTTGCGCGCCATCGCCTCCAGCGCATATGCGTTGTCCGGGTCAAGTTCCAGCGCCTGGCGCAGGTCCTGCCCGGCGCGCTCACCCTGTCCCGCTTCCAGCGCGCAGCCGCCCGCGTTTGCCAGCGCGTCGGCACGTTCCTGGTAGCCGGGATCGGCCACGGCGCGGTCGAACCAGACCAGCGCCTCGGCCGGATGGCCGTTGGCGCACAGCCAGGCGCCATAGTTGTTGAGCACGTCGCCCTGGCGTGGCGCAAGCTCGGCGGCGCGCCGGTACAGCCGGCCGGCCTCCTCCATGTTGCCCCGCCGCCCTTCGATCACCGCCTGCAGGGTGTAGGCCGCCGGATCGTCCGGCGCCAGCCTCTGCGCCGAGCGGGCGTGTTTGAAGGCGCCATCCAGGTCGCCCCGGCCCAGCCGGTCCCCAACCAGCCGCAGCAGTTCCTGGTAGCGCAGGCGCGCGCGCACCTGGCGGTCGTCATGCACCTCTACGGGCTGCGCCATCTCCTGGCCCCAGCGGACCCTGGTCGCCTTGGTGCCATGCCCGCAGCCGGCAAGCAGCAGCAGGACCAGCACCGACGCGAGCAGGCGCTCAACCAAGCGCGTCCCGCTGCGCCGGGGGCGCGTCCTGGGCCTGCAGCAGCCGGTTGAACTCGGCCTGGCGACGGGTGCGATCCATCACCTGGCCCTTGAGCTGGCCGCAGGCGGCATCGATGTCGTCGCCGCGGGTGCGCCGCACCATCGTCAGTACCTGCGCGTCGAGCAGGATCTTCTGGAAGGCGCGGATCTGCTCCTCGTCCGAACGCTCGTAGCGGGTGCCCGGGAACGGGTTGAACGGAATCAGGTTGACCTTGCCCGAGTCCTTGGCCTGCACCGCGTTGTCGAACTGGCGCATCAGCCGCGCCAGCTGGCGGGCGTGCTCGGGCTGGTCGTTGATGCCCTTCATCAGGGTGTATTCGAAGGTCACCGAATCGCGCTTCTTGTTGCCGCGCAGGTAGCGCGCGCAGGACGCCATCAATTCGGCGATGGGGTACTTTTTGTTGAGCGGCACCAGGGTTTCGCGCAGCGCGTCGTTGGGCGCATGCAACGACACCGCCAGCGACACGTCGCTTTCGACCGACAGGCGGTCGATCTGCGGCACCAGCCCGGACGTGGACAGGGTCACGCGCTTGTTGGCCAGGCCGTAGCCCAGGTCGTCGCGCATGATGCTCATGGCACGCACGACATTGTCGAAATTCATCAGCGGCTCGCCCATGCCCATCATCACCACGTTGGTGAGGCGGCGCATCTGGTGCGGCACGTTGCCCAGGTGGCGCGCGGCGACCCACACCTGGCCGATGATCTCGGCGGTGGTCAGGTTGCGGTTGAAGCCCTGGGTGGCGGTCGAACAGAAGGTGCAGTTCAGGCCGCAGCCGACCTGCGAGGACACGCACAGCGTGCCGCGGGTCTTGTCCGGGATGTACACGGTCTCGATGGCATTCCTGCCATCCACGCCCATCGCCAGCAGCCACTTGTGGGTGCCGTCGGCGGACGGCTTGTCGAACACGACATTGGGGACGACGACCTCGGCATGCTGCTGCAGCTTGGCGCGCAGCGACTTGCCGAGGTCGGTCATCTGGTCGAAATCGGTGACGTAGCGGTGGTGGATCCACTTCATCACCTGGTGGGCGCGGAACTTCTGTTCGCCGAGCGTCTCGACGAAGAACGTCTCCAGGCCCGCGCGATCGAGGTCGAGCAGGTTCTGCTTGCCAGCCGCCGGCGTGGTTTTCGGCAGCGGCTGGATGGCGGGGGACTGTACGACCTCGTTCACGGCTTCAACCTTCTACGTACTGCTCAGCGCGAGACCACTTCGGTGGCGGCGAAGAAGTAGGCGATCTCGATCGCGGCGTTCTCGACCGAGTCCGAGCCGTGGGCGGCGTTGGCGTCGATGGATTCGGCGAAGTCGGCGCGGATGGTGCCCGGCGCGGCTTCCTTCGGATTGGTGGCGCCCAGCAGTTCGCGGTGGGCCAGCACGGCATTCTCGCCTTCCAGCGCCTGGATCATCACCGGGCCGGAGATCATGAATTCGACCAGCGCGTTGAAGAACGGACGCTCGCGGTGCACAGCGTAGAAGCCTTCGGCCTCGCGGCGCGACAGCTGCTTGTACTTGGCAGCCACGATCTTCAGGCCGGCCTTTTCGAAGCGGGCGTAAATCTCGCCGATCACGTTCTTGGCGACGGCATCGGGCTTGATGATGGAAAGGGTGCGCTCCAGCGCCATGGGAATTCTCCGGATTTGGGGCCGGTCGGCCCGAGGGTACATGAAAAAAACCCGCGTGCGGACGCGGGCTTAGCCTGAATTGCGGTTGCCAATTCTAACGGGTGCCCGGGGGCTTTGCACAGCGTCAGATAAATGATGCTGCAAAGCAGCATGACCCTGCGCCCCACCGGGCGTAGCATCCAAACAATCGTTTGATTGACTGCATCGGCATGGGCAAACCCGCCAGCTTCTCCACCAAGGACCGCATCCTCTGCGCCGCCGAGGAACTGTTCGCGCAGTACGGCTTCGCCGGCACCTCGCTGCGGCAGGTGACCAGCCACGCCGACGTCAACATCGCCGCGGTCAACTACCACTTCGGCTCCAAGGAAAACCTGGTCAACGAGGTGTTCCGCCGGCGCATGGACGAAATGACCGCCGCCCGCCTGGCCCAGCTGGAGCAGGCCCGCGCCATCCGCCCCGGTGACCTGCGCGCGGTGCTGGCCGCCTTCGTCGAGCCGGCGCTGGCGATGGCGCAGGACCGGCAGAGCGGGGGCGCGTTCGTGCGGGTGATCGCCCGCGCCTATGCCGAGAAGAACGACAACCTGCGCAAGTTCCTGTCCGACCACTACGGCCACGTGCTGCGTGAGTTCGGCAAGGCCATCGGCGCCTGCGTGCCCGGCCTGAGCAAGGAAGAGCTGTACTGGCGGCTGGACTTCCTCGCCGGCGCACTGACCTACGCGATGGCCGATTTCGGCCTGATCAAGCGCCCGCACGGCATCAGCGAGGCCGCCCACCGCAGCAAGGCCGCCAATGAACTGATCCATTTCGCCGAGGCCGGGTTCCGCGCCAGCGCACACGGCGCCGCCACGCCCACCTCCCCCTGATTCCACCCGGTACCAACAAAGGCCCTACACCATGTCCAATTCCCTGCTGATCCGCCGCGCCGCCGTGCTGGGTGCCGGCGTCATGGGTGCCCAGATCGCCGCCCACCTCACCAACGCTGGCGTCGACACCGTGCTGTTCGACCTGCCGGCGAAGGAAGGCCCGGCCGACGGCATCGTGCTCAAGGCGATCGCCAACCTTGGCAAGCTGAGCCCGGCGCCGCTGGCCAGCAAGTCGCTGGCCGAAGCCATCACCCCGGCCAACTACGACTCCGGCCTGGAGCAACTGAAGGACTGCGACCTGATCATCGAGGCCATCGCCGAGCGCATGGACTGGAAGCAGGACCTTTACAGGAAGATCGCCCCGTTCGTGGCCGACCACGCGGTGCTGGCCTCCAACACCTCGGGCCTGGGCATCAACAAGCTGGCCGACGTGCTGCCCGAACAGCTGCGCCACCGCTTCTGCGGCGTGCACTTCTTCAACCCGCCGCGCTACATGCACCTGGCCGAGCTGATCCCGGCCACCACCACCGATGCCGCCGTGCTGGAAGGCCTGGAAGCATTCCTGGTCACCACCCTGGGCAAGGGCGTGGTGTATGCGAAGGACACCCCGAACTTCATCGGCAACCGCATCGGCGTGTTCTCGATCCTGTCCACCATCCACCACACCCAGCAGTTCGGCCTGGGCTTCGATGAAGTGGACGGCCTGACCGGCCCGCTGGTCGGCCGCCCGAAGTCGGCGACCTACCGCACCTCCGACGTGGTCGGCCTGGACACCATGGCCCACGTGATCAAGACCATGGGCGACACCCTGCCGAACGACCCCTGGCATGAGTTCTTCAAGTCGCCGAAGTGGCTGGATGCGCTGATCGCCAAGGGCGCGCTGGGCCAGAAGACCGGTGCCGGCATCTTCCGCAAGGTCGGCAAGGACATCGTGGTACTGGATCTGGAGAAGCAGGACTACCGTCCGGCCGACCGCGCCGCCGCGCCGGAAGTGGTCGAGATCCTGAAGATCAGGAACCCGGCCGAGAAGTTCGCCAGGCTGCGCGAGAGCCAGCACCCGCAGGCGCAGTTCCTGTGGGCGACCTTCCGCGACCTGTTCCACTACAGCGCCTACCACCTGGCCGACATCGCCGAGACCGCGCGGGACGTCGATCTTGCGATCCGCTGGGGCTACGGCTGGTCGCTGGGCCCGTTCGAAACCTGGCAGGCCGCCGGCTGGAAGCAGGTCGCGCAGTGGATCGCCGATGACATCGTCGCCGGCAAGAGCATGAGCAACGCCCCGCTGCCGGACTGGGTGTTCGATGGCCGCGATGGCGTGCACGCCGCCGAGGGCAGCTACAGCCCGTCGCGCAACGCCAAGCTGCCGCGCTCGTCGCTGCCGGTGTACCAGCGCCAGCGCTTCCCGGATCCGCTGCTGGGCGAAACGTTCGCGCCGGGCGAGACCGTGTTCGAGAACGACGGCCTGCGCATGTGGCACGACGGCGATGGCATCGCCGTGGTCAGCTTCAAGACCAAGATGAACACCGTGTCCGACCAGGTGCTGGACGGCCTGCAGGAATGCGTCAGCCGCGCCGAGAAGGATTTCCAGGGCCTGGTGATCTGGCAGCAGAAGGAACCGTTCTCCGCCGGTGCCGACCTGGCCGGTGCCCTCGGCCTGCTGCAGGCCGGCAAGGTCGACCAGTTCGAGGAAATGGTCGCCAACTTCCAGCGCACCAGCCAGCGCATCAAGTACTCGCTGGTGCCGGTGGTGGCCGCGGTGCGTGGCCTGGCGCTGGGTGGCGGCTGCGAGTTCCAGATGCACAGCGCCAAGACCGTGGCGTTCCTGGAAAGCTACATCGGCCTGGTCGAGGCCGGCGTCGGCCTGCTGCCGGCCGGTGGCGGCCTGAAGGAACTGGCCGTGCGCGCCTCGCAGGCCGCGGGCCCGGGTGGCGACGTGTTCGCCGAACTGAAGAAGACCTTCGAGACCGTGGCGATGGCCAAGGTCTCCAACTCGGCGGTCAACGCCAAGGAACTGGGCCTGCTGCGCAGCACCGACAAGGTGGTGTTCAACAGCTACGAGGCGCTGTACATCGCCAAGGCCGAAGCGCGTGCGCTGGCCGAGGCGGGTTACCGCCCGCCGCTGCCGGCACGCCGCATCCAGGTGGCCGGTGACGTCGGCATCGCCACCTTCAAGATGATGCTGGTCAACATGCTGGAGGGCCGCTTCATCAGCGCGTACGACTACGAGATCGCCGAGCGCATCGCCACCGTGCTGTGCGGCGGCAAGGTCGACCGCGGCACCGTGGTGGACGAAGAGTGGCTGCTGACCCTGGAGCGCAAGCACTTCGTCGAACTGGCCCAGCAGGAAAAGACCCAGGCCCGCATCGCGCACATGCTCAAGACCGGCAAGCCGCTGCGCAATTGATCGCCCTTCCCTGCTTTCGGTGGGTGCCGGCCATGGGTCGGCACCCCGGCTAAAAAATTCGAGAGATCACCACAATGACCAAGCAAATCCAGGACGCCTACATCGTCGCCGCCACCCGCACCCCGGTGGGCAAGGCGCCCAAGGGCATGTTCCGCAACACCCGCCCCGACGACATGCTTGCGCACGTGCTGCGCAGCGTCGTCGCCCAGGCCCCGGGCGTGGACGTCAACCGCATCGATGACGCGATCATCGGCTGCGCCATGCCGGAAGCCGAGCAGGGCATGAACGTGGCGCGCATCGGCGTGCTGCTGGCTGGCCTGCCCAACACCATCGCCGCGCAGACCGTGAACCGCTTCTGCTCCTCCGGCCTGCAGGCCGTGGCCCAGGCCGCCGACGCTATCCGCCTGGGCAACGCCGACCTGATGCTGGCCGGCGGCACCGAATCGATGTCGATGGTGCCGATGATGGGCAACAAGATCGCGATGGCGCCGAGCGTGTTCGACAACGATCACGTGGCCATCGCCTACGGCATGGGCATCACCGCCGAGAAGGTCGCCGAAGAGTGGAAGGTCTCGCGCGAAGACCAGGACGCCTTCGCCCTGGCCTCGCACCAGAAGGCCATGGCCGCGATCCAGAACGGCGAATTCAAGGACGAGATCAGCCCGTACGAGATCGTCTCGCACCTGCCGGACCTGGCCGATGGCCAGCGCATCATCACCCGCAACAGGGTCGCTGACACCGACGAAGGCCCGCGCCCGGATTCCTCGGCTGAAGGCCTGGCCAAGCTGCGTCCGGTGTTCCGCAACGGCCAGTTCGGCGGCACCGTCACCGCCGGTAACTCCTCGCAGATGAGCGATGGCGCCGGTGCCGTGCTGCTGGCCTCGGAGCAGGCGATCAAGGATTACTGCCTGACCCCGCTCGCGCGTTTCGTCAGCTTCTCGGTGGCCGGCGTGCGTCCGGAAGTGATGGGCATCGGCCCGATCGCCGCGATCCCGAAGGCCCTGAAGCAGGCCGGTCTGACCCAGGACCAGCTGGACTGGATCGAGCTCAACGAAGCCTTCGCCGCGCAGTCGCTGGCGGTGATCCGCGATTGCGGCCTGGACCCGAGCAAGGTGAACCCGCTGGGCGGCGCGATCGCCCTGGGCCACCCGCTGGGTGCGACCGGCGCGATCCGCACCGCCACCCTGCTGCACGGCCTGCGTCGTCGCCAGCAGAAGTACGGCATGGTGACCATGTGTATCGGCACCGGCATGGGCGCGGCGGGTATTTTCGAGGCGCTGTAAGGTTCAACGCGTTGCCGACTGATTGTTGGCGGTGGGGCGCGGGTGGGTGAGACTGCCCGGGACACGCCGTAACCCCAGCTCCGCGGTCCGGCCCAGCCGCTGGCGGCTGGGCGTTCGGGCGCTTGCGAAGCAGCGCTTCGCAAGCCAAGCGCCCTCACCCTTGGGGGCCCGATGGCGCCTTGCTCGTGTGTTCTGTCCTGCGCACACGGCAAGACCGGGATTGGGCGTTCTGCCCACCCCGCCCGAGGCATGCCTCGGGCCCATGGCGCCAACGGTCCCAGGCAGCTCTGCCAACCCGGCCCTCCCAGCCTCCTCGCGGCGGAGGGATGAGCAAAGGCAAGGTCAGAGTTGGGGTCAGAGCCCTTTGCTACGCAAAGGGGGGCTGACCCCAACAAGCAGAAAAGGCAGCCATGGGCTGCCTTGTTTGCTTTTGCTCTTGCCGTCCGCGCCCGCGGGAAACCTGACAGGCGGGACGGGTGGGCCTTTGCAGGACCGTTCGCCGCATGGATGCGGCGAACGAGCCCCCATGGACGGGTTTACGGCGTGTCCTGCAAAGGCCCACCCGTCCCGCCCATCACGTATCAATCAAAGCGCGAACGGAGCGCTTGATAAAACCCTTATTCCGCCAACATCGCCGCCAGCTTCTCCCGCGCCGGCCCGGCCAGCTTCGGGTTGTCCAGCGCGAAACGGATCGTCGCCTCCACCAGGCCCAGGTGCGTGCCGCAGTCGAAACGGGTGCCCTCGAAACGGTAGGCATCGACCTCTTCAGTCTTCAGCAGCTCGGCGATCGCATCCGTCAGCTGGATCTCGCCGCCGGCACCCGTCCGGGTCTGTTCCAGCAGCTCGAAGATCTTCGGGCTCAGCACGTAGCGGCCGACCACGGCCAGGTCGCTGGGCGCGTCCTCCGGCTTCGGCTTCTCGACGATCTGCGAAATGCGGCCCTTGCGGCCATCGAATGCGTCGGTGGCGACGATGCCGTAGCTGGCGGTCTTGTCATGCGGCACGTCTTCGACCGCGATCACGCTGGCGCCACTGGCTTCGTTCAGATCGGCCATCTGCTTCAGCGCGCCGTCGCCCCGGTTCCAGATCAGGTCATCCGGCAGCAGCACCGCGAACGGCTCGTCGCCGATCACCGCCTTCGCGCACAACACGGCATGCCCCAGGCCTAGGGCTTCGGCCTGGGTCACGAAGATCGCGCGGACGCCTTCGGGCAGCACGTGGCGGATCATCTCCAGTTGTTCCTGCTTGCCGGCGCGCTCGAGCTTCTGTTCCAGTTCGTAGGCCTTGTCGAAATAGTCCGCGACCGCATGCTTGTAGCGGTTGGTGATGAACACCAGCGTGTCGCAACCGGCTTCGATCGCCTCATCGACGGCGTACTGGATCAGCGGACGATCGATGATCGGCAGCATCTCCTTGGGAACGGTCTTGGTGGCGGGCAGGAAGCGCGTGCCCAGACCTGCGACAGGAAAAACCGCCTTGCGAATGCGTCGGGACATCAGTTCCTACCAGCCTCTTTGGGAAACGGGACAATATTGGTCCTGGCGCTTTGCTCCACCGTTTCGCGCAGGGGCGAATACTCGGGGATGACGGCAGACAGGATGGCCTGCATGGCCTCGGTATCATAGCTGGCTACCGCCTCGCGCAGCCGCGGCAGGCTGCCCAGCACGCGCTCGGTGGAGAACTCGCGCACGCCCGCCTCCAGCACCTTGGGATGGGCGGTGGGGCGGCTGTTCTCATCCGAGTAGAACAGGCTTTCGTGCAGCTTCTCGCCCGCACGCAAGCCGGTGTAGACGATGGCGATATCGGCACCCGGCTGCTGTCCTGCAAGGCGGATCATCTGCTCGGCGAGCACCCGGATCAGCACCGGTTCGCCCATGTCCAGCATGTAGATCGCGCCACGCGAGGACGAAGCCGCCGCCTGCAGGATCAGCAGGCAGGCTTCGGGAATCGTCATGAAGTAGCGGCTGACCTCGGGATGGGTCACGGTGACCGGGCCGCCCTTGCGGATCTGTTCGCGGAACAGCGGAACCACGCTGCCCACCGAGCCCAGCACGTTGCCGAAGCGCACGGTGACGAAGCGCGTGCCCTTCTTCTCGTTGAGGCTCTGGCAGATCATCTCGGCGTAGCGCTTGGTCGCGCCGAGCGCATTCGCCGGGTCGACCGCCTTGTCGGTGGAGATGAACACGAAATTGTCCACGCCCTGCTCCTGGCAGGCACGCGCCATGCATTCCGTCGCCAGCGTGTTGTTGCGGACGGCTTCGCGCATCTGCCCTTCCAGCAACGGGACCTGCTTGTAGGCCGCGGCATGGAACACGGTGTCCGGGCGATACAGGCCAAGCGCATGGCGGGCGACCGCAGGGTCGCCACAGTCGCCCAGCACGCACTCGATCTCCAGGTGCGGGAAGTTGCGGCACAGCTCGCTCTGGATGTTCAGCATGAGGATCTCGCTGATTTCCAGCAGCACGATTCTGCGCGCGCCATGACGCGCGCATTGCCGGCAAAGCTCCGAGCCGATCGATCCGCCGGCGCCGGTAACCATCACCGTGCGCCCGCGCAACCACCCCCGGATCAGCGCCCAGTCCGGTTGGATGGGCTTGCGGCCGAGCAGGTCCTCGATCGCCACCTCCTTCAACTGCCCGGGCAGCGAGTTTCCTTCCAGCACATCGCTCAGCTTCGGTACGGTCCGGAACGGCAGCCCGGTGCTCTCGCACAGCGCCACGATCCGCTGCATGCCGGCCGCATCCAGGGTGGGAATGGCGATCACCAGCAGTTTCGCCGCCGTTTCCCTGGCCACCGATGCCACGTCGGAGATGGTTCCCAGGATCGGAATGCCCTGCAGCTTGGCGCCCTTCAGGTGCGGGGAGTCGTCAAGCAGGCCCACGGGCTCGTAATCGCCCGATCGGCGCAGGTCCTTGACCAGGGCTTCGGCAGCGTGACCGGCGCCCAGCACCAGCACCCGGCGCGCGCGTGCATCGGAATGGATCGACTGATGATCCTTCCACGCGCGGTACAGCAGGCGCGGCCCGCCGAGCAGCGCCGCGAGCGCGAACGGATAGATCGCCAGCACCGACATCGGGATGCCGTTCAGGCGCCGGTAGCTGAATACCAGGACGATCGCACCGACGCCGAGGAAGCAGGCCTTGAAGATGTTGACCAGGTCGGTGACGCTGGCAAAGCGCCACAGCCCGCGGTACAGGCCCACGTAATGGAACGCCATGGCCTGCAGCAGCATCACGATGGCGACATCGAAACTGAACAGGGGAATGGCCGGCGCGCCCGCCAGCATCGCATAGCGGGCCACGTGCAGCAGCTGCCAACACGCCCAGACCATGACCAGGTCATGCAGCATCACCGCGATGCGTGGAAAATTTCCTGCCAGCCGTCGCCAGACCGCCATGGTCATCCTTCCCTATTGATCGACTTGTTGCGCAGAACGAACCAGAGACCCGCTGCCGCCGCCGCCCACGCAATGGCCGCCCACTGGCTCCATGGCGAAGGCAGCCGCACGGAAACAACGGTCAGCACGACTCCGGCAGCCCCGAACAATGCGTAGCCCAGTGTGACTGTGACGTGACTGTGGCCGGCTTTCACCCAGCGCTGGTAAAGGTGCTGGGTGTGCGCCTCCATCCAGCGCTCGCCCCTCAAAATGCGGCCCGCCAAGGTGAGCCCGGCATCGACCAGAAATGCGGCAAGCGGGATCAGCAGCACCGCCGGCGGGGCGCTGTGGCTGACCAGCCCGAGGGCCACCAGCGCGGCGAGCAGGTACCCCAGGGCGCCACTGCCGACATCGCCCATGAAAATCCGCGCCCGGGGAAAATTGAATGGGATAAAGCCCCCCACGCCCGCCGCCAGGACCAGCGCCAACGCGGCGACCGGCGCCGGCAGCACCAGGGCGTAGGCCAGCGCCGCCAGCAGCGCCTGCGTGGCGGCCAGGCCATCGATGCCGTCCATGAAGTTCCACACGTTGACCAGCCCGATGGCCAGCAGCGCGCTGAAACCGCCCAGCAGGAGGTCACCGGTCCCGTGCCAGACCAGCCCCCCCAGCAACATGCCGGCCAGCGCATGCACCGCCAGGCGCGGGAGCGCCGGCAGTGGCCGGTGATCGTCCCACCAGCCGATACCCGCCACCAGCAACAGTCCCGCGGAAAACACCGCGAGCGGCGGCGCGGCCGCCGGGGACAGGACGCCGATGCACAGGCAGGCCAGCAGTTGCGAGGCGACGATGGCGATGCCACCGCCACGCGGTGTCGCGACTGCATGGCTCCTGCGCTCCCCGGGCTGGTCCAGCAACTGTCGGCGCAGCGCATAGCCACGCGCCAGCGCCGTCAGCAGCGCCGCAACCACGAAGACCGATAAGAGGCCCGGTATCATCCACACCGGCTGCATGGATCAGAGCACCGCGTAATTCAGCAGCGGCTTGACCGTCCCCCATTCCTTGCAGCTCGGGCACTGCCAATGATGGGTGCGCGCGCCGAAACCGCAGCGGGTGCAGCGATAGGCCGGGTTGCGCACCAGCAACTGGTCGGTGATGTGCTTCAGGTCCTGCAGCGTCGCCACCGGGTCCGCGCCCTCGGCCAGGGTCAGGTCGATGAGCGCCGACTCGCCACGCACGGAGGGGCGGTCCTTCAACTGGCGGCCCAGGTAGGCCCGCGCGGGGCCGGCGCCTTCCTGCTCCTCCATCAACCGCGACAGCGCCAGCACCGGGGCGATGCCGCGGTAGTGCTCGGTCATTTCCGCCAGGAACGCGCGCGCGCCGGCCAGATCACCTACGTTGCGGTAGTTCTTGAGCAGCTGCGGCAGGATCTCGGGCAGGTAATCGGGATCGTTGCGCGCCGCACGTTCGAACGCGCGCACGGCCGCCTCATCGTTGCCGAAGTCGCTTTCCAGGCGGCCCTCGATGATGCCGGCCCGCACGCTCATCGCGTCGGCGGCATTGGCACGCCCGATCGCCGCGCGCGCCTCGTCCAGCCGCCCGGCGGCGCGATGGCGTTCTGCCAGCTCGCACTCGAACTGGCCGATCAGCTTGCCCATCGGCTCGTCGGTGACCTGCTCGTAGCGGGTCGCGTTCTCGATCGCCTTTTCCCAGTCGCGCTCGGCCTGGTAGATGCCGATCAGGTGCTTCAACGCCTGCGGTGCGCGCTGGTCGATGCGCGCCAGGTCGGTGAACACGGTCTCGGCACGGTCCAGCAGGCCCGACTTCATGTAGTCCTCGCCCAGCGCGAGCAGGGCCTGGACCCGCTGCTGGTCGGACAGGTCCTGGCGGTTGGCCAGCCCCTGGTGCAGGCGGATGGCGCGATCCACCTCCCCCCTGCGCCGGAACAGGTGGCCGAGCGCAAGCTGGGTCTCGAAGGTCTCCCGGTCCAGCTCGGCGATATGCAGGAACAGCTCGATCGCCTTGTCCGGCTGCTCGTTGAGCAGGTAGTTCAGGCCGCGGAAATAGGTGCTCGACAGGCGGCTGACCTGGTTCTCGCTGTGGCGCTGGCCGCCACGCCGGCCCACGACCCAGCCGCCCAGCGCGGCGATCGGCAGGAACAGGAAAAACCAGAACCACTCACTGATGAAAGCCATCGTCGATCAGCGTCCGTCGAAGGGGGAAGGCGCCTGCGGCGCCACGGCGCCGGCCGCGCCTGCTGCGGCCTTGTTGGCACGCCGGAGCCGGGCATACAGCGGGATGACCACGCCTGCCAGCACCAGCCCGCCGCCCACCAGCGCGCCCAACAGCAACGACACGATGATCGCGATCCCGGAGGTGGTGCTGAGCGCCCAGAACGCCAGCCGGATATCGACGGGCTGCGAATTGAGCGAGCCTATCACCAGGCCACCGACCAGCACGGCCAGCAGAATCAACAGACGGACAGCCTTCATGCGGCAGCCTGCTCCATGTCCACAGAGCCACTAGCTTAACGGCCGTGGCGACGATCCGCAGCAGGCGGATCAAAAAACCACCCCGAACGGTTGCCGGGGCCACTTGGCGATGGATCCGGGGAAATGCCGCCACGGATCGCGGCGACCAGGAACTCAGGCCGGGTCGCTTTCCAGCGGCACGACGTCGCTCACGCGCTCGCGCAGCTCCTTGCCGGGCTTGAAGTGCGGGACATGCTTGCCCGGCAGGGCGACCGATTCGCCGGTCTTCGGGTTGCGCCCCATGCGCGGCGGCCGGTAATGCAGCGAAAAGCTGCCGAAGCCACGGATCTCGATGCGGTCGCCGGAAGCCAGCGCGCCGCCCATCATCTCCAGCAACGACTTCACGGCCAGATCGACATCATCGGCCTTCAAGTGCGCCTGGTGGCGCGCAAGGATTTCGATCAGCTCGGATTTGGTCATTGCGGACTCGTCACGAAGGTAAAACCCCGAAGCGGCCCGGATTTTCGTCCGGGCCGCCCAGGTTGCATCTACGACAAGCTCAAGGCCGATTACTCGGACTTGTTGCCACCCAGCTGCGCGCGCAGCAGCGCACCCAGGCTGGTGGTGCCGGCAGCGGCTTCGGTCGAGGACTTGTTGTACTCGGCCAGCGCTTCGGCGGTCTCGGCTTCGTCCTTGGCCTTGATCGACAGCTGCATGGTACGGCCCTTGCGGTCCATGCCCACGAACTTGGCTTCGACCTTGTCGCCCACCTTCAGGTGCTGCGAGGCGTCGTCGACGCGGTCGTGGCTGATGTCGCGGGCCGAGACGTAGCCTTCGATGCCGTCGGCCAGCTCGATCACGGCGCCCTTGGCGTCGACTTCCTTCACCACGCCTTCGACCTTGGAGCCCTTCGGATTGGCCGCCATGTACTGGCCGAACGGATCCTGCTCCAGCTGCTTCACGCCCAGCGAGATGCGCTCGCGCTCCGGATCGACGGCCAGGACGACGGCGTCCAAGGTATCGCCCTTCTTGAAGTTGCGGACGACGTCTTCGCCGGTGGTGTTCCAGCTGATGTCGGACAGGTGGACCAGGCCGTCGATGCCGCCGTCCAGGCCGATGAAGATGCCGAAGTCGGTGATCGACTTGATCTGGCCGGACACCTTGTCACCCTTCTTGTGGGTGGCGGCGAAGGTTTCCCACGGATTGGCGGCAACCTGCTTCATGCCCAGCGAGATGCGGCGACGCTCTTCGTCGACGTCCAGCACCATCACTTCGACTTCGTCACCGACCTGCACGACCTTGGACGGGTTGACGTTCTTGTTGGTCCAGTCCATCTCGGACACGTGCACCAGGCCCTCGACGCCCGGCTCGATCTCGACGAACGCGCCGTAATCGGTGACGTTGGAGACCTTGCCGAACACGCGGCTGTTGGCCGGGTAACGACGCGAGATGTTGTCCCACGGATCCTCGCCCAGCTGCTTCAGGCCCAGCGACACGCGGTTGCGCTCGCGGTCGAACTTCAGCACGCGCACGTCCAGCTCGTCGCCGACGTTCACGACTTCGGACGGATGGCGCACGCGCTTCCATGCCATGTCGGTGATGTGCAGCAGGCCGTCGATGCCGCCCAGGTCCACGAACGCGCCGTAGTCGGTCAGGTTCTTGACGACACCCTTCAGGATCGCGCCTTCCTGCAGCTTGTCCATCAGCTGCTCGCGCTCTTCCGAGTGCTCGCTCTCGACGACAGCGCGGCGGGAAACGACCACGTTGTTACGCTTGCGGTCCAGCTTGATGAGCTTGAACTCCAGCTCCTTGCCTTCCAGGTAGGCCGGGTCGCGCACCGGGCGCACATCGACCAGCGAACCCGGCAGGAACGCGCGGACATCCTTGATGTCGACGGTGAAACCACCCTTGACCTTGCCGCTGATGCGGCCGGTGATGGTCTCGTTCTTCTCCAACGCTTCTTCCAGCTCGTCCCACACCATGGCGCGCTTGGCCTTCTCGCGCGACAGGACGGTTTCGCCGAAGCCGTTCTCGATCGAGTCGAGCGCGACCTTCACTTGGTCGCCCACGCCCACGTCGATTTCGCCAGCGTCGTTACGGAACTGTTCGATCGGCACGATGCCTTCGGACTTCAGACCGGCGTTGATCACCACCACGTCGCCGCGGACGTCGACGACGGTGCCGACGACGATGGCGCCCGGCTTCAGCTTGGCCAGATTGGCCTGGCTGGCTTCAAACAGTTCTGCAAATGATTCGGTCATTGGATTTACTCAGTTGAACACATGGGCAGGCCGCTCCCTTCGGGGAATGCGTGCCGCCCGCCTGTTGGTCGACCCCGTGCCGGCGGCCGTGTGTGGAGTGGAAAAACCGCCGTGCACCCTGCACGACGGAGCCTTGTACAACTTCGATTTGCGCGACGGCGGCCGTCACCGGCCGCTCTCACGGAACCGCGGGTCACGCTTCCGGCGAAGGAAGCAGGCCCAGCACCCTGGCAACGACGTCGTCGATGCCGATACCGCTGGTGTCGATGAGAACGGCGTCATCGGCCGGCCTCAGGGGCGCCACTGCGCGTTGTGCATCACGGGCGTCGCGGGCCATGATCTCGCGCAGGAGGTCATCAAAGTTAACCGAAACCCCTTTTTCTTTCAACTGTTTATGCCGCCTGTGCGCCCGCTCCTCGGCGCTGGCGGTCAGGAATACCTTGAACGGGGCGTCCGGGAAGATCACCGTCCCCATGTCGCGGCCGTCGGCGACCAGCCCCGGCGGCATCCTGAATGCGCGCTGGCGCTCCTTCAGCGCCGCCCGCACCTCCGGGATGGCGGCGATCGCCGAGGCCAGCGCCCCGGTGGTCTCCAGGCGCAGCTCGTCGGTGGCATCGGTATCGTTGACCAGCACCCGCAGGCTCTCGCCGCGCTCGACGAAGCGGATCCGGGTGTCGAAGGTGCAGCGCACCAGCGCCGAGGCGTCGGAGGTATCGATGTCGGCCCAGCTGGCAGCCACCCCCACCGCCCGGTACAGCGCCCCCGAATCCAGGTAATGCCAGCCCAGCCGGTGCGCGACAATGCGGCTGACGGTACCCTTGCCGGCCCCGGACGGGCCGTCGATGGTAAGAACGGGGGGAAGTGGACTCATCTGCGGCCTGCGCTGGAACGGGAATCCGCCCATTCTAGCCCCGCGCCCGGCCCGCCTGCCGCCGATTGCACGCAACCACTTGAACCCACATGGAATTGCCCGGTAGAATGGCGGGCTTGAACGAGCGTCAACCTGCATATCCGCGGCTACGCTCCCTGTAGAACTCCAACGTATCCGCCGAGGTATGCCATGAAAGTCCTGTCCTCCCTGAAGTCGGCGAAGGCCCGTCACCGTGACTGCAAGGTGGTTCGCCGTCGCGGCAAGATCTTCGTGATCTGCAAGTCGAACCCGCGCTTCAAGGCTCGCCAGCGCTGAGTCGACTGGCGTTCGCCGCCAGCGGAATCCGCGAGGATTCCGGATCTTCGCAGAAAGCCGCCCCCGGGCGGCTTTCTGCATCTTCGTGCCCCGCTCACGACCGGCCGCGTATCCTGCACCCGCCATGTCCGCCGCGCGCATGCCGCGCCCGGCAGCGCGGAACAGGGCCGCCTGCCGCTTTATCGACGCTGTTTTTTTGCTGTAATCGCCACTTGTCCTCCGGGGAGAAGCGACCATGAAGCAGACCATCCGGGCCCTGGCCCTGACCGCCGCGATCATCGCGGCACCCACCACGGCGCTGGCCGACACCCTGCTGATCGAGCGGGCCCAGGAAAAGCCGGCGGGCGCACTGCCGGCGCGCGGCGAGTCGATGGGCCAGGTGCAGGCGCGCTTCGGCGCCCCGCAGGAACGGCTGGAACCGCGCGGCGGCCAGAAGCGCCAGTGGCCCACGATCAACCGCTGGGTCTACCCGGCCTTCACCGTCTACTTCGAGAAGCAGCGGGTGATCGACGTGGTCGCCAACCAGGCAGGCCCCGACGAGATCGGCCCCAAACCGCCGATCCGCTGATCTCCGCCACTCCGGGGCTGCAATGGCGGCCCCGGGCGGCGCCCTCCCCCGCGCCTCCCGGCACCGGCAGGCGCGCCAACGCACCGGACTTTCGCGCCGGGCATGATCCGAGCACCTACCCGCAATGACCGATGCACTTCGTTTTCCCGCCGAATGGGAAGCCCAGTCCGGCGTCCTGATCGCCTGGCCGCATGCCGATACCGACTGGGCCGAACGCCTGGCCGAGGTCGAGGAGACCTATATCGCGCTGGTCGCCGCCATCACCCGCTTCCAGCCGGTGCTGATCTGCGTGGCCGACGACGATATCGAGACCTACGCGGAGATGCGCCTGCGCTCCAACCGCATCGACATGGCGCGCGTGCGCTTCATCACCGCAGCGTACGACGACACCTGGCTGCGCGACTCCGGCCCGATCACGCTCAGGCGTGCCGACGGCGGCTTCCAGCTGCTGGATTTCCGCTTCACCGGCTGGGGCGGCAAGTTCGAGGCGAGCCTGGACGACCAGCTGGTCGGGGTGCTGCATGACGCCGGCGTGTTCAACAACGCCCAGGTGCGCAGCATCGCCTTCGCGCTGGAGGGCGGCGCCATCGACACCGATGGCGACGGCACCCTGCTGACCACCTGGAAGTGCCTGCACGAACGCCACCCGGAGCGCGACCGCGCATCACTGGCCGCCGACATGGCGCAGTGGATGCACCAGGAACACGTGCTGTGGCTGGACCACGGCTATCTGGAAGGCGACGACACCGATGCCCATGTCGACACCCTGGCCCGCTTCGCCTCGGCCGACAGCATCGTCTACCAGGACTGCGACGACCCGCAGGACTCGCACCATGCCGAACTCAAGGCGATGGGGGCCGAACTGGCCGCGCTGCGCACCCGCGATGGCCAGCCCTACCGCCTGTTCCCGCTGCCGTGGGCGCAACCGGTGATCGACGAGGGGCGCCGCCTGGCCGCGTCCTACGCGAACTTCCTGATCATCAACGGCGCCGTGCTGATGCCGGCCTACGGCGACCCTGCCGACGACGCCGCGCGCGACGTGCTCGCCCGCGCGTTCCCGGACCGCGAGATCGTGCCGGTGCCGTGCCGGCCGCTGATCTGGCAGAACGGCAGCCTGCACTGCATCACCATGCAGCTGCCCGCCGGCCTGCTGGGCTGAAGCCCGGCGCCCGCTGCCCCGTCCCTGCCTGGCAGGCACGGGGCCCGGCGCCCTCCTCTTTCCCATGCCCGGCGCGAAGCGCCCTTGTGCAGGGGCCATTGCTCCCCCAAGTTTACAATGCCCGCATGAATACACATTCCCTGACTGTCGCCCTGATCCAGGAACGCAACCATGGCGATGCCGCCGCCAACCTGGCCGTGATCGAGGCCCGCGTCGCCGAAGCCGCGGCGCAGGGCGCCAAGCTGGTGCTGCTGCAGGAACTGCACAACGGCCCGTATTTCTGCCAGCACGAATCGGTGGACGAGTTCGACCTGGCCGAGCCGATCCCCGGCCCGAGCACCGCGCGCCTGGGCGCACTGGCCAGGCAGCACGGCGTGGTCATCGTCGGCTCGCTGTTCGAGCGCCGCGCCGCCGGCCTGTACCACAACACCGCGGTGGTGTTCGAGAAGGACGGCACCCTGCTGGGCAAGTACCGCAAGATGCACATTCCCGACGACCCGGGCTTCTACGAGAAGTTCTACTTCACCCCGGGCGACATCGGCTTCAAGCCGATCGACACCTCGGTCGGCCGCCTGGGCGTGCTGGTGTGCTGGGACCAGTGGTATCCGGAAGCCGCACGCCTGATGGCGCTGGCCGGCGCCGAGCTGCTGCTCTACCCCACCGCCATCGGCTGGGATCCGGACGACATGCAGGACGAGAAGAACCGCCAGCGCGACGCCTGGGTGCTGAGCCACCGTGGCCATGCCGTGGCCAACGGCGTGCCGGTGCTGTCGTGCAACCGCGTCGGCCACGAGCCGTCGCCGCTGGGCGCGTCGGGCATCCAGTTCTGGGGCAACAGCCACGTGCTCGGCCCGCAGGGCGAGTTCCTGGCCGAGGCCGGCACCGAGCCGACCGTACTGGTCTGCGAGGTGGACCTGCAGCGCAGCGAGCACGTGCGCCGCATCTGGCCGTTCCTGCGCGACCGCCGCATCGATGCGTACGGCGACCTGCTCAAGCGCTACATCGACTGACCGGGAACCCTGCGCATGGCCGTGCACATCCGTGATGCCGGCGCGGCCGACATCGCCGCCATCACCGCGATCTACGCAATCGAGGTGACCGACTTCGTCAACACCTACGAATACGAGGTGCCGGACGAAGCCGAGATGCTGCGGCGCATGCAGGACATCCTCGCCCGTGGCTTTCCCTACCTGGTCGCCGAGATCGACGGCCAGGTCGCCGGCTATGCCTACGCCAACACCTATCGCAGCCGCATCGCCTACCAGTGGACGGTGGAGAATTCGGTCTACGTCGATGCCCGCTTCCAGGGCCGCGGCGTGGGCAGCACGCTGCTGCAGGCGTTGATCGACGCCTGCACCGCGCGTGGCTACCGGCAGATGGTCGCGGTGATCGGCGAGCCCGCCAATAGCGCCTCCATCAGGCTGCACGAGCGTTTCGGGTTCCAGCTCGTGGGCGTGTTCCGCGGCCTGGGCCGCAAGCACGGCCGCTGGCTGGACACGGTGCAGATGCAACGCGCACTCGGCGATGGCGCCGGCAGCGCCCCCTCCAATGAATGACGCAATGACCGACACCCACTCCGAAAACGGCAGCGAACTGCTCGCCGGCCAGCCGCTGCGCATCGTCGAACGCGATGGCGTGCGCTACACCCTGCTGGGCACCGCCCATGTGTCCGCCGCCAGCGTGCAGGCGGTGGAACAGGCCATCGGCAGCGGCCAGTACGACGCCGTCGCGGTCGAGCTCGATCCGCAGCGGCTGCAGGCCCTGACCAACCCGGACGCGCTGGCGCAGCTGGACCTGATCGAGGTGATCCGCAAGAACCGGGTCGCGCTGTTCGCCGCCAACCTGGCCCTGGCCGCCTACCAGCGCCGGCTCGCCGAACAGCTGGGCATCGAACCGGGCGCAGAGCTCAAGCGCGCGGTGACGCTGGCGCAGGAACGTGGCCTGCCGGTGCACCTGATCGACCGCGATGTCGGCCTGACCTTCCGCCGCGCCTCGCAGCGCCTGGGCTTCATCGGCAAGCTCAAGCTCGTCGCCGGGCTCGGCGCCGGCCTGTTCTCGTCCGAGGACGTGGGCGAGGACGAGATCGAGAAGCTGAAGCAGGGCGACATGCTCGAATCGAGCTTCGGCGAATTCGCCAGCGAAAGCCCGGCGCTGTACGAGAGCATCATCGGCGAGCGCGACCGCTACATGGCCACACGCCTGCGCGAAGAGCGCAGCGACAGCCAGCGCAACGTACTGGCGGTGGTCGGCGCCGGCCACCTCGCCGGGCTCGCGCGTTACCTGGAAACCGACACCGAAGCGCCCGGCCCACTGCGCCAGGCGCTGGAGGCGGTACCGAAGAAGCGCAACATCCCGTGGATCACCCTGACCATCCTGGCCGTGGTCCTGGCCGGCATCGGCGTCGGCTTCTGGAAGGGCGGCATGGGCATGGGCGCGGACATGCTCGCGACCTGGGCGCTCTACACCGGCGGCCTGGCCGGCCTTGGCGCGCTGCTGGCCGGCAGCCACCCGTTGAGCATCCTGACCGCGGTGCTGGTGGCGCCGTTCAAGCCATTCCGCCTGAGCATCCCCACCGGCGCGTTCGCGGCGCTGGTGGAAACGCGCCTGCGGCGGCCGGCCTACGCCGATTTCCTGCGGCTGCGCGACGACGCGCAATCGCTCAAGGGCTGGTACCGCAACCGTGTCACCCGCATCGTGCTGACCTTCATGCTCACCAACCTCGGCAGCATGCTCGGACTGTGGCTGACCGGTTTCACCGTGTACGGGAAGCTGGTGTGATGCGCCGGCGCTGGCGCGGCCCTCAGGTCTGCGGCCAGCGCCAGGACAGCCCCACGATCAACAGGCACAGCACGATCTCGATACTGCTGTAGGCCAGGTAGAACCACCATGCCCCCGGCATGGTGAGCGCGACGAAGGCGGCGTAGAACAGGGCCAGGCCGATGCCCAGCCAACGCACCACGCGCGCCGGCAGCGCCAGCGACAGGAACACCATGAGCCCGGGCACCGCCAGCAGCAGCGCGACGAACAGCAGCGAGCCCTGGCTGCTCGGCCCCATCGGACCGCCGCCGTCGAGCATGTACTTCAGCTTGCCGGGCCGGTAGAGGCCGAAGTAATCACCGTAGAGGTAGCAGAAGGTCAGGCTGGCCCACAGCGCCGAGAGCTTGATGCGCGGCGACAGCGGCGGATCGGACAGCAGGGAACGGCTTTGCATGGGACATCTCCTCAATGGACAGTGGATGGCACGACATCGCGGCCCCGCGTGCGCAGGCCGAACAGCAGCAGCCACAGGCAGGTGCCGATCTCGCCGACAGAGGCCGGCAGGGTCAGGTGGGCGGAAATCCACCAGTCCGCGTAGCCCGGCACCAGCAGTTCCGCCAGCACATCCAGCACATAGCCCAGCCCGCCCAGCACCAGCAGCGCGCCGAGCAGGCGCGGCAGGCGGCGCGAACGCATTACCAGCCAGCCCAGCGGCAGCAGCCACAGGCCCCAGAACACGCGCACCAGCTGCATGCCGCCGCGGTACGCCTTCAACGCCGCGTGCGCGAGCTGCTGGCGTTGTTCCAGCGACAGCAGCTGCGCGCTGTCGGCATCGGTCAGCAGCGCCAGCGCCTGCAGCCGGTGCGACAACGCCGCCAGCGCCAGTGGCACGCCCATCGCCACGAACGCCAGCATCAACGTCGCCGCGCCGCGGCTGACATCCTGGAAGGCGCGGTACAGCACCAGTGCCAGCAGCAGGTAGGCCACCTGTTCGACGACGAACGCCGCCACGCCCTGTTTGAACAACCCCTGCCTGGCGACCACGTTGTCCAGCAGTGCGCCGGCGTCGGCGCCGGCCAGCTGCGCCGGTACGTAGGCCAGGCAGAAGATGCCGGTGACGACGACGATCAGGTACAGGACACCGGCAAGCCGGCCACCCGGGTGAAGTACGTGTGGCATCTGTGGTTCCCCTGGAAAGGGCCCCCGCCGGCATGGCGGGAGCACGATGGCGTTACTCCTGCACCGGCGCCGGCCCCACCTCCGGCAGCGGCGACAGCCCGCGCGCGCGCCGCACCAGGCGCGCCGTGCCGGTGCGCAGGTCATCGAGGATCGCGTAGATGGTCGGCAGGAACAGCAGGCTGACCACGGTCGAGAACGCCAGCCCGCCGGCGATGGCGCGTGCCATCGGGTAGTACGGCGGCATGCCGTCGGCGGTCTTGGTGTTCAGCGCGATCGGAATCATCGCCAGGATCGCCGTGCCCATGGTCATCATGATCGGGCGCAGGCGTTCGCGGCTGCCTTCCACCAGCGCATCGGTGCGCGCCATGCCGCGCCGGCGCAGGTTGTTGATGTGCTCGATCATCACGATGCCGTTGTTCACCACCACGCCCATCAGCACCAGGATGCCGATCACCGCCATGATGTTCATCTCGGTGCCGGTGATCCAGAACAGCCAGTACACGCCGAAGATCGAGAACAGCACGCAGGACATGATCGCCGCCGGGAACAGCAGGGATTCGAACACCGCGGCCATGATCACCACCATCAGGATCAGCGCGATGAAGATGCTGTTCACCATCTGCTGCATGCCGTCGAAGTTGATGTTGAAGCCGGCGCCGGCGAAGGTGTAGCCATAGCCGGGCGGGAACTGCACGCCGTCCAGCGTGGTCTCGACCGCCTTGCGCGCCTGGTCCATCGGCACGTCCTTGGCCAGCCCCGCCTCGACCCGCAGCATGGTCTGCCGGTTCAGCCGCTGGATCGAACTGGCCGCCGGGGTGACGTTCACGTCCACCATCGCCAGCAGCGGCACTTCCTTGCCGCCGGCGGTGCGCACCATGAACGAGGACAGGTCCTCGATGCCATAGTTCTCCGAGCCGGCGAAGCGCACGTTGACCGGGATCTCGACGTCGTCGCGATGGAAATCGCGCAGCGACGAACCGCGCAGCGCCATGCCGACGAACTGCGCCACCTGCTGTGCGCTGAAGCCATAGGCGGCGGCACGCTCGCGGTCCACCCGCACCGCCAGTTCGGTGTTGGCGTCGCCGGTGTCCACGCGCACGTCGCGCAGCTTCGGGTCGCGGGCCAGTATCGGCACGATGTCATCGGCCAGCTCCTTCAGGGTCTGGGTCGAATCGCCCACCAGGCTGAAGCGGATGCCCTGGCCGTCGCTGCCCATGCCACCCGGCCAGCCGATGCCGATCTTGGCGCGCGCCGACTGCGGCAGCCCCTTGCGCACCTCCTCCTTGATCTTCTCGCTCAGCGCCGGGTCCTCGGTGTCCAGGAACAGGCGGGTCTGCGCCCAGCCCTGTTCGCTGTAGCGGCTGAACACGCGGTCGATGTGGAACTGCTTGCGGTTCGCATTGACGAACGCCTCCACCCGCGCCACTTCGCGACCCATCTCCTCCTTGGAGTAGGCGCCACGCCACTGGTAGAAGATGTTGATCTCGCTCGGATTGTCGTCGTCGCCGCCACCGCTGGTATGCGTCATCGGATACACGCTGGCCAGGGAAATGGCGAGGATGCCGCCCACCGCCCAGCCGCGGTGCTGCAGCGTCCAGCGCAGCGCACGCGCATAGCGTTCCTGCATCCGGTTGATCAGCGGCGACTTCAGCGCCGGCGGGGTCTTCATCCGCGCCGACAGCATCGGGATCAGGCTCACCGCCACCAGCCACGAGGCCAGCAGCGAGACCGAGATCGTCACCGCCAGCTGCGACAGGTAGATGGTGATGATGTTCTTCTCGCCGAACATCATCGGCAGGAACACCACGCAGTGGCACAGGGTGCCGGCGGACAGCGCGATGGCCACGTGGCGGGTGCCGATGATGGACGCCAGCGAAGGCTGGTCGGGGTATTTCTCGCGCTCCTGGTAGATGCTCTCCACCACCACCACCGCGTTGTCCACCAGCATGCCCACCGCCAGCAGCAGGCCCATCATCGAAATGATGTTCAGGGTGATGCCGGCGAAGTACATGAACCCCAGGGTCATGATGAAGCAGATCGGGATGGCCAGCGACACCATCAGCGTCGACGGCCAATGGCGCAGGAAGGCGTACAGCACGATCACCGACAGCAGCAGGCCGATCGCGCCGGCCTCGGCCAGCGCCAGCAGCGAACTGGTCACCGCCTGTCCCTGGTCGTCGGTGACCTCGATGCCGACGCCGCGCATCGCCGGGTCTTCCTGCAGCCGCTCGATCTCGGCGCGCACCGCGCGCGACAGGTCCACCAGGTTGGCCGAGCGCTCCTTGTACACGTCGACGCCGACGCTGGGCCTGCCCTCCATCTGCCGCACGTAGTTCATGCGCTGCGGCTGCAGGCTGACGTCGGCGATGTCCGACAACCGGGTGCCGCGCTTGTCGACCGGCAGGTTGCGCAGCGCCTGCAGTTCCAGCAGCTCGCCGCGCGGCTGCACGCGCAGGCGCCGGCCGGCCTCGGTGATCTGCCCGGCCGACACCGAGAAGTTGGCCGCCTGCAGCTTCTGCACCAGCTCATTGAGCGCCACCCCGTGCGCGCTCAGCCGGTCCTTGTCCAGCGCCACCAGCACTTCCTGCTTGGCCACGCCCTCGACCTCGACCCGCGCCACCCCGGGCAGGCGCTCCAGGCGCTGCTTGATGCTGCGTTCGATCAGATCCGCGCGCGCGGTCAGGTCCTCGTCGCTGGTCAGGCGCAGGCTCATCGCCTCGCGGTCGCTGGTACTCCAGCGCTGCACGTAGTAGCGGCGGAAATCGTCCGGCAACTGGTCGCGCACCGCGTCGATGCGCTCGCGCGCTTCGGACGCGGCCATGGCGATATCGCGGTTCCAGTCGCTGAACTCGACCTGGATCTGCCCGCCCTCGGCATTGGCGCGGGCGTTCATCGACTTGATGCCGGGCATCGTGGCGATGGCCTCCTCGACCGGCCGCAGCAGGTTGCGCTCCACTTCCTCCGGCGTCGACCCCGGGTACGGCAGCGACACGAAGAAGAAGGGAATGGTGGCTTCCGGCTCGGCTTCCAGCGGCAGCCGGAAGGCGGCGATCAGGCCGATCGCCACCATCGACACGAACAGCATGATGGTGGTGACGGGACGGCGGATGGACAGCTCGGTGATGTTCATCCGTGTCAGCCCTTCAGCCCGTCGCCGCCGGTGGCGCCATCGCCCAGCGCGTCATGCTCGTGCGCCAGCACCTGCTCGACCTGCTGCGCCTGCTGCCGCGCGCGGCGGCCACGCTCGGCATAGAACGCGTCGGCCTTGCGGTCCAGCAGGTCGTACACCACCGGGATCACCAGCAGCGTCAACAGGGTCGAAACCAGCAGGCCGCCGATCACGGTGATCGCCATCGGCGAGCGCACTTCCGCACCTTCGCCGAAGGCCAGCGCCAGCGGCAGGAAACCGAACACCGCGCACAGCGTGGTCATCATGATCGGGCGCAGGCGCGAGCGCGCGCCCTCCACCAGCGCCTGGCGCTTGGGCACGCCTTCCTCGCGCAGCTGGTTGACCTTGTCGATCAGGATGATGGCGTTCTTCACCACCAGCCCGACCAGCAGGATCAGGCCGATGAACACCACCACCGACACCGGCGAGCGCGACAGCAGCAGCGCCGCGACCGCGCCGACCAGCGCCAGCGGGATGGTGAACAGGATCACGAACGGGTGCAGCAGCGATTCGAACTGCGACGCCATCACCAGGTACACCAGGAACACCGCCAGGGCGAAGGCGAACAGCAGCGAACGGATCGATTCGCCCAGCTCCTGGCCCTGCCCGCCGATGTGCATGCCGACATCGGTGCCGAGCGGGTTGTCGGCCACCATCTTCTGCACTTCGGTGATCGCCGTGCCCAGGTCGATGCCGCGCAGGTTGGCCGAGACGATCGCCACCCGGCGCAGGTCGGCGCGGTGGATCTCGCTGGGGCCGGTGGTTGCCACCACCTCGGCCACGGACGACAGTTCCACCGGCTTGCCGCCGGTCGGGTGCACGATCAGGCGGCGGATGTCCTCGACCGAGGAACGCTCGGACTCCTGCACGCGCACCAGCACGTCGATCTTGCGGTCGCGGAAGCTGTAGCGGGTGGCGACGTTGCCGCGCACCTTGTTGACCACCGCATCGGCGATCTGGCGCGTGGTCAGGCCCAGCGCCGCGGCGCGGTCCTGGTCGAACACCACCTGGATTTCCGGGAAGCCCTGCTCGACCGTCGACTTGACGTCGGCGTAGTGCGGGTTCTGCCGCAGCATGCCGGCCAGGCGGTTGCCGGCCACCCGGATCGCGTCGAGCGTGTTGCCCTCGATCTCGATCTCCAGCGGCGGCGACAGTGCGAACAGTTCCGGGCGCGCGAAATCCACCTGCGCCGCCGGCCATGCCTTCATGGTCTGGCGCAGTTTCTCGGTCAGCTCCGGTTCGCGCGAGGTGTCGCTCATCACCACCGACAGCTTGCCGATGTTCTCGCCGCTCTCGGTCGGGCTGGCGTCCAGCCGCGTGCCGGTGCCGGAAACGCCGTACAGCAGGCGTATGCCATCCTCGCCGGCATGCTTGCGCTGCACTTCGCGCACCAGTGCATCGGTCTGCGCCAGCGGCGTGCCGGGCGGCAGCTTGGCGGTCATCTCGAAGCGGTCCTGCGCCAGCTGCGGGATCAGGTCCACGCCCAGCATCGGCAACGCCGCCAGGGTCAGCGCGAACGCCAGCGCCGCGCCGCCGAGTACCGGCCACGGCCGTGCCAGCGCGGCGGGCAACAGCCGCAGGTAGGTGCGTTCGGCACGGCCGTACGGCGCCATGGCGATGTCGCTGGCTTTGCGCATGACCGGCCCGACCACCGCGGCGATGCCACGGAAGATGCGCACCACCAGCCACGCCGCGGCATAGAAGCCGTAGCGGAACATGGCGCCGATGCCGCGACCGGCGAACGCGGCCGGCTTCTGCCAGCGGCGTTCCGGGCGCCACGGCTGGCGCGGATCCTCGGCCGGGAACTCAAGCGGCGGCCGGCCCTTGAGTGCGCTCAGCATCGGGATCAGGGTCATCGACACCACCAGCGACACCGCGATGGCGATCGACACGGTCAGCGCCTGGTCGCGGAACAGCTGCCCGGCGATGCCTTCGACGAACACCAGCGGCAGGAACACCGCGATGGTGGTCAGGGTCGAGGCGACCACCGCCATGAACACCTCGCGGGTGCCCTTGATCGCGGCCTCGAGGATGCCCATGCCGCGTTCGCGCGCCTTGGCGATGGATTCGAGCACCACGATCGAATCATCCACCACCAGGCCGGTGGCCAGCGCCAGGCCGCCCAGCGACATCACGTTCAGGCTCAGCCCGAGCTGGCCCATGAAGAAGAACGTGGCGATGATCGAGATCGGCAGCGACAGCGAAATGACGAACGTGCTCCAGCCATCGCGCAGGAACAGGAAGATGATCAGCACCGACAGCAGGCCGCCGATCACCGCGTCGATCTTGACGTCCTTGATCGCGTGGCGGATGAAGACCGACTGGTCCTCCACCGTAGTCATCTCGATGTCCTTGGGCATCTGCTTGCGGATCGCCTCGAGCTTCTTCTCCAGCGCATCGGCGGTGGAGACGGTGTTGGCGTCGCCTTCCTTGTAGATCGCCAGTTCGACCGCTTCGTGGCCGCCGGCGCGGATCACCGCCTCGCGCTCCTTGTAGCCCTGGCGCACGTCGGCCACGTCCTTCAGGCGTACCGGCGAGGTGCCGCCGCCACTGCCATCGCTGCGCAGCGCGGCGATCACGTTCGGATCGCGGCTGCCGAGGATCGCGGTCATCAGCTGGCGGTTCTCGCCGGCCGAGGAGGCACCCGAGCCGGCGGCGGTGTTGAGCAGCATCTCGCGCATCTGCTCGACCGTGGCGAACTGGTTGACGGTACGCACCAGGTAACGCTGCGAGCCCTCTTCCAGGCGGCCGCCGGACAGGTTCACGTTCTCCTGCTGCAGGCGCTGGATCACGCTGTCCAGCGACAGCCCCAGCTGCGCCAGCTTGCGCTGGTCGATATCCACCTGGATCTCGTCTTCCAGGCCACCGCCGACCTTGACCGCGGCCACGCCGCTGACCGGCTCGAGCTTGCGCTTGAGGTCGTCGTCGGCATAGCGGCGCAGTTCCATCAGCCGGCGCACCGCGTCGGCCTCGCTGCCACCGTCCTGCCTGGAGGACAGCGCCAGGCGCATGATCGGCTGGGTCGACGGATTGAAGCGCAGCAGCACCGGCGGCTTGGCCTCCAGCGGCAGCTGCAGCGTCTCCATCTTGTCGCGCACGTCCAGCCCGGCCTGCTGCATGTCCGTGCCCCAGGCGAACTCCAGGACCACGTCGCTCTGCCCGGTGCGCGAGATCGACTTGAGCTTGCGCAGGCCCTTGACGGTGCCCAGCGCTTCCTCGGCCGGCTGCGAGATCAGCGTCTCCACCTCGGCCGGCGCCGCGCCTTCATAGTCGGTGCGCACGGTGAGCGTGGGGTAGCTCAGGTCGGGCAGCAGTTCGACCTTCAGGCTCGACAGCGAGATCAGGCCGAACAGCACCAGGGTCAGCGTCATCATCGCGATGGTGACGCGACGGCGCGTGGCGAACTCGATCAGATCGAAGCCGCCACCGCCGGGAACCGACGGATCGCGCGCACTCATTGCTTGGCTGCCTGTGCGGCCGGTGCCTTGGCGGGCGCCGCGGCGGCGACCGCCTTCTCCTTGCCGATCACCTGCACCGCGCTGCCCTCGCGCAGCGCCGCCTTGCCGGCGATCACCACTTCCTCGCCCGGCTGCAGGCCTTCGCGCACCTCGATCCAACCGGCATCGTCATAGCCGAGCTTGAGCCGGGTACGGGTCGCCTTGCCGTCGCGCACCACGTACACGGCGGGCTCGCCACCGTCCTCGAGCAGCGCGGTACGCGGCACCACCAGCGCGTCGGCGCGCTGGTCGTAGTTGATGCTCAGGCGGCTGAACATGCCCGCCTGCAGGTCGCCCTCGCCCGAGAACGAGGCCACCACGCGGAACGTGCCGGTGCCGGTGTCCACCACCGGCGACACGCGGTCCACGACGCCGTCGAACGTGCGCCCCGGCAATGCGTCGGCGACCAGCGTCACCGCCTGCCCCGGCTTGAGCTTGGCGATCTCGCGCTCGGGCACGTTGAGCGTGGCCTCCAGCTTGCCGGCGTCGACGATGCGGATGATCGGCGAATTGATCTGCACGAAATTGCCTGGCTTGATGTCGCGCGAGGCAATCACCCCGGAGATCGGCGCCACCACCGTGGTGTAGGACAGCTCCAGCGCCGTCATCCGGTATTGCGCGCGCGCGTTCTCCAGGTCGAAGCGCAGCTGGTCCACGTCGGCGGCGCTAACCAGCTGCTGCTGGACCAGCTTCTGCGCACGCTGGTAGCTGTTTTCCAGTTTGCGCATCTGCGCTTCGCTCTGCGCCACGGCCAGCCGCGCGCGGTCCGGGTCCAGCCGTACCAGCGGCTGCCCGGCGCTGACCTGCTGGCCTTCCTCGACCATCACCGCCAGCGCCACGCCCGAGGTCTTGGCGACCACCTGCGACTCGGCGCGCGGCTCAAGCGAGGCGGTACCGGTGTAGCTGGCGGCGATGGCGCGGCGTGCCGCCTTGGCCACTTCGACCGGGACCGCGTCGCTTGCCTTCTGCTCTTCCTTGGGCTTGTCCTTGGCATCCTCGCCACCGGCCTTGCAGCCCCCGAGCAACAACACCGAAGTGACGAGGAGAGCGGCGGCGCAGCGTCCGGTGCGGCCGTACGGGGTAAGGATTGGCGACATCGTGGAGTCCCTAGAGATGCAGTGGCTGGTGTTGTAGCAAAGTATTGCACCACCCCACGACGACACCATGCCCCAAAGGTCATGCCCGCATGCCGCGTCGCAGCATTCATGAATGGTTCCGAACCGGTGAATACGCGGGCTATACTCGGGCCGTTCCGTGTCCCCACGGCGGAACGAACAGACCCGCATACCGGACAAGGAAACCATGCGCTCGCAGCCGTTTGCCGTATGTCTCGCCCTGGCTCTGGCCCTGCCCTTCGGGGCGGCCGCACAAGCCGACCCGCAGCAGTCTGAACCTTCCGCCCCCGCACCCGCCGCCACGCCCGCCCCCGCGGCGGCGCCGGCCACCGGCAATGCCGAGGCCGGGCGCACCCTGGCCTACACCTGCCAGGGGTGCCATGGCATCACCGGCTACAAGAACGCCTATCCGAGTTACCGCGTGCCGAAGATCGGCGGGCAGTCGGCGCAGTACCTGGGCCAGGCATTGACCGAATACCGCGAAGGCAAGCGCAAGCATCCGACCATGCAGGCGCAATCGATGAGCTTCAGCACGCAGGAAATCGCTGATCTCGCCGCCTACCTGTCCACTCTCAAGTAAGCACCGCTCATGTCGAAAGCCAAGCACGCCTCGCGTCTCGCCATCGCCCTGTTCGCTGCCTGCACGGTGGCCGCCTGCACCCAGTCGGAAGTGGAGTCCAGCGCCAAATCCGCCGCCGACCCCGGCCATGCCAGCGGTGAACATGGTTCCAGTTCGTCGGCCGGCCTGCCGCAGGGGCGCATCGCCGCCGGCGAGCAGCTGGCCAACAGCAAGGGCAAGGCCACCGGCCAGAGCTGCATCGACTGCCATGGTGCCGACGGCAACGCGCCGATCGATCCGGGCTATCCACGGCTCGGTGGCCAGTATGGCGACTACCTCGCCCATGCCCTGCAGGCGTATCGCAGCGGCGATCGCGAGCACATGCTGATGTCGCCGCAGGCGGCCGGCCTGAGCGACCAGGACATCGCCGACCTGGCGGCCTACTTCGGCTCGCGCCCCAGCCAGCTGCGGGACCTGCACGGCCTCAAGTAACGGCACCGCGCCGGCACCTGCGCGTGCCGGCCCCGCGCGCCGGGCCTGGCCGGGCCGGGCGTGAGCGCCGCGCGACAGCACGCACCCGGAAAACGCTTGGTCGCCGCGCGGGTTGCGCGGCCCGCAGCCACGGCCGGATTCCCCGGTATCCGCGCGTAACCGGAGCCGCTCATCACCTATCCCGCCCGGATCGGCCCCGGGGCGGCATCTGGAACCCTCGCGTCTCGCGTCTGCGGCATGCCGCTGTTCCCGCCGTGGCGCGCGCCATGCGGCACCACAGGAGCCGCTATCGCCCCGGCGGCGGGCGGCAGGACGACGGCAAACGCACCTTCGCCCACTCAACGGCTGCCGTTGTCGTCCTGCAGTTCCTGCTTGAACGGAATGTCCGGCGGCGGCCGCGCCGTGGCCGGCTGCTCCTGCATGTTCGGGTTGCGCAGGCCACAGCCGCCGCCGAACTGCAGGACCGACACCACGCAGGAGATGCGGGTACCGGTGCCGGGGATGGGGATTTCGATGCTCTTGATGCCCTTGCGCACCCATTCGGCCAGCAACGATTCGTTGGGTACCCAGTACTTGTCGAACGAAGTTGGCGCATGCTCGTAGGGCGGACGCTTGAGCCAGGTGCCGGCGCGATCGAGCTGCTCCCTGCTCCAGTTGTCGGATTCGCCACCCGGCGCGCCGCGATCAGGCGACGCCGTGTCCTTCCCGGCATCGCCCGCCAGGCGCACGCTGCCATCACGGTTGTACAGGCCACGCCCGGCGTCGGAGGCAGCCCGTCCCTCGCCCGCCGCCTGCCGCTGCGAGGCTCCCCAGTCGTCCGAGCGGACCGGTGCCGCCCAACCGCCGCTGCGATCCCGCGGCTGTGGACCGGCGCCGGCACTGGCGCCCGCCTGCGACGCACTGTTGGCCGCACGCCCGTCCGCGGCCGCAGCCGCCGGCGATGGCCGTGATCCCTGCGCCGTGGCGCCAGTGGTGGTCGCGGTCGCCACATCGGCGCCGGCCGCCGGCGCCGGAGCGGCATCGGCCACGCCCGGCACCTGCCGCTCACGCACCACCACGTCCGCGGCCTTCACCTGCACGCCGCTTTCGCGTACCGGCACCGTGGACAGCGCCAGCGGCTGCCGCGGCGCGGTCTCGATCTGCCGCTCGCGTACGGCCGGCGCGACACTCTCCACGCGCACCTGGGGTTCGCGTGGACGCACCTGCGCCATCGCCACCGGCTGCACCGGCGCAGTCTCTACCGGGCGCTCGCGCACCTGCACCTGCGGCATCGCCGGGGCGCGCATGGCGACATCGGGTAGCGGCGGCGCGCGCACGTTCGCCGGCCGCTCCACCACGCTCTCGACGGTACGCTCGCGCACCTGCGGCACCTGCACGCGCAGCGCCGGCTCGGCCAGCGTGGGCGCGGGCAGAACGAAATCGGTGGTGGGCCGCGCCACCTCGGTGACCTGCAGCGGTTGCTGCGCCACCGCGTCGGGTGCCGGCTGCGGGGTGTCCGCCGGTGTTGCCTCCGGTGTGGGATCGACACTGCCGTCCTGCACCGCCGGTGGCGGCTGCGACTGCGGCGGTGCCTGTGGCGACGAAGCGTCGGCCAGCGCGCCGGCCGCCGCTGCCTGCGCCTCATCCGCCGACGCGCCCGCATCCCGCGGTGCACCGCCACCTTCTTGTTCCGGGGTGCCCCGGCCCAGGTACTCGACCCGGACCCGCTCCCCCTCGTCCGCACCCGGCTCGGGCACGGTGCTGCGTACCAGCGCCACCCACACCAGCAGTACCGCGAACAGCAGATGCAGGGCCACGCTGCACAGCGCGGAAAACCAGCGGATGCGGCGCTGGTCGTCTGCCGGCGGGTCATCCCCGGCCCAGCGCAACAACTGCAGCAAGGCACGCTGGAACGAAACCGGACGGCCGCTTCCGCGGGAACGCGGGCCACGCCACGGCGGCGCTGCGGCAGCGGCATCGGCGCCAGCGAAGGCCAGCCCTTTTGCCTGGCCGCCCCCTCGCAGCCAGGCACTCCAGCTGTAGGGGAAGCCGGTGCGGCGGTCATGCAGGAGGCTGCCCTTGCGGCGGGCAGCCAGCAGGTCGATCAGGTCGGCAACCGTCGTCACCGGCACGTGGCGGGTCGCTCAGCCCGCGCTGCCGCGCGGAATGTAGGGTGCCTGGCCACTGGCGTGGTCGGTCGCGTCGCGCACCGCGGTAACGCCGGGGACACGGGCCATCAGGGTCTTCTCGATACCCTGCTTCAGGGTCACGTCGGCCATGCCGCAGCCATGGCAGCCACCACCGAAACGCAGCAGAACCACGCCATCGGCGGACACTTCCTGCACCGCCACGCGCCCGCCGTGCGAGGCCAGCTGCGGGTTGACCTCGTTCTCGATGACCCAGTGCACGCGCTCGACCATCGACGCCGCCTCGCCGGGCGCTTCGCCCTTGATCCTGGGCGCCTTGATGGTCAGCTGCTGGGTGCCCGCCGCCTGGGTGACGTAGTCGATCTCGGCGCCATCCAGCCAGGCCACGCTGGTGGCCGCCACGTAGAGCGTGAAACCGTCGCAGTCCACCGCCCACTCGTCACCCAGCAGATCGGCCGGCTCGGCGAACTCCAGGCGCGCATCGGCGCGCGGCGTCCCCGGTTCGACCGCACTCAGGCGCACGCCCATGCCGGGCACGGCCTCGCGTTCGATCAGCTTGCGGAAATGGCGCTGGGCAGTATCTGAAATCTGGATCATGCGGGGTATTCTAGCCGTGTCTTGGTGGCTGCTGATGGGACAGTGATTCCACGCGCGGCACCGTTCAGCCCCTTCGATGGAGATTCCCATGGCCGATCTGATTCCACTCGCGCAGGCGCACTGCATTCCACGCAGGGGCAGCGAGCACCGGCTCGGCGCGGCGCGGCTGGCCGAACTGCTGCCGCAGGTCCCGGGCTGGGAACTGGCCGAGGACGGCCACGCCCTGGTGCGCACGTTCAGCTTCGACAACTACCACGGCACCATGGCGTTCGTGAATGCCCTGGCCTGGGTCGCGCACCGCGAGGACCACCACCCCGACCTGGGGGTGCACTACGACCGCGCCATCGTCCGCTTCTCCACCCACGACGTGGGCGGCCTGAGCGAGAACGATTTCATCTGTGCCGCCAAGGCATCCGCACTTGTGGAGCAATGACATGAAAGCGCATCTCCTGCCGGGTTCCCTCGTCACCGCCCTCCTGCTCAGTGCCTGCGGCCCTTCCGGACCGGCCGCGCCGGTGGTCGCCCCCACCGAAGTGGCCGCGGTGCAGACACCGCCACCGGACTACCCGGTCGAACTGGCCTGCAGCGGGGTCGGCGGCCAGAGCGTGCTCAAGGTCGTGGTCGGGCCGCAGGGCACCCCGACCGAAGTCGCGCTGCTCACCAGCAGCGGCAACAGCCAGCTCGACGATGCGGCGATCCAGCGCGTGCGCGAATGGAAGTTCAAGGCCGCCACCCGCAATGGCCAGGCGGTGCCGACCACCATCCAGGTGCCGGTGAGCTTCAACCCGCCGCAGCCGAAGCCGGACAGCTGCTTCGCGATCGAGGAACGGATGCGGCGCGGCGGCTGAGCCCCGCTCGCATCCCCGGGGCGCCCCCTGCCGGCCGCCGCCCACGGGTCGGCGCAGGCATCGGGCCGGGCGCCATCCACCCGCTGCAACCGCGCGCGGTCAGCGCAACCGGTCCAGCGCCTCCACCAGCTCCGGCGCCAGCGGCGCATTGAGCACATAGGGCGTCTTGCCGGCATCGAGGGCGAACTCCAGCGAGGCTGCATGGAGGAACAGCCGCTTGAGGCCGATCTGCTCGCGCAGCCGCTTGTTGACCGCAGGATCGCCGTACTTGTCGTCACCTGCCACCGGATGGCCGATGTGCTGGGCATGCACGCGGATCTGGTGGGTGCGCCCGGTGTCGATCTTCACCTCGCAGTAGGAATGGCCACCGCGCCGCTCCAGCACCCTGAAGTGGCTCAGCGACGGCTTGCCCGCCGCGTTCACCTGCACATGGCGCTCCCCGCCCTGGCGCAGGCCCACGTGCAGCGGCGCGTCCACGCTCATCACCCCGTCAGGCATGCGCCCGACCAGCAGGGTCAGGTAGCGCTTGCGGATGCCCCCCGGGCCGGCACCGTCATGGTCTTCGCGCAGCAGCGCCTGCAGTTCGGACAGCGCCGAGCGCTTCTTGGCCATGACCAGCAGCCCCGAGGTGTCGCGATCCAGCCGGTGGACCAGCTCCAGCCCCTGGTTCGGGCGCAGCGCGCGCATGGTCTCGATCGCGCCATGGCTGATGCCGCTGCCGCCATGGCTGGCCACGCCGGACGGCTTGTTGATCACCAGCAGCCGCGCATCCTCGAACACGATGGCCTGCTCCATGCGCTGCAGGAAGCCGGCCGGCGGTGGCGCCTTGTCTCCAACCTCGGCGAGATTGACCGGCGGCACCCGTACCTCCTCGCCGGCCTCCAGCTTGCGCTCGGCCTTGGCCCGGCCGCCATTGACCCGTACCTGGCCGCTGCGCACCAGCTTGTAGACCAGGCTGCGCGGCGCCCCCTTGAGCTGGCCCAGCAGGAAGTTGTCCAGGCGCTGCCCGGCCCGGTCTTCCGGAACCTTGATCATGCGCACGCTGGATTTGCCCGCGGAGGGTGCGCGGCGGTCTTCGGAGTCAGTCATCTGCCTGTTTATTCTGCTACACTCGGGGAGCGATATAAGGGTTTGATTTCGTTGGAAGTTGACCAGGGCCAGAAGCCCGGCTTCCGACGGATCCGGCACAGTGCGCGGCCACCGCCCCCGGGGCGGCCATGTTAGCGGCTCGTCGGCGCTCCCGGCCATCGCCGGATGCCAAAAGCATCCGTGCTGGACGAAACAACATGTCCCGTGCGACGCCCCGGCCACGGCCGGAGCGGCCGCCGGCCCCGAAACACCTGAAACCAAGAACACAAGCGCTCCCGCGGCCTGCCGTGGTGTCGTAGCGCTGGAAACCCAAGCCGCCCTACCCGCGCCTGCGCGAGGGGCGGCGACCCGTGTCCAGAGGCGAAACGCCATGGCGTTCCGCGCGGTAGCAGCGCGCGAGGAACGCACAATGAAGCGAATGCTGATCAATGCCACGCAGGCCGAAGAGCTGCGCGTGGCCATCGTGGACGGCCAGACCCTGTACGACATCGACATCGAACAGCCGTCCAAGGAACAGAAGAAGTCCAACATCTACAAGGGCCGCATCACCCGGCTCGAACCTTCCCTCGAAGCGGCTTTCGTCGAATACGGCGGTGACAAGCACGGCTTCCTGCCGCTGAAGGAAATCTCCCGCGATTACTTCCAGGCCGGTGTCGACCACAACAAGGCCGGCATCCGCGAGCTGCTGCGCGAGGGCCAGGAAGTGGTGGTCCAGGTGGACAAGGAGGAGCGCGGCAACAAGGGCGCCGCGCTGACCACGTTCATCTCGCTGGCCGGCCGCTACATGGTGCTGATGCCGAACTCGCCGTCGGCCGGCGGCGTCTCGCGCCGCATCGAGGGCGAGGACCGCGCCGCGCTCAAGGACGCGCTGGACAAGCTGAACATCCCCGACGACATGGGCGTGATCATCCGCACCGCCGGCGTCGGCCGCGATGCCGAGGAGCTGCAGTGGGACCTGGACTACCTGCTCCAGGTCTGGCGCTCGATCGCCGAGGCCGCGCTGGCCAAGCCGGCGCCGTTCCTGATCTACCAGGAGTCGCGCCTGATCGTGCGCGCCCTGCGTGACTACCTGCGCGCCGACATCGGCGAGATCCTGGTGGACACCGAGGAGCTGTACGAGACCGCGCGCGAGTTCATGCAGCAGGTGATGCCGCAGACCCTGCGCAAGCTCAAGCACTACAAGGACGACATCCCGCTGTTCAACCGCTTCCAGATCGAATCGCAGATCGAGGCGATCTACGAGCGCAACGTGCGCCTGCCGTCCGGCGGCTCGATCGTGGTCGACCAGACCGAGGCACTGACCGCCATCGACGTCAACTCGGCCCGCGCCACCAAGGGCAGCGACATCGAGGACACCGCGTTCCAGACCAACCTGGAGGCCGCCGAGGAAGTGGCCCGCCAGCTGCGCCTGCGCGACCTGGGCGGCCTGGTGGTCATCGATTTCATCGACATGTCCTCCAACAAGCACCAGCGCGAGGTCGAGAACCGCCTGCAGAACGCGCTGAAGTACGACCGCGCGCGCGTGCAGCTGGGCCGCATCTCGCGCTTCGGGCTGATGGAAATGAGCCGCCAGCGGCTGCGCCCGAGCCTGGGCGAGTCCAGCCAGATCGTGTGCCCGCGCTGTGACGGCCAGGGCCGCATGCGCAGCGTCGAGTCGCTGTCGCTGTCGATCATCCGCGTCGCCGAAGAGCATGCGATGAAGGAAAACACCGGGCAGGTGCTGGTCCAGGCCCCGGTCGAGATCGCCAACTTCCTGCTCAACGAGAAGCGCAGTGCGCTGCGCGAGATCGAGCGCCGCCACGACGCACCGATCATCATCGTCGCCGACGAGCAGCTGCACACCCCGCACTATGAAGTCACCCGCCTGCGCGAGAACGAGCTGGGCGAGGAATCGGGCAGGCCGAGCTACCAGCGCGGCACCCCGCGCAAGCTGCCGGTGCACGCCCTGACCAAGGCGCAGCTGAACATCCCGCCGGCACCGGCGGTGACCCACGTCAAGCACAGCCAGCCGGCCCCGGTGCGCGAGATCCCGGAACCGGCGCCGGCACCGGCCCCGGTCGCCGCGCCCGCCCCCGCGGCACCGGCCGGCGGCGGCGTGATGGGCTGGCTCAAGCGGGTCTTTGGCGGCGAGACCGCCCCCGCCGCGGCACCGGCCCAACCGCAGCCGCGCCAGGACGGCGGCCGCGGCAACCGCAATGACCGCAACACCCAGCGCCGCGATGGCCGCAATAACAACGGCGGCAACAACGGCCAGCAGGCGCGTGCCGGCGGCAATGGCAACGGCAACCGCCGTGACGAACAGCGCCGCGAGGAGCGTCGCGACGAACGCCGCCAGGGCGCGGGCAACCCGCAGCCGCAGAGCGCCGGCCAGCAGCCGCCCAAGCAGCGCGGCGAACAGCAGGCGCAGCAGGGCAAGCAGCCGCGCAACAACGAGCAGCAGCAGCCCAAGCCGCCGAAGCAGCCCAAGCAGCCGAAGCCGCAGCAGGAAGTGGACAAGGCGGTGCAGCCGGCCAGCGAAAAGCCGGCACGGCAGCCGCAGGCCGACGCGCCGCGCCCGGTCGTGGCTGACGCCCCGGCCATGGCCGCCGCCGCCGTGGTCGCCAGCGTGGACACCAACGCCACCGAGGCCCCTGCCAAGGTGCAGCTGCCGCTCGCGGACGACACCGCAGCGGTGGCCGCGGCCACCGTGCAGGTCGGCGTGACCGACGAGTCCGCCACCGTGGCCAACGATGACGGCAATGGGGATGGCGCCAGCCGTCGCCGCCGCGGCCGTCGTGGCGGTCGCCGCCGCCGTCGCGGCAATGCCGAAGGCACCGGCAACGCCGAGGCCGACGTGCTGGGCAACGATGACGACCTCGCCGACGAGGCCGAGGACGCCAGCAACGAGCTCGGCGCGATTGCCACCGCGCCGACCGCGGCGCAGCCGGAGTTCGATTTCGAGGACGAGCCGGCAATCGTTCGTGCGCCCGCACGCGCGCCGCGTCCCGCACGCACCGAAGCACCGGTGGCGCAGCAGGCCGCGCCGGCGGCAACGCCGGCCGCACCGGACCGGGAGGGCACTGCCACCGGTCCGGAGACGACGGTCGCCGCGCAGCCCGAGGCCGCGGCACAGGCCGTGGTGACGCCGGCACCGGAACCCACGCCCGCCGTGGCCCCGGCCGCGGAAAGCGTGCAGCCGGCCGTTGTGGCCGCGCCGCAGGCGGCCGATCCGGAACCGCTGGTGGACGCCACGCCCGCCGCGCCGGTCACCGCCGTGGTCGCGCCCGCACAGCCGGTTGCGGTTGCAGCTGCGGCCGAAGCCGAGCCGCTGCCGGTTGCCGAAGCCGCTCCGGCGCCGGCATTGCCGGAGAACGGCCAGCTGTTCGCCGAGGCCACGGCAGCGGCGCCGGCAACCGAGGTACGGCACGCCTCCACCGAACCGATGCCGCAGGTTGCGGTGGTGGCGTCCGAGGCGGTGGTGGTTGCTGCCGCTGAAGCCGAAGCTGAAGCTGAAGCCGAAGTCGGGGCCGACGCCGCCACGACGCATGCGGAAGAGCCGCGTCGCGACGCCTGAAGGCAGCGCGTCATGCAATGAAAAAAGCGGCCCCCGGGCCGCTTTTTTCATGCGCCGACCTCACTGCCAGGCGGGTCAGATCACCTTGGACGGATCGCCCACGCCGTATTGGGCCGCCAGCCGCGCCAGCGCGATGTTGTCCTGCACCCCGGTCTTCTGGAACAGGCGCGACTTGTGGGTATTGACCGTCTTGGCACTCAGGCTGAGGCGACGCGCAATCTCTTCCTGGCGATGCCCCTGGACCAGCAGCAGGGCCACTTCCAGTTCCCGTGGCGAAAGCTCGTCGAAGGGCGAAACGTCGCCGTCGATGTTGGACAACGCCAGGTTCTGGGCGATGTTGTTGGCCAGGTAGCGCCGCCCCTGCGCCACATCGTGGATCGCGCGCACCAGCTCGCGGGCGTCGCCGCCCTTGCCGACATACCCCGACGCCCCGGCCTCCAGCAGCCGCTTGGGCATCGGGCCGTCTTCCAGCACCGACACGATGATGACGCGGGTGCCATGGTCACCCTTGACGATGCGCTCGGTGATCTCCAGCCCGCTCAACCCCGGCAGGTTCAGGTCGCAGAGCACCACGTCGGGCTTCAGCCGGCGGATCTGCGGCAGTGCCACCTCGCCACTGTCCGCGGCACCCACCACCTCGATGCCCGTTTCACCGGCAAGGATCATCTGCAGACCGGTGCGCACCAGCGCGTGGTCGTCAATCAGAAATACCGTTATCGTCACTACCCGCTTCCTCCCCCGACACCCAGTGACAGTCGCAGCTGGCTGCGGCTCCGTGGTCTGGAGCCAGGGCGCGGATTTTCCACCACGCGCCGTCACGCAAGCTGCCCTCATTATCAATCAAGTGGCCGGTCCCGCCCCCAGGGGACGACGCACGTGGACGACTCCCCTGTCCACGCATGACCCGATCATGACAAGCCCCGGGTGAGCGACCATGACATGCTGCATGCCACAGCGGCGCGCGGCCATCAGTGCATCCCTCTCAGCCAGTTAGGGATTCACCGCAACCGGTGGTGACCAGCGGCGGCGGAACAACAATACGTGCACGCCGGTCACCCATGCCAGCGCGGCGCACCAGCCGCCCAGGATATCGGAGGGGTAATGCACGCCCAAGTGGACCCGCGACAGCCCGACGCACGGCACGAAGACCAGGCCGGCAACCGCCACCGGCCAGCGCCAGCGCGTATTCCAGGCCAGGAACAGCGCGGTGGCGGCCAGCGTCATCGACCCCATCGCGTGCCCGCTGGGAAAACTGAAGGTGCTTTCCGGCGCGATCGATTCCCACAGGCTCGGCCGCTCGCGCTGGAACAGCTGCTTGCTGCCGATGTTCAACAGCGCCGAGCCCGCGAACGCGGTGGCGGCGAACAGCGTGTCGCGCCAGCGCCGCCGGAATGCGAGCACCGCCACCACCAGCAGGTCGAGCGGAATCACGCCCCACTGGTAGCCCAGCCGCGACATCAGCAGGAAGAACGCATCCAGCGCGGGCGACGCCAGCCCGTGCATGCGCCACAGCAGCGCGTGGTCGAGGTATAGCGCCTCGGCCTCGTGGATCTCCTCGGCCAGCGCCACGAACCCGGCCAGCGGCAGCAGCAGGCAGAGGAACAGCACGACCACGCGCCAGGCGTTGTGCGCGAGCCAGTCGCGCACGCCGGCGGCTTCGCGGCGTGATTCAGCCGGCGTGGCGCGCATAGCGGCTCTCGACGTACTCGTCGATCAGCGCCACGAACTCCTGCGCGATGTTCTCGCCCCGCAGCGTCACCTTCTTCTCGCCATCGACGAATACCGGCGCGGCCGGCGCTTCACCGGTGCCCGGCAGCGAGATGCCGATGTTGGCATGCCGCGATTCGCCCGGGCCGTTGACGATGCAGCCCATCACCGCCAGGGTCATGTTTTCCGCGCCCGGGTGGCTCACACGCCACACCGGCATCTTCTCGCGGACATGGTTCTGCACCACCTTGGCCAACTCCTGGAAGAACTCGGAGGTGGTGCGCCCGCAGCCCGGGCAGGCCGTGACCATCGGCGTGAACGCCCGCTGCCCGGTGGTCTGCAGCAGTTCCTGGGCGACGATGACCTCCTGGGTGCGTGGCTGCCCCGGCTCGGGCGTGAGCGAGATGCGGATGGTGTCGCCGATGCCTTCCTGCAGCAGCACCGCCAGCGCCGCCGACGAAGCGACGATGCCCTTGCTGCCGATGCCGGCCTCGGTCAGGCCCAGGTGCAGGGCGAAATCGGAGCGGTTGGCCAGGTCACGATAGACCGCGATCAGTTCCTGCACGCCGCTGACCTTGGCCGACAGCACGATGCGCTCGCGCGGCAGGCCCAGTTCGACCGCGGTCTGCGCCGAATCCAGCGCCGAGCGGATCAGCGCCTCGCGCAGCACCCGGCCGGCGTCCCAGGGCTGCGCGCGCTGGCTGTTCTCGTCCATCAGCCTGGCCGCCAGGGTCTGGTCCAGCGAGCCCCAGTTGGCGCCGATGCGCACCGGCTTGTCGTAGCGGATGGCGAACTCGATCAGCTGCGCGAACTGGGTGTCCTTCTTCTTGCCGAAGCCGACGTTGCCCGGGTTGATGCGGTACTTGGCCAGCGCCTCGGCGCAGGCCGGCTCCTGCGCCAGCAGCTGGTGGCCGTTGTAGTGGAAGTCGCCGATCAGCGGCACCTCCACGCCCATCATCCGCAGCTTGTCGACGATCCGCGGAATGGCCGCGGCGGACTCGGCGTTGTTGACGGTCAGCCGCACCATTTCCGAACCGGCGCGCCACAGTTCGGCCACCTGGCGGACGCTGGCGGCGACATCGGCGGTGTCGGTATTGGTCATCGACTGGACGACCACCGGATGCCCGCCGCCGACCTTCACCCCGCCGATATCGACGGCATGGGTGATGCGGCGGGGCCAGGCGGTGGCGTCGGCGGGAGGTGTCGGGCGGGTGACGGCGTCGTGCATGGCGCGCATTTTAGCGCGCCGCCCCGCGCCACCGCATGAACCACCATGAGCACCGCCCACCTGGACCCATTACGATGCGCGCATGGATTCCGCCGACGCCTCGTTCCTTCGCACCCTGTGCAGCCTGCGCTGGCTGGCCACCGCCGGCCAGGCCAGCGCGATCCTGGTCGCCACCGGGCTGCTGGGACTCGACCTGCCGCAGCTGCCGCTGTGGAGCGGCGTGTGCGTGCTGGCGCTGTTCAACCTGTACGTGCAGTTGCGGGTACACGACAGCGACCCTGCCCCGGTCACCGCCTTCGGCCACATCCTGGTGGACGTCACCGTGCTGACCTGGATGGTCGGCTGGAGCGGTGGCATCACCAATCCGTTCGGTTCGCTGTTCCTGGTCCTGATCGCGCTGGCCGCGCTGGCCCTGCCGTTGCGCTGGACCCATGCGGTGGCCGCGGCGTGCGTTGCCGGCTATGCGGTGAGCGCGATCTTCGGGCTGCCGCTGCACGGCGGTTACTTTGATTCGATGAGCCTGCAGCTGTGGGGCGCGGCGGCCAATTTCCTGCTCTCCAGCGTGGTCGTGCTGGTGTTCTCGACGCGGCTGGCCGCGGCGCTGCGCGAGCGCGAGAACCAGCTGGCGCTGCTGCGCGAACGCTTCGTGCGCAACGAGGGCATCGTCGCACTGGCCACCCATGCGGCATCGGTGGCGCATGAACTGAACACCCCGCTGGCGACCATGACCCTGCTGGCCGACGACATCGCCGAACAGTACGCCGGCGACCCGCTGATGCAGGAAGACATGGACACCCTGCGCGGGCTGCTGGTGCAATGCCGCGAGCGGGTGCTGGCGCTGGCGGCGCCGGCGGAAGGCGCGCGCCGCCGCGCGCGCGTGTCGATCGGCGACGTGCTCGAGCAATGGCGCCTGGTGCGCCCGACCGTGCACCTGCGGCGCAACGCCGACGCGCCGCTGCAGCTGGCGCTGGACCCGGGGGTCGGCCACCTGCTGCAGGTACTGCTGAACAACGCCGCCGACGCCGGCGAACAGACCGGGCAGGGCCAGGTCGACCTGGACATCCGCATCGACGGCGACCACCTGTACGGCGAAGTCCGCGACTACGGCCCCGGCTTCAAGGCCAACGACGCCGCCCACGCGGCGCTGCCCGGCACCCTGTTCAACAGCGGCAAGACCGGCGGCATGGGCGTGGGCCTGGCGCTGTCGCATGCCACCATCGAACGGCTGCACGGGGAACTGTGGATGCGCCCGGCCGAAGGCCGCGGTACCCGCGTCGGTTTCCGGCTGCCCCTTGTCAATATGGAAGCCAATCCATGAGCCCTTCTGCCCACGGCCTGCTGGTCGACGACGATCCGCTGTACCTGCGCACCCTGCAACGCAGCCTCGCCCGGCGCGAGATCGAGACCGTCACCGCCCATGACATCGCAGGTGCGCTGGAGCAGGCCACGCGCGCGCCGCCGGCATTCGCGCTGATCGACCTCAAGCTTGGCGGCGAATCCGGCCTGGCGCTGATCCAGCCGCTGCGCGCGCTGCGCGCGGACATGCGCATCCTGCTGGTCACCGGCTACGCGTCGATCGCCACCGCGGTGGAGGCGATCAAGCTGGGCGCCGACGATTACCTGCCCAAGCCGGCGACGGTGCCGATGATCCTGCGCGCGCTGGGCGAGGCCGACGAGGGCGGCGAGGAACACGAGGACGTCGAGCCGCCCGATGCGATGACCCCGATCAGCCGCCTGCAGTGGGAACACATCCAGCAGGCGCTGCACGAAACCGGCGGCAACGTCTCGGCCGCCGCGCGCCTGCTTGGCATGCACCGCCGCTCGCTGCAGCGCAAGCTGCTCAAGCGGCCGAGCCCGGAGCGCGATCCGCACCGTTGACGCCGCGCACCGCCGCTCCGGAAGCGGGGTGTCTTACCCGCGCTGGATGGACACCCCGCCATCGACCCGCATCGCGGTGCCGGTGACGAACGAGGATGCCGGCGACACCAGGAACAGCGCTGCGGCCGCGATCTCCTCGGGCTGCGCCAGGCGGCGCAGCGCATGCAGGCGCGCCACCGCGCCCAGCGCCGCCTCGTCGGGGTTCATCTCGCGGGCCATCGGCGTGTCGGTGCCGCCGGGCAACAGCGCATTGACGCGCACCCCGGACGGCCCGAGCTCGGCCGCCAGCGACTGCACCAGGCCGATGACACCGGCCTTGCTGGCCGCATACGCGGCCGTACACGGAAAGCCGGCGGTGTGGCCAACGAAGGTCGAGGTGAACACCAGGCTGGCGCCGCTGCCGGTGCGCAGCAGCGACGGAATCTGGTACTTGGCGCCAAGGAAGGCCGCGGTCAGGTTGACCGCCAGCGCATGCTGCCAGTCGCCCAGCGCGACCTCGGGCGTGGGCTGCAGCGGCCCCAGCACGCCGGCGTTGTTGAAGGCTGCATGCAGCGGGCCGAAGGTGTCCTCGGCATGGCGCACCAGCGCCTGTGCGTAGGCTTCCTCGCACACGTCGCCGGCCAGCCAGGTGGCAGCGCCGCCGGCGGCCTGGATCTGCGTGGCCAGCGCCTCCAGTTCGGCGCCGCGGCGCGCGCCCAGCACCACCCGCGCGCCTTCGGCGGCGAACAGCAGCGCAGCGGCGCGGCCGATGCCGGAGCTGGCGCCGGTGATCAGTATGGTCTTGTCGTGCAATGCCTTCATATGCGGCTCCCGATGGATGGAGCGCGCAGGATGAAGGCCCGCGGCGCGCGGCGCTCGCCGCTATCGGACGTGGCATTGGCGCAGCGCATGGAAACGAAAAGCCCGGCATGCGCCGGGCTTTTCGGGTAGTGCGTGCCGCCGTGGCTTACGCCGCGACGGTGTCGGCCACGTCCTTGTAGTCCGCGATCTGGTCGAAGTTCATGTAGCGGTAGATCTCCGCGCCATTGGCGTTGATCACGCCGATGTCGGCCATGTACTCCTCCTTGGTCGGGATCCGGCCCAGGCGCGAGCAGATCGCCGCCAGTTCCGCCGAGCCCAGGTACACATTGGTGTTGCGGCCCAGGCGGTTGGGGAAGTTGCGGGTCGAGGTCGACATCGCGGTGGAGCCTTCGCGGATCTGCGCCTGGTTGCCCATGCACAGCGAGCAGCCCGGCATTTCCATGCGCGCGCCGGCGCTGCCGAAGGTGCCGTACACGCCTTCCTTGGTCAGCTCGGAGGCATCCATCTTGGTCGGCGGGGCCACCCACAGGCGGGTCGGGATGTCGCGCTTGCCTTCCAGCAGCTTGGCGGCGGCACGGAAGTGGCCGATGTTGGTCATGCACGAACCGATGAACACCTCGTCGATCCTGGCGCCGGCCACTTCGGACAGGGTCTTGACGTCGTCCGGATCGTTCGGGCACGCCACGATCGGCTCGTGGATGTCGGCCAGGTCGATCTCGATGACCGCGGCGTACTCGGCGTCGGCATCCGGCTCCAGCAGCTGCGGGTCGGCCAGCCACGCTTCCATCTTCTCGATCCGGCGCGCCAGCGAGCGGGCGTCCTGGTAGCCTTCGGCGATCATCCACTTCAGCAGCGTGATGTTGCTGTTGAGGTACTCGATGATCGGCTCCTTGTTCAGGCGCACGGTGCAGCCGGCGGCCGAGCGTTCGGCCGAGGCGTCGGACAGCTCGAACGCCTGCTCCACCTTCAGCTCCGGCAGGCCTTCGATCTCCAGGATGCGGCCGGAGAAGATGTTCTTCTTGCCGGCCTTGGCCACGGTCAGCAGGCCCTGCTTGATGGCATACAGCGGGATCGCGTTGACCAGGTCACGCAGGGTCACGCCCGGCTGCATCTGGCCCTTGAAGCGCACCAGCACCGACTCCGGCATGTCCAGCGGCATGACCCCGGTGGCCGCGGCGAAGGCGACCAGGCCCGAACCGGCCGGGAACGAGATGCCCACCGGGAAACGGGTGTGCGAGTCGCCGCCGGTGCCGACGGTGTCGGGCAGCAGCATGCGGTTGAGCCAGCTGTGGATCACGCCGTCGCCCGGGCGCAGCGACACGCCGCCGCGGGTGGAGATGAACTCCGGCAGGGTGTGGTGGGTCTTGACGTCCACCGGCTTCGGATAGGCGGCGGTATGGCAGAACGACTGCATCACCAGGTCGGCCGAGAAGCCCAGGCAGGCCAGGTCCTTGAGCTCGTCGCGGGTCATCGGGCCGGTGGTGTCCTGCGACCCCACCGAGGTCATCTTCGGTTCGCAGTAGGTGCCCGGGCGCATGCCCTTGCCTTCCGGCAGGCCACAGGCGCGGCCGACCATCTTCTGCGCCAGCGAGTAGCCCTTGCCGGTATCGGCCGGCTGCACCGGCAGGCGGAACAGGGTGGTGGCCGGCAGGCCCAGCGCCTCGCGCGCCTTGGCGGTCAGGCCGCGGCCGATGATCAGCGGAATGCGGCCGCCGGCGCGCACTTCGTCGAACAGCACTTCGGACTTCACCTCGAACTCGGCGATCACCTCACCGTTCTTCAGCGCCTTGCCTTCGTACGGACGCAGCTCGACGACGTCGCCGTGCTCCATCTTCGACACATCCAGCTCGATCGGCAGCGCGCCGGCGTCTTCCATGGTGTTGTAGAAGATCGGTGCGATCTTGCCGCCCAGGCACACGCCGCCTGCGCGCTTGTTGGGGATGTACGGGATGTCGTCGCCGGTCCACCACAGCACGCTGTTGGTGGCCGACTTGCGCGAGGAGCCGGTGCCGACCACGTCGCCGACGTAGGCGACCAGGTGGCCCTTTTCCTTCAGCGACAGGATCTGCTGGATCGGGCCGCGCTTGCCGTCTTCTTCCGGGGTGAACGGCGCGTCGTCGCGCTTGTTCTTCAGCATCGCCAGGGCGTGCATGGGGATGTCCGGGCGGGTGGTGGCATCCGGCGCCGGCGACAGGTCGTCGGTGTTGGTCTCGCCCGGCACCTTGAACACGGTGATGGTCAGGCTCTGCGGCACTTCCGGCTTGCTGGTGAACCATTCGGCATCGGCCCAGCTCTGCAGCACGGCCTGCGCGTTGGCGTTGCCGGCCTTGGCCTTTTCCTGCACGTCATGGAACGCATCGAACACCAGCAGGGTGTTCTTCAGCGCGTCGGCGGCGATGGCGCCGACTTGGGCGTCGTCCAGCAGCTGGATCAGCGGCGCGACGTTGTAGCCGCCGAGCATGGTGCCCAGCAGTTCGGTGGCGCGCTCGCGGCTGATCAGCGCGTTCTTCTCGGTACCGAAGGCGACCGCCGCCAGGTACGACGCCTTGACCTTGGCGGCATCGTCCACGCCGGCCGGCACGCGGTGGGTGATCAGGTCGAGCAGGAACTCGGCCTCGCCCGCCGGCGGGTTCTTCAACAGCTCGATGACGTCGGCCGTCTGCTGGGCGCTCAGCGGCAGCGGCGGGATGCCGAGCGCGGCGCGCTCGGCTACGTGGTGGCGGTAGGCTTCCAACATGACAACTCCCGGGTGGTACGGATGAGGAATGGGGTATGGGCTCAGGCTTGCGGCACGATCAGCTTCAGGCCCTTGAAGTAGTCGCGGTAAAACGTGTCGTTCCAGGTGATCAGGCCGTCGCACTGCAGCAGGGCGTGGGCGCCGACCATGAAATCGTCGATGCGGCGGCTGTCGCCGGCGTTGCGCTGGCGGTGGCGGCGGTGCATCTCGCCGGCGCGCAGCGCCGACTTGGCCTCCAGCGGGCTGAAATGGATGCCCATTTCCTCCAGCGCCTCCTGTACCTGCGCGCCGCCACGCAGCGAGGCGCAGATCTCGGCCAGGGTCGTGCCGCAGACCACCACCCGGCCACCGACCAGCGCCTGCCGCAGGCAGGCCTCCACCGCGTCGGCGCGGGGGCCGTCGCTGAGCAGTTCGATCAGCACCGGGGAATCGACCGCGATCATGCGCCGCCGGCCTCGCCGGCCTCGTCGCGCACGGTACGCACGGCCTGCTCGGCGGACGGGAAGCCGTCCAGCGCGAACTTGCCACGGGCGCGGGAAATGGCATCGTCCACGCTCTTGCGCAGGATGATGCGGCTGCCTTCCAGCTCGACCTTCAACAGCGTGCCCTTGGTCAGGCCCAGCGCGTCGCGCACGGCCTTGGGCAGGGTGATCTGTCCGCGTTCAGCAACGGTGGCTTCCATCGGGCGCCCTCCAAAGTATGCACGAATTATACATACCTTGACCCGCATACCCAAGCGCACGGGGCGCCCCTAGCAGCGCCGCAAGGCTTGTGCCGCAAGGGTCTGCGCCCCTCCCGTGACATGGCTGCAACAAACCGGTGCGTATGCTCGGGGGCCTGCACCGGCCCCGCCCCCGGAAAGATCGTCCATACTCGGGCGACCGCTTCACTGAACGGGGCGCACCGCGCCAGCCAGCGCGCGCTTGGGCGCCGCCGCACGCCATCCGCAACAGGAGTCAGCCATGAGCGATTCGTTCTCCACCCGCAGCCAACTCACCGTCGGCGACCAGACCTACACCTATTGCAGCCTGCCCAGGCTGGGCGAGCGCTTCGACCTCTCGCACCTGCCGTACTCGATGAAGATCCTGCTGGAGAACCTGCTCCGCCACGAGGACGGCGGCCAGACCGTGGGCCCCGAGCACATCGAGGCGGTGGCCAGGTGGAATCCGCAGGCCGAACCGGACACCGAGATCGCCTTCATGCCGGCGCGGGTGGTGCTGCAGGACTTCACCGGGGTGCCGTGCGTGGTCGACCTGGCGGCGATGCGCGATGCGGTCACCCGGCTGGGCGGCCGCGCCGAGCAGATCAACCCGCTGATTCCCTCGGAACTGGTGATCGACCACTCGGTGCAGGTGGATGTGTTCGGCCGCGCCGACGCGCTGGACCTCAATGGCCGCATCGAGTTCGAGCGCAACCGCGAGCGCTACGGTTTCCTGCGCTGGGGCCAGAAGGCGTTCGAGAACTTCAAGGTGGTGCCACCGAACACCGGCATCGTGCACCAGGTGAACCTGGAGAACCTGGCCCGGGTGGTGATGGAGCGCGACGTGGACGGCACCCGCTGGGCGTTCCCGGACACCGTGTTCGGCACCGACTCGCACACCACCATGATCAACGGCATCGGCGTGCTCGGCTGGGGCGTGGGCGGCATCGAGGCCGAGGCCGCCATGCTCGGCCAGCCTTCGTCGATGCTGATTCCGCAGGTGGTCGGCTTCAAGCTCAGCGGGCGCCTGCCCGAAGGCGCCACCGCCACCGACCTGGTGCTGACCGTCACCCAGATGCTGCGCGCGCTGGGCGTGGTCGGCAAGTTCGTCGAGTTCTACGGCGATGGCCTGCAGCACCTGCCGCTGGCCGACCGCGCCACCATCGCCAACATGGCGCCGGAGTACGGGGCCACCTGCGGCATCTTCCCGATCGATGCCGAGTCGCTGAACTACCTGCGCCTGTCCGGGCGCAGCGACGCGCAGATCGCGCTGGTCGAAGCCTATGCCAAGGCCCAGGGCCTGTGGCATGCGCCGGACAGCCCGCATGCGCGCTACAGCGCCACGCTGGAACTGGACATGGGCACGGTGCAGCCGTCGCTGGCCGGCCCCAAGCGCCCGCAGGACCGGGTGCTGCTGCAGGACGTGCGCCGGAACTTCGCCGATGCGCTGGTCGGGCTCACGGCCAACCGCGACCACCGCAACGGCGAGGTCGCCGAGTTCATCAACGAGGGCGGCGGCGCGGCGGTGGGCAACGAGCAGCTGGCCAAGGGCCATGCCGACATCGAGATCGACGGCCGCAAGGTGCGGCTGAAGGACGGCGCGGTGGTGATCGCCGCCATCACGTCGTGCACCAACACCTCCAACCCGGCGGTGATGATCGGCGCCGGCCTGCTGGCGCGCAACGCCGCCGCACGCGGCCTGACCCGCCAGCCCTGGGTCAAGACCTCGCTCGGGCCGGGCTCGCGGGTGGTCACCGACTACCTGGAAAAGGCCGGCGTACTGAAGGAACTGGAGAAGCTGGGCTTCTACGTGGTCGGCTACGGCTGCACCACCTGCATCGGCAACTCCGGCCCGCTGCCCACCGAGGTCAGCGCCGGCATCGCCGCCGGCGACCTGGTGGTCGCCTCGGTGTTGTCGGGCAACCGCAACTTCGAGGGCCGCGTGCATCCCGAGGTCAAGGCCAACTACCTGGCCTCGCCGCCGCTGGTGGTGGCCTACGCCATCGCCGGTACGGTCAACATCGACCTGACCCGCGAACCGCTGGGCACGGACCGCGACGGCAACGACGTCTACCTGCGCGACATCTGGCCCAGCAACAAGGAAATCGGCGACGTCATCGCCGCCACCGTCGGCCCGGAGATGTTCAAGCAGAACTACGCCGACGTGTTCAAGGGCGACAGCCGCTGGGCGCGGATCGAGTCGCCGGAGGGCCAGGCCTACCAGTGGGACGCGGCGTCCACCTACATCAAGAACCCGCCGTACTTCGACGGCATGACCATGGCCGTGGGCAGCATCGCCGACATCCATGGCGCGCGCGTGCTCGGCCTGTTCGGCGACTCGATCACCACCGACCACATCTCCCCGGCCGGCAACATCAAGAAGGACTCGCCCGCGGGCCGCTTCCTGCAGTCGCGCGGCGTGCAGCCGGCCGACTTCAACAGCTACGGCAGCCGCCGCGGCAACGACGACGTGATGGTGCGCGGCACTTTCGCCAACATCCGCATCAAGAACCTGATGTTCGGCGGCGAGGAAGGCGGCAACACCCTGTACTTCGGCGTGCAGCCGCCGGAAAAGATGTCCATCTACGACGCGGCGATGAAGTACAAGGCCACCGGCACGCCGCTGGTGGTGGTGGCCGGCAAGGAATACGGCACCGGCTCCTCGCGCGACTGGGCCGCCAAGGGCACCAACCTGCTCGGGATCAAGGCGGTGATCGCCGAGAGCTTCGAGCGCATCCACCGCTCCAACCTGGTCGGCATGGGCGTGCTGCCGCTGCAGTTCCTGCCGGGCGAGAACGCGCAGACGCTCGGGCTGGACGGCTCGGAGGTGTTCGACATCACCGGACTGGAGGACGGCCAGTCCAAGCGCGCCAGCGTCACCGCGACCCGCCCCGACGGCCGTGTGACCCGCTTCCAGGCGCATGTGCTGCTGCTGACGCCGAAGGAAGTCGAGTATTTCCGCAATGGTGGCCTGCTGCAGTATGTCCTCCGCCAGCTGGCGGCGAAGAAGGTGGCGTAGGCACCTGCGGCAACACCCAAGCCCCGCCCCGCGCAGCGCGCGGGGCGTTCGTCAACACCGCGTGGCAGTACCACGCACGGTTGGTCCACCCTCATCCGCGAGTGGGCCTGTCGCCACACGTACTTCGCCCACCGGCAGCGAAGAAGGTGACGTAGGCGTCTGCTGCAGCCTGAAGGCCCTGCCCCGCTCCGCGCAACGCGCGGTGTAGTCGTCCGTACCGCGCGGCAATACGACGCGCGGGTGGTCCGCCCTCATCCGCGAGTGGGCCTGTCGCCACACGTACTTCGCCCACCGGCAGCGAAGAAGGTGACGTAAGCGCCTGCTGCAACCTGAAGGCCCTGCCCCGCTCCGCGCAACGCGCGGTGTAGTCGTCCGTACCGCGCGGCAGTGCCCAGCACAGGCCTCCCGCACTCGCCAGCAGGGGCAGCCTGCTGCAACCCGGAAGACCGGCGGCAACGACGGCGAGACTGGCATCGCGTGGAGCGCACAGGCGTCCCGGCCGGTGCCACGCGCGGACCCCGGGTTTGTGCCGGGCGTATCCATTGGGCCATGATCGCCGTCTGTCATCGCCACGAAGGGAGTTCGATGGGTATCGATGCATCGCGTCGTCGCGTGCTGGGCTGGGGCGGCGGTCTGCTGGCGGGGCTGGCCATGCCGGCCGCCGCGACGAACGGGACAGCGCCCGCCGCCATTGCCTCGGCCGACAGCAGCGCGCTGTATGCCCGCGCCCTGGTCCTGGATGCCAATGTGCTGGCGTCGATCGGCGCGCTGCTGGATGACGATGCGCAGGCGCTGCACCTGCGTCAGATACGCGACTCGGGCATCAGCGCGATCAAGACCACGCTCGGCGGCGCGGCCGGGTCATTCGAGGAAACCGTCGCCGACATCGCCCGCGCGCAGCAACTGGTCGAATCGGTGCCGGAGATGTTCCTCAAGGTCGTCCACCACGCCGACCTGGCGCGCGCCAAGCGCGAAGGCCGGGTGGCGCTGATCTTCTCGTTCGAGGCCGCCACCATGCTCGAGGACAGGCTCGAGCGCATCGACCTGTTCCGCGGGCTCGGGGTACGGGTCATGCAGTTGTCCTACAACCACGCCTCGCCGTTCGGCGGCGGTTGCCTGGACGCCGCGCCCAGTGGCCTGAGCCCGCTCGGGCGCGAAGCCGTGGCCCGCATGAACGACTGCGGCGTGGCGTTGGACCTCAGCCACTCCAGCGCCCTGGCCACGCGCGAAGGCATCGAGGCCAGCCGCACGCCACCGCTGATCACCCACGCCGGCTGCAGCGCGGTGTTCGAGCATCCGCGCAACAAGCGCGATACCGAGTTGCGGGCGATGGCCGACAAGGGCGGCGTGGTCGGCATCTACATGCTGCCGTTCCTCACCGAAGACAGCCGCCAGCCGCTGCTGGCCGACTACATCGCGCACCTCGAGCACGCGCTGCGCGTGTGTGGCGAGGATCACGTCGGGATCGGCAGCGACGCGCTGTTCTTCCCGGTGGACGCGCAGGACATCCGCGACATGGACCGGCAGATGCGCGAACGCCGGCTGGCCGGCACCGGTGCGCCGGGCGAGAACCGCACGCCCTACCTGCCCGACGCCAACAGCCCGCGCCGGCTGGCGCAGGTGGCCGATGCGCTGCTGCGCCGCGGGCACCCGCCGCGCGTGGTGGACAAAGTCCTGGGCGCCAACTTCGCCCGCGCCTTCGGCGATATCTGGGGCAACGGATGAGATCGCCGGCGCGTTACTCGAACGCGCCGACGCTGTCGTGGCTGAGGTTGTCGAAGCGGGTGTATTCGCCGAAGAACTTCAGCTTGCACGATCCGGTGGGGCCACCACGGTGCTTGCCGATGATGATCTCGGCCAGGCCCTTGTCCGGCGAGTTTTCCTTGTTGTAGTACTCGTCGCGGTAGATGAACACGATCATGTCCGCGTCCTGCTCGATGGCGCCCGATTCGCGCAGGTCGGCCATCACCGGGCGCTTGTCGGTACGCGTTTCCAGCGATCGGTTGAGCTGGGACAGCGCGATCACCGGCACGTTCAGTTCCTTGGCCAGACCCTTGAGCGAACGCGAGATCTCCGAGATCTCGGTGGCGCGGTTCTCGCTGTTGCCGGGCACGCTCATCAGCTGCAGGTAGTCGATCACCACCAGCCCCAGGTCGTGCTCGCGCTTGAGCCGGCGGCACTTGGAGCGCAGCACTTCCGGCGACACGCCCGGGGTGTCGTCGATGAAGATCTTGGTTTCCTTGAGCATGCGGATGGCGCTGGTGACGCGGCTCCAGTCCTCGTCCTCGAGCTGGCCGGTGCGCAGTCGCGTGGCGTTGATGCGGCCGTTGGAGGAAATCAGGCGCATGGCCAGCTGCGAGGCCGACATTTCCATGGAGAACACCGCCACGCCCTTCTTCGACTTGATCGCCGCGTACTCGGCGATGTTCAGCGCGAAGGTGGTCTTGCCCATCGCCGGGCGCGCGGCCAGGATGATCAGGTCGGTCGGCTGCAGGCCGGCGGTCATCGCATCGAATTCGTTGTAACCGGTTGGCAGGCCGGTGATGTTGCCGCCGTTCTCGAAGCGGTTGCGCAGTTCCTCGAACGCATCCTTCAACGCGCCGGGCATGGCCACGAAGTCGGTGCGACCGCGTGCGCCCTGCTCGGCAATGGCGAACACCGATTTTTCCGCCGACGCCAGCAGTTCGGTGCTGTCGCGGCCCTCGGGCTGGAAGCCGTCGTTGACGATGTCGGTGCCGACCTGGATCAGCTGCCGCAGCACCGCCTTGTCGCGCACGATCTCGGCGTAGGCGCCGATGTTGGCGGCCGACGGCGTGGTGCTGGCCAGTTCGATCAGGTAGGCGCCGTCGCCGACCTGCTCCAGCTTGCCCTGCGATTCGAACCACTCGCCCAGCGTCACCGCATCGAACGGCCGGTCGCGCTCGGACAGCTCGCGGATGGCGCGGTAGATCAGCTGGTGGTCGCGGCGGTAGAAGTCCTTTTCGGTCAATGCCTCGTTGACCCGGTCGAAGGCCTCCGGCGCCAGCATCAGGCCGCCGAGCACCGCCTGTTCGGCCTCGACCGAATGCGGGGGCACGCGCAGGGTGTCGATGCGCTGTTCGCCGCGCTCTGCGCGGTCGTTGCGGTCGGAACGGAAGCCAGGACGGGCAGACATGAAAAACCTTCGTGCAGCGGGAAAACGACCCGGCCATGGTAGGCCGATGCAGGCCGGCAATGTGGGGATAAGTCCGTGGACAAGCTGTCGGCAGCCCGTGGATGTGGCCACCGGCCCCGCTTCACAAGGGCCTGCGACGCCACCGGCACGCAAACCCCGGCAGCGTCGCCGGTGCCGGGGTCAGCATTATCGCCCGATCGGGCCGCGCCGGCGCGTTCAGTGCCGGGCGTGGATCCGGATCCAGTCCAGGAAGCGGTCGACATACGCCTGCAGGAAGCGGCGGGTGCCGTCGTTGGTCACGCTGCCATCGGCCTCGATCAGCCCTTCCTTGTACTGCAGGAAGGCCTCGGGCTGGGCCATCACCGACAGGTTGACGAACACCAGCACGTTGCGCAGGTGCTGCTGGGCCATCGCGGTGCCGGCCGCGCCGGGCGAGGTTCCGATCACCGCCGCCGGCTTGCCGTCGAAGGCGCTGTCGCCGTACGGCCGCGAGGCGGTATCGATGGCGTTCTTGAGCACCCCGGGAATGGAGCGGTTGTACTCGGCGGTGACGAACAGCAGCGCATCGGCCTGGCGGATCGCGGCTTTCAGGCGCGTGCCCTGCGCCGGGAAGTCGCCGTCATGGTCCTGGTTGTAGAGCGGGATGTCGTCGATGCGCAGGTAGTCGAACCGCGCGCGATCGCCGGCCAGCTTCTCCAGGGCCAGCGCCAGGCGGCGGTTGTGGGACTCCTTGCGCAGGCTGCCGACAAGTACGGCGATGCGGTACGGTTGCATGGCGACCTCGCTGCGGTAAGGGAAGGCCAGCCTAGCCGGCCGCACCTTGTTGGCCGGTGAAGGCCGGCCGCGGTCAGCCCGCCCGCGCCTGCGCCCGCTGCGCCTGCCAGTGCGCCTGCCAGGCCTGGAACATCAGCACGTTCCACAGGTGGGTGTGCCACTTGCGCTCGCCCTGGCGGAAGCGCTGCCACAGCGTGGAGATGACGGCTTCCTCGAACACCCCGTCCTGGCGCAGCCGTCGCGGATCGAGCAGGTCGCCGGCCCAGCCCTGCAGCTCGCCGCGCAGCCACTGCGTCACCGGCGCGCCGAAGCCGCGCTTGCCGCGGAACACCATCGCGTCGGGCAGGTAGCGCCGCAGCACCTGCTTGGGCAGGTACTTGCTGGTGCCGTCGCGCAGCTTCATGGCCAGCGGCAGCGACCAGGCGAATTCGGCCACCTGCCAGTCCAGCAGCGGCGCGCGTGCCTCCAGGCTGGCCGCCATGCTGGTGCGGTCCACCTTGCACAGCAGGTCGTCGGCCAGATAGGTGGTGAAATCGGCCAGCATCATCGCGTCGGCCGCCGTGCCCTGCCCCTGCAGCGGGTCGGGCAGGCTGTAGAACGTGGCCGGCTCGCGTGCGCCACGCACCACCGCGGCGGGGTCGCGCCAGCGCGAGATGCGGTTGCGGTAGACATCGCCGATGCCGCTGGCGCCGGCCTCGGCCAGCAGCGCGGGCAGCCCGCCGGCGCGCGAATCCTCGCCCTGTGCCCGGGCACGACGGCCCAGCCAGCGGCGCAGCGGCGCCGGCACGCGCTGCAGCGCGCGCCAGTTGCGCAGCGCGCGCTGGTAGCGGGTGTAGCCGAAGAACAGTTCGTCGCCGCCATCGCCGGACAGCGCCACGGTGACCCCGCGCCGCGCCAGCCGCGCCACCAGCGCGGTCGGCACCTGCGAAGCATCGGCGAACGGCTCGTCGAACATCACCGGCAGCTCCGGCACCACCGCCAGCGCATCGGCACCGCTGACGTACAGCTCGGTGTGGTCGCAGCCCAGGTGGGCGGCGACCTCCCTGGCCAGCGGCGCCTCGTCGTGGTCGGAGTCCTCGAAGCCGATGCTGAAACTGTGCACCGGGGCCATGCTCTGCGCCTGCATCAGCGCCGTGACCAGGGCCGAATCGGTGCCGCCGGACAGGAACACGCCCACCGGCACGTCGGCCACCATGCGCAGCGCCACGGCCTGGCGCAGCCGCGCGTCGAGCGCGTCGGTGGCCTCGGCCGCGCTGCCGGCGAACGGCGTGGCCAGGCAGGCGGCCATGCGCGAGGGCGCGTCCCAGTACGCCACCTGCGCCTGCGCCGGCCGGTGCGCGGCGGCACCGGCGGCCACCGCGGCCGCGTCCAGGTGCAGCACCCGGCCCGGCATCAGCTTGAACGCACGCTCGTGGATGCAGTGCGGCGCCGGGATGTAGTCCAGCCGCAGCAGCAGGGTCAGCGCGTCGCGGTCGATGCCGTTGTCGAACGCCGGGTGCCGCCACAGCGCCTTCAGTTCGGAACCGAACACCAGCGTGTCGCCGGCCCAGCCGTAGTACAGCGGCTTCTTGCCGACCCGGTCGCGGGCCAGCGACAGGCGTTGTTCGCGCCGGTCCCACAGCGCGATCGCGAACATGCCGTTGCAGCGCCGCAGCGTCGCCTCCAGCCCCCACTGCACGACCGCGGCCAGCAGCACCTCGGTATCGGAATGACCGTGGAAAGCATGGCCGAGCGGTTCCAGCTCGGCACGCAGCGTGGCGAAGTTGTAGATCTCGCCGTTGTAGGCCAGCCAGTAGCGGCCGTCGCTGGACGCCATCGGCTGGTGGCCCAGCGGCGACAGGTCGAGGATGCTCAGCCGCCGGTGCGCCAGCGCCACGCCGGCGCCGGCATCGGCCCAGACGCCGCGGTCATCGGGACCGCGATGGGCCAGCGCATCGCCCATCGCGCCGGCCAGCGCCGCCAACTCCGCTTCCTGCAACCGCGCCTGCGATTGCAGTATTCCCGCCAGTCCACACATATAGATCGTTATCCACGCGCCAGCTCGGCTGCGGCGCTCACCACGTCATTGTCGCCCGGAAGCACCAGCAGTGCGGCGCCGGCCAGCGGCGTGTAGGTGTCGGCGCCGGTCACCCGGCGCAGCGGCACGCCGCCGAAGCCGGCCTCGACCAGCGCGGTGATCACCCCCTCACCCACGCCGGCGCTGTGCCGGCCCTCGTCCAGCACGATGATCCGCCGGGCGCCGCTGGCCTGCTCGGCGATGTAGGCGGCGTTGAGCGGCACCAGCCAGCGCAGGTCCACCACCCGCACCTTCCAGCCCTGCGCCGCCTCGATGGCACGCGCCGCGCGCAGCGCCATCGGCACGCCGTTGCCGTAGGTGAACACCACCAGGTCGTCGTTGCCCTCGCCGTAGACACGGCCCTGGCCCAGCTCCAGCGCCTGCTCCGGCGCCGGGTACGGGAACAGCCACTGGCCGTCGCCGGCCTCGTACAGGTCCTTGGTCATGTACAGCGCGATCGGCTCGAGGAACACGCACACCCGCCCGTCCACCCTGGACAGCGCCGCCAGCGTGCGCAGCATCATCGCCGCATCGTCGCCACGCGACGGGCAGCCGACCACCAGCCCGGGGATGTCGCGGATGGCGGTGATCGAATTGTCGTTGTGGAAATGGCCGCCGAAGCCCTTCTGGTAGCCCAGCCCGGCGATGCGGATCAGCATCGGGTTGCGGTACTGGTCGTTGGAGAAGAACTGCAGCGAGCAGGCTTCGCCACGCACCTGGTCGATGGCGTTGTGCAGGTAGGCCAGGTACTGGATCTCCGGCACCGGCAGCATGCCCATGTTGGCGAAGCCCTGGGCCATGCCCAGGATCATGGTCTCGTCGAGCAGGGTATTGAACACCCGGCGCGGGCCGAACGCCTTGTGCAGGCCCTTGGTCACCGTGTAGACGCCGCCCTTCTGCGCCACGTCCTCGCCGAACAGCAGGGTGTCCGGGTACTTGCAGAACAGGTCGTGCAGGGCCTGGTTGATCTGGATGGCAAGGTGCCGCGGCGGCAGGTTCTCGGGCAGCGACGCCTCGCTGCCGAACACCTGCAGGCGGCGCTGCGCGTAGTCGGCGCGGGTCGCCTCGGCGCGCACCTGCTCCGGGGTGTACGGCGCCAGCGGCGCCATGACGTCCTTGAGCGAGGTCAGCCGCGGGCGCTGGTCAGCCTCCTCGGCGGCGGCGAAACAGCGCGCGCGGGTGCGCTCGTACAACGCCAGCACCTCATCGGCACTCATCACCCCGGACTCGACCGCGATCTGCGCCGAGCGCAGCAGCGGGTCGCCCGCCTCCACCGCGCACAGTTCCTCCAGCGCGCGCCATTCGATCTCGAAGTCGGTGCCGGCGTGGCCCATGATGCGGGTGGTGCGCAGGTGCAGGAAGGTCGGCCGGCGGGTGCGCCGGCAATGCTCCACCGCGCGCTGCACGTCGGCGTAGCCGGCGGCCAGGTCCAGGCCGTCGGCGTAGAAGTAATCCAGGTCCGGGCGGTTGCGGAAGCTCTCGGCGATCCAGCCCCCGGGGGTCTTCACCGAGATGCCGATGCCATTGTCCTCGCACACGTACAGCACCGGCGCCGGCAGCTTCTGGTAGGCGGTCCACGACGCGGCGTTGAAGGCGGTCTGGGCGGTGGCATGGTTGGCCGAGGCGTCGCCGAAGGAACAGATGGCGATGCTGTCGCCCGGCACCGGCAGCTCCACCCCGAGCCGCTTGCCGGCCTCGATCGCCAGCGCCGTGCCCAGCGCCTTGGGCAGGTGCGAGGCGATGGTCGAGGTCTGCGGCAGCACCCACAACGGCTTGCTGCCCCACACCTTGTGGCGGCCGCCGCTGGCCGGGTCCTCGGCGCTGGCGGCGAAGCTCAGCGCCGAGTCCATGATCGGGTCCATGCCCGGCAGCTTGCGGAAGCGCTCGGCCATGAAGCCGCCGGAACGGTAGTGCAGGAACGCCGGGTCGGTGTGGCGAGTGGCGCGCGCCACCATGGCGTTGCCCTCGTGCCCGGACGAGCCGATGGTGTAGAAGACCTTGTTCTGCACGCGCAGCACGCGCGCCATCAGGTCCAGGTGGCGGCTCACCAGCTGCGATTCGAACAGTTCGCGGAATCCGCGCGCGTCCAGCGCGCTGCCCGGCAGCACCGGCGCCCCGTCCTGCGGCGCGCCGGCCGGCCCCTGCCCCAGCCCCTTCACGAATTCGATGAAATTGGTATCGCAGATCTCGGCGCGGTTCAGGCCCTTCATGCGGGCCGGAATGGGGTTGGGTACACGGGCGAACATCAGGCAGGACTCCACGGTGCAGACGGGTTGGGGAAAGGAAGGATCAGGGTGACGCGGCGAAGTTGCGCAGCACCTCCGGCGAGGGATCGGGCATGGCCACGAAGCCGGGCCGGGCGCGCAGCGCCTGCAACCAGCGGCCGATGGCCGGATAGGAGGACAGTTCGATGCCGCCGTCGGCGGCGACCGCGGTATAGGCGAACAGCGCGATATCGGCGATGCCGTAGTCCGGCCCGGTGAACCAGGCGTGGCCGGCCAGGTGCTGCTCCATCACCGCCAGCGCCGCATGGCCGCGCTCGCGCAGCCGTGGCAGCTCCTGCCGCCGCGGCGAATCCGGTGGCGTCCAGCCCCGGATGAAACGCGCCACCGCGATGTACGGCTCATGGCTGTACTGCTCGAAGAACATCCACGAAAGCGCCTGCGCGCGCTGCCAGCCATCGGCCGGCAGGAACGGCGTGCCTTCGGCCAGCCAGAACAGGATGGCATTGGACTCGGTGAGCACGCGCCCGTCGCCGCGCTCCAGCAGCGGCACCTTGCCGTTCGGATTCAGCGCCAGGAAAGCGGCCGTGCGGGTCTGGCCGGCGGCACTGTCCACCTCGACCCAGCGATGGCGCGTGCCCAGCTGCGCCAGCAACAAACGGACCTTGTGGCAATTGCCCGAGGTGGACATGCCATACACCGTCAACGCAGCACCTGGATTGCTCAACGACACGATTCCCCACACCGCCGACTGGCAGGCGATCCTGCCATCTGACCGGAATCGGGGGCGGTTGGTAAAGCTGCGACCGCAGCAAAATCCACGCGCGGTCCAGGACCGCACCGCGGCGGCGCCGCCCTTCGCCGCAGGCTGCGCATGCGCCGGGCGGCCGCCGCGCATGCCGGACCCGCGGCCGGCCACGATGGATACATCGGCAACGATGCGTCAGCGGTGGGCTTTCCAGGCCTCCCGCGGCTGTCCCCACACCTCGACGTCGACCTCGTGCGGCGGTGGCAGGCGGGCATGCCGCAGCACCCGCGCGCCCAGCTTGCGCGCCACCGCCTGCGAATTGCTGTTGTCCGGCGCGATGGTGTGGATCACCTGGTCCCAGCCCAGCACGTCGAACGCCCAGTCGATGGCCGCGCGCGCGGCCTCCGGCGCGTAGCCACGGCCCCACCGGTCCGGCACGATGCTCCAGCCCACCTCCGGTCCCGGCCAGCCGTGCGGCTGCCACGGGCCGGCGCGTCCGACCCAACGCCCACTGTCCTTCTCGATCACCGAGAACATCGAATAGCCGAGCAGATGCCAGCTGCCGGCCATGGTAGCCAGGCTGCGCCACGCCACCGACGGCGCCTGCACGCCGCCCAGGTGCTGCATCGGCAGCGGGTCGGCGCAGAACGCGGCGAACGCGTCGAAATCCTCCGCGCACGGTGGCCGCAGCAGCAGCCGCTCGGTTTCCAGGCGCAGGTCGAAAATGCTCATCGCGGGCTCTCAATGTATCCGGCAGGCCACGCTACCACCGCGTGGCGCTCAGGCGGTCATGCGCCCGCTGACCGCGCCGTAGGCCAGGCGCACGGTCTCGAAGCCGTACTTGCGTTCCAGCCGGCGGACAATGAAATGGCCCCGCGCCATGTCCTGGTAGTAGCCGGTGAACAGGGTGTTCAAGGTGGCGCCGGCGACCGCGCCGAGCACCGGCACCGCCTGCGCGGCGAACTTCTCCGACACCACCACGCCGAAGCGGGCGGCGACCTTTTCCACGATCCGGGCCAGCCATTTGCCGGCTTCCTTCGGCCCCAGCCCCAGCAGCAGGCCGTGGCTGCCGCTGAGCGTGGTCCCGGCCAGCTCGGCCGACAGGTGCCGCATCAGCTCGGTGGTGAAGCCGCGTGCCAGGTAATAGCCGGTTTCGCTGGCGTCGTCACCGCCCGAATTGCCGCCCAGCGCGAATACCTCCAGGCACGCCTGGCGGGTGCCGAAGTCCTCCAGGTCGAAGCCCTCGCTGCGGGCGATGTCGGCCACCGCGCGCATGATGATGGTGGTCGACAGCGGCAGCTCGATCGCCAGTGCCGGCAGCCCGCCGGCACCGCCCAGCGCACCGGACGCGGCCGCCGCCAGCTTGTGCAGGCGCGGCGACGCCGGCTTGCCGGGCCGGGTGCGGTCCATGCTCCACAGCGCCGCCTGCGCGGCCTTGTGCAGCGCGGCCTCGGCCGCGCCCTGGATGCGCCTGGATACGCCCGCCGGCAGCCGGCGCACGGCGAACTCCAGCGGCGAGCCGACCAGGTTGGCCATGCGTGCACTGAGCGTCGGCGCTTCCAGCAGCGCCACCGCACGTCGCAGGTCGGCCATGTCCTGCGGGCTGTCGGCCAGGGTCGGCGCCAGTTCGCCCATCGCTCAGGCCGGTTCCGCCACGCCCGGCAGCCCGGCCAGCGCACCCATGTACTGGCGGTAGTGGCGCAGTTCGGCGATCGAATCGTGCACGTCGCTCAGCGCGGTGTGGCTGGAATTCTTGCCCACCCCGGCGGCGATGGCCGGCGCCCAGCGCCGGGCCAGTTCCTTGACCGTGGACACGTCCAGGTTGCGGTAATGGAAATAGCGCTCCAGGCGCGGCATCTGCCGGTGCAGGAAGCGGCGGTCCTGGCAGATGGAATTGCCGCACATCGGCGAGGCGCCGGCCTTGATCCAGTCCTGCAGGAAGGCGATGGTCCGCGCCTCGGCCTGGCCCAGGCTGACGTCGCTGTCGAGCACGCGCTGCCACAGGCCGGAACGGCGGTGCTGGTTGCGGTTCCATTCGTCCATCGCCTCCAGCGTCGCCAGCGGGTGGGCGATGGCGAACTCGGGGCCTTCGGCCAGCACGTTGAGCTGGGCATCGGTGACCACGGTGGCGATCTCGATGATCGAATCGTTGTCCGTGTCCAGCCCGGTCATCTCCAGATCGATCCAGATCAACCGGTCGTTGCCTGTGCTGTTGTCCGTCATGTGGCGCCTCGTGCAGGGGGCCGGCGGCGACGCCGGCCGTGTTGTCGGGCGCCCATGATACGCCGCGGGTTCACCGGGCCGGACGCCGGCCGGCCGCTCAGCTGCCCTCGCCGGGCAGCAGCGGCCGGCCACGCTTGGCACGGAAATAGTTGGTCAGGCGCAGGCTCGCCTCGCGCGCCAGCACGCCGCCGGCCACCTGCACGCGGTGGTTGTGGCGCGGGTCGCCCAGCAGGTCGAACACACTGCCGCAGGCGCCTGTCTTCGGATCGGTGGCGGCATACACCACCCGCGCCACCCGCGCGTGCACCAGTGCCATCGCGCACATCGCGCACGGCTCCAGCGTCACGTACAGGGTGCAGCCGACCAGCCGGTGATTGCGCAGCCGTGCGCCGGCCTCGCGCATGGCCACGATCTCGGCATGCGCGCTGGGATCGTGGCGGGCGATGTTGAGGTTCCAGCCCTCGCCCAGCAGCTGCCCGTCGGCGCCGACCAGCACCGCGCCCACCGGGATTTCGTCGAACTCGCGCTGCGCGCGTTCGGCCAGCGCCAGCGCATGCCGCATCCAGCGTTCGTCGGCCTGCGGATCGGGGCCGGTGGCGGCAGCGTTCATGCTGCCGCGTCCGCTGCGGTGGGCGCACCGGCGTGGCGCAGGTGCACCAGCGGATATGCGCGCCCCTGCCCATCCAGCGGCGAGCGCCCGGTCTCGACGAAACCCAGGCGCGTGTAGAACGCCAGCGCCTGCGGGTTCTGCGCGTTGACGTCGGTACACAGGTGCGGGTGTTCGCGCAGCGCCTGCTCCACCAGCCGGCGTCCCAGCCCGCGGCCGTGCTGCGCCGGATCCACGAACAGCGCCTCCAGCTGGCCGTCCACGACCCACATGAAGGCCTGCGGCACATCGTCGGCGTCCACCGCCAGCCGCAGCGGCGCCGCGGGCAGCAATGCACTGACCTCGGCATCGAGGGCCTGGCGGTCGGCGGGGGCAAGGAAGTGATGCGTGGCATCGACGGCGCGACGCCAGATGTCGATGACCCGGGCGCCGTCTTGCGGGCGCGATGGACGCAGTGTCGGCATGGTTCGCAAGTCCGGAAAGAGCCGGCGACGGGGCCGGGGCCACATGCGCCCGGGCCGTCGGAATGGCGGGCAGAGTGGGATTCGAACCCACGGAAGGTTTGACCCTTCGCCGGTTTTCAAGACCGGTGCCTTAAACCGCTCGGCCATCTGCCCGTGACTGTCGTGCCGATGCCTGCGCACCGGCCAGAGGCGCGCATTCTCGCACGCCGCCGGGGATTGTGCTCAACCGGCCTCGATCGCCAGCGCGCCCATGGTCGAGGCGCGGATCTTTTCCTTGGCGCGTTCGCAGGCGCCGCCGCAGTCCAGGCGCGAGGCCTCCAGCTGCGGCGGCAGGTGTTCGGCGAGGAAGTCGATGAACACCCGCACCGCCGGCAACAGCCCGCGGCGCGAGGCGAACACCGCATGGCAGATGCCCTGCGGCAGCGACCAGTCCGGCAGCACCACTTCCAGTTCGCCGTTGCGCACCGCTTCGGCGCAGACCGTTTCCGGCAGCATGGTGATGCCGAAGCCGTCCTTGACCATGCTCTGCAGCAGCGGGAAATCGAAACCGGCCACGCGCGGCTGCAGGTCCACGCGGCTGACCACGCCACCCGGGCCGTGCAGTTCCCAGCGCTGGCGCGCCTCGTCCTCGCTGATGCTCAGGGTGACGTGCTGGGCCAGGTCGTCGGGCGTCTTGGGGCGGCCGGCGCGGTCCAGGTATTTCGGGCTGGCCACCAGCAGCTCCTGCACCTGGCCGAAGCTTCGCATCACCAGGCTGCCGTCGTCGTCCAGCCGCGAGCGTACCCGCAGCGCCACGTCGTAGCCCTCGTTGATGATGTCCACGCGGCGGTTGCTGATGTTCAGCTGCAGCCGCACCTTGGGGTACTGCTCCAGGAACTTCGGCAGCAGCTTGGGCAACTGCATCTGCGCCAGCGACACCGGCACGCTGGCACGCACCAGCCCGCGCGGCTCGGCACTGAGCCGGTCCACCACTTCGCGCGCGGCCTGCGCCTCGGCCAGCATGGTCTGCGCATGGCGGTGCACGCTCATGCCGACGTCGGTCACCGCGAAGCGGCGCGTCGAGCGCTGCAGCAGGCGCACGCCCAGGTCGGTTTCCAGCTGGCTGATGCGCCGGCTCAGGCGCGATTTGGGGATGCCCAGCGCACGCTCGGCGGCGGCAAAACCGCCATGGTCCACCACCATCGCGAAGTAGTAGAGGTCGTTGAGGTCCTGCATGGATTGATCCCACAACTGGAACGAATGGCAAGATTCAACCACCTTTGTCCTGATTTTACAAATCAGGCCTCAAACGGTCCTGTATGGGCGACCTTCCCGCCCCCTGCTCGCCCCAAAAACGCAGAGGCCCGCATCGCTGCGGGCCTCCGGGACAACCAGGACGACGGCCAGGTTCAGCCGATCCGCTCCACGCCGCCCATGTACGCGCGCAGCGCCTCGGGCACGGTGATCGAGCCATCCGCGTTCTGGTAGTTCTCCATGACCGCGATCATCGCCCGGCCCACGGCCACGCCGGAGCCGTTGAGGGTATGCACCAGCTCCGGCTTGCCGGTGGCGGGGTTGCGCCAGCGCGCCTGCATGCGCCGCGCCTGGAAATCGCCGCAGTTCGAGCACGAGGAGATCTCGCGATAGGTCTGCTGCGACGGCAGCCACACCTCTAGGTCGTAGGTCTTCACCGCCGAGAAACCCATGTCGCCGGTGCACAGCAGCATCTTGCGGTACGGCAGGCCCAGCTTCTGCAGCACGGCCTCGGCACAGGCGGTCATGCGCTGGTGCTCGGCGTCGCTTTCCTCGGGGCGGCAGACCGAGACCAGCTCGACCTTCTCGAACTGGTGCTGGCGGATCATGCCGCGCACGTCGCGGCCGCCGCTGCCGGCCTCGGAACGGAAGCACAGCGAGTGCGCGGTCATCCGCAGCGGCAGGCGCTCGGCCTCCACGATCTCGTCGCGCACGATGTTGGTCAGCGAGATCTCCGAGGTCGAGATCAGGTAACGCTTCTGCTCACCCAGGTGGGTGATGAACATGTCTTCCTCGAACTTGGGCAGCTGACCGGTGCCGTACAGGCTGTCGGCATTGACGATCACCGGCACGTTGGTTTCCTGGTATTCATGCGCGCCGCTGTGCAGGTCGAGCATGAACTGGGCCAAGGCACGGTGCAGGCGCGCGAGTGGACCGCGCAGCACGGTGAAGCGCGAACCGGACAGCTTGGCCGCGGTCTCGCCGTCGAGCCACTTGTTGCGGGCGCCCAGTTCGACGTGGTCGAGCACCGCGAAATCGAACGTGCGCGGCGTGCCCCAGCGCGACTGCTCGACGTTGTCGTTCTCGTCGGCCCCGGCCGGCACGTCATCGGCCGGCAGGTTCGGGATGCCCATCGAGATCGCCTCGATCCGCGCGCGCAGTTCGTCCAGCTGGACCTCCGAGGCTTTCAGCTCATCGGCGAAGGCAGCCACCTCGGCCATGATCGCCGACACGTCCTCGCCCCTGGCCTTGGCCTGGCCGATCGCCTTGGAGCGGCTGTTGCGCAGGTTCTGCAGTTCCTGGGTACGCACCTGGATGCGCTTGCGGTCGGCCTCCAGGGACTCGATCGCGGCCACGTCGAGTTCGAAGCCGCGCGTGTCGCGCAGGCGTTGCGCCAGTTCGGCGGGCTGCTGTCGGAGAAGGGCGGGATCGAGCATGGGGCGGCACTGTAAACGGATACGGAACGCGATTATCGCCCGAACCGCGCCGCTCTGCCGCGCGCCGCTGCGGTCCTGTGCCAGAATCCGATGGTCACCCTCCCGGTCACGCCCCCCGCACGCGCCGCCCATGCCCGCTTCCCGCTCCGACCATACCCCCGCCTTCGTGTTGCCGCACAACGCCCTGAAGGTCGCCGGCATCGCTTTCTGCGCCGGCCTGCTGCTGTTCGTGGTGGTGTGGTTGAACGCGCGCCGGCACAACGACGCCCACCCGGTCGATCCGACGCAGCCGCAGGCCCAGGCCAATGCGGCCATGCCGTTGCCCGAGCCCTTGCCGGCCGGCACCGGCGCCAGCGACATGCCCGATGCGCGCCCGGAAGCGCCGGCGGAGGACGCGCCGCAGATGGTGGAGACCGCGCCTGCGCCACCGCAGCCGCTGCCCGAGACCCCGCTGGCCACGGCGCCGGCCAACCCGGCCGCGCCGCCCGCCGCCGCCGCGCCGGGCGACCGCCCGGTGCCACTGCCGGGGCAGAGTCCGCCGCCGTCCTATCCGCCGGCGGCGCTGCGCCGTGGCGAAAGCGGCACCGTGGTGGTGCGCGTCGAGGTCGATGCCAGCGGCACCCCGCTGGATGCGCGGATCATCCAGCGCAGTGGCTCGCGCGATCTCGACCGCGCGGCACTGGAGGCCGTGCGCGGTTGGCGCTTCCAGCCGGCGCAGAGCAACGGCCAGCCGATGGCCGGCAGCCTGGAAATTCCCTTCGACTTCCAGCCGGCGCAATAAGCTGAACGGCACCTGCGCCGCACGCTGAACTGTGGCGGACCCGGCGGCGCCGCATTGACGTTCCGCTGACACCTGCGCGGCGCGCATCGGGCCAGACTCCAAGCGCCACTGGACGCAGAAGGAGCCGACCATGAGTGCCACCCATGCCCATGAACTGAACAACGCCACGCAGAGCGGGCAGTCGCCCCGTCACGCGGTGTCGCCCGTCCTGTGGGTTGCCCTGCTGCTGGCGATCCTGCTCGGCGTGTTCGCCCTGGTGCGGCGCCACGCCGAGCCCACGCCGGCACTGCCGCCGGCCACCGAAACCGCGCCCATGGCAGCCGTACCGGCGGACGCGGCGCCGGCCGCGGCAACGCCGCTGGAGGCGCCTGCCGCCGGCGAGCGCAGGCCGGCCATGGCGCGCGACCACCAGGCGCGGCCGCTGGCTGGCAACCCTGCCCCCACCTACCCGCCGGCCGCGCTCCGCGCCGGCATTGAAGGCAGCGTGGTCGCCAGCGTGCAGGTCGACGCCCACGGCAAGGTCACCGATGCCAGCATCGTCGCGCACGATGGCCAGCGCAGCCGCGACCTCGATCGCGCGGTGCTGGACACGCTGCGCGGCTGGCGCTTCGAGCCGGCGGTGCGCGATGGCCGCGCGGTGGCGAGCGTGGTCCGGGTGCCGGTGGATTTCCGCACCGGCCGCTGATCGGCTCCGGTGCCACGGACACGGGCCGGCCGCGCCGCGTGGCCGGCCCGGTACGTCGGTTTACCGCCCTCAGGCGGAGGTCAGCGCGAACCCCGCCTCGCGTGCCAGCCGGTCGTAGCCCGGGAACGAGGTGGCCACGTTGGCGACATCGTTGATCCGTACCTGCCCGCGGCTCAACTGGCCGGCGATGGAGAACGCCATGGCGATGCGATGGTCGCCATGGCTTTCGATGGTGCCGCTGCCGAGCACGCCGGGATGGACGGTGGCGCCGTCGTCGGTTTCGTCGACGCGCAGGCCGAGCGTGCGCAGCCCGGTCGCCATCGCCGCCAGGCGGTCCGATTCCTTCACCCGCAGCTCGGCGGCGCCGCTCACCACGATGGGGCCGTCGGCCGCGGCGGCGGCAATGAACAGCGCGGGGAACTCGTCGATCATGTCCGGCACCAGCGCCTCGGGGATCCGGACACCCTTGAGCGGCGCATGGCGCACGACCAGGTCCGCCACCGGCTCGCCGCCGTGCTCGGCAGGGTTCTCCTCGACGATGTCCGCGCCCATCAGCCGCAGCGCGGCCAGCAGGCCGGTGCGGCGCGGATTGAGCCCCACCGAGCGCAGCCGCACCTGTGAGCCGGGAATGACGCTGGCGGCGACGATGAAGAACGCGGCCGAGGAGAAATCCGCCGGCACCGCGATATCGGTGGCGCGCAGCCGCTGGCCACCGCGCAGGCGTGCCCTGCCGGGTTCGAACTCGATCTCCACGCCGAACGCGCGCAGCATCCGCTCGGTGTAGTCGCGGGTCGGGTGCGGCTCGACCACGCTGGTTTCGCCGCTGGCATACAGGCCGGCCAACAGCAGCGCCGATTTCACCTGCGCGCTGGCCACCGGCAGCGCGTAGTCGATGCCGTGCAGCGGCTGGCCGCCGTGGATGCGCAATGGCGGGGTGCCGTCGTCGCGGGTGTCGATGCGCGCCCCCATCTGCGCCAGCGGGCCGGTGACGCGGCGCATCGGCCGCCGCGACAACGATGCGTCGCCGACCAGCACACTGTCGAACGGCTGCGCCGCCAGCAGCCCGGCCAGCAGGCGCATGCCGGTACCGGCGTTGCCGCAGTCCAGTTCGCCGTCCGGCGCCTTCAGCCCATCGACGCCCACGCCATGGACGATGCGCCGCGACGGCGACGGGGTTTCGAAGCGCACGCCCATGCGCGCGAAGATCGCCGCGGTGGCGCGGGTGTCCTCGCCCTCGAGGAAACCGTCGATGTGCGATACGCCGTCGGCCAGCGCGGCGAACATCACCGCGCGGTGCGACACCGATTTGTCGCCGGGAATGTCGAGCGTGCCCTGCAGGGGCTGGCCTTTGCTTGCGATCCAGTGGGGCTGGGAGGTCATGCGGGTCTCGTTGGTTGTGCGTCTGCCATGCCGGCGCAGGCCGCGCATGGCGTTGTCCATGCCGCCCTGGCCGGCAGCGGCGGTGCCAGGCGGCGGCCGGAAGGGGCGCGGAGTACCGTCCACGCGGCGGAGCGGGGTCAGCTCACGGCACCGCGACCGGATAGGAACCCAGCACCTTGATCTGCGCCGAATGAGCCTCGAGTTCGGCCAGTGCCGCCTGCATCGAGGCGTCCTCGATATGCCCGGCCAGGTCGATGAAGAACGCGTATTCCCACTTGGCCTGGTGCGACGGGCGCGACTCGATCCGGTTCATGCTGATGCCGTGGCGCGCGAACGGGCTGAGCACGTCGAACAGGGCGCCGGGCTTGTCGTGGATGAACACCAGCACCGAGGTGCGGTCGTGGCCCGAGGAAGGGAAGAACCGGCGGCCGATCACCAGGAAGCGCGTGGTGTTGTCCGCGTCGTTCTGGATCGGCTTGGTGACCACCTTCTTCAGCCCGTACACGTGGCCGGCACTCTCGCCGCCGATGGCCGCCGCGTCGTCGGCGTTGCGCGCGCGGCGCGCGCCCTCCGCGTTGCTGGACACCGGCACCTTCTCCGCCGCGGGCAGGTTGGCGCGCAGCCAGGCCGAGGTCTGCATGAACGACTGCGGGTGCGCGTAGACCCGCTCGATGTCCTCCAGCCGGCCGCTGCGCGACATCAGGAACTGCTGCACGCGCAGCTCCACTTCACCGCAGATCTTGAGGCTGGAGGTCAGGAACATGTCCAGGGTGATCTGGATCGTGCCCTGCCCGGAGTTTTCCACCGGCACCACGCCGAAGTCGGCGTTGCCCGCTTCCACTTCCTGGAACACTTCCTCGATGCTGGCCAGCGGCAGGCCCAGCGCCGAGCGCCCGAAATGCTTGAGCACGGCCTGCTGGCTGAAGGTGCCCTCGGGGCCGAGGTAGCCGATCTTCAGTGGTTCCTGCTGCGCCAGGCAGGCGGACATGATCTCGCGGAACACGTGCACCAGCAGCTCGTCCGACAGCGGGCCTTCGTTGCGGTCGACCACCATGCGCAGCACCTGCGCCTCGCGCTCGGGGCGGTAGTAGTCGACGGCGGCGGCGAGCTTGCCCTTGGCCTTGCCGACCTGGTGCGCGAACCGCGCGCGCTCGGCGATCAGCGACTGGATGCTGCGGTCGATCTGGTCGATCTTGGCGCGCACGTCGGCCAGCGCCGGCGGCGCGGCCGCCGCTTCGGCGGCGCGCGCCGGCGGCTTGTCTGCGGGGGTCTTCTTCGGCTTTGCGGCCACGTTGCCTTCCTCGATGACGTCTGCTTTCCGCCGCCCGCGGGCGGCGGCCTGTGGGTTCAACCGTTGCGCTGCTGGAAGTCGCGCATGAACGCCGCCAGCGCCTGCGCGCCTTCCAGCGGCATGGCGTTGTACAGCGAGGCGCGGATGCCGCCGACCGCCTTGTGGCCCTTGAGCGCGAGCAGCCCGGCGGCCCTGGCCTCGGCGACGAAGCGCGCGTCCAGCTCGGCGCTGGGCAGGAAGAACGGGATGTTCATGCGCGAGCGCACGGCCGGCGCCACCTGGTTGCGGTAGAAGCCGCCCGACTGGTCGATGGTGGCGTACACCAGCGATGCCTTGGCGGCGTTGCGGCGCGCGAACTCGGTGGTGCCGCCCTGCGCCAGCATCCACTTCACGGTCAGGCCGAGCAGGTACCAGTTCCAGGTCGGCGGGGTGTTGAGCATGGAGTCGCGCGCGGCGTGCGAGCGGTAGTCGAAGATGTCCGCGCGCGGCTGCCCGGCGCGCTCGAGCAGGTCGCGGCGGATGATGACCACGGCGATGCCGACCGGGCCGAGGTTCTTCTGCGCGCCGGCGTAGATCACGCCGTAGCGCGTGACATCGATCGGCTCGGAGGCGATCGACGAGCTGAAATCGGCCACCAGCGGCACCGCGCCCACGTCCGGCGCATCGCGGAATTCGACGCCATGGATGGTCTCGTTGGCGGTGATGTGCACGTAGGCCGCGGCGTCGGACAGCCGCCACTGCGCGCGCGCGGGGATGTCGCGGAAGCCATCGGCCTCGCCGTCGGCGGCGATGTTCACGTCCACGTACGGCCGCGCCTGCTTGACCGCGGTCTTGCCCCAGTGCCCGCTGACCACGTAGTCCACGCGCTGCCCCGGCGCGGCCAGGTTCAGCGGCAGCAGCGCCTGCTGGGTAGTCGCGCCGCCGCTCAGGAACAGCACGGCGTAGTCATCGGGAATGCCGACCAGGGTGCGCAGGTCGGCTTCGGCCTGCGCCGCCACCTGCATGAAGTCGGCGCTGCGGTGGCTGATCTCGACGATGGACGCGCCCACGCCGTTCCATTCCAACATTTCCGCCTGCGCCTGGCGCAGGACCGATTCCGGCAGCGTCGCGGGGCCGGCACTGAAATTGAACGCGCGCGTCATGTCACACCTGTCCGAGGGGAACCCCAAGTATGCCGCAGCGCAACAGGCTTTGGGGGCGCGGAAAAAGTTGCATCTGCAGCCAATTCGCGGGGCCGCGCGTGGCGCGATGGCGCGGCCGCCATGCGCGGCCGCCGGGGTGGTTCAACGGGCGCCGAACAGCAGCAGTGCGCTGATCGCAGCGCCCAGCAGCAGCGCGCTGAGCAGCAGCCAGGGCCAGCGCCGCGCGCGCGGCCGGGTGTCGTCCGTGGCGGTCTCCGGCTCCACGCCGGGGCTATCGGGCGCCGTGGAGAACGCGGCCGCGTGGACGTCCAGCGGCACTTCCAGCACGAAACGCTGGTTGCCTTCGAACACCACCTGGTCGCCCCCCTGCAGCCAGCAGTGGCGAACCGCGACGCCGTTGACCCGGCATCCCTCCGGCGAACCCAGGTCGCGCAGCAGCACCCGGTCGCCATGGCGCTCGAACCGCGCCTGCCGCTCGGGAAAGGCCGGGTCGTCGATCACCACGTCGGCGCTGCCGTCGCGGCCGAGGGTGCGCGGCCGGTCGAGCGGGTAGCAGCGGCCGTGGTGGCGGCCACCGACGCCGCGCAGCAGCACGCGCAGGTCGTCGCCGTGGTCGCCGCCCGCGGCCGGCGGCTGGGCGACGGCTTCGCACTCGCCGCGCAGTAGCATCTCCACGCCGTCGGCATAGACCGAATCCCCGGCGCGCAGCAATGCCATGCGCCGCACCGGGCGGCCATTGACGTGGATGCCGCGGCTGCCGCTGGCCACCTGCAGCCAGACCCCGCGCTCGTCGGTGCAGAAGCGGGCCAGCAGCAACGGGCCGACGCTGTCGTCGCCCAGGCGGACCTGCCCGCTGGCATCGCGGACGATGCGCTGCACCCCCGGCGCTAGGGGCTGATCCGGTTGCTGGCGATTGCTGAAATGGACTTGCAGGGTGCGCACCGGCGGCAGCCTAGCAGGTTGGCAGAGCGTGCAGAAGCCGGACACGGGGCTTGGACTGTGGCGCGCCGGTCCGCACAATGCCGCACCCGCGTTCCACGCCCGATTGCCAGGAGCCCCGCATGTCCACCATCGATATCCGCCATGCCCACCCGCTGACCGACGAGCGGGCCCGCGACGCCATCGCCGAGGTCGCGCGGAAGCTGCAGGAGCGCTTCGACGTGAGTGCGCGCTGGGAGGGGGACAACCTGCATTTCGCCCGTTCCGGGGTCGACGGAGTGATTGAACTGTTGCCGGGCGCGGTCCGGGTCAAGGCCGAGCTCGGCTTCCTGTTGTCGGCCATGAAGGGCACGGTGGAATCGGAGATCCGGCGGGTGCTGTCCGAAAAGCTGGGCTGAACGGCCGGCACGGGCGCCGCTTCCATCACGCCGCGCTTGCGCCGCCGGCGCTACGGTGGTCCCCGCTCGCCGCAAACGGAGGAACACCCGCAATGACTACCCATGAACACCGCAATCCGGGCCACGAGCCGGGCGCGACCGCGCAGGAGCGTGGCGCCCGCGGCGGCCGCACGCTGGGCGGCTCGGCGCAGCAGGTCTGGCTGGCCGGGCTTGGCGCGCTGTCGCGGGCCCAGGCCGGCGGCAGCCGGCTGTTCGAATCGCTGGTCCGCGAAGGCGAGTCGATGGAGGCCCGCAGCCGCGAGGAATCGCCGCGCGGCGAAAGCCTGCGCGATTCCGTGGAGAACACCCTGGGCAACGCCCGCGAGCGCGCGGCCGGCACTTGGGACCGAGTCGAAAAATCGTTCGAGGACCGGGTGCAGCGGGTGCTGCGACGCATGGACATTCCCAGCCGCTCGGACATCGAGGCACTCAACGCACGCCTGGACGCGCTCAATGCGCGCCTGAACCGGGCCGAAGCGCAGGCCAGCACCCGGCCCTCCCCCGACCACACGTGATGTTGCAAAGCAACATCAACTGAGCAAGAATCCCTACACCCGCCAGCAGTACCGCGCCGTTTGTCTCCCTCCCCTCACGGCGCCGGATGGCGGGTTTTTTGTGCCCGTTCCCCAGGCCGCGGCGCCTGCCCTGCGCCGCAGCCGGCGCCAGCGCCGCGAATTGGGGGGAGCCGGCAGCGGCACGCTCAGCGCACGATCAGGTCGATCAGCCACTGCGCCTGCCGGTAGGGCGGCTTCAGCAGGTCGCCGCCGCTGCGCCGCGCCTGCCACAGGATCGGCAGCTGCTTGCTCATCGCGTCGAAGCCGGCGCGGCCATGGTAGGCGCCCATCCCGCTCGGCCCGATGCCACCGAACGGCAGGTCGTTGATGGCGAAATGGAACAGCGTGTCGTTGACGCAGACGCCGCCGGCCAGGGTGGCCCCCAGGATCCGCTCCACCTGCGCGCGGTCGTGGCTGAACGGGTACAGCGCCAGCGGCCGGTCGTGCGCGTTGACGTAGGCGATGGCCTCGTCCAGCGAGCGCACGCTGCGGATTGGAAACACCGGGCCGAAGATCTCTTCCTGCATCACCGTGGCGTCATCGCCCGGCTCCAGCACCAGCGTCGGCGGGAACAGCCGCTGCACCGGATCGGCCTGGCCCAGTTCGATCACCTCCAGGCCACGGGCGCGGGCATCGTCCACGTAGCCCTGCAGGCGCGCGTACTGGCCGGCGTTGATGATGCGGCTGTAGTCGTCGTTGCCGGCCAGGGCCTGGCCATAGCGCGCACGCACCTGCGCGCGCAGCGCCTGCACCAGCGCGTCGCGCCGCGCCGCGCCCACCAGCACGTAGTCGGGGGCGATGCAGGTCTGCCCGCCGTTGAACCATTTGCCGGTGGCCAGGCGCGCGGCGGCCAGCTCCAGCGGATAGTCGTCGCAGACGATCGCCGGCGATTTGCCGCCCAGTTCGAGGGTCAGCGGGGTCAGGTTCGGCGCGGCGGCCGCCATCACCTTGCGCCCGACCGCGGTGGACCCGGTGAACACCAGGTGGTCGAACGGCAGCGCGGCGAACGCGGCGGCGACCTCGGCCGCGCCCTCGGCGATGGCCACGCGCCCGTCCGGGAACACCTCGACCAGCAGCTCGCGCAGGAACGCGCTGGTGCGCGGGGTGTGTTCGGAGGGCTTCAGGTAGACGTGGTTGCCGGCGGCGATGGCGGTCGCCAGTGGGATCAACGCCAGATTGACCGGATAGTTCCACGGCGAGATCACGCCGACCACGCCGACCGGTTCGGCGCGGATCTCCGCGCGCGCCGGCAGGAACCGCCAGCCCACGCCGACCCGGCGCGGCTTCATCCAGCGGCGCAGGTGCCGGCGCAGGTGGTCGATCTCGTTGAGCACGGCCATGCCGTCGGCGATGCGCGACTCATGCAGCGAACGATGGCCGAAATCGGCGGCGATGGCCTGCGCCATCGCGTCCAGCCGCCGTTTCAGGGCCTGGCGCAGGCGCAGCAGGTCGGCGCTGCGCTGCGCGCGATCCGGCTTGCGCGCCTGCCAGGCCGCGCGCAGGCGGTCCAGGGTGGGGCGCAGTTCGGCAATGGGCGTGGTGGTGGTGTCCATGGGCTCGAGTCTAGAGGCTGCGCCGCGACCGGCGCGAGCGGCGGTTGCATCGGGCGGCATGCCGGGGCTGCGGGGGGCCGCTGCCGCACCCGCGCCCCGGCCGGCTCAGAAGCGGTACATCAGTTCCATGCCGTAGAACCGCGGCTCGCTGATGCCGGCCGCGGTGGTGCCGACCACCGTGGTGCCATAGGTATACAGGCCGTTGACATAGCGGTTGTCGAAGACGTTGTTGGCGTAGGCCGCCACGCTCCAGTGCGTGGACGGCGAGCGCCAGCGCAGGTATAGGTCGGTGCGGTTGCGCTCCTCGCCGATGCTGAAGGCCGGGTAGCGGCCGCAGTTGCCCTGGCTCAGCGAACCGGCGTTGCAGCGCGCGCTGCCGCCATACGCGTGGCGCGCCGACAGCGTCAGCTCGCCATGCGCGCCCAGCGGCACGGTGTAGGCGGCGCCAGCGGCGAAGGACAGGCTCGGCTCGCCGGTCGGCTGCCCGTCGAGGTCGATCCCCTCGGGGGTGACGTAGTTTTTGTAGGTCGAGTCGATCCACTCGGCGGCGACATCCACGCTCAGCCGGTCGCTGGCCTGCCAGCGCGCGCTGAAGTCGATGCCGCGCGCGGCCAGGTCGCTGGTGCTGACCATGTAGCGCGGGATCTCGGACGTCGTGTCCAGGCGGATCGCCTGGCGGTTGTCGTAGACATAGTGGAACACCGACGCCTCGTACTGGATGCGCAGGTCGCGCAGGTCGCGCTTGATGCCGGCCTCGAAGTTCCACACGCTTTCGTTGGCGAAGCTGGCGCCCGGCGAGAACGCGTTGTAGCCGCCGGCCTTGTAGCCCTTGGCCACCGAGGCGAACAGCATGGTGTCGGCCGACGGGTGATAGTCGACGACCAGCCGCGGGCTCCAGTCGCTCCAGGCGTGGCGGGCGCGGTTGGTCACGCCCTTGTTGGCCATCGACACGGGGTCGCTGAACGCCAGGTCGAAGCCCGCCAGGAACGCCGCGTCGATCGCGATCAGGCCATCGCCATCCCCGTCCAGGGCGCACAGGCCCAGCACCGCGCAGGGCAGTGGCTGCGGCAGCACGCCGTACTGCTCCAAGGTCTGCAGCGCCTGGTTGAGGGCGTCGGCGCGGTGGTGGTCGTTGAACCAGGTAAAGGCCTTGCGGTCGCGCGTATAGCGCAGGCCCAGGGTCAGGTTGAGGGTGTCGGTGGCATGCCAGATCACGTCACCGAACACCGCGTAGGCGGTCGAATCGAGCGTGTTGTCGTAGGCTTCGCGCCACGGATGGCCGAACAGCTGCACCGGGATGCCGTAGTAGTCGGCCGCGTCCTGCAGCATGCCGAACAGGGGCAGGCCGTACAGTCCGGCGGCGGCGGTGTTGATGCTGTCGCTGGTCAGGTCGACCACGCTGGACTGGCTGGCCTTTTCCTGGAACCAGCTGGTGCCGGCCACCCAGTCCAGTCGCCCGCTGGTGCCGCTGAACTTGAACTCCTGGTACCAGGTGGTGTTGTCCTCGATGTTGATGGTGTCCAGGTACAGCTCGCGGCGGCGGGTGCCGTCTTCCTCGGCGCGGTTGTAGGTGTCGAAGCTGCGCCAGGCGCTGGTCGACACCAGGTGGCCCCATTCGAACGCGTGGTCCAGGATCAGCGTCGCGCCATCGAAGGTGCGGGTTTCGTTGTTGTCCACCACGTCGGTGTAGGCGGCGTGGCCGACCGGGTCCTGATAGCCGGCCGGGTCGGCGGGCACCGGTGGCACGCCCGGCGCCGGCGGCAGCGCGACGATGCCGATCGCCGGGCGCGAGCGCTGGTCCAGGTCCTCGTGGTCCCAGCTCAGCAGCATCTGCGTGTTGTCGCCGATGTCCCAGCGCAACGCGGCGCGCGCGGCCCAGTTGCGGCCGTCGTCCAGCGGCCGGCCGGTGGCGGCGTCCCTGATCCAGCCGTCGCTGCGGCTGTCCATGGCATTGAGGCGGAAGGCCACGGTGTCGCCGGCCGGCAGGTTGAGCATGCCATCGACGTACTGCTTGCCATGGTTGCCGAGGCGTACCCGCGCGCGGCCTTCAGGCGTGTCGCCCGGGCGCTTGGTCACGATGGACACCGCGCCGGCGGCGGTGTTGCGACCGAACAGGGTGCCCTGCGGCCCCTTCAGCACCTCGATGCGTTCCACGTCCAGGAACGGCAGCACGGTGCCGCCGCCGCGGCCGGCATAGACGCCGTCGACATAGACGCCGACCGTGGGGTCGGTGCCGATGCCGAAGTCGCCGGTACTCAGCCCGCGCAGCTTGAAACTGGCCTGGGTCGGCTGGTCGTCGCTGATCGACAGCCCGGGGACGAAGCTGTCCAGGTCGCCCAGGTTCTCGGCCATGGTCTGTTCGATGACGTTTTCGCCGACGACCTGCAGGGCGATGGGGACGTCCTTGAGTTCCTGCTCGCGGCTCTGCGCGGTGACCACGATCCGGTCCAGCTCGACCGCCTCCGGCGGCGGGTGCTGCGCCTGCGCCTGCACGGCCAGCGCCGGCGTGGCCAGCAACGAGGTCAGCAGCGCCCTGCGGACGCCGCGCGACAATCTGTTGTACGTCATCGCGTTCCCCTTTCCCATGTGAGTTGCCCCCTTGCGACCCGGGACGCGGCACGGCCAGCACCGCCGGTTCCCGGTGTGTGCCCCGTCCGGCGCTAGGCGCCGCAGTCCTGCGCGGCCATCGCCGCGATCCACTGCCGTATCAGCGCCACGCCCTCCTCGTGGACAAGCGCGCGCCCCAGTTCCGGCATCATCACGCCCGGGTCGGTGCTTTCCATCCGGTAGGTCAGGATCGAATCGTCCGGCGCGCCGGGCACGATGTCCCAGGCCCGGTTGCCGGTGCCCTGCCCCGCGGCGATCGGCAGTTTGCAGCGGCCGATGCGCAGCGGATCGTGGGTGTTGGCATCCAGCCACATGCCCGAGGTGCGGGCCGCGCCCTTGTCGCTGTGGCAGTGCCCGCAGTTGATGTCCAGGTACGCGCGGGCGCGCGCTTCCAGCGGCGCCTGCGGGTCGTTCCAGGCAACGTTGCGCGGCAGCGTGCCGGCCGGCACGTCGACCAGCTGGCCGAGCGCCTGCCAGTGCCGCAGCTGGTTGGCCTTGCCGGAGGCGTAGGCGAAGTCGTGGTTCAGATGCCGCGCCTTCGGCCCGATCGGGGAAATCTGCCTGGACCTGAGGTCGGTGCCGTGGCAGCCGGCGCACTGGTTCTCGTCCGGCACCAGGTAGTCCAGCTGCTGCCGCCGGCCATCCGCACCGGCCAGGGTCAGCGGCACCAGGTCGCCGGTGCGCATCAGCCGCGCCTCGGTCTGCGCGTCGTTCCACACATAGGGCAATGCCAGCCAGCCCGAGGCACGGCGCACCAGCAGCCGCGTCTCCACCAGCCGCACCCTGTCCAGCGTCAGCCCGCCATCGGGCTCGGCGCCGGTGTCGGCGCTGCGCAGCACGGTGCCGTCATCGCCACGCGGGTAGTAGAACGTCTTGCTGATGATGGTGCCGACCGGGAAATCCAGCGCCCCGTCCGGCTGGTAGCGCGCGGCGCTGCCCGCCGGCATCCACACCGTGCGCAGCTTGTGCGCGTAGTCGGTGAACAGCGCCGAATCCAGGTCGTACGGCAGCACCCGCGCGTTGAGCCGCAGCCGGCCATCGGCCACGTACAGCACGTTCCACTCGGCCAGGCGCTCGGGCTGGCCGTCGGCGAAGAAGCGTACCGGCTCCGGCGCCGGGGCGCGGGCGCAACCCGCCAGCAGCAGTGCGGCCAGCGCCAGCAGCGGGCGATGCAACGGCATGCGCACCCCCTCAACCACGCTTCAGGTCGACCGCCGGCAGCGACGGCAGCGTGCAGTCGTAGGGCCTGGCGTCCTTGCTCGGGTTCTTGTAGCCGCCGGGGCCGTCGGCGTTGAGCACGCCGGAGACGTCGCGCAGGCAGATCTGCGGGCCTTCGGCGCGGCGCGGGTTGACGTAACCGTCGAACAGCACGTCCGGGAAGCTGCCGGTGAGGCCGTACATCGCCACCTTCAGCGCCTTGAAGTCCATCCGGTCGGGTGAATCGCCGCCACCGGACAGGCGGTTGCCGTGCACGTGGATCCGCTCGGGATACGGATCGAACGCACCGGAGGCCTTGTCGTCCTTGTAGCCGGTGGAATACACGCTGGACACGATGATGTTGGCGGTGCGGTTGCCGGCGATATCGTTGTCGAAGATCTCGATGTTGTCGTTGGAGTTGATCACCACGCCGCTGCCGGCCGGCACGCTGGCCACCGGCGTGCCCTTGGCGCCGAAATTGTCGTGGTTGTTCTCCACCACCTTGTTGCGGAACACCCGGATCGCATCGCCCTGCTGGGTCAGCGCCGGCATGTTGAACACCAGGATGCCGCCGGTGTTGCCGGTGGCCTGGTTGTCGTGGACGTCGGCGTTGATGGTGTTCTCGATCTCGATGCCGGCCACGTTGCGTTCGGCGCGGTTGTTGCGGACGATGACGTCGCGCGACTGGCCGACGTAGATGCCCGAGTCCGAGGCGCCGATGGCCACCGAGTCCTCGATCAGCACGTTCCTGCACAGCACCGGGTACAGGCCGTAGCCACCGTTGCTGGTGCTGGGCCCGCCGGTCCACTCCACCCGCACGCCGCGCACGGTGACGTTCTCGCACTGGCTGATCTTGAAGCCGTCGCCCTTGCTGTCCTCGATCGCCAGGTTCTCCAGGGTGAAGCCATTGGCGTTCACCAGCAGGCCCTCGGCGCCGGCCTTCTGCCCCTTGAAGCTGAGGATGGATTTGTCCATGCCCCTGCCGCGCAGGGTGACGTTGTCCACCCGCAGGCTGAGGCTGCGGTCGAAGCGGAAGGTGCCTTCGGGCACCTCGATCACGTCGCCGGGCTGGGCGTCGAGCAGCTTCTGCTGCAACAGCCTGGCGAAGCCGGCATCGCCGGGCGCCGTTGCCGGGGCCTCGGGAGTCTTCTGGCAAGCGGAGAGCAATAGCGCAAGTGCGCCGATCGTGCCGACAAGAATGCTGCGCTGCATGAATTCTCTCCCGTACGTGCTCGCCAAGTCTGGGCCGCAGTCTGGTGCGGCGGGGCACATTGCGCGAAGGGCATAAGCGGCATACAAAGGGGGGCAAACCGGACAATCGGAAGGACCTCGGATGCGTTTGACCACCGCAATCGGCGATGACCTGTCCTCCGCCGACCGACCGACCAACATCCTCTGCGGGCTGATGCAGTTCGCCGCCGAGAGGGCAATCGACTGCAGCGCCTGGTTCGCCGGCACCCGCCTGCAACCCGAGGAAATCAGCAATCCCGACACCCGCATCTCGTACCGCCAGGCGAGCACGGTGATCCGCCGCGCGCTGGCGGCACTGGCCGTGGAGGGCCTGGGCCTGGAGCTCGGCGGCCGCCAGAACCTGGGCAACTTCGGGCTGCTCGGGCTGGCGATGAAGACCGCCCCCGATTTCGGCGAGGCGGTGCGCGTCGGCCTGGCCTACCAGCGCAACAGCGGCGCGCTGATGGACATCACCCTGGCCGAGCATGGCGACGGCTGCGTGGCGGCGGTCGCCAGCGCGCCGGACGAAGCCCACGACCTGCAGCCGTTCCTGTGCGAGGAGCTGTTTGCAAGCGTGCTGCAACTGGTGCGCGAGCTGGTCGGCCCGGGGTTCCAGCCGCAGCGCCTGGAACTGGGCTACCCGGCGCCGCGCCATGCACAGCGCTACCGCGACCTGTTCGGCTGCGAGGTGCGTTTCGAACAGTCGCGGCATGCGCTGGTGATCGACCGGCGCTGGCTGGAGCTGCCCTTCACCAGCTACAACCCGGTGACCTCGAACCAGGTGATGACCCTGTGCCGCATGCAGATGGATGCGCGGCCGGTCTGCGGCGAGACCACCGCCGCGCTGGAAAGCCACCTGCGCACGCGCCTGCGCGAGAACCCGCAGATGGCAGAGATGGCCGCGGCGCTGCACCTGAGCGAACGCACCCTGCGCCGGCAGCTGGCCGAGGAAGGCACCTCGTTCAGCGCGATCCACGACCGCGTGCGCACTAAGCGGGCGATGGAACTGCTGCGCGACCCGACGCTGTCCATCGTCGCCATCGGTGGCCGGCTGGGGTTCAACGACGCCCGCGAGTTCCGCCGCGCGTTCAAGCGCTGGACTGGGCGCGCACCGAGCCAGGCACGGCGCGCCGGCGATTGAAGGCAGGCAGGGCCGCGGGTGCAGCGCACCTTGACGGATGCCGGCGGCAGGACGGACGACGCCGCGCATCACTGCGCGGCGTCGGTCCTGCCTCCATGGCCCGGCACCCAGCGCCGGGCGCGACCGCTCAGCCGCGCAGCTGGGCCAGCGCCTCGCGCGTCATCGGATCGGCGATCTCCACCGCCCCGCCCTGCAGCGCCGGCAACAGCTGGTTGGCCAACTGCTTGCCCAGCTCGACGCCGAACTGGTCGAAGGCGTTGATGCCCCACACCAGCGACTGCACGTAGACCGCATGCTCGTACATGGCCACCAGCGCGCCCAGCGCGCGCGGGGTGAGCGCGTCGAGCAGGATCAGCGTGCTCGGGCGGCCACCGGGATAGCGGCGGTGCGGATCGTCGCTGTCCTGGCCGTTGGCCAGCGCCTCGGTCTGCGCCAGCAGGTTGGCCAGCAGCGCCTGGTGGTTGAGCGTGTACGGGTCGTCGCCGCGCACGCAGCCGATGAAATCGGCCGGCACGATGCTGGTGCCCTGGTGCAGCGCCTGGAAGAAGCTGTGCTGCACGTCGGTGCCCGCCCCGCCCCACCACACCGGCACGGTGTCGGCTTCGACCGGGCTGCCGTCGAGCCGGACCCGCTTGCCCAGGCTTTCCATCACCAGCTGCTGCAGGTACGCCGGCAGCAGCGCCAGGCGCTGGTCGTAGGTCATCACCGCGTGGGTGGCGTAACCCAGCGCGTTGCGGTTCCAGATGTCGGTCAGCGCGTGCAGCACCGGCAGGTTGCGCTCCAGCGGCGCGCTGGCCGCATGCGCGTCCATTTCCGCGGCGCCGGCCAGCAGCTGGCCGAAGCGCTCGAAGCCGATCGCCAGCGCGATCGGGAACCCCACCGCCGACCACAGCGAATAGCGGCCGCCGACCCAGTCCCACATGGGCAGCACGCGCGCGGCGTCGATGTCGAACGTGCCGGCGGCGCGGTCGGGATTGGCGCTGACCGCGTACAGCCGGTCGCTGCCGCCCAGCCAGTCGCGCAGGATCGCGCCGTTGAGCAGCGTTTCCTGGGTGCCGAAAGTCTTGGAGATCAGGATGCCGGCGGTGGTGGCCGGATGGAGCGTGGCCAGCGTGCGCTGCATCGCCGCGCCGTCGACATTGGAGACGAAGTGCACGCGGAAGCGCGCGCCGCTGGCCGGGCGCAGCGCATCGGCCACCAGCCGCGGGCCGAGGTCCGAACCGCCGATGCCGACGCTGACGATGTCGGTGACGTTGCTGGCCTCCAGTGCCTGCACCAGCGCGCCCATGCGCGCCTGCACGGCCGCCGCTTCGGCATGCGCCGCCACCGCCGCGGGGGCATCGCTGGCAGCACCGCGCAACGCGCTGTGCAGCACCGCACGGTCTTCGGTCAGGTTGATCCGAGCGCCGCCGAACAGGCGCGCGAAGCCGCCGGCGACGTCGCGCGCGGCGGCCAGGTCCAGCAGTGCCTGCAGGGCGGCGCGGTCATATGTCTGCCGCGCGAAGTTCACGTACAACGGACCGACCTTGAACGCCAAGGATTTCACCCGGTCCGGCTCGGCGGCCAACAGCGAGGGAATACCCGTGCCCTGCAGACGCTGGGCGTGGGCGTGCAATGCGGTCAATCCGTTGTGCGTGGTCATGCGGCCTGTGTGGGGATGGAGTGGTTGGTGTGGGTGATGCGGTTGTTGCCGTCGACATACACCAGCTTGGGCTGGAAGCTGTCGGCCTCGGCCTCGCTCATGCCGGCGAAGGCGGCGATGATGATGATGTCGCCCACCTGCACGTGGCGCGCGGCGCCGCCGTTGAGCGAGATCACCCCGCTGCCGGCCTCGGCGCGGATGGCATAGGTGGAGAAACGCGCGCCGTTGGTCACGTCCCAGATGTGCACCTGTTCGAACTCGCGGATGCCGGTGGCTTCCAGCAGGTCGCCGTCGATCGCGATGGAGCCTTCGTAGTTCAGCTCCGAGTGGGTGACGGTGGCGCGGTGGATCTTGGTCTTGAGCAGGGAAAGTTGCATGGCGATGCCGGGAAACTGCGATAGAAAGCACGCAGTCTAGCACCGGCGGGGGCCCTTGCCCGCACTGCAACATGAGCGGCCCTGCCCGCCCGCGCGGGCAGCGAAATGGCGCCACGAGGGCGCCATTGCAGGACATCGGAGCGCATCGGCCGGGACAACGGCGGTCCCGGCCGGGGCGGGTCAGAACTCGATGTTGTCGATCAACCGGGTGCTGCCCAGGCGGGCGGCGACCAGGGCCACGCGGGCGCCTGCGTCCTCGCCCGGCTCGCCCAGGTCCGGCAGCCGCACCACCGCGTAGTCGACCTGGAACCCGGCCGCCTGCAGCCGTGCCGCGCCCTCGGCCTCGACCTGCGCCCGCGGGGTGCCGGCCCGGCTGGCGTCGCGCATGCCCAGCAGCACCTGGCGGATCACCGCGGCCTGCGGGCGGGTATCGGCGGTCAGGTACTGGTTGCGCGAGCTCATCGCCAGGCCGTCGTCCTCGCGCACGATGTCGCCGCCGACGATCTCGATCGGGAATGCTAGGTCGGCCACCATCTGCCGGATCACCGCCAGTTGCTGGTAGTCCTTGCGCCCGAACGCGGCCATGTCCGGCTGCACCTGGTTGAACAGGCGCGCGACAACGGTGCACACGCCGTCGAAATGGCCCGGGCGGTGGGCGCCCTCGAGCAGCGCGCTGACCCCCGGCACGTGCACCTTGGCCGCCAGCTCCACGCCGAACGGATACATCGATTCGACCGTGGGCAGCCAGAGCACGTCGCAGCCGGCCTGCTCAAGCCCGCTGGTGTCCGCCTCGGGGGTGCGCGGGTAGCGGGTGAAGTCCTCGTTCGGGCCGAACTGGGTCGGGTTGACGAATACGCTGGACACCACCCGGTCGGCGTGCCGGCGCGCCAGCGTGACCAGCGAATAGTGGCCGGCGTGCAGGTTGCCCATGGTCGGCACGAAGCCCACCCGCAGCCCCTGTCGCTTCCAGCCGCCGACGATGGCGCGCAGCCGGGAAAGTTCGGTGACGGTCTCGATCATGATGCGTACGCATGCTCCGCGTCGGGGAAGGTACCGGCGCGGACCGCGTCGGCGTAGGCGCGGACGGCGCCGGCCACCGAACCGCCTTCGGCAAGGAAATCCTTGACGAACTTGGGCCGGCGGTGGCCACTGTCCAGGCCGAGGAAATCGTGCATCACCAGCACTTGGCCGTCGCAGCCGGGGCCGGCGCCGATGCCGATGGTGGGGATCGCCACGTCGGCGGTGACCTGCGCGGCCAGCGGCGACGGCACGCATTCGAGCACCAGCAGCGCGGCGCCGGTGGCGGCCACCGCGCGGGCGTCGGCCCGCAGCCGCTCGGCGGCTTCGCCGCGCCCCTGCACCTTGAAGCCGCCCAGGGTCAGCACCGACTGCGGGGTCAGGCCCAGGTGCGAGCACACCGGGATCTCGCGCTCGACCAGGTAACGGATCACGTCCAGCTTGAAGCCGGCGCCCTCGATCTTGACCATCTCCGCGCCGGCGCGCAGCAGCTGCAGCGAGGCCTCGAACGCACGCTCGGGGGTGGCATCGGCGCCGAACGGCAGGTCGGCCACCAGCAGCGCGCGCTGCAGTACCCGCGCCACCGCGGTGGTGTGGTAGGCGATGTCGGCCACGGTGACCGGCAGGGTCGAATCATGCCCCTGCACCACCATGCCCAGCGAATCGCCGATCAGGATCAGGTCGACCCCGTTGGCATCGAACGTGCGGGCGAAACCGGCGTCGTAGGCGGTCAACATCACCAGCTTCTGGCCATTGCGCTTGGCCTCGGCCAGCGCCGGGACGGTCCAGGGCTTGCTGTCTGCGTGGGTGCTCATGTGGGGATAACGATCGGTGATGAGCCGCGCATTATCCCCCTATCGGCGTGATACCGCAGGTTTCGATGGCAGCCAGCGCGCCACGCACCGTTCCATGGCCGGGAATCACCGCCTCCGGCGCCACCTCGGCCAGCGGCAGCAGGGCGAAAGCGCGCTCATGCAGGTGCGGATGCGGCACCTTGAGCTGCGGCAGGTCGATCACCTGCGCCGCGTACAGCAGCAGGTCCAGGTCGAGCGTGCGCGGGCCCCAGCGCTCGCCGGCCATGCGCACGCGGCCGAACGCCTGCTCGGTCGCCAGCAGGCGCTCCAGCAGGGCCGGCGCCGGCAGCGTGGTCTCCAGCGCCACCGCGGCATTGATGAAATCCGGCTGGTCCTCGTTGCCCCAGGCCGGGGTGCGGTACAGCCGCGACGCGGCCAGCAGGCGGCAGCCCGGCAGCGTCGCCAACGCCTGCACCGCCGCACGCACGGTGGCCGGCGCATCGCCGAGGTTGGCGCCCAGGCCCACGCACGCCATGACCATGGCGCTTACTCGCCCGCGGCGGCGCTGCTGCGGCGACGGCGGCGGCGACGCCGCGGGGCCGCGCCCTCCTCGGCAGCGCCCTCGGCCTGCAGCGAGTCCAGCGACGACTCCAGTTCGCGCCCGGACTGCTGCTGCGCCTCGCGCCAGAACGCGATGTCGGCGGCATGTTCACTGGACGCGGCCTGGCGCAGCACCAGGAAATCGAACGCGGCGCGGAAACGCGGATGGGTCAGGGTGCGGAACACGCGCTTGCGCTGGCGCGAGGCGAAGCGCGACTGCAGCAGCCAGATTTCCTGCATCGGCAACGAGAACCGGCGCGGCAGCGCGATGGTGGTGAGCTGGTGCAGGGTCACCCGGTCGGCGGCGCGGCGCTGCGCCTCTTCCGGCGCCAGCCCCTGCCGCTGCAGGGCGATCAGGGTGCGGCAGAACGCCGGCCACAGCAGCAGCGCGAACAGGAACGCCGGCGACACCGGCTCGTCGTTGGCCACGCGCTCATCGGTGCTGCGCAGCCCCTCGATCACGAAGCGGCGCAGGGCCCCGCTGCGGTTGCTCTTCAGCGCGGCCGCGCTCTCCGGGAACAGGACCGGCAGCAGGCCATGGCGCTCCAGGCCCTCGAAACTGGCCACGCCGTGCCCGGACAGGAACAGCTTGAGCACTTCCTCGAACAGCCGTGCCGGCGCCGCCTCTTCCAGCAGCCCGGCCAGGCGCGGGATCGGCTCGGCCGTGGCCGGCTCGATCCCGAAATCGAGCTTGGCCGCCAGCCGCACCGCGCGCAGCATGCGCACCGGGTCCTCGCGGTAGCGCTGCTCGGGGTCGCCGATCAGCTTCATGCGCCGCGCCAGCACGTCCTCGAAGCCGCCGACGTAGTCGCGTACCGAGAAATCCTCGATGGCGTAATACAGGGCGTTGCAGGTGAAGTCGCGGCGCACCGCGTCGTCCTCGATGCTGCCGTAGACGTTGTCGCGCACCAGCATGCCGTTCTCGACCTCGCGGTCGCCGCTGCCGTCGTCGATGTTGGCGCGGAAGGTCGCGACCTCGATGATCTCGCGGCCGAACACCACGTGCGCCAGGCGGAAGCGGCGGCCGATCAGCCGGCAGTTGCGGAACAGCTGCTTGATCTGCTCCGGCGTGGCATCGGTGGCCACGTCGAAATCCTTGGGCCGCCCCCCTACCAGCAGGTCGCGGACGGCGCCGCCGACCAGGTAGGCACCGAACCCGGCCTCGCGCAGGCGGTAGAGCACACGCAGGGCGTTGGGACTGACGTCCTTGCGCGAAATGGTGTGCTGGTCGCGCGGGATGACGCGCAGGGTGAACGGCGTTGTAACTGTGGAATTGATGTTGGCGATTCCGGTTGGGGTTGCAGGGTTGCCTGACGGCAAACAGGTGCATATACTAGCGCGCTCGCCGGACGCGACCAAACGCTCCCTTCGTCTAGTGGTTAGGACGTGGCCCTCTCAAGGCTAAAACAGGGGTTCGAGTCCCCTAGGGAGCGCCAACTCCGTCCGCGAAATCAAAAAGCCCCGCCCGTGCGGGGTTTTTTGTTGCCCGCGCCCTCGCCACCGGCGCATCGCGGCGGCGCCACCAGCGCAGGCCGGCCGCCGCGCCCTGGCACACGCCACGGGCATGGCCGGCGCGCAACAGCCGGCGCGAATGAAAATGGTCCCGCCCAGCGACGGCATCCTGCTCTAGAATTGGCGCGTTCAACGCCGGACCCCGTCATGCCCTTTGTCGTCACCGAAAACTGCATCAAGTGCAAACACACCGATTGCGTCGAAGTCTGCCCCGTGGACTGCTTCCATGAAGGCCCCAACTTCCTGGTGATCGACCCGGACGAGTGCATCGACTGCACCCTGTGCGAGCCGGAATGCCCGGTCAACGCCATCTATCCGGAGGACGATGTGCCGGCGGGCCAGGAAGCCTTCGTCGCGCTGAACGCCGAGCTGGCCAAGGCCTGGCCGGTACTGACCGTGCGCAAGGACCCGCCGGCCGATGCCGCCGAGTGGGACGGCAAGCCGGACAAGCTCAAGCTGCTGGAACGCTGACCCGCCAGGCGGGACACGAAAAAAGGGCGCCGTCGGCGCCCTTTTCGTTTCCGCGAGCAGGCGCCGGCCAGGCCGGCGCAGCGCGCCCGTTGCCCATGGCGGCATGCCGCCATGGGCAACGGCAACCGTACTTACGGCGCCAGCTTGGCCTTCAGCGCACCGAGCAGCTTGATCGCCGCCGGATCGGTGGCCGGCAGGCCACGCGGATCGACCGCCGACACGTAGGCGCCGGCATCGACGCCGACCACGCGCACCAGGAAATTGCTGCCTTCATAGGCCACGTCGTACGAGCCCAGCAGCTGCGCGCGGCTGGCGATGGTCACGCCCTCGACCGTGGCCAGGGCGTCGCCGACCTTGCCGAACACCTCGTCGCGGCTGCCGCTGGCGGTGAAGCCGCCCTGCGCCGGCTGCGCCGCGGCGGGCTGCGCCGGACGCGCGGCCGATGCCAGCGCCGGCACCTGCGACGCGCCGGCGGTGTTGGGCAGGGTCAGGTCCGGCGGCACTTCGAGCGGACGCATTTCCGGCGCCAGCGCGTAGTCGCCGCGCGCGCCACGCTTGAAGCAGCCGGTCGCGGTGACGGTGGTGGCGATGGCCAGCAGGGCCAGCGAAAGTGCGCGGACGGCGGAACGGGAATGACGCATGGTGGATCTCCAGGTTCTGGCCACTGCAGGTTCAGTGGCTGGATAGTGCTTCCAGGGCGCCCACGTCGGCCGCCAGGTGGTCGGCGGCGGCGTGGTGCGGGGCGGACAGGGGCAACAGCGGCAGGCGCAGTCCATGGCCGATGCCCAGGCGCTGCAGCAATGCCTTGACCGGGATCGGGTTGGACTCGAGGGTGAAGAAATCGTGGTAGGGCTGCAAGCGCGCGTCCCAGGCTTCGGCGGCGGCATGGTTGCCGGCGCGCGCCAGGTCGCACAGGGTACGGAACGCCCCCGGCAGCACGTTGGAACCGACCGACACCAGGCCGTCGGCACCGGCCAGCAGCGCGCGCGCGGCGCTGGCATCGTCGCCGCCGAGGACGGCAAAGCCGTCGCCGCGCAGTTCCAGCAGCGCCTTCATGCGGGTCGGGTCGCTGACCGCTTCCTTGATGCCGACGATCCGCGGATGCGCCGCCAGCTGCGCCACGGTGTCGGGCAGCAGGTCGCAGCCGGTGCGGCCGGGCACGTTGTACAGCACCACCGGCAGCCCGCCCTGCTCGGCCACGGCCAGGTAATGCTGGCACAGGCCGTCCTGGGTCGGGCGCACATAGGGCGGGGTGACCACCAGCGCATGGGTGGCACCGTTGCGCGCGGCACGGCGGGTCGCCTCGATGGTGCGGGCGGTACCGGAATGGCCGGTCCCGGCAAGCACCGGCATGCGGCCACCGAGGACCTCCACGGCGGTGCGCAGCAGGGTGTCGTATTCGGCGTCGGACAGGGTGGCCGCCTCGCCGGTGGAGCCGGCCACCACCACGCCCTGCGCGCCCCCGGCTTCCTGCAGCGCCAGCAGCCGCCGCCAACCGGCGCCATCCAGTGCGCCGTCGGCAAGGAAAGGCGTCGCCAGGGCGGTGATGAGGCCGGAAATGGACAAGGGGAACGCCGTTCTTCGAGGGGGCTGGGAATCCCGCCTGGCGGCGGGTTCGTGACCGGGGGCATGTTACTTGCCGGTCGAAAGCACGGGCAAGTATGCTGGGTGCCAGCGAACGTGCCCGCGCCGGCGCCGTTCAGACTCACAGAGCACCCCGGAACCACCTTGACCAACAGCACCCCGCGGCCGCAGCCGACCGAAAACCACCTCCTGATCAACGCCTACACGACGCATCCGGAGTCCCCGCTGCTGTCCGTCACCCGCCGCATCGCCGACAGTGGCTGCAACCTGGTCGACGCGCGGCTGTCCACGGTGGGGCGCGATGTCTCGGTCACCACGCTGGCCACCGGCTCGTGGGACGCGGTGGCCAAGCTCGAGGCGATGCTGACCCGGCTGGAGCGCGAGGAAGGCCTGAAGCTGGTGTGGTACCGCACCGCCGCCAAGCAGGCGCAGTCCAACCTGCTGCCCTACATCGTGGAAGTGATCGCCGCGGACAAGCCCGGCATCCTGTTCCAGCTGGCCGACTTCTTCGACCGCCAGGGCATCACCATCGAGAACCTGCAGAGCACCCGCTACCAGGCCATGCAGACCGGCGCGGAGATGTTCTCGGCGCAGATCACCATCGGCGTGCCGGCCAACATGCACATCGCCGCGCTGCGCGACGATTTCCTCGAGTTCTGCGACCACCTCAACCTGGACGCGATCATGGACCCGATGAAGTTCTGAACATTCGCGCGTCCGTCACGGGCGTACGGCGTTTCATGTAGCTGCAATGGAAGTACCCCAGGCTCCGGAAAGGATCTGATGAACATCGGCGATACCCTGGACCGCACCACCCTCGAGCTGCCGCTGGCCTTGTCCGGCGGCGCCACTACCACCCTCGCCGCGCAGGCCGGCCACTGGCTGGTGCTGTACTTCTACCCGAAGGACAGTACCCCCGGCTGCACCACCGAAGGCTTGGAGTTCAACGCCCTGCTGCCGGCGTTCAAGCGCGCCGGCGCGCGGGTGTTCGGCGTCTCCCGCGACTCGGTGAAGTCGCACGACAACTTCTGCGCGAAGCAGGGCTTCGGGTTCCCGCTCATCAGCGATGGCGACGAGGCGCTGTGCAATGCCTTCGACGTGATCCGCATGAAGAACATGTACGGCAAGCAGGTGCGCGGCATCGAGCGCAGCACCTTCCTGGTCTCGCCCGACGGCACCCTGGTGCAGGAATGGCGCAAGGTCAAGGTCGCCGGCCATGCCCAGGCCGTGCTCGACGCCCTGAAGGCCGCCCGGTCCACGTGAGTCCCATCGCCCACCTCGTTCGCCGCGCCCCTGCCCCGCAGGTCGTGGCGGTTTTTCCCTGCCCGTAACCAGGAATCGACGATGACCCGAGGCAAGCGCATCTACGTGCTGGATACCAACGTGCTGATGCACGATCCGACCGCGCTGTTCAAATTCGAGGAGCACGACGTCTACCTGCCGATGCAGGTGATCGAGGAACTGGACAACGGCAAGAAGGGCACCTCCGAGGCCAGCCGCAACGCGCGCCAGGTCAGCCGCTTCCTCAACGAGCTGATCGAGGCCTCCGGCATCGGCGGCATCGCCAGAGGCGTGCCGCTGGTGCTGCCGCAGGGACTGCAGTTGCGCGGCGCGCGCAGCGCCGGCCACCTGTACTTCCAGACCAGCCATTTCGAGGCCGGCAAGAGCTTCGGCGCGGTGATCCCGGACAACGCGATCCTCGGCGCGATCCTGGCGCTGAAGGAACAGACCCCGGACGTGCCGGTGGTGTTCGTGTCCAAGGACATCAACCTGCGGATCAAGGCGGCCATCGCCGGGATCAACTCGGAGGATTACGAGAACGACCGCGCGCTGGACGACTTCAGCCTGCTGTACACCGGCGCCACCGCGCTGCCCGAGGATTTCTGGAAGAAGCACGCAAGCGACCTGCGCAGCTGGAGCGACAAGGGCCGCACCAGCTACGAGATCCGCGCCACTGACGACGAACAGTGGTTCCCCAACCAGTACGTCTACCTGCCGGGCGATGACGAGGTCGAACTCAAGGTCGCCCGGGTCGAGGCCGATGGCCGCATCACCCTGACCCTGGTCGATGACTTCCGCCACGGCGCGCATTCGGTGTGGGGCATCACCGCGCGCAACCGCGAGCAGAACTTCGCGCTCAACGCGCTGATGGACCCGGAGATCGACTTCGTCACCCTGCTCGGCACCGCCGGCACCGGCAAGACCCTGCTGGCGCTGGCCGCCGGCCTGGCGCAGACCATGGACACCCAGCGCTACCGCGAGATCATCATGACCCGCGCCACGGTCAGCGTCGGCGAGGACATCGGCTTCCTGCCCGGCACCGAGGAAGAGAAGATGACGCCATGGATGGGCGCGCTCACCGACAACCTGGAAGTGCTCACCCACAACCAGGAAGGCGGCGCCTGGGGCCGCGCGGCCACCAACGACCTGCTGGCCTCGCGCATCAAGATCCGTTCGCTGAACTTCATGCGCGGGCGCACTTTCCTGTCGCGCTACCTGATCCTGGACGAGGCGCAGAACCTCACCCCGAAGCAGATGAAGACGCTGATCACCCGCGCCGGCCCCGGCACCAAGATCGTCTGCCTGGGCAACGTCGAACAGATCGATACGCCCTACCTGACCGAGACCACCTCGGGCCTGACCTACGCCGTGGACCGCTTCAAGAACTGGCCGCACAGCGCGCACATCACCCTGCGCCGCGGCGAGCGCTCGCGGCTGGCCGATTACGCATCCGAAGTACTGTAACGTCGCCGACGCGATGCCCCGCCCTCCCGAGCGCCCATGCCCATGACCCATCCCGAACTGGAATGCTGCAAATGCCACGCTCCGATGCACCCCGGCTATCTGCTGGAGGAGGGTCATGCCAATGAACGCTCGATCACGGCCTGGGTGGAAGGCCAGCCGCAGAAGTCGTTCTGGATGGGCCTGAAGACGCCGCGCCAGAAACTGGCCACGCGCACCTATCGCTGCACCGGTTGTGGTTACCTTGAGAGCTACGCGCCCGCCCCTGCCACCACTGCCTGAAGTCCGCCACGCACTGCCCGGAGTCGCCGTGAAAGCCGCCCGTTCCCTGCTCCTGTTCGTCCCCGGCCTGCTCGCGCTGGCCGCCTGCACGCCGGCCAACGTGAAGCCCGGCGCCACCGTGCCGACAGCGATCAAGGCCGGGCAGTCGTGGGTGGTCACGCGCCCGCTCGTCGCCGCGCAGGTGCTCGACACCTGCTCGCGCGACAGTCCCGCCAGGCAGCCCGATGGCGTCAGCGGTTACTGGGCGCCCAGCCGCGCGCAGATCGACGCGCTGGAAAGCCGCCTGCAGCAGCTGCAGCCCACCATCGCCGAGCCGGCACGCTCCAACCGCCAGTACGTGGGCTTCATCGCGCGGGGCCGGCAGCTGATCTACATCAACGCCTTCACCCTGCCCGACCACGACAAGACCAACCCGGCGCGCGAGGCGGTGCGGGTCTGCGACGGCGGCGCGGCCTTCTGGGGGGCGGTGTACGACCCGCAGACCGGCAGCTTCTCCGAGATCGCCCGCAACGGCGGTTTCTGAGCGGGCCGGCGGTACCGTCAGCGCCATGGGCATACAGCTCCCCCGCTGGGTATGGATCGGCGCGATCGCGCTGTCCTGCGTGGCCGGCATGGTCAACGTGGTCGGCTTCCTCGGCTTCGAGCACCAGGCGGTCAGCCACCTCACCGGTACCACCAGCCAGCTCGGCATGGCCCTGGCGCAGCGCGACTGGCGCAGCGTGTCGCACCTGTGGGGCATGCTGATCGCCTTCTCGCTGGGCGCCATGCTCAGCGGGCTGATCGTGCAGGACGGCACCTTGCGGCTGGGCCGGCGCTACGGCGTGGTGCTGACCATCGAATCGCTGTTGCTGCTGGTGGCGATCCCGTTGTTCAAGCAACAGCAGATATGGGGCGCGCTGGCCGCGGCCATGGCCTGCGGCCTGCAGAACGCCATGGTCACCACTTTCAGCGGCGCGGTGGTGCGCACCACCCACCTCAGCGGCATGTTCACCGACCTGGGCATCGGCCTGGGCCATCTGCTGCGCGGGCTGCCGCTGCAGATGCGGCGGCTGACGCTGAGCGGGCTGATCATCAGCGGCTTCCTCGCCGGCGGCATCATCGGCGCCTGGCTGTTCCAGCGTTACGGGTACGACGCGCTGCTCGCGCCGGCGCTGCTGACCGGCTGCACCGGCGCCACCTACATCATCTACCGGCTGTCGCAGCACCTGTACCCCGCGCCCTGACGGCAGCAGCAGGCCAAACGCGGCACAATCGTGCCATGACGCCTTCCACTCCCGTTTCCGTCCTCACCATCGCCGGCTCCGATTCGGGTGGCGGCGCCGGCATCCAGGCCGACCTCAAGGCCTTCGCCGCGCACCGCGTGCATGGCCTGTCCGCGATCGCCGCGCTGACCGCACAGAACACCCGCGGCGTCGTCGCCGTGCACGTGCCGCCGCTGGAATTCCTGCAGGCCCAGCTCGACGCCTGCTTCGATGATTTCGACATCCACGGGGTCAAGCTCGGCATGCTCGCCAACGCCGATGTCATCCACCTGGTCGCCGACGTGCTGGAAACGCGCCGGCCGCCGCAGGTGGTGCTGGACCCGGTGATGGTCGCCACCAGCGGCGCGCGCCTGCTGGAAGCCAGCGCGCTGCGCGCGCTGCGCGAGCGCCTGCTGCCGCTGGCCACGCTGCTCACGCCGAATGCGCCCGAGGCCGAACTGCTGCTCGGTCGCCGCATCGGCAACGCCGGCGAGGCCGAGGACGCCGCCGCCGCGCTGCTCGGGCTCGGCGCCGGGGCGGTGCTGCTCAAGGGCGGGCACCTGGATGAAGGCCCGCGGGTGATCGACCGCTACTTCGATGGCGTCACCGGCGAGGAGTTCAGCCACGCCCGGCTGCCGGTAAATGCGCACGGCACCGGCTGCACCCTCGCGGCGGCCATCGCCGCGCAGCTGTGCCGCGGGCTGTCGCTGCCCAATGCCTGCGGGGCCGCCATCGACTACGTGGCCCGCGGGCTGCGCAACGGCTACCACCCCGGGCGCGGCGAGGTCATGGTGCTGGATCACTTCGGCGCCGCCGGGCCGGCATGAGCGCGCATACCGTCATCGACGTCGCCGCGGCCGACGGACACCGCTTCCAGCTGCTCGCCCAGGTACCCGCGCAGCCGCGGGCGGCGGTGCTGTGGCTGCCCGCCCTGGGCGTGGCCGCCCGCCACTATCTGGCGCTGGCCGAGGCCCTGGGCGCACGCGACGTCGCCGTATTCGTGCACGAATGGCGCGGCAACGGCAGCAGCAGCCTGCGCGCCGGCAGGCGCGACGACTGGGGCTATCGCGAGCTGCTGCTGCACGACCTCCCCGCCGCCGAGGCAGCGGTCCGCTCGGCGCTGCCCGGGCTCGCGCTGCGGCTGGGCGGGCACAGCCTCGGCGGACAACTGGCGTGCTGCCATGCCGGCCTGCACCCGGAGGCGTTCACCGCGCTCTGGCTGGTCGCCAGTGGCACCCCGTGGTGGCCGGGTTTCCCGGCGCCGCGGCGCTGGCTGCTGCCGTCGGCCTACCGTTTCCTGCCCTGGCTGGCGCACCGGCGCGGGGCGCTGCCCGGGCGCCAGCTCGGCTTCGGCGGCAACGAGGCACGCGGCCTGATCCAGGACTGGGCCCGGGTGGGCCTCAGCGGCCGTTACGCCGCGGCGGGGCTGGCGGTCGACCTGGAGGCGGCGATGCGCGCGCTCGCGCTGCCGGTGAACGCGCTGCTGTTCGAGGCCGATTGGCTGGCCCCGGCCGGATCCATGCGCCACCTGCTGTCCAAGCTGCCGGCCGCGCCGGCGACGCTGCGGATCCTGTCCGGCAGCGAGCTGGGCACCCGCGCGGACCATTTCAGCTGGATGAAATCACCGGCCATCGTCGCCGATGCGCTGGCATCGGCAGCGTTATAGGAAAATTTCACAAAAGCGTTGACGCCTGCGCGTCATATCCGCATAATTCCGCTCCTGACGACGCGCCCGTAGCTCAGTTGGATAGAGTACCTGGCTACGAACCAGGCGGTCGGGAGTTCGAATCTCTCCGGGCGCGCCAGTTTGGAACACTGCACATACAGTGCTCCCCGTCAGAACAATAAAGGTAAAACGCGCCCGTAGCTCAGTTGGATAGAGTACCTGGCTACGAACCAGGCGGTCGGGAGTTCGAATCTCTCCGGGCGCGCCATTACACCGAACAGCAGGCATTGCCTGCTGTTTTTTTTTGCGCTCCGGAAAAGCCGCGAGCGCGACGGGCCCGCTGCCGCACCAGCCTTCAACACACCGCACGCGATGCCTCAAGACAGGTCCAGCGCAGCGGCCACGGCCACCGTACCGGCAGGCCTGCCTGGCGAACGCCGCGCGACAACCCGCTTGGACGGACGGGCGGCAAAAAAAACGCCGGCTTGCGCCGGCGCTTTCATGCAACGCGGACGGTGGCTTTTCAGCCCTCCGATACCGGCACGCCCTGCTCCGCCCCGTCGGACACCGGATCCTCGTCGGCGTCGTCGCCCGACTGCAGCGACGCATCCAGGCGTTCGACCGCCTGCAGCTTCTCGCCCTTGGACAGGCGGATCAGGGTCACGCCCTGGGTGTTGCGGCCCACGCGCGAGATTTCCGAACCGCGGGTGCGCACCAGGGTGCCACCATCGGAGATCAGCAGCACCTCGTCGCCCGTGCCCAGCAGCACCGCGCTGACCAGCCTGCCGTTGCGCTCGCTGGTCTGGATGCCGATCACGCCCTGCGTGCCACGCCCCTTGCGCGGGTAGTCGGCCAGCGGCGTGCGCTTGCCGTAACCGTTCTCGGTGGCGGTGAGGATGTACTGCACGCCGGCATCGTCGGCCGACTCGATGATCTCGCCGCCCTCGGCCGCGATCTCCTCGACGCCGTTGTCGTCCTCGTTCTCGTCCTCGGCGCCGCCGGCGCTTTCGGCCACGATCAGGCTGACCACTTCCTCGCCCTTGGCCATCTTGATGCCGCGCACGCCGGTGGCGGTACGGCCCATCGAACGCACCCGGTCCTCGCCGAAGCGCACGGTCTTGCCGTTGGAGGCGAACAGCAGGATGTCGCGCCCGCCATCGGTCAGGCCGACGCCGACCAGCGCATCGCCCTCGTCCAGGTTGATGGCGATCTTGCCGCGCGCCAGGCGGAACGCGAATTCGCTCAGCGGGGTCTTCTTGACCGTGCCGTTGCGGGTGGCGAAGAACACGAAGTGGTTGTCGTCGTACTCGCGCACCGGCAGCACCGCCTGCACGCGCTCGCCGTTCTCCAGCGCGATCCAGTTGATGATCGGGCGGCCACGCGCGTTGGAGCCGGCCTCCGGCAGCTGGTACACCGGCAACCAGAACACCTTGCCGGAACTGGTGAATGTCAGCAGCGTGTCATGGGTGTTGACCAGCCACAGCTGTTCGATCGAATCCTCGTCCTTGGTCGCCGCCGCGCTGCGGCCGCGGCCGCCGCGCTTCTGCGCACGGTAGGCCGACACCGGCTGGCGCTTGACGTAGCCGGCGCGCGACAGCGTCACCACCACGTCCTCCGGCGCGATCAGGTCGAGGATGTCCAGGTCTTCCTCGCTGTGGCGGATCTCGGTGCGGCGCTCGTCGCCGTACTCGGCGCGCACGCTCTCCAGCTCCTCACGGATCACCTGCAGCAGGCGATCGGGATTTTCCAGGATGTGGATCAGCCCGGCGATCACGTCCAGCAGCTGCCTGTATTCCTCGGTGAGCTTGTCCTGCTCCAGGCCGGTGAGGCGGTGCAGGCGCATTTCCAGGATCTGGGTGGCCTGCACGTCGGACAACTGGTAGTGGCCGTCGACCAGGCCAATGCCCCTGGGCAGGTCTTCCGGACGCGAGGCCTCGGCGCCGGCGGCACCCAGCAGCGCGCCGACCAGGCCCGGCTCCCACACCTTGGCGAGCATGCGCTCCTTGGCCTCGGCGGGGTTGGACGAGGTCTTGATCAGCTCGATCATCTCGTCGATGTTGGCCAGCGCGACGGTCAGGCCTTCCAGCACGTGCGCGCGGGCGCGCGCCTTGCGCAGTTCGAAGATGGTGCGGCGGGTGACCACCTCGCGGCGGTGGCGGACGAACGCCTCCAGCATCTCCTTGAGGTTCAGCAGCTTCGGGCGGCCGTCGACCAGCGCCACCATGTTGATGCCGAACACCGACTCCATCTGGGTCTGCTGGTACAGGTTGTTCAGCACCACCTCGGCCGATTCGCCGCGCTTGACCTCGATGTAGATGCGCATGCCGTCCTTGTCGGACTCGTCGCGCAGCTCGCTGATGCCCTCGAGCTTCTTTTCCTTGACCAGCTCGGCGATCTTCTCGATCAGCCGCGCCTTGTTCACCTGGTAGGGAATCTCGGTGACGATGATCGACTCGCGGCCGTTGTCGGCCACTTCGATGTCGGCCCTGGCGCGGATGCGCACGCGGCCACGGCCGGTGCGGTAGCCGGCGATGATGCCGGCGGTACCGTTGATGATGCCGGCGGTCGGGAAATCAGGCCCCGGGATGTACTCCATCAGCCCGTCCACGTCGATCGACGGGTTGTCGATCAGCGCGATGCAGGCGTTGATGGATTCGGTGAGGTTGTGCGGCGGGATGTTGGTGGCCATGCCCACCGCGATGCCGGCCGAGCCATTGACCAGCAGGTTCGGGAAGCGCGTCGGCAGGACCGTCGGCTCCAGTTCCTTCTCGTCGTAGTTGGGCTGGAAATCGACGGTTTCCTTGTCGATGTCGGCCAGCATCTCGTGGCTGATCCGCGACAGGCGCGATTCGGTGTAACGCATCGCCGCCGGGCTGTCGCCGTCGACCGAGCCGAAGTTGCCCTGGCCGTCGATCTGCATGTAGCGCAGCGAGAACGGCTGCGCCATGCGCACCAGCGTATCGTAGACCGCGCTGTCGCCGTGCGGGTGGTACTTGCCGATGACGTCACCGACGATGCGCGCCGACTTGTAGTACGGCTTGTTGGCGTGCGCGCCAAGCTCCTGCATCGCGTAGAGGACGCGGCGATGGACCGGCTTGAGGCCATCGCGGGCGTCGGGGAGCGCGCGGCCCACGATCACGCTCATGGCGTAATCGAGGTAGCTCTTGCGCATCTCGTCTTCCAGGTTGACCTGGATGATTTCCTTGGCGGTTTCTGCCATTCGGATTCCGTATTCTGGTAGCGGTCCGGAGCAGCGCCGACGGCCCTTGTGGGCGGTCCCGGCACAAGCCCGATTCAAGTGGCCGAGTTTACCACACGGCGCCGTCTGCCGCCTCGGGCGGCAGCACTTTTAACGGAATAAATCAGGGACTTAGCTGCTGCGCGGCAGCGTCAGCAGCGGTTTTACCGCACCGCCGCCGGCAGCCCGCCGCCGGCGCCCGCGCCAGCCCCGGGGTCAGCCGCCGAACGCCGCGCGCATGGCCGCGCTGTCGGGGTCCAGGATCACGCCCTTCTCGGTCACGATGGCGTCGATCAGGCTGCCCGGGGTCACGTCGAACACCGGGTTCCAGGCCTGGATGCCCTCGGCCACGGTGCGCACGCCGCCGACCCCGAACAGTTCGCCCGGGTCGCGCTGCTCGATCTCGATCGCATCGCCATGGGCGGTGCCCATGTCCACGGTCGAGGACGGCGCCACCACCATGAACTTGACCCCGTGGTGGCGCGCGGCGATGGCCAGCTGGTAGGTGCCGATCTTGTTGGCGGTGTCGCCGTTGGCGCAGATGCGGTCGGCGCCGACCACCACCCACTGCACCGCGCCGGTCTTCATCAGGTGCGACGCCGCCGAGTCGGCGACCAGGGTGGCATCGATGCCGTCCTGCTGCAGCTCCCACACCGTCAGGCGCGCGCCCTGCAGCCACGGCCGGGTCTCGCCGGCGAACACCCGGGCGATGCGCCCCTGGGCCACGCCCGCGCGGATCACGCCCAACGCGGTGCCGAAGCCGGCGGTGGCCAGCGAGCCGGTGTTGCAGTGGGTCAGCACGCCGCTGCCGGGCGCGATCAGGGCCGCCCCGCGCTCGCCCATGTGCCGGTTGGCGGCCAGGTCCTCGTCGGCGATCGCCTGCGCCTCCAGCGCCAGCACCTGCCGCCAGTCGCTGCCGGCCGCGGCCAGTGCGCGGCGCATGCGCGCCAGCGCCCACGCCAGGTTGACCGCGGTCGGGCGCGCGGCATTGAGCCGCGCCATCGCCGGTTCCAGCGCCTGCAGCGCGGCGGCGCCATCGCCGGCATCGACCTCGCGCGCGGCCAGCACCACGCCCCAGGCCGCGGCGATGCCGATCGCCGGCGCGCCACGCACGGTGAGCGCATGGATGGCGGCGGCGACCGCATCACTGTCGCCGCACAGCACGTGCTCGACGACGAACGGCAGTCTGCGCTGGTCCAGCAGCTCCAAGGCGTCGCCGGTCCAGCGGATCGGGCGGATGTGGTCGTAACGGGCGTAGTCGATGGCGTGGTTGTCGTTCATCGCGCCATTGTACGGGCCGCCGTCAATCGGCGGAAAACTCGGCGCGGCAGCCCTTGTCCACCCAGATGCCGGCGCGGTCCCAGCCCCAGCTGCGTCCTTCCTCGCAGGCCGCGTTGGACAACTGCCTGACCAGCGTGACCTTGCGCTCCACGCTTACTCCGCACTCGCGGCGCATCTCGCTCTTCGACTCGCAGATGACCTGGCGCGGGACGTCGACGAATCCGGAGCCATCCTCGGCACCGACCTCGAACTGCCCCTCGCAGCCACGGCTCACCCAGATCTCGTTGCGCCCGTATCCCCAGGTACGCCCTTCCCTGCAGGGCAGCAGCGACTGCTGGCGGATCAGGCGTACCGGCGCGCCACGCAGCAGCACCGGGCAGGTCACGGTGCGGCCCTTGGATTCACAGCGGACCATGCGCCGCACCAGGCGTTGCCCGGGCGCCGGTTGTTCGGGCGCGAACTCGGCGCGGCAGCCGCGGCTGACCCAGATCCCGCGCTCGTCCACGCCCCAGCTGGTCTCGCGGATGCAGCTCTGGGTGGACAGCTGGCGCACCAGCTGCACGCCACGCGAGACATCCATCGCGCAGCGCTGGCGCACGCCATCTTCCGATTCGCAACGCACCACCTGCGCCGGCGCTGGCGCCGTGTCGTCGGGCCCCGCCATGGCTGGCATCGGCAACAGCCACAGTGCTGGCAACAGGCCGCACACACCCTTCATCAGACCTTCCCGCGCTGCAATCGGATGGACTCCGCCGGCACACACACTGCGCCCGCAGGCGTGATCAGAGCATCATCGGCGGTGCGCAGGCAATACATGCGCGCAGCGGGCACGGCACCGGCAACCGGGCACGCGCGCGTGCAATGCCCGCATGCCGGGGGCGCTGCCGCGCCGGCCGCGCGCTCAGGCGTGGGCGAAATCGAAGGCCAGCACGTCGGCGATGCGGCCGGTTCCGGCCAGCGCCATCAACAGCCGGTCCACGCCCACCGCCACGCCGGCGCAATGCGGCAGGGCCGGCAACGCGGCCAGGAACCGCTCATCCAGCGGCGGCTGCACGTCACCGCGCGCGGCGCGTACCGCCAGGTCGCGCTGGAAGCGCTGGCGCTGCTCCACCGCATCGTTCAGCTCGTGGTAGCCGTTGGCCAGCTCCACCGCGCCCAGGTACAGCTCGAAGCGCTCGGCCAGCGGCGGCTGCCCGGGGCGGATGCGGGCCAGCGCGGCCTGCGTCGCCGGCCAATCGTGGACCACGGTGATGCGGTCGGCGGGAAAGCAAGGCTGGATGCGATGGGTCATCAGCAGGTCCAGCCAGTCGTCGCGGGTGAGGCCGCCGGCAGTGAGGCCGACGCCGGCCAACGGCGCGCGCAGCTGCGCCTCGTCGGCGCTGAACGGGTCCACGCCGAGCGTGCCGACGAACAGTTCGCGGTAGCTCAGTACCTGCAGCGCCGCCTCGCGCCCGACCATCGCCAGCGCCTCGCGCACCAGCGCCACCGTCTCCTCGATCAGGCGATGGTGGTCCCAGCCGACGCGATACCACTCGAGCATGGTGAATTCGGGGTTGTGGCGGCCGCCGGCCTCGCCGTTGCGGAACACCCGGCCGAGCTCATAGCAGTCGCCGACGCCGGCGGCGAGCAGCCGCTTGAGCGGGTACTCGGGCGAGGTGCGCAGCCAGCGCAGCGGCGAGCCGGCGTCGACGTGGCCGCTGAAGCGGGTCTGGAAACCGTCGATGTTCGGCTCGGTGTTGCCGGCCGCGGACAGGATCGGCGTTTCCACCTCCAGCACCCCGCGGCGCGCGAAGAAATCGCGGATCAGCGCGTTCAGGCGCGCGCGCCGCTGCAGCGCCTCGATCACGGATGCAGGCCCGTCGGCGACACCGCCAGCGGCAGGGTCAGGATGTCGCGCTGGTCGTCGCGGTAGCCGGCCGACAGGTACAACGCCCTGGCCCTGGCGTTGTGGTGGTTCACTTCCAGCCGCATCACGCTGGCGCCCTCGACGATCGCCCAGTCGCGCGCCAGCGCCAGCGCCTGCCGCCCCCAGCCGCGGCCCCGCGCGGCGGGGGCCAGGTACAGCTCGTCCAGCAGCACGAAGCGACCGCCCTGCTCCACGCTGAAGCACCAGCCCAGGGTGATGTAGCCGGCCTCGGCCACGTCGTCGCCCTCCAGCAGCAGGGCCGCGCCGCAGGCCGGCTCGGCCAGCAGGGTGCGCAGGCCGGGCTCGACCAGCGCCGCGTCGTAGGCGATCTGGTCCTCGGCATAGAACGCCCGCACCATGGCGAGCAGGCGCGGGAAATCCTCGGGCGTGGCGAGGCGGAAACGCAGGTTCATGGGTGTTGTCCGTGTTCGGTGAGGAAGGCGAGCAGGCGCGGTTCGTCCCACACCTCCACGCCCAGTTCGGTGGCCTTGTCCAGTTTGGAGCCGGCCTCGCTGCCGGCAACCACGAAGGCGGTCTTCTTCGAAACGCTGCCGGCGACCTTGGCGCCCAGCGCTTCCAGACGGGCCTTGGCGGCGTCGCGGGTCAGCGCCGACAGCGTACCGGTCAGCACCACGGTCTGGCCGTCCAGCGGCCCGGCCGGCTGCGCGGCCGCCTCCGGGGCCAGTTCCAGCAGGCGCCGCATCTGCGCCTCGCCCCTGAGCAGCAGCTGCCCGTGGTTGTCGCTGTCCAGCCATTGCGCCAGGCCGTGCGCGGTGTCCTCGGGCAGCCCGGCGGCAAGCAGGTGCTGCGGCTCGGCGTCCAGGATCTGCTGCGCCGACGGCAGCGCCGCCACCAGCTTCTCCGCACGCAGCCGGGTGATGCCCGGTATCTCGGCCTCGACCAGCAGCTGCGCTAGGTCCAGCCCTTCGCGCAGCCGCGGCGACGGCAGGTGGGTATCGCCGATGCGCACCCGCCCGACCTGCAGCAGCGCGTCGATCGCCTGCTGGTTGCCTTCCTGCTCGAAGAAATGGCCCAGCGAGCGCGCCACCTCGCCGCCGATATCGGGCACCCGCTTGAACAGCGGCCACGGCAGCTGGCGGATCAGTTCCAGGTCGCCGAACCACTGCGCCAGCGCCTTGGCGGTGCTCTCGCCGACATGCTCGATGCCCAGCGCGAACAGCAGCCGCTCCAGCGTGGTGGTGCGGCTGGCGTCGATGGCCGCGATCAGGTTGTCGGCCCAGCGGGTGGCGATCTTCTTCGGGTTCCACTCGAAGCGTGCCGGCAATGCCAGGGCCTGCGCGCGCCACCGCGGATCGGTGCCGTCCAGGCGCAGCAGCGCCTTGAGCCACTCGCCGCTGCCCTCGGCCGGCAGGTGCGGGGCGATGCCGTTGGCCAGCGCCGAGGGGTCGGCCGCGTCCAGCGCCAGCTTGAGCAGCAGCAGGGTGTCGCGCTGCAGGCGGTAGAGATCGGCCACGCCGCGCACGATGCCGGCGTCGACCAGGATTTCGATGTACCTGTCGCCGAGCCCGTCGATGTCCATCGCGCGGCGCGAGGCGAAATGGGCGATGGCCTCCTTGCGCTGCGCCGGGCAGCTCAGCTCGCCCGAGCAGCGCCACACCGCCGCGCCCTCCTCGCGCACGATCTCGGCGCCACATACCGGGCACGCCGCCGGCATCGTCCACGGCAGCGCGCCGGGCGGGCGGCGCCCGGGGATGACGCTGACCACTTCGGGGATCACGTCGCCGGCGCGGCGCACGATGACGCTGTCGCCCACGCGCACGTCCAGCCGCGCGATCTGGTCGGCGTTGTGCAGGGTGGCGTTGGTGACGGTCACCCCGGCCACCTGCACCGGCTGCAGGCGCGCCACCGGCGTGGCCGCGCCGGTGCGGCCGATCTGGATCTCGATCGCCTCGACCGTGGTGGTCTGCTCCTGCGCCGGAAATTTGTGGGCGATGGCCCAGCGCGGCGCGCGGGCGACGAAGCCCATCTCGCGCTGGCCGTCGCGGTCGTCGAGCTTGTAGACCACGCCGTCGATGTCGAATGCCAGCCCGTCGCGGCGCGCGCCGATGTCGCGGTAGTAGTCCAGCAGTCCATCGACACCCTCGACCACCCGGCACAGGTCGCTCACCGGGAAGCCCCACTGCGCCAGCCGCGCCAGCGTCGCCGAATGGGTGGGCGGCAGCTCGCCGCCCTCGACCTCGCCGGTGCCGTAGGCATAGAAACTCAGCGGCCGCTGCGCGCTCACCCGCGGATCGAGCTGGCGCAGCGAGCCGGCGGCGCCGTTGCGCGGGTTGGCCAGCACCTTGCCGCCGTGCAGCCGCGCCTGCTCGTTGTATTTCTCGAAATCGGCGCGCGGCATGTAGACCTCGCCTCGCACCTCCAGCACCGCCGGCCAGCCCGCGCCTTCGAGCCGGGCCGGGATCACCTTGATCTGGCGCAGGTTGGCGGTGACGTCCTCGCCGCGGCTGCCGTCGCCGCGGGTCGCGCCCTGCACGAACACGCCGTCCTCGTAGCGCAGGCTGATCGCCAGGCCATCAAGCTTGGGCTCGGCCGAGAACAGCAGCGTGCGGCGCTGCAGGCGCTCGTCGATGCGGCGCACGAAGTCGCGCACTTCCTCGTCGCTGAAGGCATTGCCCAGCGACAGCATCGGCATTGCGTGCACCACCTCGGGAAAGCGCGAGGACGGCCTGCCGCCGATCTGGTGGGTCGGGGAATCGGCGCTGTCCAGCTGCGGATGGGCCGCCTCCAGCGCTTCCAGTTCGCGCAGCAGCCGGTCGTAATCGGCATCGGGAATCAGCTGCTCGTCATGCTCGTGGTAGGCCTGCGCGGCCGTGGCCAGCTGCTGGCGGAGTTCGGCGATGCGGCGGCGGGCGGTGGCTTCGGAAGTCATGCCCGGATTTTACCCGCGCACGGGTGCATGCAACGCGTGTGGCCGGCCGCGCAAACAGCAAGGGGCGCCGCATGCGACGCCCCCTTGCCGTGGTCAGCGCGGCGCGCTCACCAGCGCGGCGGCTTGGTCAGCGGTGGCGCCTGGTGCTGGCGGTCGTAGGCGCGCAGTTCGTCGCGGATGTGGGCGATGCGCTGGCGCCCCAGCGCGTTGCGGCTGTCGTCCAGGACCACGCCGTCCAGCAGCTCGGCCATACGCTGCACGGTGGGCAGCATCTTTTCCCAGGCGTCGAGCGCGGTCATCGGCGCCGGCAGGGTCAGGAAGAAGGCGATGGCCGGGGTTTCCATCTCGCGGATGTGGGCCATGTCGAAACTGCCCGGCTTCATGATGCTGGCCATGCTGAAGATCGGCCCGCGCTCGGGGTGGCCTTCGACCATGCGGTGGAACACGTTCATGTAGCCGAACACCAGCCCGGTCTTTTCGGCGGCGACCACGATGTCCTCGCCGCGCAGCGACAACCCGGCGCGCGCGGCCACGTACAGCGAGACGATCTTGTCGAAATCCTGGGTCGCGCGCTTGCCCAGTTCGCTGCCCGGCGCGTCCACGTCCGGCAGCCCCAGCTCCTGCTGGGCGGCCTCCTGGCCCGCCTCGGGCACGGCGACCGCGTCGGCGCCCTCCTCGCCTGCCGCCAGCACCGGCTCACGCCGCGGCCGCTCGCCACTTTCGGCCGGTTCGCGGCGCTTGCCCTGCGCCGGCTTCCGCGGCCGCCCGAACAGGAGGATCGCCGCGATCAGCAGCAGCCCGGCGGCAAGGATGCCGATACGCAACAGTGCCGTGTCGGACATTCGATAGGTTCTCCGGCTGGTTCGTTCAGGTAACTAGCATGGCACGTCAGGCCGCGCCCGCCAAACGCGCCGCTTCCTCCAGGTCCACGCTGACTAGGCGGCTGACGCCCGGCTCGCGCATGGTGACGCCGGAGAGCTGGTGCGCGGCCTCCATCGTCGCCTTGTTGTGGCTGACGAACAGGAACTGCACCTTCTCGCTCATTTCCTTGACCATGTTGGCCAGGCGGCCGACGTTGGCCTCGTCCAGCGGCGCGTCCACCTCGTCCAGCAGGCAGAACGGCGCCGGGTTGAGCTGGAAGATGGCGAACACCAGCGCCACCGCGGTCATCGCCTTCTCGCCACCGGACAGCAGCGAAATGCTGGACACGCGCTTGCCGGGCGGGCGCGCCATGATGGTCACGCCGGTATCGAGCAGGTCCTCGCCGGTCAGCTCCAGGTAGGCGTGGCCACCGCCGAACAGGCGCGGATACAGCGCCTGCACGCCGGCGTTGACGCGGTCGAAGGTGTCCTTGAAGCGGCCGCGGGTCTCGCGGTCGATCTTGCGGATCGCCTCTTCCAGCGTCTCCAGCGCGGTGGTCAGGTCCACGTGCTGCGATTCCAGGTACTCCGAGCGCTGCGAGGCCTCGCCGTACTCGTGGATGGCGGCCAGGTTGACCGGCTCCAACCGGCGCATGCGCGCGTCGATCTGCTGCACCGCCTGCTCCCATTCGCCGATGCGCGCGTCCTCCGGCAGGGCGTTGACCACGTCCTCCAGCACGAAGCCGGCCTTCTCCACCGCCGCCTGCAGCTGCTCGGCGCTGAGCACCAGCGCCTGCTGGTCGAGCTTTCGCTGGGAAATGCGCTCGCGCTGCGCCAGCGCCTGTTCGTCGCGCTGGTGGCGGGTCTGCTCCAGCGTGCGCAGTTCGGCGTCGATGCCGTCCAGCTGCGCGCGCGCCTCGGCCAGCACCCGGTCCACGCGCACGCGCTCGGCCAGCGCGTTCTGGTGTTCGGCCTCCAGCGCCTGCACCGGCGTGTCGCCCTGGTCCAGCTGCGAATGCAGCTCGCCCAGGCGCGAGTCCAGCTGTCCGCGCTGGGTGCTCATGCGCTCGAGCGACTGCGACAGCGAGGCGATCTGCGCGCGTTGTGACTCCAGCGTCAGCGCCAGCGCATGCATGCTGTCGCGCACGTTGCGCGCGGCGTCGCGGGCCAGGTCGCGGGCCTCGGTCAGCTGGCGGCGTTCGCCCTCCAGCGCCTGCCGCGTGGTTTCCAGGTCGCCCATGCTGGAAACCGCGTCCTCCAGCCGCACGCGCGCCTCGCCAGCCTGCTCGCGGCTGGCGTCCAGCGCTTCCAGCAGCTGCGCAAGCTCGGTCTCGATGCGCTCGATGCGGGTGCGCGCCGACTCCAGCCGGCCGCGCTGGCTCTGCACCTGCCCGGCCAGTTCGGACGCACTGCGATGCGCCTGGTACAACGCCCGCTGCGCTTCCTCGCGCTGCTGCTCGGCGGCCAGCAGCTGCTCGCGGAACGCGCCGAGCTGGCGTTCGAGCCCGCCCTCGCGCTCCTGCAGTTCCTCGATCTGCCCGCGCAGGGTGACGATCTCGCGCTCGCGCAGCAGCGCGCCCTGCTTGGCCGCCCCCTGCCGCGACACCCGCACCCAGCCCTCGCCCAGGCGCTCGCCATTGCGGGTGATGACCGAGTCGCCCTCGCCCAGGCGTTGCTGCAGCGCGCGCGCCGCGGCCAGGTCCTCGGCGCCATGCAGGCGCGCCAGCAGGCGGCGGATCGCCAGTGGCCCCTGCACCCGCGCGGCCAGCGAGGTCGGCGCGAAATCCGCATCGCCCGCGGCATCAGCCACCAGCGCGATGCGGCCCTCGCCCAGCTCGCCCAGTGCATCGACCAGTGCTTCGGGCGCATCGACCAGCACGCCTTCGATCAACTGGCCCAACGCGCTTTCCACCGCGTTTTCCCAGCCGCTCTCGACGGTGATGCGCTCGCCCACGCGCGCGGCCGAATCCAACCCCTGCGCCTTCAGCCAGGCCACCGCCGCGCCCTGCTCCTGGCCGAGCGCGGCCTGCTGCAGGGTTTCCAGCGAAGACAGGCGGCCGCGCGCGGCCTGCGCCTGCTTGCGCACCTCGGCCAGTTCGGCCTGGCTGGCGCGCTGCCGTTCCTGCAGTGCCGCCGCGCTTTCCCTGCGCAGCTCTACCTGCTCGTTCAGCTCATCGAGCACGGTGGCCTGCGATTCGTGCTGCAGCTGCAGCTGCTCGAACGCCTCGGCCAGGGCCTCGACGTCGAGCCCGGCGCGCTCGGCCAGCAGCGCTTCGCGGCGGCGATCGGCTTCCAGTATCTGCCGGTCGAGGTAATCGACACGGGTGCGCTCCACCTCGCCCGAGCGGGTGGCCTCGGAGGTGTTGCGGTTGTGCGCTTCCCAGCGCTGCTGCCAGTCGTGCAGCGCGGCCTCGGCTTCGCGCAGTCCTTCCTGGCGGAATTCGTTCTCTTCCTGCAGCTGCTCCAGCTGCGGCTCGGCGTTCTCCACCGCCTCGCGCAGCACCGCCAGCCGGGCTTCGTCGCCACTGATGTGCTGGCCCAGCTCGGCCAAGGCCTGGCGGGTCTCGTCGCGCGCCTTGTGCAGGCGCTGCGCCATCTCGCGCTGGTGCTGGATCTGCTGTTCCAGCCGCGCCAGGGTGCTGCCGACCTGGTAGACGTCGGCCTGCGCCCGGGACAGGGTTTCGGCGGCCTCCTCGCGGCGCACGCGCCCGGTCTCGATCCGGCTCTCGGCTTCGCGCTGCTCGGCCACCAGCTGCTGCAGCCGGGTCTCCTCGCGCGCCAGCGCTTCACGCAGCCCGCCCAGGCGGCCGTCCAGCCCGCGGTATTCCAGCGCCTTCCATTCGGCGTCCTTGACCCGGCGCTCTTCCTGCAGCGCCTGGTACTGCTCGGCCTGGCGCGCCTGCCGGCGCAGGTGTTCGAGCTGCTTGCCGATCTCCTCGCGCAGGTCGTTCAGGCGGTCCAGGTTCTCGCGGGTGTGGCGGATGCGGGTCTCGGTTTCCTTGCGGCGTTCCTTGTACTTGGAGATGCCGGCGGCCTCTTCCAGATACACGCGCAGGTCTTCCGGGCGCGCCTCGATGATCTGGCTGATCATGCCCTGCTCGATGATCGAGTAACTGCGCGGGCCCAGGCCGGTACCGAGGAACAGGTCGGTGATGTCGCGGCGCCGGCACTTGGTGCCGTTGAGGTAGTAGTTGCTGCTGCCGTCGCGGCTGACCGTGCGCTTGACCGAGATCTCGTTGAACGAGGCGTATTCGCCGGCGATGGTGTGGTCGGTGTTGTCGAAGATCAGCTCGACCGTGGCCTGCGACACCGGCTTGCGCCCAGCCGAGCCGGAGAAAATCACGTCGGTCAGCGAGTCACCACGCAGGCGGCTGGCCGAGCTCTCGCCCATCACCCAGCGCACCGCGTCGATGATGTTGGACTTGCCGCAGCCGTTGGGCCCGACCACGCCGGTCATGTTGGTCGGCAGGTGCAGCGTCGTGGGATCGACGAACGACTTGAAACCGGAGAGCTTGATCGTGGATAGACGCATGGGGCAGGCAAGGTTCCAGTGCCGGGCCGGGGGGCGGCACCGTGGGTTCTGCGGGGAATCGGGGCTTGGGAACAGCAGTCTGCGGGGAGTATAAGCCCCTCTTCCACCGTGGCGCGGGGCCCGGGCAGCCCGGGGCCGGCCGCGGCCGGGCCGCGCGCGACCGGACAAAAAAAGAACGGGCGCCTTGCGGCGCCCGTTCCGGGTACAACGTGAACCGCAGGGATCAGGCGTCGGCTTCGACGATGACCTTGACGGTGGCTTCCACGTCGGCGTGCAGCTTGATCAGCACGTCGTACTCGCCGACGGCACGGAAAGCGCCCTCGCCGAGGATGACTTCGCTCTTCTCCAGCGGCAGGCCGGCGGCGGTGAAGGCCTCGGCGATGTCGCGCGGGCCGACCGAGCCGTACAGCTTGCCTTCGGTCGAGGCATGCGCACCGATGGTGACGCTGGCGTCGGCGAACTTGGCGGCGCGGGCTTCGGCTTCGTCATGCGACGCCTTGGCCTTGGCTTCGTACTCGGCGCGCTTGGCTTCGAAGGCGGCAACGTTGGCTTCGGTGGCCGGCACGGCCTTGCCGTGCGGCACCAGGAAGTTGCGGCCGTAGCCCGGCTTCACGTCGACCAGGTCGCCCAGGTTGCCCAGGTTGGTCACCTTCTGCAGCAGAATCAGCTTCATTTTTCTTGCTCCGTTATTCGTTAGCGATGCCCCGCAGGACACCGCAACGCTTGCTGTCCGAATGGACGGGTGGGGTCAGGAGTGAGTCAAGAGGAGTGAGAAGCGAGAGAAAACATCTCACTCCTCACTTCTACGGCGCATGCGCCGCACTCACTTCTGCACTCAGACGTCGTGGTTGTCCGTGTACGGGATCAGCGCCAGGAAACGGGCGCGCTTGACCGCCGTGGACAGCTGACGCTGGTACTTGGACTTGGTGCCGGTGACGCGGCTCGGCACGATCTTGCCGTTCTCGGTCAGGTACTGGCGCAGGGTGTTGAGATCCTTGTAGTCGATCTCCTTCACACCTTCAGCCGTGAACTTGCAGAACTTGCGGCGACGGAAGAACTTGGACATGAGCTGACTCCTTATTCGGCAGAGGCGGCGTCGTCGCCGGCTTCTTCATTGTTGGAATTGGCAGCTTCTTCGTCGTCACGACGACGGCGCTCGCCACGCTCGGGCTTGTCGCCCTTCTCATCCTTGCTCTTCATGATCAGCGACTGCTCGGTCTCGGCCTCGTCACGCTTGATGACCAGGTTGCGCAGCACGGCGTCGTTGAAACGGAAGCTTTCGGTCAGTTCGTTCATCACCGACTGGTCGGCTTCGATGTTCATCAGAACATAGTGGGCCTTGACCAGGTTCTGGATCGGGTAAGCCAGCTGGCGGCGGCCCCAGTCTTCCAGGCGGTGGATCTTGCCGTTGCCGCCCTCGACCAGCGCCTTGTAGCGCTCGACCATGGCCGGGACCTGTTCGCTCTGGTCCGGGTGGACCAGGAACACGACTTCGTAATGACGACTCATGTTTTTCTACCTTTCGGATGTAGCCCTCTCGGGCCGGACAGCCCCCCGCCGTTGAGACCGCGGTGGGGCAAGGACTCCCGCCCCGGAAGGCAGGAAGCCGCGCATTATGGCGCAGATGGGGTGGCCGGGCAATCGAGCGGCCACCGGACAACCTGAACCGGGTGCCGCCCGGCCCTGCCCGCCTGACCATGGACATGCCCGGGCCGCGGCCGGCAGCCGCCTGGACCCGGCAACCGGAGGGAACGCCGGATCAGGCCTTGTCGGCGTCGGTGGTGAAGCTCTCGCCGCACCCGCACTCGGCGGTGGCGTTCGGATTCCTGAACAAAAAGGTCTCGCTCAGGCCCTGCTTGCCGTAATCGATCTCGGTGCCGTCCACCAGGGCCAGGCTCTCGGCGTCGACGAAGATGCGCACGCCGTCCTGCTCGAACACCGTGTCGTCCTCGCGCTGCTCACGGGCCAGGTCGGTGGTATGGCCCCAGCCCGAACAGCCGGTGCGGGTCACGCCGAAACGCAGGCCCAGCGCGCCGGGGGTCTGCGCGACGAAGCGCTGCACGCGGGCAAAGGCGACAGGGGTGAGGTGGATGGCCATGGGCAAGCGACTCCGGGGATTGCGGGGCAATTATAGGAAAACCCGGCTGTACCGGCCCCGGATGGCGGATCCCTCGCCTGTCCGGCCGCGCAGCCGCTAGAATTCCGCGTTCATAGATCGAGTCGATCAGCAGAGGATTCAAGTCATGACGGTGGTCAGCGTTGCGCACGCCCTGGCCGGGAAGATCCCGGAAGGCGGAGAAGTCACGGTTCGCGGTTGGGTTCGCACGGTCCGTGCCTCCAACGGGCTGGCCTTCGTCAATGTCAGCGACGGCTCCGGCTTCGCCCCGATCCAGGTCGTGGCCACCGACGCGCTGGCCAACTTCGACGACATCAAGCGCCTGACCCCGGGCTGCTCGGTCATCGCCACCGGCAAGCTGGTCAAGTCGCAGGGCAAGGGCCAGAGCTTCGAGATCCAGGGCGAAAACCTGGAGATCGTCGGCTGGGTCGAGGACCCGCTGACCTACCCGATCCAGCCCAAGCCGATGTCACCGGAGTTCCTGCGCGAAGTGGCGCACCTGCGCCCGCGCACCAACCTGTTCGGCGCGGTCACCCGCATCCGTGACTGCCTGGCCAAGGCCGTGCACCGCTACTTCCACGAGAACGGCTACTACTGGATCAGCACGCCGATCATCACCACCTCCGACGCCGAGGGCGCCGGGCAGATGTTCCGCGTCTCGACCCTGGACCTGGCCAACCTGCCGCGCGGCGAGAACGGCGGCATCGATTTCAGCCGCGACTTCTTCGGCAAGGAAACCTTCCTGACCGTGTCCGGCCAGCTCAACGTCGAGGCCTACTGCCTGGCGCTGAGCAAGGTCTACACCTTCGGCCCGACCTTCCGCGCCGAGAACAGCCACACCACCCGCCACCTGGCCGAATTCTGGATGGTGGAGCCGGAGATCGCCTTTGCCGACCTGGCCGAGGACGCGCGCGTGGCCGAGGACTTCCTGAAGTACCTGTTCCGCGCGGTGCTCGACGAGCGCGCCGACGACATGGCCTTCATCGCCGAGCGCGTGCAGAAGGACGCCATCACCCGCCTGGAGACGTTCGTCAACGCGCCGTTCGAGCGCATCGAGTACACCGATGCGGTCAGCCTGCTGCAGAAGTCGGGCAGGAAGTTCGACTACCCGGTCGAGTGGGGCCTGGACCTGCAGACCGAGCACGAGCGCTGGCTGACCGAGGAGCATGTCGGCCGCCCGGTGGTGGTGACCAACTACCCCGAGCACATCAAGGCCTTCTACATGCGCCTGAACGACGACGGCAGGACCGTCGCGGCGATGGACGTGCTGGCCCCGGGCATCGGCGAGATCATCGGCGGCAGCCAGCGCGAGGAGCGCCTGGACATCCTCGACGCGCGCATGGCGCAGTTCGGCCTGGATCCGGAGCACTACCAGTGGTACCGCGATTTCCGCCGCTACGGCTCGGTGCCGCACGCCGGCTTCGGCCTGGGCTTCGAGCGGCTGGTGGTCTACGTCTGCGGCCTGTCCAACATCCGCGATGCGATCCCCTACCCGCGCGCGCCGGGCTCGGCGGAATTCTGAGGAGCAGAAGTGAGGAAACAGAAGTGAGAAGAGAGAAAAAAGCAGACCTCCCGGCAGTGGGCAGCAGCCGCTGTTTCTCACTTCTCACTCCTTTTCACTCACTCCTGCCATGACGCTCTTCCTCGCCCTGTGCTTCGTCGGCGTGGCCATCGCCGGCTTCAGCGCGTTCCTGATCTTCTGGCCGCTCACCTTGGTGCATGTCCGTGACCGCCACCCGGCGGTCGCCGCCGGCTTCGGCGATTTCGCCTTCCTCGACGGCAAGGCACTGCGCTGGCTGGTCGGCGGCGCCTACCGCGCGCTCGACGACCGCGCGCTCAGCGGCCTGGCCACCCCGGCGCGGATCGCGATGTGGGTGATCTGGGCCGGGCTGGGCATGGCCGGACTGCTTTGGCTCTATTCCCTGGGACTGAAATGAACGACATCGACACCTGCACCGACCAGTGGTGGCTGGCCAGCCTCGGCACCACCCTGGTATGGGCGCGCCTGCGCGTGCGCCCGGCCGGCACCGCCGAGGTGCTGGACAGCGACGGCAATACCCTGAGCTACGACAGCGAGGACACCGCGCGCGCGCAACTGTTCGACGCCGAGTTCGTCGCCTGGGACGGGCTGGACGAGGAGGACGCGCTGGCGCGCGGCTTCTCGCTGCACGAAGTGCAGCCACCGCAGGCCGGCAGCGACGCCGAGCTGCGCGGACGCATGGTGCAGTCGCTGGGCGGGCGCGCCTGAGCGGCCGATGTTCACCCCACGCGCCTTCGCCGAGCATGATCTGGTCTGGCTGGACCGCCTGCTGGAGCGCGATCCGTTCGTCACCGTGCTGACCACCGGCGCCGACGGCCTGCCCGAACTGACCCGATTGCCGGTACTGTACCGGCGCGACGGCGAACGCATCGAACTGCTAGGCCACTGGGCCCGGGCGAACCCGCAGGCGCGCCATGCCGGCGCGGCCAAGGTGCTGGTCGATGGCCCGCACGGCTACGTGTCGGCGAGCTGGTATCCGGACAACGCCGTCGGGAACGGCGCTGGACAGCCGCAGGCTGGCCCGGAGGGCGCATCCCTTGGACGGGGTGCGCACCAGGAAGCGGCCGCGCGCGTGCCGACCTGGAACTACGCCAGCGCCGAACTGCGCGGACGCCTGCAACCCTTCGACGGCGAGGACGCGCTGGCCGCACTGGTCGGCGCGCTCAGCGCGCGCTTCGAGGCCGGCGTCGGCCAGGAGTGGCGCTTCGCACCGGAGCGCGACGAACAGCGCCGCCAGCTGCGCGGCATCGTCGGCTTCCGCTTCCAGGTCGAGCAGGTCCAGATCAAGCTGAAACTGAGCCAGAACCAACCGGACGCCAACCAGCAGGCGGTGATCTCCGCGCTGGAACGGCTGCCAGGCCCCGCTTCCCGGGAGCTGGCGCAGTGGATGCGCCGCTACCGCGAACAGGCCGCCGCGGGCCACTGAACGCCCCGTTTCCCGACGACGCGGCCACCGCCGCGCCTTCCACCCCTCAACGTCAGGAACACCCGAAATGAAAGACATCCGCAAGCTGCTGCAGAACAACCGCGAATGGGCCGACCGCATCGCCCGCGAGGATCCCGATTTCTTCCAGCAGCTGTCCAAGCAGCAGCACCCCGAATACCTGTGGATCGGCTGCTCCGACTCGCGCGTGCCGGCCAACCAGATCATCGGCATGGCGCCGGGCGAGGTATTCGTGCACCGCAACGTGGCCAACGTGGTGGCGCACAGCGACCTGAACTGCCTGAGCGTGGTCCAGTACGCGGTGGACCAGCTGAAGGTGAAGCACATCCTGATCGTCGGCCACTACGGCTGCGGCGGCGTGCATGCCTGCCTGCACAACACCCGCGTCGGCTTGGCCGACAACTGGCTGCGCCATGTCGGTGACGTGGTGCAGAAGCACGCGGCGATCCTGGACGCGATCGAGGACGACGAGCTCAGGCATGCGCGCCTGTGCGAGCTGAACGTGATCGAGCAGGTCGCCAACCTGTGCCGCTCGACCATCGTCCAGGATGCCTGGGCCCGCGGCCAGAAGCTGATGGTGCACGGCTGGGTCTACAGCCTGAAGGACGGACGCGTCAGCGAGATGGGCATCGACGTGGGCGCGGCCGAAGACCTCAAGCAGGCCTACGAAAACGCCCTGGCCTTCGTACCGCGCCAGGGCCGGCGCGACTGAGCCACAGGAACCGACCATGCTCGCCGCGCCGATCAACCTGCACGCCTGGATCGAGGACAACCGCCACCTGCTCAAGCCACCGGTGGGCAACCGGATGATCGACAACGGCGACTTCATCGTCATGGTGGTCGGCGGCCCCAACGCGCGCACCGACTTTCACTACGACGAAGGCCCGGAGTGGTTCTACCAGCTCGAGGGCGAGATGGTGCTGAAGGTGCAGGAAGACGGCCGGGTGCGCGACATCCCGATCCGTGCCGGCGAGATCTTCCTGCTGCCGCCACGGGTGCCGCATTCGCCGCGGCGCCCGCCCGGCGGCATCGGCCTGGTGGTCGAGCGCAAGCGCCTGCCGCACGAGCTCGACGGCGTGGCCTGGCACTGCGAGCACTGCAACCACAAGCTGTACGAGGAGTTCTTCCACCTGGGCAACATCGAAACCGACCTGCCCAAGGTGTTCGACCGCTTCCACTCCTCGCTGGCGCATCGCACCTGCGCGGCCTGCGGCACGGTGCATCCGCTGCCGGCCGCGCAGGACTGAGCCGCGCCCGGCAGCCACCACGACCAGGCGCGGGCGCCTGGCCGCGGCCCCGGTGGCAACCGCGTGCCGCGAGCGGGCGGTACACTGCGGGCACGTTTTCAATGCACGCGCCCCGATGAACGAACGCCTGTCCCCGGCCCATGCCACTGCGCTCGATGCCGCCGATCCGCTGCGCCACCTGCGTGGCCAGTTCCTGTTCCCGCAGCACCAGGGCGCCGACCAGGCCTACTTCGTCGGCAATTCGCTCGGCCTGCAGCCGCGCGGCGCACAGGCGATGGTGCAGGAGGTCATGGACCTGTGGGCGCGCATCGCCGTCGAGGGCCACTTCACCGGCCCGACCCACTGGATGAACTACCACCGCCTGGTGCGCGACCAGCTGGCCCGCGTGGTCGGCGCGCAGCCGCTGGAAGTGGTGGCCATGAACACGCTGAGCGTGAACCTGCACCTGATGATGGTCAGCTTCTACCGGCCTACCCGCGAGCGCCCGGCGATCCTGATGGAAGCCGGCGCGTTCCCCACCGACCGCCACGCGGTCGAGGCGCAGATCCGCTTCCACGGTTTCGACCCGGCCACCGACCTGATCGAAGTCCGCCCGGACGAAGCCGATGGCACGCTGTCGATGGCCGCGATCGAGCAGGCGATGGCCGAGCATGGCCGGCGCGTGGCGCTGGTGCTGTGGCCCGGCGTGCAGTACCGCACCGGGCAGGCATTCGACCTGGAGGCGATTACCCGGCTGGCACGCGCGCATGGCGCCAACATCGGCTTCGACCTCGCGCACTCGGTCGGCAACGTGCCGCTGGCGCTGCATGAGGTCGCCCCCGATTTCGCGGTGTGGTGCCACTACAAGTACCTCAATGGCGGCCCGGGCGCGGTCGCCGGCTGCTTCGTGCATGAACGCCACGCCCACGACACCACGCTGCCGCGCTTCGCCGGCTGGTGGGGCCACGAGCAGGCCACGCGCTTCCGCATGGCGCCGGAGTTCGTGCCCGAAGCCGGTGCCGAAGGCTGGCAGCTGAGCAACCCGCCGGTGCTCGGCCTGGCGCCGCTGCGCGCGTCGCTGGAGCTGTTCGACCAGGCCGGCATGCAGGCGCTGCGGGCCAAGTCGCTGCGCCTGACCGGCTACCTGGAGACCCTGGTCCGCGCGCGCCTGCCCAACGTGCTGCAGATCATCACCCCCGCCGAGCCGGCGCGGCGCGGCTGCCAGCTGTCGCTGCGCGTGGCCGGCGGGCGCGAACAGGGACGCTCGCTGTTCGAATACCTGCAGTCGGTCGGCGTGCTCGGCGACTGGCGCGAACCCGACGTGATCCGCATTTCCCCGACCCCGATGTACAACCGCTACCGCGACGTGCTGCGCTTCGTCGAGGAAGTGGAGGCATGGGCCGGCCCCTGATTCCCCGGAAACAATGACTTGAACGCTTCCCCCCCGCGTCACCTGACCCTGATCGGCGCCGGCCTGGCCGGCTCCCTGCTGGCGATCCTGCTCTCGCGCCGCGGCTGGCGCGTCACCGTCTACGAACGCCGCGGCGATCCGCGGGTGGCCGACTATGAAAGTGGCCGGTCGATCAACCTGGCGCTGGCCGAGCGCGGGCGCAACGCGCTGCGCCGCGCCGGCGTGGAGGACGCGGTGATGGCGCGCACGGTGATGATGCGCGGGCGCATGGTGCATCCGCGCGACGGCGCCCCGCCGCAACTGCAGCGCTACGGCCGCGACGACAGCGAAGTGATCTGGTCGGTGCACCGCAAGGACCTCAACGTCACCCTACTGCAGCTGGCCGAGGACGCCGGCGCACGCTTCCATTTCCACCATCGCCTGCACACGGTGGACTTCGATGCCGGCTATGCGCGCTTCATCGACGACCGCGACGACAGCCCGCACGACATCCACTTCGACACTCCGCTGGTCGGTGCCGACGGCGCCGGTTCGGCGCTGCGCGCGGCGATGAACCGCAAGTCGCCGCTGGGCGAACGCACCGAGTTCCTGGACCACTCCTACAAGGAGCTGGAGATCCCGCCCGGGGCCGATGGCAGCTTCCAGATCGAGGCCAACGCCCTGCACATCTGGCCGCGCGGCCGCTACATGTGCATTGCCCTGCCCAACGACGAAGGCACCTTCACCGTCACCCTGTTCCTGCCCAATGAAGGCGACCCCGGGTTTTCCAGCGTGCGCAGCGGCGCCGAGGCCGAGGCGCTGTTCGCGCGCGAGTTCGCCGATGCGCTGCCGCTGATCCCGCACCTGCGCCGCGACTGGGAGCAGCACCCACCGGGCCTGCTCGGCACCCTGTACCTGGAACGCTGGCACCTCGGCGGCAAGGCGGTGCTGCTGGGCGACGCCGCGCACGCGATGGTGCCGTTCCACGGCCAGGGCATGAACTGCGCCTTCGAGGACTGCGTGGCGCTGGCCGAGCTGCTGGAAACGCACCCGGACAGCGCCCGGGCGTTCGCCGCGTTCGAGGCCGAGCGCAAGCCCAACGCCGCGGCGATCCAGCAGATGGCGCTGGACAACTACCTGGAGATGCGCGACCGCGTCGCCGATCCGGCTTTCCTGCTGCAGCGCGAGCTGGAACAGGAACTGCAGCGGCGCTGGCCCACGCGCTTCGTGCCGCATTACACCATGGTGACCTTCCTGCACACGCCCTACGCGCTGGCGCTGGAACGCACCCGGCTGCAGCAGCGGATCCTGGCCGAGGCCACCGCCGGCCATGCCAGCCTGGCCGGCATCGACTGGTCCGCGCTGGAAAAGACCATCCACGCGCAGTTGCCGGTGCTGGAGGGCGCGCACTGATGATCCCTGCCCCGCAGCGCCGCATTCGCCAGGGGACGCCACCGCCGCCACGCCCGGCGGGCGCGGCAGCCCGACGGTAAGCCCCATGCCCGAGACCTTCCTGTTCTACGACCTCGAAACCTTCGGCCAGGACCCGCGCCGCACCCGCATCGCGCAGTTCGCCGCGGTGCGTACCGACGCGCAGCTGCAGGTGGTGGAGGAACCGGCGAGCTTCTTCGTCAGGCCGGCCGACGACCTGCTGCCCTCGCCGGTCGCCACCCTGATCACCGGCATCACCCCGCAGCGTGCATTGGCCGAGGGCGTGAGCGAGGCCGAGGCATTCGCGCGCATCAACGAACTGATGGCGCGCCCGCAGACCTGCACGCTGGGCTACAACACCCTGCGCTTCGACGACGAGTTCGTCCGCCACGGCCTGTTCCGCAACTTCTTCGACCCCTATGAGCGCGAGTGGCGCGGCGGCAATTCGCGCTGGGACCTGCTGGACATGCTGCGGCTGGTACACGCGCTGCGCCCCGACGGCATCCACTGGCCACGGCGCGAGGACGGCGCCACCTCGTTCAAGCTGGAACATCTGGCGCTGGCCAACGGCGTGCGCCAGGGCGATGCGCACGAGGCGCTGTCCGACGTGTACGCCACCATCGGCATGGCCCGCGCGTTCCGCCGCGCGCAGCCGCGCATGTGGGACTACGCGCTGAAGCTGCGCGACAAGCGCTTCGTCGCCGGCCTGCTGGACGTGGTGGCGATGCAGCCGGCGCTGCACATCTCGATGCGCTACCCCGCCAGCCGCCTGTGCGCGGCGCCGGTGCTGCCGCTGGCCACCCACCCGCACATCGGCAACCGGGTGATCGTGTTCGACCTGGACGCCGATCCGCAGATGCTGCTCGACCTGTCGGTGGAGGAGATCACGCAGCGGCTGTACACCCGCACCGCCGACCTGCCCGAGGGCCAGCAGCGCATTCCGCTCAAGGAAGTGCACCTGAACAAGGTGCCGGCACTGGTGGCCTGGAACCACCTGCGCGCGCCCGATTTCGAGCGGCTGGGCATCGACCCGGCGGCGACCGAGGTGCGCGCCGCGCAGCTGCGCGCGCATGGCCCGGCGCTGGCCGAGAAGGTGCGCCGGGTATTCGCCCGCGAGCGCCCGGCCGAGGGCCCGCCCGATCCCGATGGCGCGCTGTACGACGGCTTCCTGGCCGAGGGTGACCGCGCGCAGCTGGCGCGCGTGCGCGCCTGCCCGCCCGAGGCGCTGGCGCAGATGGCCGCCAGCTTCCGCGACCCGCGCCTGCCGGAGCTGTTGTTCCGCTATCGCGCGCGCAACCACCCGCAGACCCTGGACCCCGGCGAGCGCACGCGCTGGAACCGCTATCGCCGCCAGCGCCTGCTGGACAGCCCCGGGCTCGGCGAACAGACCCTGCCCGATTACTTCGCGCAGGTGCTTACCCTGCGCACCGAACACCACGACAACCCCGCCGCGCTGGCCCTGCTCGATGCACTGGACCAGTGGGGCCAGAACCTGCAGCAATCGCTATGAGCCGATACTTCAGCGACGCCAGTTTCACCTTCCTGCGCGGGCTCGCCCGCCACAACGAGAAGCCGTGGTTCGCCGAGCACAAGCACGAGTACGAGGAGCACGTGCGGCAGCCGTTCCTGCGCCTGATCGCCGACCTGCAGCCGGACCTGGCGCAGGTCAGCACGCATTTCCGCGCCGACCCGCGCACCGTCGGCGGCTCGCTGTTCCGCATCTACCGCGACTCGCGCTTCTCCAGCGACAAGACGCCGTACAAGACCTGGCAGGGGGCGCGCCTGTTCCACGAGCGCCGCAAGCAGGTGCCGGCGCCGTCGTATTACATCCACCTGGCACCGGGCGAGAGCTTCGTGGGTGCCGGCATCTGGCACCCGGAGCCGGATACGCAGCGCCGCATCCGCCAGTTCATCTTCGACAACCCCGGCAGCTGGAGCGCCGCCGCGCACGCGCCGGCCACGCGCCGCCGCTATGCATTCGAGACCAGCGAGAAACTGGTGCGCGCGCCGCGTGGCTTTCCCGCCGATTTCGCGTTCATCGACGACCTCAAGCACCGCAACTGGGTGCTGTGGCGCCCGCTGGACGACACGGTGATGACCGGCCCGCGCCTGCGCCAGACCCTCGCCGCCGACCTCGCCGCGCTGGGGCCGTTCGTCGACTACCTGTGCGCGGCGCTGGACCTGGAGTTCTGACCGCGCACCGGGATTCACGCCACGCCGGTGGATTTGCGGCACCCTAGCGGGCAACGCCCGACGGAGCCGCCGCCATGGCCGCCATCCATCACCAGCTCTGGATCGACGCACCACTGGCCACCGTGCATGCCGGCCTGGCCACCGCACGCGGACTGGGGTACTGGTGGGTCGCCCATACCGCCAGCGTGATCGACGGCGATGCCGTGCTCAGCCACAACCCCGGGCCGGCGCATGGCGTGGTCGCCATGAAGGTGCTGGAAACCTCGGCGCACTGCGTGCGCTGGGAGGTGATCAGCCGGCACCCGGCACAGAGCCCCGCCTCGGCCTGGACCGGCACCGAGATCCGCTTCGAGCTGTCGCGCCGCGCCAGCCCCGGCGCGTGGCGCGGCCTGCCGCATGAGGGCGAACCGATGACCGTACTCGAGTTCCGCCATCTGGGCTGGGATCCGGACAGCGAGTTCCTGGGCTTCTGCAGCCAGGCCTGGGCCGAGACCCTGGTGCTGCTGCGGCGCTGGGCCGAGTCCCACCCCGACCTGCCGGCCTGAGCCACGGAGCCCGCTGATGAAGAAGTGGCTGCTGGCAACCCTCGCCCTGCTGCTGGTGCTGCTCGCCGGCTACGTGGCCGCCGGGCCCTGGCTGGCGATCCATGGCATCTCCGAGGCGATCGCACAGCGCGACGCCGCGCGGCTTGCCCGTCATGTCGATTTCCCCGCGCTGCGGATCAACCTCAAGGCGCAACTCGACGACCAGCTGGTGCGGCGCGCCGGCAGCGACATGCAGTCCAGCCTGCTCGGCGCCATGGCGCTGGGCGTCGCCGGTCGCCTGAGCGGCGCCGCGGTGGACGTGATGGTCACCCCCGCCGGGGTTGCCGCCCTGCTGCAGGGACACGGGGTGTGGAAGCGCGCCACCGGCGACACCGCCGACGGCGACACCTGGGGCCCACCGGCGCCGGCGCGTCCGCTGCAGGGCGCACGCGGGCATTACGAATCGCTGTCGCGCTTCACCGCCACCCGGCAGCTGGAGGGCGGCGGCCGCGTGGTCTTCGTGCTGTCCCGCCAGGGGCTGCGCTGGCGCCTGACCGACATCACCCTGCCGCTGGACGCACCTGGCTGAGGACGCTGCCACCGACCCGACAGGTGCCGGCCGGACGTCGCCTCCAGGGCCCCGCAACGGCATCACGGCAGGCCGATATCCGCAGCGCACGGCGTCGGCCGCACTCGCCACCAGAGCGGTGCCTGCCGGAAACGGCATACTCCGTGAAGCCGGCCGGGTCGCCAGGTGATAGCATGGCCATGCAGGCACTGCCTGCCCCGCGCGTTCCGCGCAGCCGCCCAGGCAGTTGCCCGCTCCGCTCCCTTTCCTGCGTCATCCGCCCGGTACCGCCGGACGGCCGCTCAACGGGAGTCTCCATGACCACGCATTCCACTTTCCACACACCGGCACCCGGCCGGCCCGGCAGCGGCGTCGCCGCCGATCCGCGCGGGCAGGCGCCGGCATTGCCCGCGGCGCCTGCCGGCCCCGACGGAGACCGGGTCTGAAGCCCTCAGCCGGTCAAGCGGCTGCCGCGATCCACTGCACGTCCTGCGATGCGGTGTGCTGCCGACAGACCGTGGTACTGGGCGGCGAGGACGACGTGCCGGCCCACCTGACCACCCGGGTCCACGGCCTGCGGGTCATGGCCCGCGACCCCGAAGGCTGGTGCGTGGCGGTGGACGGGCAGCGGATGAACTGCCGGATCCATGCAAGCCGGCCGGCGGTCTGCAGAACCTTCGTCATGGGCGGCGCCTGCTGCCGCTCGCTGCGCGCGGCCTACGCGCACGGCGGAAGCCGCACCATCGAATCCACACTGGCCTGAGGAAAGCTCATGAGCACGCCCCGCAAATCCAGCTCCACCGCGCCGAGGAAAACGACGTCGGCCTTCGCCGGCCCAGCCTCGTCGGGGCCATTGACCCGCGAACGCATCGCCGAGGACCTGGCCGCGTTCGACCGTGCCGGCGGAAAGATAGAAACGCTCGGCAACACCCCGTTGCGCGGCAAGCCAGAAAGCCCGAAGCCGTCCGGCCGCGGCGCCAAGCCAGCGGTTGCCACCCCCGCGCCGGAAAAGGCCTGACCTCCCCTCCCCCAACGGAAGACGACGACCGTGGCCAAGATCAACTACTCATACGAGAAACGCCAGCGCGAGCTGGCCAAGAAAAAGCAGAAAGACGAGAAGCTCGCCAGGAAGCGCGCGTCCAACGCAAACCAGGCGACCGATACGCCCGACCCGCCGACGTCCGCGTCCTGATCGCCCTGGCCACGCCCGTGCAGCGGGCGTGCAGCCGCAACCGCGCATGGCGCCCGGCAGGGAAGCGCCAGATGCCCTGAAACCGCAACGCAGCGGCCGCGCCCCTGCATTGCCACCGCTGCCCGTGCCCGCGCGACCTGCGCCTGCCTGCGGGTCGCCCCGCAGACCATGCACGGCACCCTCGCCCACGCGCCTGCCTTGCGCGAAAGCGCCGGGGCTGCGCGGTATCCGTGGCGCACCGGGGCCCAACGAAAAAGCCCGGCGCGAGGCCGGGCTTCCTGATCAGGGCGATCGCCGATCGGTCAGACCACGCGGACCTGGTCGGCCTGCATGCCCTTCTGGCCCTTCACCGCCACGTAGGTGACCTTCTGGCCTTCCTGCAGCGACTTGAAGCCGGACGATTCGATCGAACGGAAGTGGACGAACAGGTCTTCACCGCCGCCGTCCTGGGTGATGAAGCCAAAACCCTTGGCGTCGTTGAACCACTTCACGGTACCGGTCTGGGACTGGGACATTTCAATACTCCTTGTTGCGGATGGGCGCCGCGGACTGCGGCAGGACGCTGATTCCAAGGAGAATTGAGAAGCGGGTGCAACAATGTAGAAGGCAACCTCTACAGCATCGGGCCACGATTCAAGGTGACCCTTGTCATTCAGCACGGCCACGGTAGAGGCTTGGCGCGCGTAAAGCAAATCCGGCGCCGGCCGCGGTTCAGGCTGCGGCCTGTGGCCGGCGCTGCATGGCCACAGCCGCCGGCACCGGGCAAGGCGCCGGAGACACACGACTCAGTGCTGCGCGACCCGCCCCCATGCCTGCGCAAGGCGCTGGAAACCGGCGTGCAACTGTCGGCGTGCGCCCCACGGCAACGCCGACAGTGCGACGCCCACCGGCGCCGGATGCGGCGCGCCGTTCCAGGCGATCGCGACCTTGTTGCTCATGCCCGGCTCGTCCAGCTTCAGCACGCGGCCGTCGAAACTGCGCCGCAGCCGCGTCAGGTGACCGCGGGTATCGGTGTCGTACAGATTGCTGGCCATGACCCCGTCCGCCCCCAGCGCCGCGTGGCAATCGTCGTAGAACGCCTGGGTGGACAGCGCCGCGGGAATGCCCTGCGCGTCGTAGGCATCGAGCAGCAGCAGGTCGAAGCGGCCGCGATGGCGGCGCAGCCAGCGCGCGCCATCGATGCACTCCACCCGCAGCCGCGCATCGTCGGCCGGAATGCGGAACGCATCGCGCAGGGCGATCACCGTGGCGTCGCTCTCGGCCACCTCGATGCATGCCTGCGGCAAATAGCGGTGGCAGAACTTGGCCTGCGCGCCGCCACCGAGCCCGATGATGCCGATATGCCGCGGCGCCGGGTGCAGCCACAGCGCGGCGAGCATGCTGCGGGTGTAACCCACCTGCAGGCGCTGCGGGAACCAGCGCGACATCCGGGTCTGGGTGACATCGCCCCGGAACTGCAGTTCCACGTGCCGCCAGGTCCGCCGGACGTAAGCGCCTCCGCCGCCGCTCATCCGCCGCGGTCGGCGTTGGCGATGCCGTGCGGCACGTGGCCGGCGGCGACGCTGTGGTGCTGGCGCGCGCTGTCGATGTTGTGCTGCGAGTCGTCGAAGAAGATGTCGGCGCCGAATGCTTCCAGGAACGGCCCCTTGTGGCGGCCACCGAGGAACAACGCCTCGTCCAGGCGCACGCCCCACTCGCGCAGGGTACGGATCACCCGCTCATGCGCCGGCGCCGAGCGCGCGGTGACCAGCGCGGTGCGGATCGGCGCCTCCTCGCCGGCCGGGAACGCGGCCTGCAACGCGTGCAGGGCCGACAGGAAACTGCGGAACGGCCCGCCGCTGAGCGGTGCATGCGCGTGCTCGCGCTCGTGCCGGCCGAAGGCTTCCACCCCGTGCTCGCGGGAAATGCGCTCGCCCTCGTCACCGAAGATCACCGCGTCGCCATCGAAGGCAATGCGCAGCTGCGTCGGCGGCCGCCCGGTATCGGTGGCCGCCGCGGCCGCCGAGACCTCGCCGGGGCCGCGCGGCAGGATGGTGGCGGCGGCGATGCCATGCACCAGCGCACGCCGCACCGATTCCGGGTTGGCCGACAGGAACAGGTCGGTACCGAACGGCTTGACGTACGGCCAGGTCGGCTCGCCGGCGGTGAAGGTCGCGCGCACGATGCCCAGCCCGTAGTGCTGGATGGAATTGAAGATGCGCAGGCCGGTGTCGGCCGAGTTGCGCGAGAGCAGGATCACCTCCACCCGCGGCGTCTCCAGCGGCGCGCCCTCGTTCAGCGCCAGCAGCTTGCGCACCACCGGGAAGGCCACGCCCGGCTTGAGCACGTCGTCCTCGTGCTCGCGCTGGTAAGCGGCGTAGGCCTCCACGCCCTCGCGCTCGAACAGCGCATGCCCTTCCTCCAGGTCGAACAGCGCCCGCGAGGTCACCGCCACCGTCAACAGCCTGGGAGTGTTGTCACCCATGTTCCTGATCCATTGCCTTGCCGTTTCCGGCGTTGTTGCCGCGCACCCGCTCAGAACATGAACTGCTCGCTGAGGATGCGTTCTTCCAGATTGTGCTCGGGGTCGAACAGCAGCGTCACCTGGCGTTCGCGCGACTCGCGGATGGTGACCTCCACCACGTCGCGGGTCTCGTGCGAATCGGCGGTGACGCTGACCGGCCGCTTGTAGGGGTCGAGTACGCGGAAGCGCACTTCGGTCTCGGCCTTGAGGATGGCCCCGCGCCAGCGCCGCGGCCGGTACGGCGCCAGCGGCGTCAACGCGATGGTGTTCGAACCCAGCGGCAGGATCGGCCCGTGCGCCGAGTAATTGTAGGCGGTGCTGCCGGCCGGCGTGGAGACCAGCACGCCGTCGCAGATCAGCTCCTCCACGCGCTGCTGGCCGTTGAGGTCGATGCCGATGTGCGCCGCCTGCCGCGTCTGCCGTAGCATCGACACGTCGTTGTAGGCGAGCGAACCGACCGTGGTGCCGGACTCGGTGCGCGCGATCATCTCCAGCGGACGCAGGTGCGCCGGCTCCGCCTGCGACAGGCGGTGCAGCAGGTCGTCGTCGCGATGGTGGTTCATCAGGAAGCCGACCGTGCCCAGCTTCATGCCGAACACCGGCTTGCCCATGCTGCCGAAGCGGTGCAGCGTCTGCAGCATGAAGCCGTCGCCGCCCAGCGGGCAGAGCACGTCGGCCGCCTCCGGGGCGTGGTCGCCGTAACGCGCGGCCAAGCGTTCACGGGCCTGCTGCGCGGCGTCGGTGGTGCTGGCGAGAAAGGCGATGCGGGGGGACATGGCCATCGTCGGTTGCGGTGGGGATTACCGAGGATAACCCGCAATCGCCAACCCTGCCTTTGCCGGCAGCCGGGAGCCGGAAAGCACCGCGGCCAGGGCCGCTCCTGCCGCAACAGCCGTTGCTTCTGCAGGAGCGACCCTGGCCGCGATGTTCATATCCGGCAGGGGCCGACCAACGGTCGGCACCCCTCTGTCAACGCTCTGGCGCAAAGCCCCCTTTGTCAAGGAGGCACGGCGACAGCCGCGGGGACAGGCAGACCCAGAGCGGTGCCAAAAGTTCGCGCCGCGGACTTCTGGGTCGGGCCGGTAAAACCGGCCCGACCACGGGGTCAGACCCCGTGCGCCGCCAGCTGGCCCAGGCGCTGCACCGCGACCGACACGGTCGGGTAGTCCAGCGTCTTCTGCTCGGCCAGTTCGGCCAGCATCGCCAGGGTGAAGCGCAGGCTGCTGTCGTCGCGGCCCAGCCACGCGGCGACCTTGGCCTCGGCGCTGCCGCCCTTCATCGACAGCACCTGGCCGGCCAGGTTGCGCTGGTGCGCAGCCAGTTCGTCGCGCAGCACGCCACGGGCGACCGCGTGCCAGCGGCCATTGACCTCCAGCGCGTCGATCTGCTCGAACAGCCACGGCATCTGCAGGGCTTCGCCCAGGCGGAAGTGGACCTTGGACACGTCCACCGGCTTGAGCTTGCGGGTGCGGGCCAGTTCGATGATGTCGAACGCCGGCTCCAGGAACTGCAGCTCGGACAGCTGCTGCGCCAGCGCCGCCGGCAGGCCCTTCTCCTTCCACTGCCTGACGCTGGCCTCGTAGGCCGGGCGCTGCGAATCCGGCAGCACGCCCGAGGCGATGCGGATGTCGTTGAACGGCCCCTGGTAGCGCTCGACCGCGGCGGTGATGCCCGGCATCGCGCCCGGACGGTTCAGCAGCCAGCGCACGAACGAACGCTGCAGCTTCCAGATCACTTCCAGGGCATCGACCTGCACGGCCTCGGGCAGGGTGCCGTCGAGCGCGTCGATCTGGGTCCACAGCGCGCGCGCGTCCAGCGTCTCGCGGCTGATGGTGTAGGCCTTGGCGACCTCGGCCACGCTGCGGCCGGTGTCTTCCTGCATGCGCATCAGGAAGGTGGCGCCCATGCGGTTGATGGTCTGGTTGGTCACCGCGGTGGCGATGATCTCGCGCTTCAGGCGGTGGCCGTTCATCGCGTCGGCGTACTTCTTCTGCAGCGGCTGCGGGAAGTAGCGCAGCAGCTCCTTGGACAGGTACGGGTCCTCCGGGATGTCCGATTCCAGCAGTTGCTGGAAGGCGACGATCTTGGAGTAGGACAGCAGCACCGCCAGCTCCGGACGGGTCAGGCCCTGGCCACGCACCTTGCGCGCGGACAGTTCGGCATCGGACGGCAGGAACTCGATCTGGCGATCGAGCAGGCCCTGCTGCTCCAGCGTGCGGATGAAGTGCTGCTTGGAACCCAGGCGCTTGACGCTCATCCGCTCCATCAGGCTGATGGCCTGGTTCTGGCGGTAGTTGTCCATCAGCACCAGCCCGGCGACTTCGTCGGTCATCGACGCCAGCAGCTTGTTGCGCTGTTCGACGGTGAGCTTCTTGGCGCGCACCACGTCGTTGAGCAGGATCTTGATGTTGACCTCGTGGTCGGAGGTATCAACGCCGGCGGAGTTGTCGATGAAGTCGGTGTTGAGCAGCACGCCGTTGTGCGCGGCCTCGATGCGGCCGAGCTGGGTCATGCCCAGGTTGCCGCCCTCGCCCACGATCTTGCAGCGCAGCTCGCCACCGTTGACGCGCAGACCGTTGTTGGCGCGGTCGCCGACATCGGCGTTGCTCTCGCTGGCCGACTTCACGTAGGTGCCGATGCCGCCGTTCCACACCAGGTCCACCGGCGCCTTGAGCGCGGCGTTGATCAGCTCGGTCGGGGTCATCGACTTGATGCCGGCGTCGATGCCCAGCGCCTCGCGCACCTGCGGGGTGATCTCGATCGACTTGAGCGAGCGCGGATACACGCCGCCGCCCTTGCTGATCAGCTTGGCGTCATAGTCCGCCCAGCTCGAACGCGGCACCTTGAACATGCGCGCGCGCTCCTTGAAGGAGGTCGCGGCCACCGGGTTCGGGTCGAGGAAGATGTGGCGGTGGTCGAACGCGCACACCAGGCGGATGTGCTCGGACAGCAGCATGCCGTTGCCGAACACGTCGCCGGACATGTCGCCGATGCCGACCACGGTGAAGTCCTGCTTCTGGCAATCGCGGCCCAGCGCGCGGAAGTGGCGCTTGACCGACTCCCACGCACCACGCGCGGTGATGCCCATGCCCTTGTGGTCGTAACCCACCGAGCCACCCGAGGCGAAGGCGTCGTCCAGCCAGAAGCCATGCGCGCGGGCGATGCCGTTGGCGGTGTCGGAGAACGTCGCGGTGCCCTTGTCGGCGGCGACCACCAGGTACGGGTCGTCCTGGTCGTGGCGCACCACGCCCTGCGGCGGCACGATCTTGTTGCCGACGATGTTGTCGGTGATGTCCAGCAGGCCGTTGATGAAGCGCTTGTAGCAGGCCACGCCCTCGGCGAACCAGGCGTCACGGTCCAGCGCCGGGTCCGGCAGCTGCTTGGCGTAGAAACCGCCCTTGGAGCCGACCGGCACGATCACCGTGTTCTTCACCATCTGCGCCTTGACCAGGCCCAGCACCTCGGTGCGGAAATCCTCGCGGCGGTCGGACCAGCGCAGGCCGCCACGGGCCACCGGGCCGAAGCGCAGGTGGGTGCCCTCCACGCGCGGGCCGCACACGAAGATCTCGCGGTACGGGCGCGGCTTGGGCAGGTCCGGCACCTTGGCGGCGTCGAACTTGAAGCTGATGTAGTCGGCCGGGCCGCCGTCGGCACGCAGGCCGTCCTTGCGCGGCATGTAGTAGCTGGTGCGCAGCGTGGCCTGGATCACGCCGATGAAGCTGCGCAGGATGCGGTCTTCGTCCAGGCTGGACACGCCGTCCAGCAGCTTGACTAGGGTGTCGTGCACCAGCGCCATGCGCGCATCGCGGTTGCCGCCACGCGCCTTGACCACGCCCTCGAGCAGCTTGATGGTGGCGGCATCGCCGCCGGCCAGCGCCTTGAACTGCGCCAGCTGCGCGTCGGCGGTGGCCTTGTCGGCGGCCGGCGCCGGGTCGAAGCGGGCTTCGAACAGCTCCACGATCAGCCGCGCCAGCAGCGGGTAGCGGTTGAAGGTGCCTTCGACGTAGGCCTGCGAGAACGGCACGCCGATCTGCAGCAGGTACTTGCAGTAGCCGCGCAGCATCGACACCTGGCGCCAGTCCAGGCCGGTGGCCAGCACCAGGCGGTTGAAGCCGTCGTTCTCGGCCTCGCCGTGCCACACCCGGGCAAAGGCCTCGGCGAAGGCGGCGCTGGCGGCGGCCGCGTCGATCGCGCCGACGGTCGATTCGACCTCGAAGTCCTGCACGTAGACCGGCGCGTCGTCCACCATCAGCCGGTACGGGCGCTCGGCGATCACGCGCAGGCCCATGTTCTCCATCATCGGCAGCACGTCGGACAGCGGGATGTCCTTGAGCTGGCGGTACAGCTTCATGCGCAGGCCGTCGCCGCCGTCACGGTGGATGGCCTGCAGGCTCAGGCGCAGGTCGTCCGGGCCGGTGAGCGCATCGAGCTGGGCCACGTCGGCGGCGGCGATCTCGGCGCTGGAGTCCTCGATGTAGCCGGCCGGCAGCGCCTTGCCGATGCGCGAGGCGATGCGCAGGCCCTCGCCTTCGCCGTGGCGCGCGACCAGCGCCTCGCGCAGGTCGTCCTGCCAGTTGCGCAGCACGTGGGCCAGGCGCTTCTCCAGGCCCTCGGTGTCCAGATCCAGGCTCTGCCCGGCCTTGGGGCGCACGATCAGGTGCACCTGGGCCAGCGGCGAATCGCCCAGCACCACGCTCGAATCCACGTACTCACCCTGCAGCGCCTCGCGCAGCAGGCCCTCGATGCGCAGGCGCACGTCAGTATTGAAGCGTTCGCGCGGCAGGAACACCAGTGCGGAAATGAAACGACTGAACTTGTCGCGGCGCAGGAACAGGCGGCTGCGCACGCGCTCCTGCAGCCCCAGCACGCCCATCGCGGTACGGAACAGTTCGTCCTCGCTGGACTGGAACAGCTCCTCGCGCGGCAGCGACTCGAGGATGTGGCGCAGCGCCTTGCCACTGTGGCTGGACGGGCTCAGGCCCGAACGCTTCATCACGTTCTCATAGCGCTGGCGCACCAGCGGGATTTCCCACGGACGGCGGTTGTAGGCGCTGGAGGTGAACAGGCCGAGGAAGCGCTGTTCGCCGACGATGCGGCCCTTGGCGTCGAATTCCAGCACGCCGATGTAGTCCATGTAGCCGCCGCGGTGGATCCGCGAGCGGGCGTTGGTCTTGGTCAGGATCAGCGCGTCGGTCAGGCCGCTGGTGGTGTTCAGGCCCTGCGCGGCCAGCCCCTTGACCGGGCGCGCCACCGAGGTGTCCTTGCCGCGCATCAGGCCCAGGCCGGTGCCGTTCTGGGCGGCCAGCACGTCCTCGCGGCCCTGCTTCTCCACCTTGTACTCACGGTAGCCGAAGAAAGTGAAATGGTTGTCCGCGGCCCAGCGCAGGAACTCCTGCGCCTCGTGGCGCGACTCATCGCTCACCGGCAGGGTGCGCTGGCCCAGGTCTTCGGCCAGGGCCAGCGCCTTGTCGCGCATCGGCTCCCAGTCCTTGACGATGGCACGCACGTCCTCCAGCGCTTCGCCCACGCGCTTGGCCACCGCGTCCATGGCCTCGGCCGGCTGGCGGTCGATCTCCAGCAGCATCACCGACTCCAGCGGGCCGTCGCCGACGCTGGTCAGCTTGCCGGACTTGTCGCGGCCCAGCGCGATCACCGGGTGGCCCAGCACGTGCACGCCGACGCCCATGTCGGCCAGCGCCAGCGAAACGGTGTCCACCAGGAACGGCATGTCGTCATTGACGATCTGCAGCACGGTGTGGGCGGTTTCCCAGCCATCGGTCTTCAGGCCCGGATTGAACACGCGGACGTTGGCCTTGCCCGGCTTGCGCACGCGGGCGAACTCCAGCATGCCGGCGGCCAGCGCCGCCCAGTCCTCGGCACGGTGCGCGCCGAACTCATCCGCTTCCATGCGCTTGTAGAAGGCCGAAGCGAAGGCGACCGCCTGGGCCTGGGCCGCGGCGGGGTAACGCTTGCGCAAGGCCGCAAAAACCGGCTCCAGGGACAGGCCGGCCTCGGAAACACTCTCCTTGGCAGCCGGTTGGGATTTCGTTTTTGCGGACTTGGCAGCGTTGTTTTGCGATTTCATGGTTGAGCTTTCAGTGGGCTCCTGGGGAGGCGCGATTGTAGCCCCCGCCATTCAAAGAGCATTGTTGCAGGGCCGCAATCGGCCCCTTCGAATACCCCAAAGAACAAGCGCAAGTCACTGAATTCAAACAATAAAAATGCAACAAAAGCATTTCCCCGCGCGAACCACGGCCGAGCTGGAAAAGCGCATTTCCGCGCTGCTTTACCAATTGTAAACTGGACGGTATAGTCCAAATCGTGCATCCCACCCGTTCCCGATCCAGGCCCGCCGAAGCGCGCGACCAGCGTGTGTTCGACGCCGTGCGCGAGCTGCTGGCGACCCAGGGCATGCACCTGAGCATGGACGCGGTGGCCGCCTACGTCGGCTGTTCCAAGCAGACCCTGTACAGCCGCTATGGCAGCAAGCGCGAGCTGCTCAGCCTGGCGATGCGCCGCCACGCCAGCGTCGCCGCCGCGCCGTTGGCCGCCGGCGACGAACGCCCGCTGCGCGACGTACTGCTGGATTTCGCCGTGCACTACCTGGAGCACCGCAACCAGCCACGCGTGCGCCAGGCCGCGCAGGTGATCGCCAGCAGTACCCTGGAATTCCGCGACGAGGCCCGCGCGCTCTACCATGACAGCGCCGACGTGGTGCGCGACCAGTTGGCTGAATGGATGCGAACCGAGATGGCGCGCGGCCGGATCATCCATGACGATGCGCATTTCATGGCTGAAATGTTAATAAGCATGATCGCTGGTCAGGATTTCGAACGACAACGGTTCCACGCTCCCCACCGCGACGCCCCCGAGTTGCGCCGCCGGTGGGCCGAATTCGCCGTCGATGCCTTCCTGCGCGCCTTCCCGGCGCCGCCGGCCGGCATCCCCGGCACCCGCTGAAAACAACCTCCGGAGTTTCCCGATGACCTCCCCGCTGCGCATCCTCGCCCTGACCGGTGCCCTGGCCCTGGGCCTGACCGCCTGCAAGAAGCCACAGGAACAGGCCGCCCCGCCGCCGCCGGATGTCGGGGTCATCGAAGCCAAGCCACAGACACTTCCGCTGCAGCGCGAACTGGTCGGCCGGCTGTCGCCGTTCCGCTCGGCCGACGTGCGCGCACGGGTGTCCGGGGTACTGCTCAAGCGCGCCTACGAAGAAGGCAGCGCGGTGAAGGAAGGCCAGCTGCTGTTCCAGATCGACCCGGCGCCGCTGCGCGCCACGCTGGCCTCAGCCGAAGCCGCGCTGGCGGCGGCCCGCGCCAGCCACGCCAACGCCCGGACCACCGCCGAACGCGCGCGCTCGCTGGCGCCGCAGAACTACGTATCCAAGTCCGACCTGGACAACGCCGAGGCCGCCGAGCGCACCACCGCGGCGGCCGTGCAGCAGGCGCAGGCCGCCGTGGCCAGCGCCCGCATCAGCCTGGGCTACGCCAATGTCACCGCGCCGATCGCCGGCGTGGCCGGCAAGCAGCAGGTGACCGAAGGCGCGCTGGTCGGCCAGGGCGAGGCGACGCTGCTGACCACGGTCGACCAGATCGACCCGCTGTACGTCAATTTCTCGATGACCGCCGACGAACTGAGCGCGCTGCGCGCCGCCCAGGACAAGGGCGCGGTGGCCCTGGCTGGCGACGGCAAGACCACGGTGCAGGTGAACCTGCCCGACGGCACCCCGTACGCCCACCAGGGCACGCTGGACTTCTCGGCGACCACGGTCGACCCGGCTACCGGCGCGGTCTCGCTGCGGGCGCAGCTGCCCAACCCCGAGCGCAGCCTGCTGCCGGGTTCGTTCGTGAGCTTCAAGGCCAACCTGGGCGAGCGCAACAACGCCTTCCTGATCCCGCAGCAGGCGGTGCTGCGCGACACCCGCGGCGGGTACGTGCTGGTGGTGGGCAAGGACGGCAACGTGGCACGCAAGGACGTGGCGCTGGACGGCCAGCAGAACGGCAGCTGGCTGGTCTCCTCCGGCCTGGCCGCCGGCGACAGGGTGATCGTCTCCGGCGTGCAGAAGGTCAAGGAGGGCGCGCCGGCCAAGCCCTCGCCGTGGCAGCCGGGCCCGGCCCAGCCCGCCGCCAAGCCCGCAGCCGCCGCGCCGGCGCCGGCCAAGTAAGGGAAACGGGAACCCGCCATGCCTAAATTCTTCATCGAACACCCGGTATTCGCCTGGGTGGTGGCCATCCTGATCTCGCTGGGTGGCGTGATCTCGATCCTCAACCTGGGCGTGGAGTCCTACCCCAGCGTCGCCCCGCCGCAGGTCACCGTGAGCGCCACCTACCCGGGCGCCAGCGCCGCCACCGCGGAGAAATCGGTCACCCAGGTGATCGAGCAGCAGCTGACCGGCATCGACAACCTGGTCTACTTCAGCTCGTCCTCGTCCTCGACCGGGCGCGTGTCCATCACCCTGACCTTCGACAGCGGCACCGACCCGGACATCGCCCAGGTGCAGGTGCAGAACAAGGTCGCCCTGGCGACCCCGCGCCTGCCATCGGAAGTCACCAAGCAGGGCGTGGTGGTGGCCAAGGCCAACGCCGGCTTCCTGATGGCCATCGGCGTGCGTTCGGACGATGGCTCGGTGGACCGCGACGCGCTCAACGACATCGTCGGCTCGCGCGTGCTGGACCAGATCTCGCGCGTGCCGGGCGTCGGCAGCACCCAGCAGTTCGGCTCCGAGTACGCCATGCGCATCTGGCTCAACCCGGAGAAGCTGCAGGGCTACCACCTGTCGGCCACCGACGTGTACAACGCCATCGGCACCCAGAACCTGCAGTTCGCCGCCGGTTCAGTGGGCGGCGACCCGGCGCCGAACGGCCAGGCGTTCACCGCCACCGTCGCCGCCGAGGGCCGCTACAGCACGCCGGAGGAATTCGAGAACACCATCCTGCGGGCGAACGCCGACGGCAGCGTGGTGCGGCTCAAGGACGTGGCCAGCGTCGCCTTCGGCGCCTCCAACTACGGCTTCGACACCCGCTACAACGGCAAGCCGGTGGCGGCGTTCGCCATCCAGCTGCTGCCCGGCGCCAACGCCCTGGACGTGTCCAAGGCGGTACGCGCCAAGATGGACGACCTGGCCCCCAGCTTCCCGCCCGGGGTGAGCTGGTTCACCCCGTTCGACAGCACCACCTTCGTCAACATCTCGATCAAGGAAGTGGTGCACACGCTGGTGGAAGCCGTCGTGCTGGTGTTCCTGGTGATGCTGATCTTCCTGCAGAACTTCCGCGCGACGATCATCCCCACCCTGGTCATCCCGGTGGCCCTGCTCGGCACCTTCATGGGCATGCTGGCGATCGGCTTCACCATCAACCAGCTGACCCTGTTCGCGATGGTGCTGGCGATCGGCATCGTGGTCGACGACGCGATCGTGGTGATCGAGAACGTCGAACGCATCATGAGCGAGGACAAGCTCGACCCCAAGCCGGCCACGCAGAAGGCCATGGGCCAGATCACCGGCGCGGTGGTGGCGATCACCGTGGTGCTGGCGGCGGTGTTCATCCCCAGCGCCATGCAGCCCGGTGCCTCGGGCGAGATCTACAAGCAGTTCGCGCTGACCATCGCCATGTCGATGGGCTTCTCGGCGCTGCTGGCGCTGAGCTTCACCCCGGCCCTGTGCGCGGCGTTCCTGAAGCCGACCCACAATGAACGGCCGAACTGGATCTACCGCACCTTCAACACCTATTACGGCAAGCTGGAAAAAAGCTACGTCGGCAGCGTCGGCAGCGTCATCCGCCACAGCCCGCGCTGGCTGATGGTGTTCGCGCTGCTGCTGGTGCTGTGCGGTTTCCTGTTCACCCGCCTGCCCGGCAGTTTCCTGCCGGAAGAGGACCAGGGCTATGCGCTGGCCATCGTGCAGCTGCCGCCGGGCGCGACCAAGAGCCGTACCACGGTGGTGTTCGACCAGCTGTACGGGATGATGAAGGACGACCCGTCGTTCGAGGGCATGATGCAGGTCACCGGCTTCAGCTTCGTCGGTTCCGGCGAGAACGTCGGCATGGCCTTCATCCGCCTCAAGGACTGGGACGCACGCGAGGAGACCGCGCCGGAGTTCATCCAGAAGATGAACGGCAAGGCGTTCGTCGGCATCAAGGACGCGCAGGTGTTCTTCGTCAACCTGCCCACGGTGCAGGGCCTGGGCCAGTTCGGCGGCTTCGACATGTGGCTGCAGGACCGCGCCGGCGCCGGCCAAGATGCCCTGATGGAGGCGCGCAACACCCTCATCGGCGCGGCATCGGCCGACAAGTCACTGGTCGGCGTGCGTCCCAACACCCTCGAGAATTCGCCGCAGCTGCAGCTGAAGGTGGACCGCGTGCAGGCCCAGGCCATGGGCGTGTCGGTCAATGATGTCTACACCGCGATCCAGATGATGCTGGCACCGGTGTACGTCAACGACTTCTTCTATGGCGGCCGCATCAAGCGCGTGAACATGCAGGCCGATGCCGCCTACCGCACCGGCCCCGAATCGCTGCGCAGCTACTACGTGCCCAGCTCGCTGAGCAAGGACGCCGACGGCCAGCGCTCGATGATCCCGCTCAGCACCGTGGTCAAGTCCGAGTGGATCTACGCACCGCCGGCGCTGAGCCGCTACAACGGCTATTCGGCGGTGAACATCGTCGGCTCGCCGGCCCCGGGTGGCAGCTCCGGCCAGGCGATGGCGACCATGGAAAACCTGGTGCGCAACGACCTGCCCAACGGTTTCGGCTACGACTGGAGCGGCATGTCCTACCAGGAAATCCTGGCCGGCAACGCCGCGGCGCTGCTGATGGTGCTGTCGGTGGTGGTGGTGTTCCTGTGCCTGGCCGCGCTGTACGAAAGCTGGTCGATCCCGGTCTCGGTGCTGCTGGTGGTGCCGGTCGGCATCCTCGGCGCGGTGGTGTTCTCGCTGCTGCGCGGCCTGCCCAACGACCTGTACTTCAAGATCGGCATGGTGACGGTGATCGGCCTGGCCGCGAAGAACGCGATCCTGATCGTGGAGTTCGCGGTGGAACAGCGCGCCGCCGGCAAGACGTTGCGCGAGGCCGCGATCGAAGCGGCGCACCTGCGCTTCCGGCCGATCCTGATGACCTCGTTCGCGTTCATCCTGGGCGTGCTGCCGATGGCCATCTCCACCGGCGCCGGCGCCAACGCCCGCCACTCGCTGGGCACCGGCGTCATCGGCGGCATGTTGTTCGCCACCGTCATCGGCGTGCTGCTGATCCCGCTGTTCTTCGTCACCGTGCGCCGCGTGCTGGGCGACAAGCTGGACGAGCCCTCCAGGCAGTTCATCGAGCAGCACAAGGTGCGTACGGTGCAGCAGGATCGTTGATAAGGACGTCGATCCTGAAACTACGAAGAAGCCCCGGCATTGCCGGGGCTTCTCTTTTTCTCAAACGGCGGCTGGACCACCTGCTCCGGCTACACCAGGCCCGCCCGGCGTCCGCTGCCGCTCAGCGCACGCCGGTTTCGTTGCGGGCGATGACCAGGCGCTGGATCTCGCTGGTGCCTTCGTAGATCTCGGTGATCTTGGCGTCGCGGAAGTAGCGCTCCAGCGGCATTTCCTTGGAATAGCCCATGCCGCCGTGGATCTGCACGGCCTGGTGGGCGATCCACATCGCCGCTTCCGAGGCGGTGAGCTTGGCGACCGCGGCTTCGGTGGAGAAGCGCTTGCCCTGGGCCTTGGTCCAGGCCGCGCGCAGGGTCAGCAGCAGCGCCGCGTCCAGCTTGCACTTCATGTCGGCGATCTTGGCCTGGATCATCTGGAAGCTGCCGATCGGCGCGCCGAAGGACTTGCGTTCGCGCACGTAGGCCAGCGACGCCTCGTAAGCGGCGCGGGCGATGCCCACCGCCTGCGCGGCGATGCCGATGCGGCCGGAATCGAGCAGGCTCATGGCGATCTTGAAGCCCTGCCCCTCGGCGCCGATCACATCCTCGGCGCGCGCCACGTAGTCCTGGAACTCGATCTCGCAGGTCGCCGACGCACGCACGCCGAGCTTGGGCTCGGTCTTGCCGCGACCGAAGCCCGGGCGGGTGGTGTCGATCATGAAGGCGGTGATGCCGCGCGCGCCCTGCGACGGGTCGGTCATCGCGAACAGTACGATGTAGCGCGCCACCGGGCCGGAGGTGATCCAGCTCTTCTGGCCGTTGATCACGTAGGAACCGTCGGCCTGCTTCACCGCGCGGCAGCGCATGGCGGTGGCGTCGGAGCCGGACTGCGATTCGGTCAGGGCGAAGGCGCCGATCTCGCGGCCCTCGGCGATCGCGCGCACGTACAGCTGCTTCTGTTCCTCGCTGCCGTGGCTGAGCACGGCGTTGCAGAACAGCGAGTTGTTGACTGACATGATGGTGGCGTGCGCGGCATCGGCGGCGGACACCTCGATGATCGCCAGCACGCTGGACACCGGGTCCATGCCCGCACCGCCGTACTCGACCGGCACTTCGATGCCCATCAGGCCGTTCTCGCCGAGCAGGCGGATGTTCTCCAGCGGGTATTCGCCGGTGGCATCGTGGTGCTCGGCGCTGGGCGCGATCTTCTCTTGGGCGATGCGGCGGGCGACGTCCTGCAGCATCAGTTGTTCGTCGGAAAAGCTGAAATCCACTACACCCCTCCCAGGGCATTACGAAGTTGCGATTGTAACTGTTGCCATGACCGGCAAAGAGGGGGCTGGCCGCGGCAGACGGCGCTGGGTGAACAGCGCCATTCACGTCGACCTGCGCGCCCGTTCGCTTGGCCCACGCGGGCCGCGCCTTGACCCTGCCGCGCCGCAGCAGCAAAATATCTCTCTATCTCGATAGGTAGATATTTATGGATCTGGAAGACTGGTCGACCCGCCTGAAGGTGTTCGCCGACGCCACCCGCGTGCGCCTGCTGACGCTGCTGGAACAGGAAGAGCTGACCGTGGCCGAGCTGTCGGCCATCACCACGCTGGCGCAGCCGCGTGTGTCCACCCACCTGGCCCGACTGAAGGAAGCCGGGCTGGTCCGCGACCGCCGCGCGGGGGTATCGGCCTACTACCGCTTCGACGACGCCGCGCTGGATCCGGCGCAGCGCGCATTGTGGCATGCGCTGAGCAACGGCAGCGACGACCCGCTGCTGCGCCAGGACGCCGAGCGGGTGCCCTCGGTGCTGGCGATGCGCGCGGCCGACCAGAACTGGGCCGACAGCGTGGCCGGCGACATGGAACGCCACTACTCGCCCGGACGCACCTGGGAGGCGCTGGCACGCAGCGCGCTGCCGCTGCTGGAAACCGGCGACGTGCTCGACATCGCCTCCGGCGACGGCGTGCTGGCCGAACTGCTGGCCCCGCATGCGCAGCGCTACGTCTGCATCGACACCAGCGCGCGCGTGGTCGCCGCGGCCAGCGAACGCCTGCGCAAGCTGCCCAACGTGGAAGTGCGCGAGGGCGACATGCACCAGCTGCCGTTCGACGATGGCAGCTTCGACCTGGTGGTGCTGATGCACGCCCTCACCTATGCCAGCCACCCGGCCAAGGCCGTGGCCGAAGGCGCGCGGGTGCTGCGCCCGGGCGGGCGGCTGATGCTGTGCAGCCTGGCCCGCCATGAGCACAAGGTGGCGGTGGAAGCCTACGGCCACGTCAACCTGGGCTTCACCGGCAAGGAGCTGCGCAGGTTCGTCGAGAAGGCCGGGCTGGAGGTATCCAGCCTGGAGACCGTCACCCGCGAGAAGCGCCCGCCGCATTTCGAGGTGATCTCGCTGATCGCCCACCGCCCCTGAGCCGGCATACCCGCCCTCGCCCCCGATTCCAGCCTACGGTCCGCCCATGCACGCCCTCCCCTGGCTCCATCCCGAACGCGTCGCCCTGCTGCTGCAGGCCCTCGCGCAGCGCATCCTGGTCATCGACGGCGCCATGGGCACGATGATCCAGCGCCATGGGCTGGAAGAGGCCGACTACCGCGGGCAGCGCTTCGCCGGCGGTTTCGATTCGCGCCACGACGCCCAGCCACCGGCCGCGCCCGGCACTGCCACGGCAGCGCCGCAGGCGCACGTCCATGGTGCCGGCTGCGGCCATGACCTGAAGGGCAACAACGACCTGCTGCTGCTGACCCGGCCGGACATCATCGCCGGCATCCACAGCGCCTACCTGGAGGCCGGCGCCGACCTGGTCGAGACCAATACCTTCAACGCCACCTCGATCAGCCAGGCCGACTACCACCTGCAGCACCTGGTGTACGAACTGAACAAGGCCGGCGCGCAGGTGGCACGGCAATGCTGCGACGCGATCGAGGCGAAGACCCCGGACAAGCCGCGCTTCGTGATCGGCGTGCTCGGCCCGACCAGCCGCACCGCCTCGATCAGCCCCGACGTCAACGACCCGGGCTTCCGCAACACCAGTTTCGACGAACTGCGCGCGACGTATCGCGAGGCCATCGACGGCCTGATCGACGGCGGCGCCGACACGCTGATGGTGGAAACCATTTTCGACACGCTCAACGCCAAGGCCGCATTGTTCGCCATCGAGGAAGCCTTCGATGCGCGCGGCGGGCGCCTGCCGGTGATGATCTCCGGCACCATCACCGACGCCTCCGGCCGCACCCTGTCCGGGCAGACCGCCGAGGCTTTCCATGCGTCGGTCGCGCACGGCCAACCGCTGTCGATCGGCTTCAACTGCGCGCTGGGCGCCAGCGACATGCGGCCGCACGTGGAAACCCTGGCGCAGGTGTCTGATGGCTACGTCAGCGCCCACCCCAACGCCGGCCTGCCCAACGCCTTCGGCGAGTACGACGAGACCCCGGAGGAAATGGCCGCCACGCTGAAGGAGTTCGCCACCTCCGGGCTGCTGAACCTGGTCGGCGGCTGCTGCGGCACCACCCCGGCGCACATCAAGGCGATCGCCGAGGCCGTGGCCGGGGTGCCGCCGCGGGCGCTGCCGCAGGCCCGGGAGCTGGCCGCATGAACACCCCGTCGTATACCCGCCTGTCCGGCCTGGAGCCGCTGGTCATCACCCCGGACCTGCTGTTCGTCAACGTCGGCGAGCGCACCAACGTCACCGGCAGCGCGCAGTTCCGCAAGCTGATCAAGGAGGAGCGCTACGAGGAAGCGGTGGAGGTGGCGCGTCAGCAGGTCGCCAGCGGCGCGCAGATCCTGGACGTCAACATGGACGAGGGCCTGATCGACTCCGAGAAGGCGATGACCCGCTTCCTCAACCTGATCATGTCCGAGCCGGATATCGCCCGCATCCCGGTGATGGTCGATTCGTCGAAGTGGAGCGTGATCGAGGCCGGGCTGAAATGCCTGCAGGGCAAGAGCGTGGTCAACTCGATCTCGCTCAAGGAGGGCGAAGCGGCGTTCGTCGAGCACGCCAGGCTGGTGCGCCGCTATGGCGCCGCCGCGGTGGTGATGGCCTTCGACGAGGACGGCCAGGCCGACACCTGCGCGCGCAAGGTGGAGATCTGCACCCGCGCCTACCGCATCCTGGTCGAGCAGGTCGGCTTCCCGCCGCAGGACATCATCTTCGATCCGAACATCTTCGCCGTCGCCACCGGCATCGAGGAGCACGACAACTACGCGGTGGACTTCATCGAGGCCACCCGCATCATCAAGCGCACGCTGCCGCATTGCCACGTGTCCGGCGGCGTGTCCAACGTCTCGTTCTCCTTCCGCGGCAACGAGACCGTGCGCCAGGCGATCCATGCGGTGTTCCTGTACCACGCCATCCGCGCCGGCATGGACATGGGCATCGTCAACGCCGGCGCGCTGCCGATCTACGACGACCTGGAACCGGAACTGCGCGAGCGGGTGGAGGACGTGATCCTCAACCGCCGCCGCGACGGTACCGAACGCCTGCTGGAGATCGCCGAGCGCTACAAGGGCAGGAAGGGCGAGAAGAAGGCCGAGGACCTGGGCTGGCGCGACAGACCGGTGCGCGAGCGGCTGGCGCATGCGCTGGTGCATGGGCTGGACAGCTGGGTCGAGGCGGATACCGAGGAGGCGCGGCAGCAGGCCAGCCGGCCGCTGGACGTGATCGAAGGGCCGCTGATGGACGGCATGAACGTGGTCGGCGACCTGTTCGGCGCCGGCAAGATGTTCCTGCCGCAGGTGGTCAAGTCGGCACGGGTGATGAAGAAGGCGGTGGCCTACCTGCTGCCCTTCATCGAGGCCGAGAAGCTGCGCACCGGCGACGTCGGCAAGAGCAACGGCAAGATCGTCATGGCCACGGTCAAGGGCGACGTGCACGACATCGGCAAGAACATCGTCGGCGTGGTCCTGGCCTGCAACAACTTCGAGGTGATCGACCTGGGGGTGATGGTCCCGGCGCAGAAGATCCTGGACACCGCGCGCGCCGAGAACGCCGACCTGATCGGCCTGTCCGGGCTGATCACGCCCTCGCTGGAGGAAATGAGCCACGTCGCCCGCGAGATGCAGCGCCAGGGCTTCAGCACGCCGCTGCTGATCGGCGGCGCCACCACCTCGCGCGCGCACACCGCGCTGAAGATCGACCCGCATTACGCCGCGCCGACAGTGTGGGTGAAGGATGCCTCGCGCGCGGTGGGCGTGGCGCAGTCGCTGATCTCGCCGGAGCTGCGCGGCGCTTTCGTCGCCGCCAACGACGCCGATTACGCCGACATCCGCCAGCGCCACCGCAACCGCGGCGACGCCAAGCGGCTGGTGTCGCTGGAACACGCGCGCGGCCAGCGCTTCCGCTGCGACTGGGCGCAGTACGTTCCGCCAGTGCCGGCCCAGCCCGGCGTGCACGTGTTCGAGGACTGGCCGCTGCAGGACCTGCTGCCGTTCATCGACTGGACCCCGTTCTTCAGCGCCTGGGAACTGGCCGGCAAGTTCCCGGCGATCCTAGACGACGAGATCGTCGGCACCCAGGCCAGCGCGCTGTACCGCGACGCCCGCGCGATGCTGGACACGATCATCAAGGAAAAATGGCTGACCGCCAGTGCCGTGTTCGGGCTGTGGCCGGCCAACAGCCGCGGCGACGACGTGGTGGTATCGCTGCCCGACGGCGAGACCACCCTGCACTTCCTGCGCCAGCAGGTGGACAAGCCGGCCGAGCGCCCGGACTTCTGCCTGGCCGATTTCATCGCCCCCCAGGACAGCGGCCGGCAGGACTGGATCGGCGCCTTCGCGGTCACCGCCGGCATCGGCATCGAGCCGCACGTGGCGCGCTTCGAGGCCGACCACGATGACTACAACGCGATCCTGCTCAAGGCGCTGGCCGACCGCCTGGCCGAGGCGCTGGCCGAGCGCCTGCACCATCGCGTGCGCACCGGCTACTGGGGCTATGCCGCCGGCGAGGCGCTGGACAACGAAGCGCTGATCGCCGAGCAGTACGTCGGCATCCGTCCCGCCCCCGGCTATCCCGCCTGCCCGGAGCACAGCGAGAAGCGCACGCTGTTCGCCATGCTCGGCGCCGAAGGCATCGGCATGTCGCTGACCGAGAGCTTCGCCATGCTGCCCACCGCGGCGGTGTCCGGCTATTACTTCAGCCACCCGCAGAGCCAGTATTTCGTGGTCGGGCGGGTGTCCAAGGAGCAGGTGGCCGACTATGCGCGGCGCAAGGGCGTGGACCGGGCGCAGGCCGAGCGCTGGCTGGCGTCGAACCTGGACTACGACCCGGATTGAGCGCACGCCACGCGGATGCGCCGGCATCCGCGTGCGGGGCCTGCGCCCGGGAATCGCCAGGGCGCCGTGGCGCGGGCGACACCCCACGGCGGCATGCCGCGCACGGCACTGAGCTGCGCGCGCGGGCGTTCCGTGCAAGGGCCGGTGACGCCGGCAGCCCGCCATCACCGTGGCGAATGCCGCCCATCGCGATACTTCATTTCCGCCGCGCCGACGGCGGCCCTATCGTGGCGGCCCCGCTCCCCTGCCCCGCGACACCGCCATGTTCGACCAGCTCTTCATCAACGCCATCGGCCCCGACGGTACGCCGCTGGAACTGGCCGTGGCCGGCGGCCGTTTCGCCGCCATCGGCCCGGCCCTGCCGCGCTGCGACGGCGTGGAACAGATCGACCTGGGCGGGCAGCTGGTGCTGCCGGGCCTGGTCGACGGCCATATCCACCTGGACAAAAGCTTCGTCGGCGACCGCTGGCACCCGCACCGCCCCGCGCACACCCTGCGCGAGCGCCTGTCCATCGAAAAGCAGGAACTGGCGGCCGCGCCCTCCATCGTCGAGCGCGCCGACGCCCTGGTGGCGCAGGCGGCCGCGTTCGGCACCGTGGCGATGCGCAGCCATGTCGACGTCGACGCCACCACCGGCCTGGACCACCTGCATGCGGTGAACGCGGTGCGCGAACGCTGGCGTGGCATCGTCGACATCGAACTGGTCGCGTTCCCACAGGCCGGCGTGCAGTCTTGCCCCGGCACCGCGCAGGTGCTGGACGCGGCGATGCGCGAAGGCGCGCAGGTGGTCGGCGGGATCGACCCGGACACGCTCGACGGCGACAGCACCGGCCAGCTCGACGTGGTGTTCGGCATTGCCGAGCGCCACGGCGCCAAGGTCGACATCCACCTGCACGAACCCGGCCTGGGCGGCATCGAACAGTTGCGGCGCATCGCCGAACGCAGCCGCGCGCTGGGTATGCACGGACGCGTCGCGGTCAGCCATGCCTATGCGCTGGGCGAAGTGGATACCGCGCAGCTGGAGCGCATCGCCACGACGCTTGCCGATGCCGGCGTGGCGATCATGACCAATGCCCCGGGCGACCGCCCGTTCCCGCCGGTGCGGCAGTTGCGCGCGGCCGGCGTGGAGGTGTTCCTGGGCAACGACAACATCCGCGACGCCTGGTGGCCGTATGGCAACGGCGACATGCTGCAGCGGGCGATGCTGCTGGGCTACCGCTCCGGGTTCCATACCGACGAGGAGCTGTGCATGGCGCTGCAGATGGCCACCGGCGCCGGCGCGCGCGTGCTTGGCCTGCAGGACTACGGCCTGGCCGTGGGCAACGAAGCCACCTTCCTGGTGCTGGACGCGCCCAATGCCGCGGCCGCGGTGGCCGGGGTACCGTGCCGCCGCGGCATCGTGCGCCGCGGCCGGCTCGGGCCGGACGCCTGATCGATTGCCCGGGAGCGGCACGCCCGCTCCCGTAGGTGCGGGGCTTGCCCCGCACGAGGCTTCACCGGACGGCTGCGTGCGGGGCAAGCCCCGCACCTACGGCCTCCGCGCGCTTATGCCTGCGGCTGCGCCAGCATCTCCACCAGCATGTCGGCCAGCACCCGCACCTCGGGGTCGGCCGAGGGCCGCATCAGCAGCGCCAGTTCGATGCTGTCGATCTCCGGCAGGCCGCTTTCCACGCCCAGCACCACATGCGCCGGTGTCACCGTGCGCGCCGGCAGCAGGCTGATGCCGAGCCCATCGGCGACCGCCGCCTGGATGCCGCCGAGGCTGGAACTGGTGAAACTGATGCGCCAGCGCCGGCCCAGCGCCTCGATCGCGTCGATCATGTCCTCGCGGTACAGGCCGCGTGGCGGGAAGGCCACCAGCGGCACCGGGTCCAGCGCAAACGCGGGGCTGGCGGCGCTGTCGATCCAGCGCATCGGCTCGGGCCAGCGCGCAAGCGCCTCGCGGCTGCCGCGGCGCTGTTTGACCAGCGCCAGGTCCAGCTCGCCACGGTCGTAGCCCTCGGCCAGCGCGCGGCTCAGGCCACTGCTGACCTCCAGCTTCACCCGTGGGTGGCGCCGGCTGAAATCGGCCAACAGGTGCGTGGTGCGGCCGCCGGCGAAATCCTCCGGCACACCCAGGCGCAGGGTGGTGGCCACCCCCGCGCCGGACAGCGCCTCGCCCAGTTCCTCGTTCAGCGCCAGCAGGCGCCGCGCGTAGCCCAGCACGGTCTCGCCGGTATCGGTGGGGCGCACGTCGCGCACGCCACGGTCGAGCAGCCGGTGCCCGGCCAGTTCCTCCAGCCGCCGCACCTTCTGGCTGATCGTGGACTGGGTGGAATGCAGGCGCGCGGCGGCGGCGGTGAAGCTGCCGCAGTCGGCCACCGTCAACAGGGCGCGCAGCAGATCGAGGTCGAACAGCACCCTATTCGATTTCGGACTGTTTTCCATCGGTACATTTCATTTCTGGATGGACGCACCGGCTTGTAGCATCGCCCCGGAGCGCATGCAAACCCCCGCCCGCCGCGCTGCTCCCGGCGCCGCGCGCAGCGCAGACCCGGACAGGCGGCGACCACCCCGCATCGGCTCGACGTACCGCGATCCGGCGCGTGCCCGGCCGGTACCTGCCGCCCTCTCCTCCCGTCGTGCGGGCAGCCACGCCCGCCCTGGAACGCACCGAATGAACACCACGCTCCGCTTCGCCCTTTCCTCGCTGCTGGCGCTGGCGTCGCCGGCATTGGCCGCACGCCTGGATGCCGATGTGCTGATCCGCCACGCCACCGTCGTCGATGTCGAGCACGCCCGCACCCTGCCCGGCCAGGCCGTTGCGATCCGCGGCGGCGACATCGTCGCGGTCGGCGCGGACGCGACGCTGGCCGGCCAGTGGCGCGCGCGCAGAACGCTCAATGCGCGCGACCGCTACCTGATCCCGGGGTTGTGGGACATGCACGTGCATTTCGGCGGCGGCCCGGCACTGGTCGAGGAAAACAAGGCATTGCTGCCGCTGTACGTCGCCCATGGCATCACCAGCGTGCGCGACGCGTCCGGCGACCTGCCCGGGCAGGTGCTGGCGTGGCGGGCGCAGATCGCCGACGGCCAGCTGTTCGGGCCGCAGCTGTTCACCTCCGGCGCCAAGATCGAAGGCATCGCCCCGGTCTGGAAGGGCACCCTGGAAGCCGGCGACGAGGCCGGCGTGGACGCCGCGCTGGACCGCGAACAGCGCGACCGGGTCGATTTCGTCAAGATCACCGACAGCACGCTCAAGCCGGAGCTGTTCCTGTACGCGGTGTCCGAGGCGAGCAAGCGCGGCCTGCGCACCTCGGGCCACATCCCGATGGCGCTGACCGTCGGCCAGGCCATCGACGCCGGGCTCAGTTCCATCGAGCACCTGGACTACGCGTTCCAGGCCGGCGTTCCGGACGAGGCCCGGATCGCCGCTGATTTCGCCGCTGGCCGCATCGACCGCGCCGAGGCCAGCCGCCGCCTGCACGAGGGCTTCGACCGCGCCACCGCGCTGGCCGCCTATCGCCGCTTCGCCGAACGCGGGGTCGCGGTCACGCCCACGCTCGACGGCAGCCGCATCCTCAGCTTCCTCGACAGCGAAGCGCATGCCGATGACCCGTACCTGGCCTACATCGGCCCGGGCCTGCGCAAGACCTACGCCTGGCGCGTGGAGCGCGCCGCCAGCGCCACGCCGGAACAGGTCCAGGCGCGGCACGCGCGCCATGCCCGGGTCGCCGCGGTGCTGCCGCTGCTGCAGGAGGCCGGCGTGCGCATCATGGCCGGTACCGATGCCGGCTTCCTCAATTCCTACAACTATCCCGGCATCGGCCTACACAACGAGCTGGCGCTGTATGTGCGCCATGGGCTGACGCCGGCGCAGGCACTGGCCACGGCCACCCGCAACGGCCCGGCGTGGTTCGGCAGGCTGGACCGCTATGGCGCCATCGTCGCCGGCAAGGCCGCCGACCTGGTGCTGCTGGAGCGCAACCCGCTGCAGGACATCACCGCGACCAGCAGCATCGACACGGTGGTGTTGCGCGGCACCGTCTACGACCGCGCCGCGCTGGATGCGATGCTCGCCGGAATCCGTGCCCAGGTCGCCACCTGGAACGCCGAAGCCAGCCCCTGATCAGCGGATGCCTGCGGCGCTTTAGCGGCCGCTCCGGCCCCGCCCCCGCGCGGACGGCGCAAGCGCGCCTTCCGCGCGCAATACGGCGGGACGCGGCGCGGCGCAGGGCGCACAATAGGCACCCTGCTTTACGCGCCCGCGCGCCTGTTCATGACCTCCCCGATCCCGCTGCAGCCCACGGTCCCCGTCGCCCGGCTGTCCAGCTTCTATTTCTTCTACTACGCCGCGCTCGGCGCGTTCACTCCGTACTGGAGCCTGTACCTGCAGTCGCGCGGCATGGGCGTCACCGCGATCAGCGTGATGATGAGCCTGTGGTACGCCACCCGGGTGGTCGCGCCCAGCACCTGGACCTCGCTGGCGGCGGTCTCGCCGCGCCCGATCCGCTGGCTGCGCATCGGCTGCGTGTTGACCGTGATCAGCTTCGCCGGCTTCCTGCTGCCGCAGCCGACGTGGACGCTGTACGCGGTGATGGTCGGGTTCTGCTTCTTCTACAACGCGGTGATGCCGCAGTTCGAGTCCATCACCCTCACCCACTTGGGCAGCGACAGCCACCGCTACGGCATGATCCGGGTATGGGGCTCGCTGGGCTTCATCGCCGTGGTCACGCTGTTCGGCTGGGTCATCGAACGCCATGGCGCCGGTCTGCTGCCGTGGCTGATGCTGCCGCTGTTCGTACTGATGACCGGCGCGTCCTTCGCCAACCGCTATGCCCGCCATGTCGGCACCCATGCCGCGCACGTGCAGGGTTTCTGGTCGATCGTGCGGCGGCCGCCGGTGCTGGCGTTCTTCATCGCCGCATTCCTCGAGCAGCTTTCGTTCGGGCCGTACTACACGTTCTTCTCGCTGTACATGGACCAGCATGGCTACAGCACCTCGCTGCTGGGCCTGATGTGGACGGTGGGCGTGGTGTTCGAGGTGGCGGTGTTCTTCCTGATCGCCGGCTTCTTCCGGCGCTGGGACGCCAGCTGGCTGCTGATCATCTCCATGGCCAGCGCCGCACTGCGCTGGTGGGCCACCGCGCTGTGGCCGGAGGACCTGCCGGTGATGCTGGTGGCGCAGGCCACCCACTGCCTGGGCTTCGCCGCGTTCTTCGCCTCGGCGATGCAGCTGCTGGCGCGCTACTTCCCCGGCAACCTCAACGGCCACGGCCAGGGGCTGTTCTACGGGTTCTCGTCGGGCCTGGGCGGCGTGCTCGGCGCGTTGATCGCCGGCCAGCTGTGGCCGTTCGGCGACGGCAAGGTGGCCTTCATCGCCGGCGGCTGCTTCGCGCTGGCCGGCGCGGTGATCGCGTTCTGCTTCGTACCGGAGAGGAACCGCCGTGGACGCGGGGGGGCGTCCCCCGCGTGCTCCGGCGGGCATCGCGACGCGCCCTGAGGCACCGTGCGGGGCAAGCCCCGCACCTACCAGACCAGGTCGTCGGGCACCTGGTACATCGGGTCGGCGTAGGGGTCGTCCCCGGCCGGTGCGTCGGGATCGACCTTCAGTGCCACGGCCGGGGCGAAGATCTTCTCCGCCTCGGCCAGCAGTTCGGCCGTCACCAGCAGGTAGCGCCCGTTCTGCTGCAGCACGCCCAACTGCCCGGCATTGAGCGCCTTGAGCTGGTCGGCGGTGACGTAGATGCGCTTGATCTTGCCGCCATAGGGAAAGTGGCGGGCGATATCGGCGTCGGGGTCGTTCAGCCCCTTGTCCTTGATCAGCTCGTCCAGCCGGGCCTTGGCCTCGCGGCGCAGGCGGGCTTCTTCCTGCTTCCGGCGTTCGGCCTCGATGCGCTCGTCCTTTTCCTTCTGCGCGCGGATCGCATACGCCTTGGCCAGGTCGATGTCTTCCTGCGAACGCGGCTTGCGCGGCCCCGGCGGGCCGCCATGGGCGGGCTTGTTGCCGTGCGCCGGCTTGCCGGCATGGCCGGGCTTGCCAGCGGGCTTGTTGCCGGCCTGCGCCGGCCTGCCCTGCGGGCGGCCGTCGCGGCGGGTGTCGGGCTTGCGCTCCGGCTTGGGCGCGGGCTTGAAGCCCAGCCCGAGGAGCTGGTCGCGGAGAGTGTCGCTCATGCGTGCGGTACGTCGTATCAGTAGTGCGGGGGCGGCGGTTCGCTCGCCGGGTCGGAGGCATTGAGCGCATTGCGCACCTTGCCCAGGTCCTCGAGCAGCACGCGCAGCACGTCGGCGTTGCGGCTGCCCTGCATGCGCGCATCGGCCAGCGCTTCGCTCAGCTCGGCCAGCGCGTGCTCTTGGAAGGACACACGCATTTCAAGTTCCACCAGGCGTTCTTCCAGGGCCTGTTCGCGGGCGCTCGGCAGCAGGTCAGACATGCAGGGAGCGCCCCCGGCCGATGCCGTAATAGGCCAGTCCGGCCGCCTCGATCTCATGCGGGTCGTACAGGTTGCGGCCGTCGAACACCACCGCGTCGCCCAGCGCCTGGCGGATGCGGGCGAAATCCGGGCTGCGGAACTGTTTCCATTCGGTGACCACGATCAGCGCATCGGAGCCTTCCAGCGCTGCGAACGCCGAGTCGCACAGCACCAGGTCGTCGCGTTCGCCGAAGATACGGCGGGCCTCGTGCATCGCCTCCGGGTCGTAGGCGCGCACCCGCGCGCCGGCCTCCCACAGCTGCGCCAGCAGGCGGCGGCTGGAGGCTTCGCGCATGTCGTCGGTATTGGGCTTGAACGCCAGCCCCCACACCGCGAAGGTCTTGCCGCGTACGCCCTCGTCCTCGCCCCGGTCATAGTGACGCTGGACCAGTTCGAACAGGTGCCCCTTCTGCGCCTCGTTCACCGCTTCCACCGCCTCGAGCAGGCGCGGCGCATGGCCGTACTGCAGGGCGGTGCGGGCCAGCGCCTGCACGTCCTTGGGGAAGCACGAGCCGCCGTAGCCGGCGCCGGGATAGATGAAGTGCCAGCCAATGCGCGGGTCCGAGCCGATGCCCTGGCGGACGTGCTCGATGTCGGCGCCGACGCGCTCGGCGATGTTGGCGATTTCGTTCATGAACGAAATCTTGGTCGCCAGCATCGCGTTGGCCGCGTACTTGGTCAGCTCGGCCGAACGCACGTCCATTTCCACCACGCGGTCGTGGTTGCGGTTGAACGGTGCGTACAGGCGGCGCATCACCGCCACCGGCGCGTCGCTGGCGGCGCCGATGATGATGCGGTCCGGGCGCATGCAGTCGGCCACCGCATCGCCCTCTTTCAGGAATTCGGGGTTGGAGACCACGTCGAACGCGATCTCCACGCCGCGCGCGGCCAGTTCCTCGGCGATCGCCGCGCGGACCTTGTCGGCGGTGCCCACCGGCACCGTCGACTTGTTGACCACCACGGTCGGCACCTGCAGGTGCCGGCCGATGGTGCGGGCCACCGCCAGCACGTACTGCAGGTCGGCGCTGCCATCCTCGTCCGGCGGCGTGCCGACCGCGATGAAGACCACCTGGCCATGCGCGATCGCGGAGGCCGCGTCGGTGGTGAAGGCCAGCCGCGACGCGGCATGGTTGGCCTTGACCATCGGTTCCAGTCCCGGTTCGTAGATCGGGATGACGCCCCGGTTCAGGCCGTCGACCTTGGCCTGGTCGATGTCGACACAGACCACGTCATGCCCAACCTCGGCCAGGCAGGTCCCGGTGACGAGTCCGACGTAGCCGGTACCGAAAATCGCAACGCGCATGGGTGCAGGGGCTCCGTGGGGTTACTGCAGGACGCCCAGCAGCTCGACGTCGAAGGTCAGCGTCGCGTCCGGGCCGATCGGGCCGCCCGGGGTGCCGTTGCTGCCATAGGCCAGTTCGGACGGGACCCAGAACCGGTACTTGGAACCGACCGGCATCAGCGACACGCCTTCGGTCCAGCCCTTGATCACCTGGTTCAGGCCGAAATCGGCCGGCTGGCCGCGCTGGTAGCTGCTGTCGAACACGGTACCGTCCAGCAGCTTGCCTTCATAGTTCACACGCACGCGGCTGGTGGCCATCGGGCGCTCGCCGCTGCCCGCGCGCAGCACCTGGTACTGCAGGCCCGAGGCGGTGGTCACCACGCCCGGCTGGGTCTTGTTCTTGGCCAGGAATGCATTGCCTTCCTCGCGGTTCTTGCCGGCGGCGGCGGCCTGCTTGGCGGTGCTGAACGCCTGCAGCGTTGCCTGCGCCTGCTGGCGGTCCATCAGCGGCGTGCCCTTGGCGAAGAGGGTGCCGATGGCCTGGAACACCGCGTCCAGGTCGATGTCGCCGCGGATCGGCGCCAGCGACGGGCCGACGGCGTAGCTGCCCAACATCAGGCCGACCTTTTCGCGGTCCACCGCCGGCGGCTGGCTGCCCGGCGCCATGCCCGGCACCTGCTGGCCGGAACGGATCATCATCGCCATGCGCAGCGCCTGGTCGGTCTTCTGCGCTTCTTCCTGCGACAGCAGCGGCTGGCCGCCGGCGAAGGCGTTTTCCACGGCACGGCGCAGCGCGGCGACGTCGACTTCCGAGGCGATGGGTTCGAACGAACTGGCGACGTCCACGCCGATGGCATAGCCGATCTTTTCACGTTCCGAGGTCAAAACGGACTTCTCCTTGGTGGCCGCCGGGGCGGCAGGTTGTTGCGCGATCACGGCCGCGGGGACCGCCAACGCCAGAATCATCAGCGACGCCACGGCGCCGCGCTTTCCCATCTTCATTCGCTGCTTTCCTGGAAGTGAACAGACGCCGGCATCGGCGCGAAGGGCGCCATTGTCGCACGCACACCGGCGATGTCGAGGCGGTGCACCGCCGCGCGCATCAGCGGCGGCCCGGCACCGGCCGCGCGAGTTCGCGCTCGATCGCCGCGCGCAGTTCCGGGTCGTCCGGCCGCACCTTGCTGGGGAACTGCGCCACCACCCGGCCGTCGCGCGCGATCAGGTACTTGTGGAAGTTCCAGCCCGGCGCCACGCCGGTCAGGCGGGTGAGGTCGCGATAGAGCGGCGTGGCCTCGGCGCCGGTCACGTGCACCTTCTGGAACATCGGGAACTTGACCCCGTAGGTCAGCGTGCAGAACTCTTGGATCTCCGCCTCGCTGCCCGGCTCCTGGCCCTTGAAGTCATTGGAGGGAAAGCCCAGCACCGCGAAACCGCGCCCGGCGAGCGCCTGGTGCAGGGCTTCCAGCCCCTCGTACTGGGGCGTGTAGCCGCATTTGGAGGCGGTGTTCACCACCAGCAGCACCTTGCCGCCGTACTCGCGGTTCAGGTTCACCGGGTCCTTTCCGGCAAGCGGCCGGTAGTCGCGGTCCAGCAAGGCACCGTCGGCGGCGCCCGCCCCCCCGGCCATGGACATGGCAAATACCACTGCAATCAGGTATTTGCGGATAGACATCGGAATTCTCCTGGGTGTGTGCGCGGGTCATGCGCAGACTAGGCCATCAGTTGGGTTACAGGGGAGTTGCATGTCGGCGTGTCGGTGTTATAGTTGCATACAACACCAGCCACCCTACACAGGGGGACCGCCATGAACCGAAGGCACCAGCGACATCTTCTCCCGGCACTGACCGCTGCCGGCACGTTGTTGTTGATCGGTTGCACGCTGTCCCTGCCTGCCGGCCGTGGCGCGGTCCAGGATTATGCCGCCGGGACCACCGGCGAAGAGCAGGAGGCCAACGTGCAGGAGAAGAAGCGCCCCATCCGGCGGATGCGGACCAGCCTTTCCCTGCCCTACTTCTCATTCGCACAGTCGCTGAATCCACGGAGCTGACCATGAGCGATATCCAGTGGAGCGATGGCGCTCCCATCTACCGCCAGCTGAAGGATCGCGTCATCGCGATGATGCTGGACGGGGTCATCAAGCCGGGCGACGCCCTGCCCTCGGTACGCCAGGTGGCGGCCGAGTACCAGTTGAACCCGATCACGGTCTCGCGCGCCTACCAGGAACTGGCCGACGAGAACCTGGTCGAGAAGCGCCGCGGCCTGGGCATGTTCATGACCGAGGAAGCCGCGCGCAAACTGCGCGGCAGCGAGCGCGACCGTTTTCTCAATGAAGAGTGGCCCGGGGTGCTGGAACGCATCCAGCGCCTGGGCCTGACCTTGGAAGATCTGCTGCCACCGGGGACCACACCATGAATGCCGCCGTCGACGCCGTCGTTTCCGCCCAGGGCCTGCGCAAGGCCTACAAGCAGAAGCCGGCACTGGACAACACCAGCTTCACCATCGCCCCGGGCCGCATCGTCGGCCTGATCGGCCCCAATGGCGTCGGCAAGACCACGGCGCTCAAGGCCCTGCTCGGGCTGACCGCGTTCGAGGGCGACCTGCGCGTGCTCGGCATGGACCCGCGCACCCAGCGCAACGCGTTGATGAACGACGTGTGCTTCATCGCCGACGTGGCGGTGCTGCCGCGCTGGATCCGGGTCAAGGAAGCCATCGATTTCGTCGCCGGCGTGCACCCGCGCTTCGACCGCGCCCGCTGCGAGCGCTTCCTCGCCAACACCAAGCTGCAACCGAAGCAGCGCGTGTCCGAGCTGTCCAAGGGCATGGTGGTGCAGCTGCACCTGGCGCTGGTGATGGCCATCGACGCGCGCGTGCTGGTGCTGGACGAGCCGACCCTGGGCCTGGACATCCTCTACCGCAAGGAGTTCTACCAGCGCCTGCTGGAGGACTACTTCGACGAACAGAAGACCATCATCATCACCACCCACCAGGTCGAGGAGATCGAGCACATCCTCACCGACGTGCTGTTCATCCGCGACGGCCGGATCGTGCTCTCGGCCGACATGGAGAACGTGTCCGAGCGCTATACCGAGCTGCTGGCATCGGCCGACACCCTGCAGGCCGCACGCGAGCTGTCGCCCATCGACGAGCGCGCGCTGCCGTTCGGCAAGACCGTGCTGCTCTACGACGGCGCCGACCGCACCCAGCTCGACGCCCTGGGCGAAACCCGCAACCCCGGCCTTGCCGACCTGTTCGTGGCCATCATGAAGGGAACCTACGCATGAACGCCGTCCATCACATCACCCCGCTGGGCAAGTTCAAGTGGCTGCTCAAGCGCGAGTACTGGGAAAACCGCGGCGGCTTCCTGCGCGCGCCGCTGGTGGCCGGCGGCATCTCGCTGCTGCTGTCGCTGATGGCGATCATCGCCGGCCTGATCGCCGCCCGCCGCGCCGCCGAGAACGGCGACCTGCACATCAACGGCATCCAGGTCAACGGCCTGGACCTGGGCATGCTGACCCAGCACATGACCCCCGCGGACATCGCCAAGTTCGGCGAGGGCATGAACATGACCCTGCTGCTCAGCTCGGCCTGGCCGTTCATCACCCTGGCGTTCGTGGTGTTCTTCTACTGCCTGGGCGCGCTGTACGACGACCGCCGCGACCGCAGCGTGCTGTTCTGGAAATCGATGCCGGTCTCGGACACGCAGACGGTCCTGTCCAAGCTGGTCGGGGCGCTGGTCATCGCCCCGCTGCTGGCGGTGGTCGCGGCCATCATCACCATGTTCGGCTTCATGGTCATGATCAGCCTGGTGGTGCTGTTCCACGGCGGCAACCCGGTGACCCTGATCTGGGCCTCGTCCAATCCGTTCTCGATCGCCGCCAGCCACCTGGCCTGGATCCCGGTCTACGCGCTGTGGGCGCTGCCCACCGCCGGCTGGCTGCTGCTGTGCTCGGCCTGGGCGCGCAGCAAGCCGTTCCTGTGGGCGGTGATGCTGCCGGTGTTCGCCGGCGTCATCGTCAGCTGGTTCGACCTGATGAAGCTGTTCGGCCTGAACAGCGGCTGGTTCTGGGGCCACGTGGTCAGCCGCCTGCTGCTCAGCGCCACCCCGGGCATCGAACTGGCCTACCGCAGCCCCACGCCGACCGGCGAGTCGGTCAAGTCGATGCTGCATGGCTTCTCGCCCGGCGTGCAGCTGGCGGGCCTGGCCAACCCCGAGCTGTGGGTCGGCGTCGTGGTCGGCGCCGTGTTCATCGCCGCGGCGATCTGGCTGCGCCAGCGCCGCGACGACACCTGATCCGCCGCTGTCGATCCGCCCCCCCCATCCGCCGTGACCCCGAGGAACCCGATGGACATCAAGCACGCGACGATCAAGCCCCTGCTGTTCGCCCTGGCCCTGCTGCCGGGCGTGGCCCTGGCCGACGAACACTGCAAGTTCAGCCAGCCGCAGGCAATGGACCTGGCGCTGGCCGGGGTCAAGGCCGTGGTGTTCGAGGTCAACAGCCATGACCTGCGGCTGCAGGCATCGCCCGGCGCCCGCGCCGCCCTGTCCGGCCGCGCCTGCGCGTCCAGCCAGGACCTGCTCGGCCAGCTCTCGCTCACCCAGGAAAAGGTCGGCGACAAGCTCGTCGTCCGCCTGCAGCGCGAGAGCCGCGGGCTGAACATCGGCTTCGGTTCCAGCTATGCGTGGCTGGACATCACCGGCACGCTGCCCGACACGCTGCTGGTGCAGCTCAAGGTCGGATCCGGCGATGCCTCGCTCAGCGGCGCCCAGGCGATGAGCGCCGATGTCGGCTCCGGCGACGTGAAGGCCCGCGACATCAAGGCGCTGGCCACCGCCGCGGTCGGCTCCGGCGACATCGAGCTGGACAACGTCGGCGCGCTGCACGTGGTCTCGATCGGCTCGGGCGATGTCCGCGTCGGCGGGGTGCGCGGCGATGCCAGGGTCGGCAGCATCGCCTCGGGCGACCTGGAACTGCGCGACGTGCAGGGCAACGTGGAGATCGACAGCATCGGCTCGGGCGACGCCGACATCGGCGGCGTCCGCGGCACGGTCGGCCTCGGCACCCTGGGCTCGGGCGACCTGCGCGTGCGCGATGCCGGCGGCCTGCGGGTCCGGCACAGCGGCAGCGGTTCGATCGACCACTCCGGCATCCGCGGCACCGTGGAACTGCCGAAAAAGCGGTGACATTCCCTTCTTGCCAGCAACGGAAGCACGCCCATGAAAACCCTCAAAGCCCCCCTGCTCGCGCTGGCGCTGTGCCTGCCGCTGCTTGCCTGCGGCGAACGCCCGCAGGCCGATGATCCGCTCGGCGAAGCCAGCATCGGCCAGAAGGTGCGCGAAGCCACCAACCGCGCGCGCAAGGAAATCACCGAGAAGAACATCAGCATTTCCAGCGACGGCGGCGCCAAGGTGGAGATTTCGCCCGCCGGCGACCTGCTGATCGATGGCCGCAAGATCGCGGTCGACGACGCCCAGCGCAAGCTCCTGCTGGAGTACCGCGCGCAGGTCGTCCAGGTCGCCGAGGCCGGCATCGAGATCGGCGTGCAGGGCGCCAACCTTGGCGTCCGCGCCGCCGGCGAGGCGCTCAAGGGCGTCCTCTCCGGCGACACCGAGCAGATCGAGAAGCGGATCGAGGACGAGGCCAGGAAGCTCGAGCAGAGCGCCACTCGCATCTGCGACCAGCTGCCGGCGATGCTCGCCACCCAGCAGCGGCTGGCCGCGGCCATCCCCGAGTTCAAGCCCTACGCGAAGATGGACCAGAGCGACATCGATGAATGCCGCAACGGCCGGGTGACGGCACGCTGACCGCCAGCGGCGGGGGAGCGGTAGAATCGGCGCTCCCCCGCCGTACCGCTCCACCCCGCCATGAACAAGTTGCTGCTGTCCCTCCTGCTGGCATGCATCGCCGCCGTCGCCGGTTGCGGCGACCGCGAGCAGTACACCGCCCACCGCGCCGAGCGCAGCAAGCCGAAGATGGAGGTGGGCGCCAACATGGTGTCGGTGCGGCGTGCCCCTTACCCGAACCTGGACATCCTGCCCGACGGCAGGCTGCGCGTGGATGACATCGAGATCCCGCTCGACGAGGCGCAGCGCGCGCTGCTGCGGACCAGCTTCGTCAAGCTGCAGATCCTGCGCCAGAACACCCTGACCGAATCCACCGCGCCCGCCGATGCCAGCGGCCGCACCATCCCGCTGGACGTGCCCGCCGGCGAAACGCCGTTCCCGCCGGACCTGGCCGAGCGCATTCCCGAGTTCAAGCAGTACGGCGAAGCGCTGGCCAACCCGCGCGCACTGCGCTGAATCCCGCGCCGCGGCCGCTCATCCGGCCGCGGTGGCATGAACCGCGCGCGGGCCGGCACCGCAGGCCACCGGGTGCCGACGCACCGCCCGGGCCCGCCCGCTCCCGGCGACCCGGCGAACCCGGCATGCAGGCAGGACGCCGGCCTCCAGCAATGCCGGCACCGTCCGCGCGAGCTGCGTGGAAACAGGATGCCGGACAGCGCGCGGCGATCATGGATCCGCGGATGCAGCGGTCCCGTCGGCGCCGATGCCGGCCCACGCGTCGTGCCGCGGACTGCCGCGCCGGCAACCGCCGGGTTCCGGCGCCCTCAATGGTCGTGGATGCCCCCACGCGTCAACGCCGCCGGGTCCAGCAGGCGCTTGAGTTCGGCTTCCGGCAGGCCGCTGTCCTCGCGGGCGATCTCCAGTACCGGGCGCTGTTCCCGGTAGGCGCGCTTGGCGATGGCCGCGGCCTTCTCGTAACCGATGATCGGGTTGAGCGCGGTCACCAGGATCGGGTTGCGCGCCAGCGCCTCGCGTACCCGCTCCTGTTTGACCACCAGCCCGGCGAACACCCTGTCGGCCAGCAGGGTCATCACGCTGGACAGCAGCTGGATGGAGTCGAGCAGGTTGGCCGCGATCAGCGGCAGCGCCACGTTCAACTGGAAGTTGCCGGTCTGCCCGGCCACGGTGATCGCGGTGTGGTGGCCGATCACCTGCGCGGCGGCCATCACCGTCGCTTCCGGGATCACCGGGTTGACCTTGCCCGGCATGATCGAACTGCCGGGCTGCAGCGCCGGCAGCTCGACCTCGCCCAGCCCGGCCAGCGGCCCGGAATTCATCCAGCGCAGGTCGTTGGCGATCTTGATCAATGCCACCGCCAGCGCGTTGAGCTGGCCGGACAGCTCCACCGCGTCGTCCTGCGCGGCCAGGCCTTCGAACTTGTTCTGCGCGCTCTCGAAACGGGTGCCCGTGGCGCTTGAAAGCGCCCGCGCCACCTTGCCGCCGAAGCGCGGATCGGCATTGATCCCGGTGCCGATCGCGGTGCCGCCCAGCGGCAGCCGGCGCAGCCGCTTCAGTGCGTCCTCGATGCGCCCCTGCGCCGATTCCAGCTGCGCCGACCAGGCGCCGAACTCCTGCGCGAAGGTCAGCGGCATCGCGTCCATCAGGTGGGTGCGGCCGGTCTTCACCACCTTGCCCAACGCCCGCCCGCGCCTGTCGATGGCGCGGCGCAGGTGCCGGAGCGCCGGCAGCAGGGTCTGCACCGTTTCCAGCTGCGCCGAGACGCGGATGGCGGTGGGAATCACGTCGTTGGAACTCTGCCCCAGGTTGACGTGGTCGTTGGGATGCACGTGGGCCTTGCCGGCCTTGCCGCCCTGGTTGGCCAGCGTGGCGATGACCTCGTTGGCGTTCATGTTCGACGAGGTACCAGAGCCGGTCTGGTAGACGTCGACCGGGAACTGCGCGTCGTGCGCGCCGGCCGCCACCTCCAGGGCCGCGGCGCGGATCGCCCGGCCCACGCCCTTGGGCAGCAGCCCGAGCCCGGTGTTGACCTCGGCGGCACTGGCCTTGATCAGCCCCAGCGCGCGGATGAAGGCGCGCGGCATGCGCTGCCCCGACACCGGGAAGTTCTGCACGGCACGCTGGGTCTGCGCCCCCCACAGGGCCTCGGCCGGCACCTGCAGTTCGCCCATGCTGTCGTGTTCGATCCGGAATTTCCCGCCCATCGGCATTCTCCCAGCCCTCGTCGAATAAGGCGTCCGAGGATACGCCGCAGCTGCGCATGCCGGCGTGTGCGCGGCGTGCGCGGGCGGCCATTCCGGACAGGCCGTAGAATATGCGCCCCCGCCCCTTGCCCCTGCCTGCCGACATGACCGAACCGTCCCGCCCGGAAGCCGCCCTGCTCGCCCTGTCCCCGCTCGACGGGCGCTACGCGTCCAAGGTCGACGCGCTGCGCCCGATCTTCTCCGAGTACGGCCTGATCCGCGCGCGGGTGAAGGTGGAGATCGAGTGGCTGCTGGCGCTGGCCGCCGAGCCGGGCATCGGCGAACTGGCCGACTTCTCCGCCGCCGGCAGGGCGCGCCTGCGCGCGCTGGCCGATGGCTTCTCGGTGGCCGACGCCGCCCGGGTCAAGGAGATCGAGCGCACCACCAACCATGACGTCAAGGCGGTGGAGTACTTCATCAAGGAGCGGCTCAAGGACGACGCCGAACTGGCGCCGGCGCTGGAATTCGTGCATTTCGCCTGCACCAGTGAGGACATCAACAACCTGTCCTACGGGCTGATGCTGGCCGAGGCGCGCGGCACCGTGCTGCTGCCTGCCCTGCAGGGCATCGCCGCCTCGCTGCGCCAGCTGGCCCACGCCCAGGCCGCGCAGCCGATGCTCTCGCGCACCCACGGCCAGACCGCCTCGCCGACCACGCTGGGCAAGGAAGTGGCCAATGTCGTCGCACGCCTGGAACGGCAGATCCGCCAGATCGGCGCGGTCGAGCTGACCGGCAAGATCAACGGCGCGGTGGGCAACTACAACGCCCACGTGGTGTCCTACCCGGACGTGGACTGGCCGGCCTTCGCCGAACGCTTCGTCACCTCGCTGGGCCTGGTGTTCAACCCCTACACCACCCAGATCGAGCCGCATGACAACGTCGCCGAGATCGGCGATGCCGCGCGCCGCGCCAACACCATCCTGATCGATCTGGCGCGCGACATCTGGGGTTACGTGTCGCTGGGCTACTTCAAGCAGAAGCTCAAGGAGGGCGAAGTCGGCTCCTCGACCATGCCGCACAAGGTCAACCCGATCGACTTCGAGAACGCCGAGGGCAACTTCGGCATCGCCAATGCGCTGTTCGAGCACTTCAGCGCCAAGCTGCCGATCAGCCGCTGGCAGCGCGACCTGACCGACTCCACCGTGCTGCGTGCGCTGGGCACCGCGTTCGGCCACACCCAGGTGGCGCTGGAATCGCTGGCCAAGGGCCTGGGCAAGCTGGAAGTGAACCCCCAGCGGCTGGACGCCGACCTGGACGCGGCCTGGGAAGTGCTGGCCGAGGCGGTGCAGACGGTGATGCGCCGCCACGGCCTGCCCAACCCGTACGAGCAGCTCAAGGCCCTGACCCGCGGCCAGGGCATCACCGCCGAGTCGATGCGTGGGTTCATCGAATCGCTGGACCTGCCGGCCGAGGCCAGGCAGCGCCTGCGCGAGCTCACCCCCGGCGGCTACGCCGGCCTGGCCGCATCGCTGGCCAGGGCAATCTGACCCCGGCCCCGGCCGCTGGTCCCGGGCCGGGCTTCCCGCATGCAACGGCCAGGCACCCGCCTGGCCGTTGCCGCATGTGCCCGCCGGCTGCCGCCGCCGGCGCCCGGCGGACCTCTGGAACAATGACCGCCAATCGTGTAGAAAAGCGCGGTTGAGGTACCGCCAGACGCGGTGACCGGCTTTGCCGGGCAGGACGCACGGGCCTGCAAGACGAAGCGCCATGACAGCCACTCCCCCGGGGTGGCTGTCATGGCGCTTTTTTCATGCCCAGGTTTTCAACAGGGGGATTCATGGGTGCTGTCGAGACATCGCGAACGCGGGATGCGGAGGCCATCGAGGCCGACCGGTTGTTCCTGCCGATGCTGGCGCTGCTGGGGGTGGCGGCGCTGGCGCATGCACTGGATTCGGGTGGCTGGATCCTGTTCGTGGCCGTGTACCTGCCCACCACCGCGTTCGCGGTGCTGCAGGCGCGGCGTGCGCCGGGCACCCGCCGCAGCCGCCTGGCGATCGCCGCGGCGCTGGTCGCGGCGCTGGCTGCCGCCCCGCCCGCGCTCGGCCCCGCCGGCAGCGTGGCCGTGGCCGCCCTGCTGTTGTGCTATCGCGACTGGGTACCGCTGGCGCTGGCGGCAACCGGCCTGCTGCTGTGGTTGACGGCGCTGCAGCCGATGCTGGCCGCGGCACTGCCACAGATGGCCGCGGTCTCGGTGGTAACCGGGATTGCCTGCATATTCGCGGTGCGGCTGCGCGGCTCCGGTACGGAACCACGACCGCACGCGGACCAGGAAGACGCCGCGGCTGCACCGCTGCCCGCCGCCACCAGCGCCGCGCCCGGCTTCCATGTCGAAGCCGCGCTGTGCGCGCTGCGCACCGGCATGATGATCGCCGACCGCGAACACCACATCGTCTATGCCAACCAGGCGGTCATCGCGATCCTGCGCAACCAGCGCGCGGAACTGCTCAAGGCGTTCCCGGACTTCGACCCCGAGCGCCTGATCGGCGCCAGCATCCATTGTTTCCACCGCGACCCGGCGCGCATCCGCGCCCTGCTCGACACCCTCGACGGCGCTCACTCCGGCCGCATCCAGATCGGCGAGGCGCATTTCAGCCTGAACGTCACCCCGATGGTCGACGCCGACGGCCAACGCCACGGCTTCGTCGTCGAATGGCACGACCGCACCGCCGAAGCGCGCATGGAGCACGACATCGCCACGATCATCGACGGCGCCGCGCAGGGCCGGCTGGACCAGCGCCTGCAGGCATCCGGCGAGGCCGGCCTGATGGGGCGGCTGTCCCGGGGCGTGAACCGGCTGCTCGACGCCACCGCCGAAAGCGCCGACGAAATGCGCCAGTTGCTGTCGGCACTGTCGCGCGGCGACCTCGGGCGACGCATCACCCGCGACTTCGACGGGGTGTTCGGGCAGATGAAGACCGACGCCAACGCCACCGCCGAACAACTGGCCGGCATCGTCGCCGGCATCCAGCAGTCCGCCGACCGCATCGCGGCGGCCGCCGGCAGCATCACCGGCGGCAACGACGAGCTGTCCGCGCGCACCGGGCGGCAGGCGGCCACGCTGCGCGAGGCGGCCGCCTCGATGGACCGGCTCACCGCCACCATCGGCGACAATGCCGGGGCCGCGCACCACGCCAGCCAGCTGGCCGAGGGCGCCGCGGCGGTCGCCCGCCAGGGCGGCCAGGTGGTCGACGAGGTGGTGCTGACCATGCGCGCCATCGAAACCGCGTCGCGCAGGATCGGCGAGATCATCGGGGTGATCGACGGCATCGCCTTCCAGACCAACATCCTGGCCCTGAACGCGGCGGTCGAGGCCGCCCGCGCCGGCGACAGCGGGCGTGGCTTCGCCGTGGTCGCCGCCGAGGTGCGCACGCTGGCGCAGCGCTCGGCCGTCGCCGCGCACGAGATCAAGGATCTGATCGGCAACTCGGTGGAGAAGGTTGCCGACGGCTCGGCGCAGGTGGAAAAGGCGCGCCGCACCATGGTCGACATCGTGGCCTCGGTGCAGCACGTCACCGCCCTGACCGCGGAGATAGCGAGCGCCTCGCGCGAGCAGAGCGCGGGCATCGCACAACTCAACCAGACCATCGCGCAGATGGACAGGAGCACGCAGCAGAACGCGCTGCTGGTGCAGGAAACCGGGCGCGCCACCCACGACATGGAGCATGAGGCCGCCCGGCTGGCGCAGGCCGCCGCCCGGTTCCGGCTGGCGCCAGCAGCAGGCACGACCACGGCGCTACCGCGTGCGGTGTCGACGGTGGCATGGTGACGAAAGGCCCGCGTGGCGGGAAACGATGGACGCTTTTCACGCAAACATGGAACAGGAACAGATGTCGAGCATGCCCCCCACCTCCGCCGGTGCCGCAGGCGGTCCGGAACCGGACGCCGCGCCCACCGCGCCGCCCCCGCGCCCCGCACGGGACAGCGGCGTGGCCCGGATCATCTGCACCGACCCGGCCCTGGCCGCGCGGCTGCGCGCGCTCATGGCCGCGACCGGTGACGCCGAGGTCATCCAGCAGAGCTGCGATTGCGACCGCGCGCCACTGTGCCGGTGGCTCGATCCGGACCCGCTGGGCCCCACCGGGCAGGTCCAGGCCACCCTGTACGAGGCCATCGAAACCCTGGAGCGCAGCCGGCATGCCTTCCGCTCGCGCGAGATGGGGCAACTGCGGCAACGCCTTACCCGCCTGCTGGAGGATCTGGCAGGCGCCGCTTGACCCGGGTGCCGCGCCACGCGCGGACCCGCTTTGCCGGGCAGGACGCACGGGCCTGCAAGACGAGGCGCTGCGGGGGCCGTTCCGGACGGAACCGCCGCCGTGGCGCTTTTTCCATGCTGGTCTTCAACGCAAGAGGGAACCATGGGTGCCGTCGACACACTGCAGGAGCTGATGCGGCGAATCGGGCTGGAGCAGGCGGAAATCAGCGAACGCGGCCGCCTGCTGGAATGGGGCCAGGACGACGCGCGGCGCCTGAACGAAAACGCCGCGCGCATGGCCGCCGCGCAGGCCGCATTCATCGAGCGGCTGTACCGCCACCTCGATGATTTCCCCGCCCCGGCCGCGCTGCTCGGCGACGCGGGCACCGTGCACCGGTTGAAGCAACGGCAACTGGAGTACTACCAGCGGCTGTGGCAGGGGCCCTACGACCGCGACTACATCGACAACCGCCTGCGCATCGGCCTGATCCACCACATCAACGGCGTCGAGCTGAAGTGGTACCTGGCCGCCTACAGGCTGTACCTGGAGCAGATGCTGGCGCCGCTGTGCGGCCAGGGCGCCGACGTGCAGCTTTTCTCCAGCCTGCTCAAGGCCGTGTTCTTCGACATGACCCTGGCCATCGACACCTACAGCGCCGCCCAGCGCAAGGCGCTGGAGGACAGCGAGGCGCGCTTCGCGCGGGCCCTGCGTGGCGCCCATGACGGGATCTGGGACTGGCATCCCGGGGCGGACACCCTGTACGTGTCCGAGCGCTGGGCGGACATGATCGGGCTGGAGCGGCAGGCCCTGGGCCAGACCAGCGACGCCTGGTTTTCCCGGGTCCATCCCGATGACCTGCCCGGCCTGCACCAGGCCATCAACGCGCACCTGCACGGGGAATCGGACTGGATCCACCACGAATACCGCGTCCGCTGCCGCAATGGCGACTGGCTGTGGGTGCTCAGCCGCGGCGTGGCCGAGGCCGACCGTGACGGACAGCTGCGCATCACCGGCTCGCAGAGCGACATCAGCCGGCGCAAGGCCGTCGAACACCAGCTGCACCACGCCGCCCGCCACGACCCGCTGACCGGGCTGGCCAACCGCCTGCGGCTGGACGAGCTGCTCCTGCATACCCAGCGCCAGCTGCACGACACCGGCAGCGGCCAGGCAGCGGTGCTGTTCATCGACCTGGACCGCTTCAAGCTCATCAACGACAGCTTCGGCCACCTGTTCGGCGACGGCGTGCTGGTCGAGGTCGGCCGCCGGCTCGCGCAGTGCCTGCGCGCCGCTGACCACTTGTTCCGCTTCGGCGGCGACGAATTCGTGGTGCTGCTGGTCGACCCCGGCAGCGCCGGGTGCGCCGAACAGGTCGCCCAGCGCATCCTCGGCCACCTGCACCAGCCGATGCGCGTGGACGACCGCACCCTGGTGGTCAACGCCAGCATCGGCATCGCCACCCTGCATGCCAGCGCCGACCTCAACGATGCGCTGCAGGCCGCCGACCTTGCCCTGCACCAGGCGAAGCAGGCCGGCAAGGCCCAGTTCGCCCACTATAGCGTCGGGCTTCAGGCCAGCGCGCAGCGCCAGCTGGAGCTGGAGAGCGCATTGGGCCAGGCGCTGGCGCGTGGCGAGTTCGTGCTGCACTACCAGCCGATCCACCGCCTGGACGCGCACGACCCGCCGATGGCCGGGGTCGAGGCGCTGCTGCGCTGGCGCCACGATGGCCGCCTGGTGCCGCCGCTGGAGTTCATCCCCTCGCTGGAGGAATCCGGGGAAATCGTCCAGGTGGGGGACTGGGTGCTGCGCGAGGCCTGCCGGCAGACCCGGGCCTGGCAGCTGGCCGGGCACCGGCACCTGTACTGCTCGGTCAACCTCTCGCGGCGCCAACTGCAGCAGGACGACTTCGTCGCGCGCGTGGTGGCCATCCTCGACGACACCGGCCTGCCCGCGGCCAGCCTGGTGCTGGAAATCACCGAAACCCACCTGATGCAGGACAGCAACGCCACCCTGGGCGCAGCACTGCGGCGCCTGGCCGCGCTCGGCGTGCGGCTGGCGCTGGACGACTTCGGCACCGGCTACTCGTCGCTGGGTTACCTCAAGCGGTTCCCGCTGCACATGCTGAAGATCGACAAGAGCTTCATCGCCGGCCTGCCCGGCGACGCCGAGCTGGGGGTGATCAGCCGCGCCATCATCGGCCTCGGCCACAGCCTGGGCCTGGAGGTCGTGGCCGAGGGCGTCGAGCACGCCCGCCACCTGGAGTTCCTGCGCGCCGAAGGCTGCCCGCTGGCCCAGGGCTACGGCTTCAGCCCGCCCTGCCCGGCCGCGGTGCTGGAGCGCCTGCTCGAGGGCGGCGCCGCGCCGCTCCCGCCGCTGGCCCCGCCCGCGGCGGTGCTAGGCGCGTCGGCGGCGGCTGGGTGACAATGCGATTTCCGTCGGCGGACTCCGCCGCCCCCGTTTTCCAATGGTATTGCGCGCGATGAAAAAGACTTCCTCCTCCCTGCCGCTCGAGATCAGGGCCAGCGCCCGCCATCCGCTCGGCATGCCCGCCGAGCGCTTCCTGCGCGACTACTGGCAGAAGCGCCCGTTGCTGATCCGTGGCGCATTCCCGGATTTCCAGACCCCGGTGATGCCCGAAGACCTGGCCGGGCTGGCCTGCGAGGAAGGCGCATTGGCGCGCCTGGTCACCCATGACCGCGCCACCGACGGCTGGACCCTGCGCAACGGCCCGTTCCGCGAGGAGGATTTCCCGGGCATGCCCGACCACGACTGGACCCTGCTGGTACAGGACGTGGACAAGTGGGACCCGGACGTGCGCGCGCTGATCGAGCACTTCAACTTCCTGCCGCGCTGGCGCATGGATGACGTGATGATCAGCTTCGCCGCCACCGGCGGCTCGGTCGGCGCCCATGTCGACCAGTACGACGTGTTCCTGCTGCAGGCCCACGGCCACCGCCGCTGGCAGATCGACGCCAGCGAATCGACCCGGGGCAAGCGCCCGCCGCTGGATTTCCGCCCCGACGTCGAACTGAAGCTGCTGCGCAGGTTCAAGCCGAGCCACGACTGGGTGCTGGAACCGGGCGACATGCTGTACCTGCCGCCGAACGTACCGCACCACGGCGTGGCCGAGGACCCGTGCCTGACGTTCTCCTTCGGCATGCGCGCGCCGTCCTCGGCCGAGCTGATCAGCGACTGGCTGGATGACCTGGTGGCCGACGCCGACGAGGCCATCCGCTACCAGGACCCGGACCTGAAGCTGCCGGAGGACCCCAACGAGATCGACGCGGCGGCGATGAAGCGCGTGGTCACCGCGCTCAATGCGCTGCGCATGAACGACCCCGACCGCCTGGGCGACTGGTTCGGCCGCTTCATCACCACTTACCGCGCCGCCGGCGACATCCTGCCCTCGCAGGCCCCGCCCGCCCCCGCCGACGTGGACGCGGTGCTGGACGAGGGCGGGCTGCTCGAGCGCCACCCGTGGGCGCGGCTGGCCTGGCGTCGCGCCACCCGCGGCGCGGTGCTGTACAGCAGCGGCCATGCCTTCCCGTTGCCGGTCAAGGACGCGCAGGGCCTGGCCGCGGCCGAACGGATCGACGCAGCGCTGTTCCGCAAGCTGTCGGCCAAGGGCCGCAGCGCGGTGATGGAACTGCTGGCCGGCGGCCACTACCAGTTGCTGGACGCCGAGACCCTGGCGGCGATGCAGGCCGAGCAGGATGCGCTCGATGTCATGGAAGACGCGTTCGACGACGAAGCCGACGCACCGGAGCTGGAAATCGAGGTGTTCGAGTACGCCCAGGCCGGCGAAGGCGAGCCGGCCAGTGGCGCCATCGACACCGTGCAGGTGAACGAGGAAGGGGTCGAGGTGGTGGTGATCTGCGACGACGGCGACGAGGACGGCCCGGCGGCATGACCCCGGCGGCGTTCCACGTCGAGGCAGCCGACTACGCCGCCCGGCAGGCGCTGCTGCACGGCGTGCGCCAGGCCGTGTTCGTCGGCGAGCAGCAGGTCCCGGCGGCGCTGGAAAGCGATGACCTGGACCCGCTCAGCCACCACGTCCTCGCGCTGGATGCCGATGGCCACGCCATCGGCACCGGCCGGCTGACGCCGCAGCGCCGCATCGGCCGCATGGCGGTGCTGCCCGGCTGGCGCGGCCACGGTGTCGGCGAGGCGCTGCTGCAGGCGCTGGTGGCCGAAGCGGCGCACCGCGGCTGGGACGAGGTGACCCTGCATGCCCAGCTCCACGCCCGCGATTTCTATGCCCGCAACGGCTTCCTGCCCGAAGGCGCGGCGTTCACCGAGGCCGGCATCGTCCACCAGACCATGCGCCGCCGCATGGGCGGCGCCATGCGCGTGCAGGATGCCGCCCAGGCCGAGGCGGCCCTGGCGGCGGTGATCCACCGCGCCCGCCGCAGGCTCCTGCTCGGCTGCCGCGGCGGCGACACCGCGCTGCTCGCGCAGCCGGTGGTGCTGCAGGCGCTGCGCCGCTTCGCCACCCGCCGCCACGACAAACAGGCGCTGGTGCTGCTGCACGATGCCGAGCCCGCGGCCATGCCGGCCGCGCTGCTGGCACTGCTGCAGCGCCTGCCCAGCGTGTTCGCGCTGCGCCTGCCGGTGGACCCGGGCGACTCGGCGCTGGCGCCGGCCAGCGCCAGCAACGACAACGGCGACTGCTACTTTCGTCCAATGAGCGACCGCTTCGAAGGCGAGCTGTGCCTGGACATGCCGGCGACGGCCCGCCAGCAGGACGCGCTGTTCCAGCGCGCGTGGGACGCCGCAGCGCTCTGCGAAGGGCTGCGGACACTCGGCATGTGAGCGCTGTCGGGGTGCGGACAAGGCATGGCCCGGCATTAACCCGGGGGACAGCGTGTGTGCCCCTTCCTGTCCCCGCGAGGGTATAATTCAGCGGTTTCATCACGCCCGCGCGGCGCCCTGCTGCAAGGTCCCCGCCGGTTCCAGAAGCCATACCCCACAAGCGAATCCGACCCTCCATCGTGGACAATCTCCTGAAGCAGTTTGCGCAGTCATCGCAACTCGCCGGCGGCAACGCCTCCTATATCGAGGACCTGTACGAGCAGTACCTCGTCTCCCCGGACAGTGTGGACCCCAAATGGAAGTCCTACTTCGACGGTTTCAAGGGCCGCGAGGCAGGTGATGTCCCGCATTCGGCCATCATCGCCCACATCGCCGAGGCCGGCCGCAACGCGTCCAGCGCCGTGGCCAGTGCCGGCGGCGGCGACGAGCGCGAGCGCAACGTCGGACGCCTGATCACCGCCTACCGCTCGCGCGGCCACCTCGGCGCGCAGCTCGACCCGCTGGGCCTGACCCCGCCGGTCAACCCGCCCGACCTGGGCCTGGCTTTCCACCACCTGTCCGATGCCGACCTCAACGACGAGTTCAGCACCGGCGGCGTCGGCGGCCAGCCGCGCATGAAGCTGCGCGACCTGCTGGCGCGCCTGAAGGCGACCTACACCGGCTCCATCGGCGCCGAGTTCATGTACATCGCCGAAGTCGACCAGCGCCAGTGGCTGTACCAGCGCCTGGAAAGCGCCGGCGGCAACTACAACCTCGACGCGGACACCCAGCGCCGCACCCTGGAGCGGCTGACCGCGGCCGAGGGCCTCGAGCGCTACCTGCACACCAAGTACGTCGGCCAGAAGCGCTTCTCGCTGGAAGGCGGTGATTCGCTGATCCCGATGATGGACACGGTGATCCGCAGCGCCGGCAAGGACGGGGTCAAGGACGTGGTGATCGGCATGGCCCACCGCGGCCGCCTGAACGTGCTGGTCAACACCCTGGGCAAGAACCCGCGCAAGCTGTTTGACGAGTTCGAAGGCCGCTTCGAGCACGACGACCGTGCCGTGGCCGGCGACGTGAAGTACCACATGGGCTTCTCGGCCGACGTCGCCACCGCCGGCGGCCCGGTGCACCTGGCGCTGGCGTTCAACCCGTCGCACCTGGAGATCGTCGACCCGGTGGTCGCCGGTTCGGTGCGTTCGCGCCAGGAACGCCGTGGCGACACCGCGCGCAAGCAGGTCATGCCGATCCTGATCCACGGCGACGCCGCGTTCGCCGGCCAGGGCGTGGTGATGGAGCTGTTCCAGATGTCGCAGGCGCGCGGCTTCGCGGTCGGCGGCACCGTGCACATCGTCATCAACAACCAGGTCGGCTTCACCACCTCGAACCGCGACGACTCGCGCTCGACCCTGTACTGCACCGACATCGCCAAGATGGTCGGCGCGCCGGTCCTGCACGTGAACGGCGACGATCCGGAGGCGGTGGTGTTCGCCGCGAAGCTGGCCTACGACTTCCGCCAGCAGTTCCACAAGGACGTGGTGATCGACCTGGTCTGCTACCGCCGCTGGGGCCACAACGAGGCCGACGAGCCGGCGATCACCCAGCCGCTGATGTACCAGGTGATCCGCAAGCACAAGACCACCCGCGAACTGTACGCGGAGAAGCTCGAGGCCGCGGGCGTGATCCCGGCCAATGGCGGCAAGGCGCTGGTCGATGCCTACCGCGAGAAGCTCGATTCGGGCGAAGTCACCACCGAGCTGGCACAGGTCGAGAAGACTCCGCCGACCAGCAAGCTGTACGTGGACTGGCCGAAGCTGCTGGCCGGCAAGCTGTCCGACCCGGTCAGCACCCGGGTGCCGATGGCCGAACTGACCCGCCTGGCCAAGCTGATCAACACCATCCCCGAGGGCGTGGAACTGCACTCGCGCGTGGCCAAGGTCTATGACGACCGCCGCAAGATGGCGGCCGGCGAGATCCCGGGCGACTGGGGCTTCGCCGAGAACCTGGCCTACGCCACCCTGCTCGACCAGGGCCATGGCCTGCGCCTGGTCGGCCAGGACGTCGGCCGCGGCACGTTCACCCACCGCCACGCGATCCTGCACGACCAGAAGACCGACGCCTATTACCTGCCGCTGCGCCAGCTGGTGCAGTCGCCGGAACAGGCCACCGTCATCGACTCGCTGCTCAGCGAGGAGGCGGTGATGGCCTACGAGTACGGCTTCTCCACCACCGATCCCAACACCCTGTGCATCTGGGAAGGCCAGTTCGGCGACTTCGCCAACGGCGCCCAGGTGGTGATCGACCAGTTCATCGCCTCCGGCGAGGCCAAGTGGGGCCGCATCTCCGGCCTGACCCTGCTGCTGCCGCACGGCTACGAAGGCCAGGGCCCGGAACACAGCTCGGCGCGCCTGGAGCGCTTCCTGCAGCTGTGCGCGCTGGAGAACATGCTGGTCTGCGTGCCGTCGACCCCGGCCCAGGCGTTCCACATGCTGCGCCGCCAGCTGTGCATGACCACCCGCAAGCCGCTGGTGGTGATGTCGCCCAAGTCGCTGCTGCGCCACAAGCTGGCCGTTTCGACCCTGGACGAACTGGCCAACGGCGAGTTCCAGCACCTGATCGGCGACGCCAGCGCCGACGCCAAGAAGGTCCAGCGCGTGGTGCTGTGCTCGGGCAAGGTCTACTACGACCTGCTGGAAGACCAGACCAAGCGTGGCCAGGACGACGTGGCGATCATCCGCGTGGAGCAGCTGTACCCGTTCCCGCGCCCGCAGCTGGCCGCCGAACTGAAGAAGTACGGCAAGGCCGCCGACGTGGTGTGGTGCCAGGAAGAGCCGATGAACCAGGGCGCGTGGTACCAGATCCGCCACCACCTGCAGGCCTGCCTGGCCGATGGCCAGAACCTGCACTACGCTGGCCGCCCGCGTTCGCCGTCGCCGGCCGTCGGCCACATGGCCGACCACCTGCGCGAACTGCAGCAGCTGCTCGCCGATGCGCTGGTCAACCCCTTCAACGACCAGTTCGCTGAATAACTCTCCCCCTTTCACCAAGAATACGAACCAGGAAGCCCCTGCATGGCCACCGAAGTCAAAGCCCCGGTACTGCCCGAATCCGTCGCTGACGGCACCATTGCCACCTGGCACAAGAAGGTCGGCGACGCGGTCAAGCGTGACGAAAACCTGCTTGACCTGGAAACCGACAAGGTCGTGCTCGAGGTCCCGTCGCCGGTCGATGGCGTGATCAAGGAGATCAAGTTCCCCGAAGGCGCCACCGTGACCAGCAGCCAGGTCGTGGCGATCATCGAGGAAGGCGCCGTTGCCGCCGCGCCGGCCCCGGCTGCCGCCGAGGCACCGAAGGCCGCGGCCCCGGCACCGGCCGCTGCGGCCGCCGCGCCGGCCCCGGCCGCCAAGTCCGCCGCCGACAACCTGCCCCCGGGCGCCCGCTTCTCGGCCATCACCGAAGGCGTGAACCCGGCCGACGTGGCCGGCACCGGCCGCCATGGCGCGGTGACCAAGGAAGACATCGTCAACTTCGCCCGCAACGGCGGCGTCGGCAAGGCCGGCGGCGCGCGTCCGGAAGAACGCGTGCCGATGACCCGCATGCGCAAGCGCATCGCCGAGCGGCTGATGCAGTCCAAGGAATCCATCGCCATGCTGACTTCGTTCAACGAAGTCAACCTGGCCAAGGTTTCGGCCGCGCGCAAGGAACTGCAGGACGAGTTCCAGAAGGCCCACGGCATCAAGCTCGGCTTCATGAGCTTCTTCGTGAAGGCCGCGGCCAACGCGCTGCAGCGCTTCCCGCTGGTCAACGCCTCGGTCGACGGCGACGACATCATCTACCACGGCTACTCGGACATCTCCATCGCCGTGTCCACCGACAAGGGCCTGGTGACGCCGGTGCTGCGCAACGTCGAGCGCATGTCCTTCGCCGACATCGAGCAGGGCATCGCCGATTACGCCAAGAAGGCGCGCGACGGCAAGCTGGCGCTGGACGACCTGCAGGGCGGCACCTTCACCGTCACCAACGGCGGCACCTTCGGCTCGCTGATGTCGACCCCGATCGTCAACCCGCCGCAGAGCGCCATCCTCGGCATGCACACGATCAAGGAGCGCCCGATCGCCGAGAACGGCCAGGTCGTGATCGCGCCGATGATGTACATCGCGCTGTCCTACGACCACCGCATCATCGACGGCAAGGACGCGGTGCAGTTCCTGGTGGACATCAAGAACCAGCTGGAAAACCCGGGCCGCATGCTGTTCGGTCTGTAACACCCGCCGACCCCTCCCCCCGCGGAGGGGTCGGTCGCTCCGGGGCCGGCCCAGCGCCCGCCCCTTCCCCGGCGCCCCGCGCCACCGGCTTCGTCCCCGAAGCCGAAGGAAAGCACCAAGGAACCTCAAATGGCTGAACAATTCGACGTCGTCGTCATCGGTGCCGGCCCGGCCGGCTACCACGCCGCCATCCGCGCCGCCCAGCTGGGCCTGAAGACCGCCTGCATCGACGCGGCGCTGGGCAAGGACGGCAAGCCGGCACTGGGCGGTACCTGCCTGCGCGTGGGCTGCATCCCGTCCAAGGCACTGCTGGACTCCTCGCGCCAGTACTGGAACATGGGCCACATCTTTGGCGACCACGGCATCAGCTTCAAGGACGCCAAGATGGACGTCGAGAAGATGGTCGGCCGCAAGGACGCCATCGTGAAGCAGTTCACCGGTGGCATCGCCCAGCTGTTCAAGGCCAACAAGGTCGCCGCCTACTACGGCTTCGGCCAGCTGCAGGCCGGCAACGTCGTCAAGGTCAAGCAGCATGACGGCAGCGAGGTCGAGCTGAAGGGCACCAACGTCATCATCGCGGCCGGCTCGGATTCGATCGAACTGCCGTTCGCCAAGTTCGACGGCGAGACCATCGTCGACAACGTCGGCGCGCTGGACTTCACCGAAGTACCGGGCCGTCTGGCGGTGATCGGCGCCGGCGTGATCGGCCTGGAACTGGGCAGCGTGTGGAAGCGCCTGGGCGCCGAAGTGACCATTCTCGAGGCGATGCCGGAGTTCCTGGCCGCCGCCGACGCCGAAGTGGCCAAGGTCGCCGCCCGCGAATTCAAGAAGCAGGGCCTGGACATCAAGCTCGGCGCCAAGGTCAGCAAGACCGAAGTGACCGGCAAGGGCAAGAAGAAGGAAGTGGTGGTCACCTACACCGATGGTGAAGGCGAGAAGACCCTGACCGTCGACAAGCTGTTGGTGGCCGTCGGCCGCCGCGCCGCCACCCAGGGCCTGCTGGCCGAGGGCACCGGCGTGCAGGTCAACGAGCGCGGCCAGATCGTGGTCGACGACCATTGCCACACCGGCGTCGACGGCGTATGGGCGGTGGGCGACTGCGTGCGCGGCCCGATGCTGGCGCACAAGGGCTTCGAGGAAGGCATCGCGGTGGCCGAACTGATCGCCGGCCTGCCGGGCCACGTCAACTTCGACACCATCCCGTGGGTGATCTACACCGAGCCGGAACTGGCCTGGGTCGGCAAGACCGAAGCCCAGCTCAAGGCCGAGGGCATCCCATACAAGGCCGGCAGCTTCCCGTTCGCCGCCAACGGCCGTGCCGTGGCGATGGTCGAGCCGGCCGGCTTCGTCAAGGTGCTGGCGCACGCCGAAACCGACCGCGTGCTGGGCATGCACCTGGTCGGCGCCAATGTCTCCGAACTGGTGCACGAAGGCGTGCTGACCATGGAGTTCAGCGGCTCGGCCGACGACCTGGCCCGCATCTGCCACGCCCACCCGTCGCTGTCGGAAGTGATCCACGACGCGGCCATGGCGGTCGGCAAGCGCGCCATCCACAAGGCCAACTGAGCGCCACCGGCCTGACCCAGAAGGCTCCGCCCCGGCGGAGCCTTCTTGCTTTTGCATTTCTCCGATCGCGCCCTGTTCATCGACGCGATCCGCACACCTCCCCAGGACCTCCCATGAAATCGATCTGCGTCTACTGCGGCTCCAACCCCGGTGCCAATCCCCTGTACATCGAGCGCGCCACCGAACTGGGCACGCGCATCGCCCACGAAGGCCTGCGCCTGATCTACGGCGGCGGCCGCACCGGGCTGATGGGCGCGGTAGCCGACGGCGTACTGGCCGCCGGCGGCCAGGTCACCGGGGTGATTCCGCAGCACCTGGTGGACCTGGAAGTGGCGCACCAGAGCGTGACCACGCTGGAGGTCGTCGGCTCCATGCACGAGCGCAAATCGCGCATGTTCGACCTGTCCGACGCCTTCGTCGCCCTGCCCGGCGGTTTCGGTACCGCCGAAGAGATCTTCGAGATGCTGACCTGGCGCCAGCTCGGCATCGGCAACAAGCCCTGCGCCTTCCTCGACGTCAACGGCTTCTACGCCAGGTTGATCGGCATGATCGACCACATGGTGGAAGAACGCTTCCTGCACCCGGAACAACGCCACGACCTGTGGTACGGCGACGACGCCGGGCAGATGCTGGCGTGGATGCGGGCTTATTCGCCGGCGCAGGCGGACAAGTGGGTCGACGAGAAGCTGCGCGCGGCGTTGCGGTAAGGCCATTGGCGCGGGATTGCGGCAAATCCCCTGGCGCGTGGCGACGCGGCAGGCTTCGCCGGCGCCTCCTTCCCTGCCTGGCGCGGTTCGACGAGAAGCTGCGCGCGGCGTTGCGGTAAGGCCATTGGCGCGTGGCGACGCGGCAGGTATCAACGGCGCCTCACTTCCAGCAGGGCGCGGTTCGACGAAAAGCTGCGCGCTGCGTTGCGGTAAGGCCATTGGCGCGAGGCGACGCGGCGGGCATCAACGGCGCCTCACTTCCAGCAGGACGCGGTTCGACGAGAAGCTGCGCGCCGCGTTGCGCTAAGTCCACTGGCACGGCGTTGCGGCAGGCACACAGGCGCGTGACGACGCGGCGGGCTTCGTTGGCGCCGCCCTCCCTGCCCTGGCGCGGAATAAACGCGCCCTGCGTTGGACAGCCCACCGGCCGTGCCGCGGCGGCAGGCATCAGCGCGACCGTGGTCCAGCACGGTGCGGTTTGACGGAGCACCCCGCGCCGCGTTTCCGCACGGCGCCTGGGGACGCGATCGCTGTCGCCGCGTGGCCGTTCCTGCCTGGCGCGGCTCGACGAACGCCGCACGGCATTGCGGTGGGCGCCGGCAGGTGCCGGCATCGACCACGCGGCGGTGCGGCGGTTCAGGCCATCCGGTACAGCGTCGCTTCGCGTGGCAGCGGGTGGCCCAGCAGATAACCCTGGCCGAAATTGCAGCCCATGTCGAACAGCGTGCGCAGCTGGCGCTCGTCTTCCACGCCTTCGCCGATGGTCTCGATGCCCAGGGTACGCGCCAGCGACACCACGCCCTCGACCAGCGCCTGCGTGCTCTTGCCGTTGTCGGCGTGCAGCCCGGCCACGAAACTGCGGTCGATCTTCAGCGCGCTGATCGGGAAGCGGTGCAGGTAGGACAGCGCCGAATAGCCGGTGCCGAAATCGTCCAGCTGCACCACGATCCCACGCTCGCGCAGCTGGTACAGGGTACGCAGCGTGCGCGGGGCGTCCTCCAGCAATGCCATCTCGGTGATCTCCACCCGCAGCCGCCCCGGGTCGGCGCCGGCCGCTTCCAGCAGCCCCAGCAGGCGCGCGGCGAACTCGGACGAGCGGAAATGCCGTGGCGAGACATTCACCGAAACGTAGCCCGAACCGGTGCCTGCCAGGTCGCGCACCACCTGCTCGTAGATCAGCCAGTCCACCTGCTCGATCAGGCCGCTTTCCTCGCCCAGCGAGATGAACTCGCCCGGCAGCAGCAGGCCCCTGCCCTCGTGCTGCCAGCGCAGCAGCGCCTCGTGGCCGACCACGGCGCCATCGGCCAGCGACACGATGGGCTGGTAGAACGGCAGGAAATCATTGTTGATGATCGCCCGGCGCAGGTCCGCCTCGAGTTCCAGGCTCTGCAGCGACTGCTCGCGCATGGCCTCGTCGAACAGCATGCAGCGATCCTGGCCCATGCCCTTGGCGCGGTACATCGCCGCATCGGCGTCGCGCAGCAGTTCGGCGCCGGAGGTGTAGCGCGGGCTCCACAGGGCGATGCCGATGCTGCCCGACGGGAACAGCTCACGCCCGTCGACCCACATCGAGTGCTCCAGCGAACGCAGCAGGCGCCGGCCGACGTCCATGGCCTCCTTGGCGCCGTCGCAGCGCACCAGCAGCGCGAACTCGTCGCCGCCCAGGCGCGCCACCACGTCGTCGCTGCGCAGCATGCCCACCAGGCGCTGCGCCACTTCCACCAGCATGCGGTCGCCGGCGGCATGGCCGATGCTGTCGTTGACCCACTTGAAGCGGTCCAGGTCGAGGAACAGCAGCGCGAACATCGGGCCCATGCCCAGTTGCGCGTGTTCGATCGCCTCTTCCAGCTTCTCCAGCAACTGCAGGCGGTTGGGCAGGCCGGTCAGCACGTCGTGCATCGCCAGGTGGGTCAGGCGCTGCTCCACGCGCATGCGCTCGCCGATCTGCGCCAGCAGTTTCTGGTTGACCTCGCCCAGCTCGCGGGTGCGCTCGGCCACGCGCTGCTCCAGCTCGGCATGCGCCTGCAGCAGGCGATTGCGGTCGCGCTGGCGCGCCAGGCTGTTGCCGATGTTGCGCGCCACGAACGCCAGCAGCCGCTGGTCGTGGGCGGTGAAGCTGACCTGCGGGTTGTAGCTCTGCACCGCGATCACGCCCACCACTTCGTCGTCGCTGAACAGCGGCACGCCCAGCCAGCACTGCGACTTGGCGCCGAATTCGCGCACCTCGCCGCGCGCGATCAGCTGGTCGATCTCGGCCCGGGTCGCGAGCAGCGGCTGGCCGCTGCGGAGGGTGTACTCGGTCAGGCCGCCACTGAAGGCGCGCGACGCGCGCACCCGGTTGAACTCGTCCACCGAATAGACGAAATCCAGCCCGTCGCCCTGCTCGTTGACCAGCGCGATGTAGAAATTGCTTGCGTCCAGCAGGCCACCGATCACCCGGTGCACCTCGGCATGGAACACCGCCTGGCTGCCTCCGCTCATCGCCAGTTCCGAGACATTGAACAGCGCCGCCTGCAGGGCCTCGGCGCGCCGCCGCTCCTGTATTTCCTCCTGCAGGCTGGCGTTGGCCCGCTCCAGCTCCAGCGTGCGCCGCTGCACGTGCTGCTCCAGCTGCACGTGCGCCTGGCGCCGGTCCATGGCGGTCAGGATGTGCTTGGCCACGAAATTGAGCACGTCGCGGTCCTCGTCGCCGTACTGCACGCCGCTCTCGTAGCTCTGCACCACGATGGCGCCGCAGACGGTACCGTCGCGCCACATCGGCACCCCCAGCCAATCGGCGCTGTCCGGGCCGCTGTGCACGGAATGCTGGTGGTCCAGCACCTGCAGCAGCTCGCGCGAAGGGCCATGCATGGTCCTGCCCAGGCGCAGCGCCGCGAAGGTCAGGCTGTCCTGCATTTCCTCGAAGCGGAAACGCCGCTCCGGATGCGGCGCGAAGTTGTCCAGTTCGTCGGCGAAATACAGGAAGCGCAGGCTGCTCTGGTGCTCGTCGCATTCGACGATGTAGCAGTTGTCCGCGTACATCAGGGTGCACAGGATGCGGTGGAAATGGGCCAGCATCTGCGACATTTCCAGGTCGCTGCCGGCCAGGTCGGCGATCTCGAACAGGGCCCGCTGCAGGCGCTTGGCGCGTTCGAGCTGCTCGATCTGCACGCCCTGGCGCAGCGACACCAGCACCGCGGCGACGAGCGCGTGCGCGGTGCCCAGCCAGGCCTGCCGCTGCGCGTCGGAGAAACTGGCATCGATCTCGGCCAGCACCACGATGCGGGCACCACCTTCCGCGTCGGTCCAGCGTTCCACCACGGCCTGGCGCAGGCCGTCCGGCAGCGGCTCGCCCGCCAGCAATGCGTGCACCGGTCCGCGCAATCCATCGGCACCCGGGCTGACGCAGTCGCCCTGCCCGAGCACCGCATCGTCCCAGGCGAGCGCCACGGCGCTGCCCTGGGGCAGCAGGCCGTGCAGCGTCGCCACCACGCGGTTGGTCGGCGAATCGGTGTCCACGCGGCCGCTGCCGGCATGCAGGTCGAGTTGGCGGTGGGACATGATCTCCATGCGTGTTCCGGGTTCCGGCACTCCGGAACTCCCCTGTCGCAGCATAATGCCGCAACCACCGCCTGCGGTGCGCCCGCGCCGGGGCTGGCTGAACCGGCGCCGGCCCGCGCCCGGCGGCGACTAGGCAGTGGCGCGGCCAGCGCTTAGGCTGGGCCGCGTGGATACCGCCCTCCAAGCCCCGACCGACGAAGCGCTGATGCTGGCCTACGCCGAAGGCGACGGCGAAGCCTTCGCCGAGCTGTATGCGCGGCATCGCGCGCGGCTGTTCCACTACCTGCTGGGCCAGCTGCGCGACCGCGCGTTGGCCGAGGAGCTGTTCCAGGATGTGTGGCAGCGGATGATCCTGGCCCGCTCGCGCTGGAAGCCGGAGGCGAGCTTCGCCACCTGGCTGTTCCGCATCGCCCACAACCGCCTGAACGACCACTGGCGCGCGGCGCGGCACCGGCCCGCCGCCCCGGACGATGCCGAACAGCGCACCGCGCGCCTGGCCGATGCCTGCACCCCGGAACTGCTGGCCCACGAACAGGACGAACGGCTGCGGCTGCGCCAGGCCATGGCCGAGTTGCCGCAGGAGCAGCAGGAAGTCCTGATCCTGCGCCTGGAGCAGGAACTGAGCCTGGAGGAGATCGGGCAGATCACCGGCGTGGGCCGGGAAACCGTCAAGTCGCGGCTGCGCTATGCGATGGACAAGCTGCGCGCGAGGTTGAGCGAATGAACAGGTCCGAACCCCTGACTCCCGAAGAGCGCGAACTGGCAAGGCTGCTGGGTCGTCCCGCCGCGGGCATCGCGCCGTCGGCGCGGATCGACGCAGCCATCGCCGCGCTCGCGCGCGAACCGGCCGGGTCGGAACCGGCGCCGCAGCCGTCCGCGCCCCCGGCCACTTTCACTACCGGCGCGCGCCCGGCACGACGCGGCTGGCGCCGCGGCCTGGTGTCCTCGCTCGCCGCCGCCGCGTCGCTGGTGCTGGTTGTCGGCCTGGCCTGGCAGCTGCGGCCCACCCCACCACCGCTGCCCGCGGCGGTGGCACCGGTGCCGATGACCGCCACGGAGGCGCGCGACGCGGCGGTATCGCCCCCGCCGCCGTCCGTTCCCGCCCCCATGGCAGCGCCACCGCCAAGCCAGGCCCCTGTCGACAGCCAGGCACGGAAAGCAGCAGCGCCCGCGCGGGCCGCACCGGCAGCGGCGCGCGCGCCGGTCGCCTCCGTGCCGCCTCCGCCGCCTTCGCCGCCGCCGGCACCCGCCGCGCCTGCGCCTGCCCCTGCCACTGCCACGGCATCGCGGGTTGGCCCCACGGCGTCCAGCTACGCGCTGGAACCCGCCGCCGCGGCGGAGCAGGCCGCGGTGCAAGCCGAACTGCGTCTGCATTCGCCCCCCCAGGACGCACGCGCGGCTGCGCCGGTCCAGGCGTCCGCCGCCAGGCGGCCCGAACCGACCGCAGCGGAGGTCGTGCCCGCCGCGTCGGCCGCCATCGACGGGGACGCGCGCCTGCCGCGTCGGCAATGGCTGCAGCGCATCCGCGCGCGGCGTGCCGACGGTGACCTGGACAACGCACGTGCCAGCCTGGAGCGTTTCATGCAGGTCTATCCGGAAGCCCGTATCCCGCGCGACCTGCGGCCGTTGCTGGGCGACTGAGCGGCATCCCGCCGGCGGTTGCCGCGCGCGGGCCCGGTCCCGTCCGGCAAATGATTGCCCGGCGGCCTAGAATGTGGGCGATGCCCGACACCCTCGCCGCACCCGCCAGCCACCTGCTGGAGATCAAGCACAGCCGTTTTCTTGCCCAGGCCATGCCGATCGGCAATGCGGCCGATGCACTGTCCTTCGTCAGCACGGTCTCGGTGGCCGACGCCACCCACAACTGCTGGGCCTACCGCTGCGGCAACGAATACCGTTCCAGCGACGACGGCGAGCCCGCCGGTACCGCCGGTCGCCCGATCCTGGCGGCGATCGATGGCCAGGGCTACGACCGTGTCGTGGTGGTGGTGACCCGCTGGTACGGCGGCATCAAGCTCGGCGCCGGTGGGCTGGTGCGCGCCTACGGCGGCACCGCCGCCGAATGCCTGCGGCTGGCGCCGCGCCTGCCGCTGGTGGCGATGCGCAGGCTGCGGCTGGCGTGCCCGTTCGCCGAGCTGGGCACCGTGCATGCGCAGTTGGCCGCGCATGCGGCGGACAAGCTCGGCGAGGAATTCGACGAGCATGGCGCGCAACTGGCCATCGAACTGCCCGCCGAGCGGGTGGACGGCTTGAAAACCCATCTGCGCGACGCCACCCGTGACAGGGTGCGCTGGCTCGACGCCGGCGGCTGACGCCGGCACCGCCCTTCCTTTTTCCACTGCCACGCCCATGACCGATACCGCCACCGCTCCCTCTTCTTCCGCCAAGGCACGGCTGGGCACGCTGCGGGCGCTGTGGCCGTTCGTGCGCCGCCACATGGCGCTGTTCACCGCCTGGCTGGCGGCGCTGGCGGTGGCTTCGGTGGCCACGCTGAGCTTCCCGGTCGCGTTCCGGCGCATGATCGACGACGGCTTCAGCAACGGCAGCAACATCGACCAGGTATTCCTGCTGGTGTTCGCGGTGGTGGTGGTGCTGGCGGTGGCGAGCGCCGCGCGCTTCTTCTTCGTGTCGCTGCTGGGCGAAAAAGTGGTGGCCGACCTCCGGCGCCAGCTCTACGCGCACCTGATCGCGCTGGACGCGCAGTTCCATGACCGCAACCGCAGCGGCGAACTGGTCTCGCGGTTGTCCGCCGACAGCGAACTGCTGCGCAGCGTGGTCGGCAGCAGCATGTCGGTGGCGCTGCGCAGCACCGTGACGGTGGTCGGCAGCGTGGCCATGCTGTTCGTCACCAGCCCGCGGCTGGCGGCGTTCACCCTGGTCGGCATCCCGCTGGCGGTCCTGCCGATCATCCTCGGCGCACGCCGGCTGGAAAAGGCCTCGCGCGCCAGCCAGGACCGCGTCGCCGATGCCAACAACCTCGCCAGCGAAACCCTGGGCGCGGTCCGCACGGTGCAGGCGCATGCGCGCGAAGGCTACGAAACCGGCCGCTTCGCCGACGCGGTGGCGGTAGCGGTGGCCACCGCGCGCGGACGCATCCGCACCCAGTCGCTGGTCACCGCCATCGTCATCACCCTGGTGTTCGGCGCGGTGGTGCTGGTGCTGTGGTCGGGCGCGCATGACGTGATCGCCGGGCGCATCAGCAAGGGCGAGCTGGGCCAGTTCGTGTTCTACGCGCTGATCGGCGGCGGCTCGGTAGGCGCACTGGCCGAGGTGTGGAATGAACTGCAGCGTGCCGCCGGCGGCATGGGCCGCATCGCCGAACTGCTGCAGGAACGCCCGGGCGTCAGCGCGCCGCCCGCGCCGCTGGCGCTGCCCACGCCGCTGCGCGGCGATATCCGCTTCCAGGACGTGGTCTTCCACTACCCGCAGCGCCCCGGGCAGCCGGCGCTGGACGGCTTCACCCTGCACGTGCGGCCGGGCGAGACCGTGGCGCTGGTCGGCCCCTCCGGGGCCGGCAAGAGCACGGTGCTGTCGCTGCTGCTGCGTTTCCACGATCCCGAGGCGGGAACCATCAGCGTCGATGGCATCGACCTGCGCCAGGCCGAACCGACCGCGCTGCGCGAACGGATCGCGCTGGTGCCGCAGCAACCGGCGCTGTTCGCCTCCAGTGCCGCCGACAACATCCGCTACGGACGCCTGCAGGCCAGCGACGAGGAAGTGCATGCCGCCGCCCGCGCCGCCGAGGCCGACGATTTCATCCGTGCCCTGCCCGAGGGCTACGCCAGCGAGCTCGGCGAGCGCGGCGCGCGCCTGTCCGGCGGCCAGCAGCAGCGCATCGCCATCGCCCGCGCCCTGCTCAAGGACGCGCCGATCCTGCTGCTGGACGAAGCCACCAGCGCGCTGGACGCGCAGAGCGAACGCGCGGTGCAGCAGGCGCTGGAACGGCTGATGGCCGGCCGCACCACGCTAGTGATCGCGCACCGCCTGGCCACCGTGCTCAAGGCCGACCGCATCGTGGTGATGGACCACGGCCGCATCGTGGCGCAGGGTACCCACGCGCAGTTGCTGCGTGAGGGCGGCCTGTACGCGGAACTGGCGCGGCTGCAGTTCATCGACTGACGACGCCACGCTAACGCGCGCCGATGCAGGCTGGCCCGGACGTACCGGGTTGCATGCCACGCAGGAGGTTGCCGATGTCGTTCCGTCAGTTCCCCGCCACCGACAGCAACGGCGAGAGCCGCATCATCATCGAGTTCGTTCCCGAGCCCGGCAGCGCCGGCAACGGCGATACCACGCCGCGCTATGAACTGGACGATGGCCGCCACCTGCGGCGCAACGCGCGCGAATTCGTCACGCTCGACGGACAGGTGCGGCTGCACATCTGAACAACCGGCGGGCACCCGCGCGCACGATTTCCGTGCGTGCGCCGGCCTTGTCGCCACACGCGCCGGCATCACCGCCGGTGCGCGCATCCAGCTGGCGAATAATTGACCAGCCATCTTGACAGCCTTGCGCCGCAACGGCTGCCGGCGTTCATCCACAGGCTTGTGCGCAGGTCATCCACACCCGCTGTGGATGAATGCGCGGGACACCGCCGACAACGCCTGGCGGAGCGGTGCTGCCGGCGATGCGACCGCAACCGGTGCTTTCCCCGGATCGCCGATGCGCGCCGGCCAAAAATTCGCCATCCATCTTGACAGCCTTGCGCCACAACGGCTGCCGGCATTCATCCACAGGCTTGTGCGCAGGTCATCCACACCCGCTGTGGATGACGCACGTTCAGTGCTGCAGTACCCGGCCGATGCCGGTGTGGTCGATCTCGCGCGCGGCCGCGTCCAGCAGGTCCGGCGCATAGCGCTGGGCGAAGCCGATGCGGAAATGCACCTCGCCCGCAGGCGTACGCGAGGAATGGATCGAGGACAGGCTGATGCCGTGCCGTTCGAAAATGTGCAGCAGCTCGCGCAGCGAACCGGCACGATCCTCGGGCAGGTGCACGCTCATCGCGCGCGTGTCGGTGAGGTCGGCCAGCAGGTAGCCCAGGCGCTCGAAGCTGTAATTGCCATCGCGCAGCACCTGCTCGCCCACCGCCTGGCGGTTGTCGTCCAGGAACTGGCTGCGGAAGGCCGCCCGCGCCGCATCGCTGCCGTCGGCCAGCTGCGCGCGCAGCTGCCGCAGCTGCTCCAGCATGCGGTCCAGCACCTCGCCCGCGTGCGGGTTGCCGAACTGGATGTCCTCGTAGATCGCCGGGTTGAGCGACAGGATGCGCGAGATCACCGCCGCATCCAGTTCGAATGCGGTCGAGCGGTACGGCATCAGCGCCTGCAGTTCGCCAAGCAGCGGCGCGTAGCTGCGCAGCACGCCGGCCTGGGCCAGGTGGCTGGCATGTACCAGCGCCTGCACCAGCGCCATCACCCGGTCGTGGTGCTCGGGCGTGGCCGGCACGCACTCGGCCTCCAGCGCGGCATACAGCCGTTCCAGCCAGGGCTGCCAGCACGCGGCCACGCGCGCCTCGCACACCACCATCACCCGGCCCTTGAGCGTGGGCGCCTTGGGCGGCGCGGTCATCGGATGCAGCCCGGCCACGGAGGCCTGCGAGCGCAGCATCGCCGCCATCGGTGCGCTCTTGATCGAGGTCACGTCCAGCCACAGCCTGCCGCGTTCGCGCCCGCCCGAGCGCCGTACGTACTCGTCGATCAGGGCCGGCGTATGCCGGATCGGCGCCGAGAACAACAGCACGTCGGCGCGCTCGAGCAGCTGTTCGGGCGTCTGCGAGGCGGCGTCGACCGGATCGTGGCCGATCACCTCCAGCCCCATGCGTGCCTGGAAAAACCCGCGCAGCCAGCGGCCATAGGCGCCGCCGCTGCCGACGATGCCGACGACCGGCGCCTGCGCCGCGCTCACGCCAGCCGCTCGGCGCGGAACCGGTGCGGCGTACCCAGTGCCGCCGGCGCCGCCGCCAATACGTCGAATTCCTCCACGCCGTGCGCCAGCGTCGCTTCCAGCGCGGCATGTACGCCGGCGATGGCGCGCCCCACCGCGTCGTCGAAGCGATGGCCCTTGAGCAGGAACGCCACCAGCAGCGACATCAGCACATCGCCGGTGCCGGCCACGTCCACCGGCAGGTGCGGCGAGGCCCAGCGCCAGACCTCGTCGCGGCCGATCGCCAGGGTCACCAGTTCGCCCGGCACGCCGGACACCGAATGCGCGATCACCCACTGCGGGCCGCGTTCAAGCAGCACGCGCGAAGCGGCGATGGCGTCGTCCTGGCGTAGCGCCGGCATGCCGGTCAGGCGGCCCAGTTCGAAGGCATTGGGGGTGACCAGCCAGGCATGCGGCAGCAACCGCTCGGCGAAGATGCGCTCCAGCCCCGGCTCGACATAGGGACCGGTGTGGGTATCGCCGATCACCGGGTCCAGGCAGTAGCGCAGGTCCGGGCAGGCGGGCAGCACCGTGTCCAGCCAGTCGGCGAACGCCGCGCCGTTGGCCACGCTGCCGAAATAACCGGACACCAGCGCGCCGGCGCGCTGCGGCAGGCCGCGCTCGCTGGCTCCCTGCAGCAGTTCGGCGAACCAGTCCGCCGGCAGCACGCGGCCGCGCAGCGTCGCGTAGAACGGCGCGTTGCTGAGCAGGGTGGTGGGAATCTCCGCCACGCGCAGGCCCAGCGCGCGCAGCGGCGGCACCGCTGCGCTGTTGCCGGCATGGCCGTAGACCAGCTGCGACTGTACGGAAATCACGTCCACCGGCGAAGGCCCGTCCGGGCGTTGCCGGCGACCGTGCACGAGATGGCTGTGGTCGACGTCGTTCATCGCCGCATTCTACGCCTGCACAAACGGTGGCCGGCGGCATGGATGCGCACGCAACCAAATGCCGGAAACGACGAAGCCGCAGCGGACTGCGGCCTGGTCATGGCATTGCAGCGATCGCGCCGGGTCAGGACGAGGTCATACGGTCCCAGAAGCCCTTGACGCCGTCCAGGAAAGTGGCCGACTTGGGCGAGTGCTTGCGCGCCTCCTCGCCACTGAAGGTGGCCTCGAACTGCTCCAGCAGCCGGCGCTGCTCGGCGGTCAGGTTGACCGGCGTCTCCACCACGATGCGGCAGTATAGGTCGCCCTCGGTACGGCTGCGCACCGAGCGCACGCCCTTGCCGCGCAGGCGGAACAGTTTGCCGGTCTGGGTCTCGGCGGGAATGCGGATCTCCGCCTCGCCGCCCAGCGTGGCCACGCGCACGGCGTCGCCCAGCGCCGCCTGCGAAATGCGGATCGGCACTTCGCAGTGCAGGTCGTCGCCGTCGCGGGTGAAGATCGGGTGCTCGCGCACGCGCACTTCCACGTAGAGGTCGCCCGGCGGGGTACCGGCCGGACCGGCCTCGCCCTCGCCCTGCAGGCGGATGCGGTCGCCGGTATCGACGCCAGCCGGCACTTTGACCGACAGCACCTTGTCTTCCTCGACGCGGCCATTGCCATGGCAGGTCCTGCACGGGCGGGCGACGATCTGGCCGCGGCCGCCGCAGTTGTGGCAGGCCTGCTGCATGGCGAAGATGCCGCGCTGCATGCGCACCTGGCCACGACCGCCGCAGACGTTGCAGGTCTCGACCTTGCCGTCCTCCGAACCGCTGCCGTCGCAGTCGCCGCACTCGACCAAGGTCGGGATTTCGATGCGCCGTTCCACGCCGGCCACCGCTTCCTCCAGGTCCAGCTCCATCACGTAGCCGATGTCGGCGCCGCGACGCGCCTGGCGGGCGCCGCCGCCCCCGCCGAAGATGTTGCCGAAGATGTCGCCGAAGATGTCGCCCATGTCCGGGCCACCGGGACCGCCGCCCATGCCGCCCATGCCGTGTTCGAACGCGGCGTGGCCGTGGGCGTCGTACATGCGCCGCTTGTTGCCGTCGGACAGGACCTCGTAGGCCTCCTTGCACTCCTTGAAGGCGGCTTCGGCCGCGGCATCGCCCGGGTTGCGGTCCGGGTGGTGCTTCATCGCGCAGCGACGGTAGGCCTTCTTCAGTTCCTCGTCGCCGGCGTCGCGGGAGACACCCAGTACTTCGTAGTAATCGCGCTTGCTCATGCTCTACCTCTCCCTCCCCCTCCAGGGGAGGGCTGGGGCGGGGGTTCGTGGATGCGACAAGGGCCCGGGACCGCGATGCGGTCCCGAACCCTCACCCCGGCCCCTCTCCGCGCAGGGAGAGGGGCACCGGACGTCAGGACTTCTTGTCGTCCTTGACCTCGGTGAACTCGGCATCGACCACGTCGTCGTTCGACGGGCCGGCCGCACCGGCACCCGGGGCCGGGCCACCCTGCTCGCCGGCCGAAGCGGCGGCGTACAGCGACTGGCCGGCTTCCTCCAGCGCCTTGGAACGCGCCTCGATCTGCGCCTTGTCGTCGCCCTTCATCGCGGTTTCCAGGTCGGCCAGGGCCGCCTCCACCTTGCCGATGACATCGCCGCCGACCTTGCTGCCGTGCTCGGTGATGGCGCTGCGGGTGGCGTGGATCAGGCCGTCGGCCTGGTTGCGCGCCTGCACCAGCTCCTGGAACTTCTTGTCTTCCTCGCGGTGCGCCTCGGCGTCGGCGACCATCCGGTTGATCTCGTCCTCGGACAGGCCCGAGCCGGCCTTGATCTCGACCTTCTGCTCCTTGTTGGTCTTCTTGTCCTTGGCCGAGACGTGCAGGATGCCGTTGGCGTCGATGTCGAAGGACACCTCGACCTGCGGCAGGCCGCGCGGCGCCGGTTCGATGCCGGTCAGGTCGAACTTGGCCAGCGACTTGTTGTAGCGGGCCTGTTCGCGCTCGCCCTGCAGCACGTGCACGGTCACCGCCGACTGGTTGTCCTCGGCGGTGGAGAACACCTGCGAGGCCTTGGTCGGGATGGTGGTGTTCTTCTCGATGATCTTGGTGAACACGCCACCCAGGGTCTCGATGCCCAGCGACAGCGGGGTCACGTCCAGCAGCAGCACGTCCTTGACGTCGCCGGCCAGCACGCCGCCCTGGATCGCGGCGCCCAGCGCCACGGCCTCGTCCGGGTTGACGTCCTTGCGCGGCTCCTTGCCGAAGAACTCGGCCACGGCCTGCTGCACCTTCGGCATGCGGGTCTGGCCGCCGACCAGGATCACCTCGTGGATATCGCTCGAACGCAGGCCGGCATCGTTCAGCGCGGTGCGGCACGGCTCGATCGACTTCTTGATCAGGTCTTCCACCAGCGCTTCCAGCTTGGCGCGGGTCAGCTTGATGTTCAGGTGCTTCGGACCGGACGCGTCGGCGGTGACGTACGGCAGGTTCACCTCGGTCTGCTGCGCGCTGGACAGCTCGATCTTGGCGCGCTCGGCCGCGTCCTTCAGGCGCTGCAGGGCCAGCGGGTCCTTGCGCAGGTCGATGCCCTGGTCCTTGTTGAACTCGTCGACCAGGTACTCGATGACGCGGTTGTCGAAGTCCTCGCCGCCGAGGAAGGTGTCACCGTTGGTGGCCAGCACTTCGAACTGCTTCTCGCCGTCGACGTTGGCGATCTCGATGATCGACACGTCGAAGGTGCCGCCGCCCAGGTCGTAGACGACGATCTTGCGGTCCTTGTTGTCGCCCTTGTCCAGGCCATAGGCCAGCGCAGCCGCGGTCGGCTCGTTGATGATGCGCTTGACGTCCAGGCCGGCGATGCGGCCGGCGTCCTTGGTCGCCTGGCGCTGGCTGTCGTTGAAGTACGCCGGCACGGTGATGACCGCCTCGGTGACCTTCTCGCCGAGGAAGTCCTCGGCGGTCTTCTTCATCTTTTCCAGCACCTTGGCGGAGATTTCCTGCGGCGCCATCTTGCGGCCGTCGCTGGTCTGCACCCAGGCGTCGCCGTTGTCATGGGCCAGGATGCCGTACGGCACGTGGGCGATGTCCTTCTGCACCTCGCCGTCGGTGAACTTGCGGCCGATCAGGCGCTTCACCGCGTAGAAGGTGTTCTTCGGATTGGTGACGGCCTGGCGCTTGGCCGAGGCGCCCACCAGCACTTCGCCGTCCTTGGTGTAGGCGACGATGGAAGGCGTGGTGCGGTCGCCTTCCGAGTTCTCGATGACGCGGGCCTTGCCGCCGTCCATGATCGCCACGCACGAGTTGGTGGTGCCGAGGTCGATACCAATGATCTTGCCCATGGGGGACTCCTGAGGATTCGTGTGCCGGCAGCCGCCGGGTATGAACGGGATGTGGGGGATGGCCGGATGACATTCAAGCCACCCCCGGAACGCTGTTTGCCGCTGGCCGCCGGCGTTAAGGCGGCGGCCAGCCGGCCGGGGTCAGTCGACCCGGGCCACCACCACCAGCGCCGGCCGCAGCAGGCGCTCGTTGAGCAGGTAGCCCTTCTGGAACACGGTCACCACCGCGCCCGGGGCCATCCCGGCCGGCGCGTCGACCTGGCTGATGGCCTGGTGATGCTCGGGATTGAAGGCCTGGCCCACCGGGTCGAGCAGGGTCAGGCCGTTGTCGGCAGCGACCTTGAGCAGTTGCTTGTAGGTCAGCTCCAGCCCTTCGCGCAGCGGGCTGGGCTCGCTGCCGGCGGCGGCCAGCCCCGCGTCCAGGCTGTCGAACACCGGCAGCAGCTCGCCCAGCAGCTTCTCGTTGGCGAACTTGCGCGCCTGTTCGATGTCGCGCGCCACGCGCTTGCGCTGGTTTTCCAGGTCGGCGCGCTCGCGCAGCGACTCGCCCTTGAGCTGCTCGATCTCGGCGCGCAGCGCCTGGACCTGCGCGTCCTGCGCCGCGGCCATGCCGTCGGCGCTGTTGTCGGTCTCGAATTCGGGGTGGTCTTGGTTCATTTCCGGTTCCCTGGCGGTCGTTCTGCCGCCTGCCTGCTCCCCCGTATGTGGGCTGCCCCCCGGGTTTCAAGGTTCCGGCTCATCCGGTGCGACGGCCGCGCATTAATGTGGCGCCCGGAGCGCCCTTCCCGGATTGACCCGCCGCATGCACATGCTAGTTTTGCGCGGCCCCATCTTCTGCCGACCATGCTCAGACATCTTTCGATCAAGGATTTCGCCGTCGTCCGCGCCACCGAACTGGAGTTCGGGCCAGGCATGACCGTGGTTTCCGGCGAGACCGGCGCCGGCAAGTCGCTGATGGTCGACGCCCTGGGCTTCCTGTCCGGGCTGCGCGCCGACAGCGGCGTCGTCCGCCACGGCGCCAGCCGGGCCGAGCTTTCGGCCGAATTCGACCTGGACGACGGCGCCCCGGCCCGCCGCTGGCTGCAGGACAACGAACTGGACGACGAGGACCAGTGCCAGCTGCGCCGGGTGATCCGCGCCGACGGCGGCTCGCGCGCCTTCATCAACGGTCGCCCGGTACCGGTGTCACAGCTGGCCGAACTGGCCGCCTTCCTGGTCGAGATCCATGGCCAGCACGAACAGCAGGCGCTGCTGTCGCGCCCCAGCCAGCTGGCGCTGCTCGACGCCTATGCCCGCAACGACGCCGAGCGCGCCGCGGTACGCGCCGCCAGCAGCCGCTGGCAGGCGCTGGTCGACGAGCGCGACGCGCTGTCGCAGCAGGGCGACGTCTCCGACCGCATCGCCTTCCTGGAGCACCAGTTGGGCGAACTGCAGCGCGAGGAACTGGAACCGGCCGCGGTGGCGGCGCTGGCCGCCAGCCACCGCCGCCAGGCGCATTCCACCGCGCTGATCGAAGCCTGCCAGTACGCCGGCGGCGCGCTCAACGGCGACGATGGCCCGTCCCTGCTCGGCCTGCTGCAACAGGTGCGGCACGAACTGTCGCGGGTCAGCCAGCACGACCCGCGGCTGGGCGAGATCGACGGCATGCTCGACGCCGCCGGCATCCAGCTGCACGAGGCGCTGGCCCAGCTGGACCGGGTGCAGGACGATCTGGACAGCGACCCGGAGGCGTTCGAGGACATCGAGCGCCGGCTCGGCCGCCTGCACGACCTGGCACGCAAGCACCGGGTGTCGATGGAGGAGCTGGCGGCCACCCGCGAGCGCATCGCCGCGGAGCTGGAACAACTGCGCGGCGCCGACGCGCGGCTGTCGCAACTGGCGGGCGAGATCGACAAGGCGGCCGCGCACTGGCAGGCGCAGGCCGCCGTGCTCACCGCCAGCCGCGCCACCGCGGCCAGCGCGCTGTCGGACACCACCACCGCGCTGATCGGCGAGCTCGGCATGGGCGGCGGCCAGTTCCTGATCGAGCTGGAACCGCAGCCGCAGCCGCGCCCGGACCCGAATGGCGCCGAACGGGTCGAATTCCTGGTCGCCGCCAACGCCGGGCAGCCGCCCAGGGCGCTGCGCAAAGTCGCCTCCGGCGGCGAACTGTCGCGCATCTCGCTGGCCATCGAAGTGGCGGCACTGGGCCTGGATGCGGTACCGACCATGGTGTTCGACGAGGTTGATTCGGGGATCGGCGGTGCCGTGGCCGATATCGTCGGCAAGAAGCTGCGCGCCCTGGGCGAGCGCCGCCAGGTGTTGTGCGTGACCCACCTGCCGCAGGTCGCTTCCAAGGGCCATGCCCATTACCGGGTCAGCAAGGCGCCGGTGGAAGGCATGACCCAGAGCGCGGTGGAACTGCTCGATGCCAAGGGCCGCGAGGAAGAGCTGGCACGCATGCTCGGCGGCGCCGAAGTCAGCAAGGAAGCCCGCGCCGCGGCCCGCAAACTGCTCGCCGAGGCCTCCGAGGCCTGAGCCGGCCCGGCACGGCACTGCCGGGCCAGGGCCGGGACCCGCCGCACGGGCCCCATCCGCGCCGCCGGGCCTGACCCACCTGACAGCGGCCGCCTCGCTGCCGCTACCGGGCCGGTGCAGGCCAGCGCAGCCGCCGGGCGTCACGCCCCGGCGCTGCCCCTGCATGCCCTTCCCCGCCCCGGGTGCGGGAGGAGGCGCAGACCCGCTGAAACGACGACACCGGCACAAGGCCGGTGTCGTCAGGTACGGGCGCCCAATGGCTGCTCAGCGGCGCTTCTTGCGCACGTAGAGCACGAGCGAATGCTCTTCCAGTTCGTAGCCGTGCTCGGCCGCGATCCGTTTCTGCAGTTCCTCGATCTCGCGGCTCTCGAACTCGATGATCTTGCCGGTATCCACGTCCACCATATGGTCGTGATGGCCACCCCGGTCCAGCTCGTAGACCGCCTGCCCGCCCTCGAAATTGTGCTTGAGCACCAGGCCGGCCGCCTCGAACTGGGTCAGCACGCGATAGACCGTCGCCAGGCCGATCTCGTCGCCGCAGTCGAGCAGCTGCCGGTAGATGTCCTCGGCGGTCAGGTGGTGGTGGGGGGTGTTCTGCTCGAGCAGCGCCAGGATGCGCATCCGCGGATGCGTCACCTTGAGGCCGACTTTGCGCAGGTCGTTGGATTCCATGGCCATCGTGTTCATTGGCGGTTTGACGCCAGTTGCCTCCGGTCAGATCGCGCTGGGTGCCGGGGAGTGTATCATCGCCGGGATTTCCTCATTCGCCCGTCCCAATGCGCAACCTCCTGCTGATCGCCGTTGTCGCCCTGTCCACCACCGGGTGCGGCATCATCTACAAGCAGCCCATCTACCAGGGCAACCTGCTGCAAGAAAAGTCCGTCGCACAGCTGCAGGTGGGCCAGAGCAAGCAGCAGGTCAACGCGCTGCTTGGAACGCCGTCCATCCCCGACCCGTTCCACGCCCAGCGTTGGGATTACACCTCCAGCCAGCGCGTCAACCGCCTGGGCAGGACCGAGGTGAAGAACTTCACCGTGTTCTTCGAGAACGACCGGGTCACCCGCTGGGAAGGCGACTACTTCCCCAACGAGGACGGCGAACTGGCCAAGCGCAGCGTGCGCCAGTTCGGCCCCAACCTGGCCAAGGACAAGAAGAAGCGCGGCGGCCGCTGACGCCCGCCACCGCGCACCGGATCAATCGCCGCCGCGCGCCCGCCGGCGGCGATTTTCTTTGGGGTCGGCCAACAACGGCCTGAGCAGCTCGACGCGGTCACCGTCCTGCAGCAACTGCTGCGGCCGCGCCAGCACGCCATGCACGGCCACCGCCCGGGATTGACCACCGGGATCGAGCGCCGCCGCCGCCACCGCGTCGGCCACCGTCGCCCCCTCGGGCAATACCAGCTCGCGCCGCAGGTAGCGCTCCGGCCAGGCCAGCACCACCTCCACCCGCACGCCTCAGCCCCCCTGCTCGGCCACGCGCACGAAATCGTTGACCATGCGGTCGGCCAGGCCCTGGAAGCCCAGCGCCAGCGCCGGCCCGAGCAGGCGCGAGGTCGGCTCGAACTCGAGCTCCAGGCTCACCTTGCAGGCGGCGTCGGACAATGGCTGGAACTGCCAGCGGCCATGCAGGCGCTTGAACGGGCCGTCCTTCAGCTGCATGTCGATGCTGCCCGGGCGCTGCAGGGTGTTCTCGGTCATGAACCAGGTGCGGAAGGAGCCCAGCCCCAGGTCGAGGCGGGCCACCAGCCGCTCCGGGCCCGCTTCCAGGATCTGCGCCGCCTCGCACCAGCGGAAACGCCGCGGATAGGCGGCAACGTCGTTGACCAGGTCGAACATGCGCTCGGCCGGCTGTTCGACCAGGGCGCTGCGGCGGATGATAGGCATGCGGGATACGGACGGATGTTCGGAAAGCCTCCGAATCGGAGACAATACGGAAATGAGCAAGAAACCCGGTAAGGATAAAGCAAAGAACGCGCAGGCCGACAAAACCATCGCGCTCAACAAGCGCGCGCGCCACGAGTACCACCTGGAAGAACGCTTCGAGGCCGGGCTGGTGCTGCAGGGGTGGGAGATCAAGGCCATCCGCGCCGGGCGCGGCAACATGACCGACGCCTACGCCTACGTGAAGGACGGCGAGATCTTCCTGATCGGCGCGCAGATCACACCGTTGATCCAGGCATCGACCCATACCGTCCCGGAGGACCGGCGCCAGCGCAAGCTGCTGTTGCACCGGCGCGAGATCGACAAGCTCATCGGCCGGGTGGAGCGCGACGGCTACACCCTGGTGCCGACCGCGATGTACTGGAGCAAGAACCGCATCAAGCTGGAAATCGCACTGGCCAAGGGCAAGCAGGCGCATGACAAGCGCGATGCGGCCAAGGACCGCGACTGGGCCCGCGAGAAGCAGCGCGCCCTGCGCGCCCACAACCGCAACGCCTGAGCACGGCGGCGGCCCAGCCGCCCGCCGCATTGCCCACGCAGACGGCCCTGCCCGCCCTGCTGGGCCCGGCATCGCGCGGGTATGACAGCACCGCGCGCCGGGCGACGCCCGCATGCGTCAGCGCCCTGTGCGGCACGCCGCGCGTGATCTGACCACCAGCGATGGAAGCGCCCCCGCTTTCCGGCATTGCCGCCAGCGACGCGGGGCCGCTGGCATCGCATGCCGCTGCCGGCCGCGAACCGTGCCTGCTGGCACCACCGACTTGCGCATCAGCGCAGCCGGCACACCTGCAAGGCTAGGAGAACGGCGTGCATGCCGCACAGCTGGCGCAGGCGGCGTCAGCACAAGCACCCCTGCGCGGGCGTATCTCCTGATAGATGCCCTCCAGTGGCTCCTGGGCAGTCGCGGAAGATGGCGATCACCCCAGCCGCGGATACCGGGTGCCAGCCGCCTTGATTGGCGATGCGACGACGCGGGAACCGCGCCCGATCACGCCCGTCGCGCGATTGGGCCTCACGGCATCACGGCCACACGCGACGGACTGCAGGCTGCACGCAGCGCCCTTGCGCAGGCCTGCGACGCACGCTCCGGGAGCGCGTCGGCGGGCGCAAAAAGAAAAGCCCAGCCGATGAAGGCTGGGCTCTACAGATGGTGGAGGTGGGCGGAATTGAACCGCCGTCCGAAGGCACTCCATCCCCGGCACTACATGCTTAGCTCGCCGTTGTATCTCGCCCCGGAACAGCACGGCGCGCAAAGCGCATCCCAGAACCAGCCCGCTTTATCTAGCTTGGGGCTGACGGGCAGCCACCCCATGCGATTCCGTGATGATGACCCTACGCAGCGAGCACGGACACAAGCTGTTTCGGGGCTTAGGCCTTAAGCGGCCAGAGCGTAGTTGTCGTCGTTGGCAACTATGAGTTGTGCAGCTGGATTTACGAGGAAAGCTACCCCCTCGGCATGCGCCAAGCGACTTCACAACCCCCGTCGAAACCAGTGCACCCCCGATTTCTTCAAGAATTCTTCCGTACTGATCGCCCGCATCCGCGATGCGGCGTGGACGATGCTCGACAGCGGCCATGGTACGCGATGTGGCGCGATGCGTCACCTGCGCGTGCTCCGGCGGACATCTTCCAGTCATGCCTGGCCCGTGGCTTGCATCGCGGCCCGCTCAGGCATGCCCCGGAAACGAAAAACGTCCGCAAACCCGGGGCTTGCAGACGTTCTTCAACTGGCGGAGTGAGAGGGATTCGAACCCTCGATAGAGCTTTTGACCCTATACTCCCTTAGCAGGGGAGCCCCTTCGGCCTCTCGGGCATCACTCCGTTTTCTTTCGCCCTGCCGCGTGTTCCGTGGCAGGGCGCGAAGAATACCGTTTAACGGGGTGAAAGGTAAACCCTTATTCGGAAGTTTCTTCACTTCCCTGTGCAGCCGGCTCGTCGCCGCGCTGGATACGCTGGAAAATTTCCTCACGGTGCACCGCCACGTCCTTGGGCGCGGTGATACCGATACGTACCTGGTTGCCCTTGACGCCGAGCACGGTCACGCTGACCGAGTCACCAATCATCAGGGTTTCGCCTACACGGCGAGTCAGGATCAACATTGTGCGAGTCTCCATGGAACCGGTGGGGGTTTCCCACCGGCATTGGCGCGCCAAGAACCTGCGCCCCACGACAAAGGGAAAAGACTCCCAATGTTAATGGCAGGCAGCAGGCGCCTTCAAGGCGCGCGGCTGCCTACGTTCATGCCAAGTGTGGCTTGATCCATTCCAGCACGCCGTCGAGCGCGGCAACCAGCCTGGGACCGTCTTCACCGCCACCCTGTGCCAGATCGGGACGACCACCGCCCTTGCCCCCGATCTGACCGGCGACATGGGACAACAGTTCCCCGGCCTTGACTCTGCCCATTGCCGAGCCATTCACGCCCGCGACCAGGGAGGCCTTGCCGTCCTGGGCGCCCGCCAGCAGGATCACCGCGTCGCCCAGCTGCTGCTTGAGCCGGTCCATCGCCTCGCGCAGCGCCTTGGCGTCGAAGCCCTCCAGGCGCGCGGCCAGCACCTTCACGCCGCCGATCTCGACCGCCGAGGCCCCGAGGTCGGCGGTCGCGCCGGAGGCCAGCTTGGCCTTGAGGGCCTCCAGCTCGCGCTCGAGCTTCTTCTGCCGTTCGCCGAGCTGGCGGATCTTGTCCACCACATCGGCCGCCGCCCCGCCCAGCAGGCTCGCGGCCTCGGCCAGGCGCGCCTCCTCGGCGTCCACGTGGTCCAGCGCCCCCTGCCCGGTCACCGCCTCGATGCGGCGCACGCCGGACGAGACACCGCCCTCGGCGGTGATCTTGAACAGGCCGATGTCGCCGGTGCGCGACACGTGGGTGCCGCCGCACAATTCGGTCGAGTAGTCGCCCATCTTCAACACGCGCACGTTCTCGCCGTACTTCTCGCCGAACAGCGCCATCGCCCCGAAATCCAGCGCTTCCTGCATGCCCATGTGGTGCACTTCGGCCGCGTTGTTGGCACGGACCTGCTCGTTGACCTTGCGCTCGATGAGCGCCAGCTCGTCGCTGCTGATCGGCTGGAAGTGGGAGAAGTCGAAGCGCAGGCGGTCCGGCGCCACCAGCGAGCCCTTCTGCTGCACATGGCTGCCCAGCACTTCGCGCAGCGCGGCATGCAGCAGGTGGGTGGCGGAGTGGTTGAGGATGGTGGCACTGCGACGGGCGGCATCGATTGCGCCGGCGAGGACGTCGCCGAGCTTGATCGTGCCCTGCTCCACGGTACCGACGTGGCCGTGGAACTGGCCGGCGAATTTCTGCGTATCGGAAACCGCGAGCGCTACGCCATTGCCGGACAGCATGCCGGTATCGCCAACCTGGCCGCCGGATTCGGCATAGAACGGCGTCCTGTCGGTGAACACTATCACCTCGTCGCCAGCCTGCACCTCCTCCACCGGGCGCCCCCCCTTGAGCAGGGCGACGACCTTGAGGCCCTCCGCCTGCTGCTGGTCGTAACCCAGGAACACGGTGGGCGACAGCGTCGCGACCAGTTCGGCGGGCAGGGTCACGCCACCGCCGAACTTGCCGGCGGCACGCGCCATCTCGCGCTGGTGCTCCATGGCACTGTCAAAGCCGGCCATGTCCACCGTCATGCCGCGTTCGCGGGCGATGTCGGCGGTCAGGTCGACCGGGAAACCGTAGGTGTCGTACAGGCGGAAGGCGTCGACACCGGGAATGACGCCATCGCCGACCCGGGCGGCGACGTCGTCGAAGATCTTCATGCCCGCGTCCAGCGTCTCGGCGAAACGCTCTTCCTCGGCCAGCAGTGCCTTGTGCACCGTGGTGGCGGCGGCCGGCAGCTCGGGGTAGGCCTCGCCCATCTGCTCGACCAGAGTCGGCACCAGCTTGTGGAAGAAAGGCTGGCGCACACCCAGCATCCAGCCATGGCGCAGGGCGCGGCGGATGATCCGGCGCAGCACATAGCCGCGGCCTTCGTTGGACGGCAGCACGCCATCGACGATCAGGTACGAACAGGCACGGATGTGGTCGGCGATCACGCGCAGCGACTTGTTCTCCAGGTCCGCGGTGCCGGTCAGCTCGGCGGCCTTGCGGATCAGCGCCTGGAACAGGTCGATCTCGTAGTTGGTGTGCACGTGCTGCAGGATCGCCGCCAGGCGCTCCAGGCCCATGCCGGTGTCGACGCACGGCGCCGGCAGCGGCACCAGGGTGCCGTCCGGCTGGCGGTCGAACTGCATGAACACCAGGTTCCAGATCTCGATGAAACGGTCGCCGTCCTCGTCCGGCGAGCCCGGCGGGCCACCGGCGATGTGCTCGCCATGGTCGAAGAAGATCTCGGTGCACGGGCCGCACGGGCCGGTATCGGCCATCTGCCAGAAATTGTCGGAGGCGTACGGCGCGCCCTTGTTGTCGCCGATGCGCACGATGCGGTCTTCCGGCACGCCGATCATGTCGCGCCACAGCGCGTAGGCCTCGTCGTCGTTGTGGTAGACGGTGACCAGCAGGCGCTCGGCCGGCAGCTTCCAGACCTGGGTCAGCAGTTCCCACGCCCACGCAATCGCGTCCTTCTTGAAGTAGTCACCGAAGGACCAGTTGCCCAGCATCTCGAAGAAGGTGTGGTGGCGGGCGGTGTAACCGACCGAGTCGAGGTCGTTGTGTTTGCCGCCGGCACGCAGGCAGCGCTGCACATCGGCCGCACGGACATAGCTGCGCTTTTCGGCGCCCAGGAACACATCCTTGAACTGCACCATGCCGGAGTTGGTGAACAGCAGGGTCGGGTCGTTGCCCGGCACCAGCGGCGCCGACGGCACGATGGTGTGGCCCTTCCCCTTGAAGAAGTCGAGGAAGTCGGCGCGGATCTGAGAGGTAGTGAACTTGACGGGTGTATTCATGAGGACTGGCGATAGGCGGGCTGGCGGCAGCCGGCACCCCACGCGGTGCGTGGACCCGGGACAGCCGAAACCCTGAAAGGGTATCAGGCCCGGTCGCGTCAGTCCTCAGGATCGTAGCGGGTAGCGGCGCGGATGCAGCCGCCGTCGAAGCCGCGCCGGGCCAGCATGTCCGCGGCCTTGCGCCGCTGGGCCAGGTCCAGCGGCCCGTCCGGACCAAAACGGCGGCAGACCAGGTCCCTGGCCAGCGCTGCCCAATCGCCCTCGAAGGTAGCCAGTGCGGCCTCGATCGCCTCGCTGTCCAGGCCGTGGGTGCCCAGCTCGGCACGGATGTGCAGGGGGCCGTAGCCGCTGCCGGTGCGGTTGCGCACCAGGGCCTCCGCGAACCGGGTGTCGTCCTGCCAGCCTTCCTCGGCCAGCCGCGCCACCGCGGCGTCCACCGCGTCGGCGTCCACCCCGCGGGCCTTGAGCTTGCGCCCCAACTCCTTGCGCGAATGTTCCCGCCGCACCAGCAGCCCAAGTGCGCGCTGCAGCGGCGTCTGTTCACGTGGCCGCCGGCTGCGGCGGCCAGGCCGATCTTCGCTGTCGTTCATTGCGTTACCTGCCATCGCGCGCGTACGGGGCATGCCCCGTACCTACCTGCTGGCAACCCTGCTGCGGAGCATCCCTTTACCTCCATGAAACCGCGGGGACGGGTCGACGTCACTGACGATGCGCCGCCCGTCCCCGCGGGAAAATCATTCCTCGTCCGCGTCGTCGCCGGCATCGCGCGCGGCGTCGGCGGGCTGGAACTTCTCGCGCAGCTCGGCCTCCAGCCTGGCTGCCACCTGCGGGTTGTCGCGCAGGTAACCACGGGCGTTGTCCTTGCCCTGGCCGATGCGTTCGTCGCCGTAGCTGTACCAGGCGCCGGCCTTCTCCACGAGCTTGGCGTCCACGCCCATGTCGATCAGCTCGCCCTCGCGGCTGATGCCTTCGCCGTACAGGATCTCGGTGACCACCTGCTTGAACGGGGGCGCCAGCTTGTTCTTGACCACCTTGATCTTGGTCTGGTTGCCGATGATCTCGTCGCCCTTCTTGATCGAGCCGATGCGGCGGATGTCCAGGCGCACCGAGGCGTAGAACTTCAGCGCGTTGCCACCGGTGGTGGTTTCCGGGCTCTGGCCGGGCATCATCACGCCGATCTTCATGCGCAGCTGGTTGATGAAGATCACCAGGGTGTTGGAGCGCTTGATGTTGCCGGTGAGCTTGCGCAGCGCCTGGCTCATCAGTCGCGCCTGCAGGCCGGGCAGCTGGTCGCCCATCTCGCCTTCGATTTCAGCCTTGGGGGTGAGCGCGGCGACCGAGTCGATCACCAAGATGTCCACCGAGCCCGAACGCACCAGCATGTCGGCGATCTCCAGCGCCTGCTCGCCGGTATCCGGCTGCGACAGCAGCAGGTCATCCACGTTCACGCCCAGCTTGGCGGCGTAGATCGGGTCCAGCGCATGCTCGGCGTCGATGAAGGCGGCGGTACCGCCCTGCTTCTGGCATTCGGCGATGGCCTGCAGGGTCAGGGTGGTCTTGCCCGAGGACTCCGGGCCGTAGATCTCGACCACGCGGCCCTTGGGCAGGCCGCCGATGCCCAGCGCGATGTCCAGCATCAGCGAACCGGTGGGAATCGCCTCGACAGGCTCGACCACGCGGTCGCCCATGCGCATCACCGACCCCTTGCCGAACTGCTTTTCGATCTGGCCCAGGGCGGCAGCGAGCGCGCGCTTCTTGTTATCGTCCATCGGGGTCTTCCTCGTCGTTGATGTCATGGATTTCGTCATGGGTCCACTGTAGCGGGGGCGTATCGCACAGGCTGAGACGAGTGCGGGCGGCCAGATTATCGGGACGGGAAGGATACCGGCAGCCGCGCCGGCACCTGCCGCCCGTAGGAAAACCATCGCCCCTGCGATGGGAGAAATGCGGTCACCGGTTCGGCCTCAACAGCCCGCAATACAGGCCTTCGATGGCGAAGTCCTGGTCCGGCAGCACCTCGATGGGCGCATAGTCCGGATTACGCGGCAGCAGGCGGATGCGGTCCTTGCCGACCTTGAGCAGCTTGACCGTGATCTCGTCGTCGATGCGCGCCACCACGATCTGCCCGGACCGCGCGTCACGGGTACGGTGCACGCCGATCAGGTCGCCATCGAAGATGCCTTCGTCGATCATCGAATCGCCCTGAACCTTCAGCAGGTAGTCCGGCGCCGGCGAGAAGAACACCTTGTCGAGCACCACGAAATCGTCCGCCCCCGAGCCGATGTCCGCGCCGATCGGCAGGCCGGCGGCGACCCGCCCCAGTACCGGCAGGCGCAGCACCGGGTCCTCGGCCATCGCCGCGACCGTCACCGCCGGTTCGTCGTCACCGGCGGGCCGCACCAGGCGGATGCCCCGTGCCCGGCCCGGTACCCGCTCGATGGCGCCGGCCGCTTCCAGTGCATCCAGGTGATATTGCGCCGAGCGCACCCCCTTGAAGCCGAAAGCGCGGGCGATCTCGGTCTGCGAGGGCGGCATGCCCTCGCTGTCGATGCGCTCGGCGATCATCTGCAGGATCGCCTGCTGGGTCTGGGTCAGGTCCATGGTTAGTAGTATTACTACTAACGAAAGCCATCGCAAGTGCCTGGCGGCCAGGCCACCAGGCCGGCTCCCGGCCCTTGCCGTACGCGGTCGTCGGCCCGCTAGGAGCGCCTGCCGCTGCGCCAGATCGAGAACAGGATCCACACTCCGCACAGCCCGGCGCCGAGGAAACCGGCCACGCCCAGCGCCAGCAGCCAGCGGTTGCTGCCGCTGCCGATGCTGTTCATGACGATGGACGAGCCGATGATCAGCGCGGCGGTGACGATGCCCACGGTGAGGCGGTTGGCGGCGCGGTTGACCTGGTCGCCGAAGCCCTTCAGTCCCGGCGTGTCCACCATCAGGCGCATGCGCCCGCGGCGTGCGGCCTGCAGCAGGCGGCGCATGTCGCGCGGCAGGTCGCCGGCCAGGTCCAGCGCGCCGAGCAGGCTGCGACGGCCACGCCGCAGCACCGCGCGCGGCGCGTAACGGCGGCGCATGATCCGCTCCAGGAACGGGCGCGCGGCGCCGGCCATGTCGAAATCCGGGTCCAGTTGCCGGCCCATGCCTTCCAGGGTCAGGAAGGTCTTGATCATCAGCGCCAGGTCGGCCGGCAGGGTCAGCCCGTACTGGCGCAGCAGTGCGGTCACGTCACCCAGCATCAGGCCGATGCGCAGGTCCTTGAGCGGCACCCCGCGGTACTGGTCGACGAAACTGCCCAGGTCCTGCTGCAGGCGCGATTCGTCGACTTCCACGCCACCGGCCCACTCCAGCAGCACGTCGGTCACCGCCTCGGGATCCTGGGTCACCAGCCCGTGCAGCAGCCTCGCGACCTGGAAGCGGCGCTGCTCGGACAGCCGCCCGACCATGCCGAAATCGATGATGCCGATGCGCCCATCGCGCAGGTAGAAGATGTTGCCCGGGTGCGGGTCGGCGTGGAAGCAGCCGTCGTCCAGCACCATCTTGAGGATGATCGCCGCGCCGGTATGCGCCAGCGCCACGCGGTCCAGGCCGGCGGCATCGACGGCCTGCAGGTCGCGTCCGGGAATACCGTCGACGAAGTCCTGCACGTTCAGGCTTTCGCAGGTCCATTGCCAGTGCACGCGCGGGATCAGCACTTCCGGATGGCCGGCGAAGTTGCCGGCGATGCGCTCGGCATTGCGGCATTCGGCGGCGAAGTCCAACTCGCGCCGCAGCGACCGGGTGAACTGCTGCACCACTTCCGAAGGCCGGTAGCGGCGCAGGTCAGGCAGGCGCGCCTCGATGATCTCGGCCAGCCGCGCCAGCAGGCGCAGGTCGGCCTCGACCACGTCGCGCATGCCGGGCCGGCGCACCTTCAACACCACCGGGGTGCCGTCGTGCAGCCAGGCCCGGTGTGCCTGCGCCAGCGACGCGGCGGCCATCGGCCGCTGCTCCAGGCGGGCGAAGGCCTGCTCCGGTGGCTCGCCAAGGTCGGCCTCGAGCTGCCCGCGCACCTGGTCGTACGGCAGCGCCGGCACCGCGTTCTGCAGCTCGCTGAACTGGTCGATCCATTCCGGCGGGAACAGGTCCACGCGCGTGGCCAGTACCTGCCCCAGCTTGACGAAGGTCGGGCCGAGTTCCTCCATCGCCCGCCGCACCCGCACCGGCGCGGACATCTGCAGCATCTGGCCGGAATCGTTCCAGTGCAGCAGGCGCCCGGCGCGCTGCAGGACGTCGGCCAGGCCGACGCGGCGGACCACGTCGCCGAAGCCATAACGGATCAGGACCGCGGCGATCTCCTGCAGCCGCCCCAGGTCGCGCACGGTGCCCAGCGCCTCCCACATCAGCCGCGCCCTCCACAGGGGAGCCGCCGGCCAGCCATCACAGCAGGGCCTCCAGCCCCTCCAGCGCGCGCGCCACGGTCTGCCGCCGCACCGCCTCGCGGTCGCCGTCGAAGTGGAAGCGCTCGGCATGGGTGTAACCGCCACGCCGCTTCCAGCCGATCCATACCGTGCCGACCGGCTTGTCGGCGCTGCCGCCGCCGGGCCCGGCGATGCCGGTGACGGCCACGGCGACGCTGGCGCCGGAATGCACCAGCGCACCCGAAACCATCTCGATCACCGTCTCGCGGCTCACCGCGCCCTGGCTTTCCAGCGTCTGCGGACGCACGCCCAGCAGCGCCTGCTTGGCTTCGTAGCTGTAGGCCACCATGCCGCTGTCGAACCAGTCCGAGGAGCCGGCCACGCCGGTCATGGCCTTGGCGATCCAGCCGCCGGTGCAGCTCTCGGCGGTGACCACGCGGTCGCGCGCGGCGCGCAGGCGCTCACCGATGCGGGCGGCGAGGCGCTCCAGTTCCAGATCGTCGGGCGTGGTGGCCATGTCGTCGCCTGCGTAAAGGGTTGCCCCGTTGTAACGAAAAACCCGCGGCGGCGAAACCGCCGCCGTGCGCCCGCCGCGTTCAGCGGTCGCAGCCTTCCAGCTTCAGCGCCTGCCCGGGCTTGATCGCATAGGCCGGGGCGCGCAGCCCGTTGGCGCGCGCCAGCGCCGGCAGCTCGCACTGGAAGCGCGCGGCGATGCGGCCCAGGGTGTCGCCCTTGGCGACCTTGTAACTGCGCGCGGCGGGCCGCCGTGCCGGGCGTGCCGGGGCGACCGGCGCGGTGGCGGCAGGCGCGGCCGCCTGCATCGCCTGCACGTCGCCCACCGCCACGTTGCCGGTGTAGCTGGCGGCCTGCGGCCGCTTGATCGCGGCATTCACGTCGGCGGTGATCAATGCCCGCGCCAGGTCCGCGCGCGGCCCGTTCACGCAATGCCGGTTGTACAGCCCGGCGATGCGGGTGGTGGCGTTGATGGTGGTGCCGGCGGGAATCCAGCCATCGGCCTCGTAGCGCGGGTTGAGGTTGCGCAGCACGCGCATGTAGCCGTCGCGGGTACCGGCGCTGCCCAGGCAGATGGTCAGCTCGTAGATCGTGGTGGACCTGGCCAGGCGGATCGTCGCCGGCTGCGCGTTGACCTTGGGGAACTCGACGCCGTACTGCTGCGGGTGCAGGAAGATCCACGCCGCGGCGATCACCATCGGCACGTAGTCCTTGGTCTCGCCCGGGAACTGGTTGTAGATCGAATCGGTCCAGAAGCCCTGCCCGCCGCCCTGGTTGAACACCCGCTGCGCGCGGCCCTCGCCGCCGTTGTAGGCAGCCAGCGCCAGCTCGATGTTGCGGTTGAGCTGGCCCATGCGCTCGTTCATGTAGGAGGCGCTGGCCTCGGCGGCGCTGCGCGCGTCGAACCGGGTATCGAAACCGCTGCCGTCCGGGCCGAGGCCGAAGCGGCGGCCGGTGGCCGGCATGAACTGCATCAGCCCCGCCGCGCCGGCGCGCGAGGAGGCGTGCACGCGGCCGTTGGACTCCTTGGCCATGATGCCGAACAGCAGCGCCTCGGGCAGGCCGCGCTTTTCCCACTCCGGCCACATCACCGCGCGCAGGTTCATGTAGTTCTCGTAGCTGGTCAGCAGCGCCGGGCGCATGTCGGTCAGCCAGCGGCGGATGCCGGCCTGGATGGCCGGGTTGTATTCGACCATCTCATCGAAGGCGTGGCGGTGGTCGTTGAGCAGTGCCGCCGCGCGCGCGGCCTCGGGCACGTCGGCGACCAGCGGACCGACGTGGTCGGGATCGGCCTCGAGCGTATCGCCGGCCTCGTCGGCGCTGTCGCCGGCGCTGTCGTCGGCCTGCTTCTTCAGCAGCCGCTTGTAGGTGGACAGCAGGTTGCCCACCTGGCAGCCCTTCTGGCCGATGCAGGCATTGATGACGTCCTCCATGTCCTCCAGCGCGGCATTGCCCTCGGCGGTGCCCTTGGGGTCGGCGTTGGCAACCAGCAGCAGGGCATCCGCATAACGCTTCTCAGCCGCGGCCATGCGCTGTTCGATCGCCTCGACCCGGGCCTTGTCGCGGGCGGACACGCGCTGCGCGTGCGCGGTGGGAATGGCGATCAGCAGCGAGGCGGCGACCAGCAGCGAGCAACGACGGAAGGACGGAACGGAAGCAGGCATCAGCGGCTTTACGGGCGGAAAGGCTGGCAGGGTAGCCGCCGGCCTCGCTGCCCGGCAACCGGAACGGCCAGGCGATACAGTCGGCAGCTAGAATCACCCCCACGAACACCCGGGAGCACTGCATGGACCCCATCCTGATCGGCAAGGGCATCACCGACGACATCGCCGTCACCCTGCTTCCGCGCTTCGGCAACCGCCATGGCCTGGTGGCCGGCGCCACCGGCACCGGCAAGACAGTGACGCTGATGACCCTGGCCGAGGGCTTCTCGCGGCTGGGCGTGCCGGTGTTCCTGGCCGACGTGAAGGGCGACGTGGCCGGCCTGGCCGTGCCCGGCGACGGCGGCGAGAAGCTGGCCCAGCGCGCCGCCGACATCGGCGTGCCCGGCTACGCCCCGGCCGCCAGCCCGGTGGTGTTCTGGGACCTGTACGGCCAGCTCGGCCACCCGGTGCGGACCACGGTCAGCGAGATGGGCCCGACCCTGCTGGCGCGCATCCTGGAGCTCAACGACACCCAGGCCGGGGTGCTCGACATCGTGTTCAAGCTGGCCGACGACCGCGGCCTGCTGCTGCTCGACCTGGACGACCTGCGCGCCCTGCTCAACCTGGTGGCCGAGGAGCGCAAGGACGTGTCCACCGAGTACGGGCTGGTCAGCGCACAGTCGGTGGCGGCGATCCAGCGTGCGCTGCTGCGCCTGTCGCAGGACGGCGGCGAAGGGTTCTTCGGCGAACCGGCGCTGGAACTGGCCGACATCATGCGCGTCAACCACGACGGCCGCGGCGTGATCGGCATCCTCGCCGCGGCGCAGCTGATCCTCAAGCCGCGCCTGTATTCGACCTTCCTGCTGTGGCTGCTGTCCGAACTGTTCGAGAAACTGCCGGAAGTGGGCGACCTGGAGAAGCCGAAGCTGGTCTTCATCTTCGACGAGGCGCACCTGCTGTTCGACGATGCCCCGCCCGCCCTGGTGCAGCGCATCGAGCAGGTGGTGCGGCTGATCCGCTCCAAGGGCGTGGGCGTGTATTTCTGCTCGCAGTTCCCCGATGACGTGCCGGCCAACATCCTTGGCCAGCTCGGCAACCGCGTGCAGCACGCGCTGCGCGCCTTCACTCCACGCGACCAGAAGGCGGTCAAGACCGCGGCGGAGACCTTCGTCCCGAACCCGAAGCTGGACGTGGTCGCCACGCTGTCGCAGCTGGGCACCGGCGAGGCGCTGGTGTCCACCCTGCAGGACAAGGGGGTGCCCGCGCCGGTGCAGAAGACCCTGGTGGCGCCGCCACGCTGCCGCATGGGCGCGATCACCGACGCCGAGCGCGCCCAGGTCCGCGCCGGCAGCCCGGTCGGCAGCCGCTATGACACCGCGGTCAACCGCGAATCGGCGGCCGAGATCCTGGCGCGTCGCGCGCAACAGGCCGCCGACCAGGCCAAGGCGCCGGCGGCGCGCACCCGCGAGCAGGACGACAGCCAGGAAGGCGGCTTCGGCCAGGCCATCAAGGACGCCATCTTCGGTACCAAGCGCCGCCAGGGCATGATCGAGACCATGGCCAAACAGACCACGCGCACGGTCGGCACCAAGCTGGGCAACCAGATCGTGCGCGGCATCCTCGGCGGGATTTTCGGCGGCAAGCGCTGACCGGTATCCGCGACCGCCACGGCGCCCGCTGGCGGACGTCGCCGGATGCCTGTGCCACCGCGGGTCACGCCGCGCTCGGCAAGCGCCCCAACCCGGCGGCGTGGCCGCCGTGGGCAGCTTGCACGGCGTGCCCGCGCTCCATCGAAGTGCCGCGACGTCAGCCATCGATTGGCCTGGCGCAAGCGTGCGCGGCTACCATGCGCCCGGTCTTCCCGATGTTCCATCGCAATGAGCCGCTGGCGCCCCCCTGCAGAAAAAAGTACCGCCCTGATCACCGCCCAGGGGCATGCGCGGCTGAAGGCCGAGCTGGATGAGCTGTGGCGGCAGCGGCGACCCGAGGTGGTCAAGGCGCTGGCGGCCGCGGCGGCCGAGGGCGACCGCTCGGAGAACGCCGAGTACACCTACCGCAAGAAGCAGCTGGGCGAGATCGACCGCCGCGTGCGTTATTTGAGCAAGCGCCTGCAAGCGCTGCGCGTGGTCGACACCCGCCCCAGCGACCCCGACGCGGTGTTCTTCGGCGCCACGGTGGAACTGGAGAACGTCCAGTCCGGCCAGGTCCACGTCTACCGCATCGTCGGCCCGGATGAAACCGATGCGACCGCCGGCTGGATCAGCATCGATTCGCCGCTGGCCCGTGCGCTGCTGAAAAAGCGCATCGACGACGAATTCGAAGTGGAACTGCCGGGCGGGCGGCAGGGGTTCGCCATCATCGGCATCGACTACGCCGCCGGGTGATGCCCCACAGCGGCGGGTGCGAGCCGCCCATCCCCGCCTGCGGCTTCGCGCCGGCCAGGCCGCCGGGCCGGCACGTCGGCACGGCATCCCGCGCAAAGCGGGGCGCACCGGTCATGGCCGGCGAACCCGGATCGCTTCAGCGCAGCGGCGCGGGGTATGTGCGCCCTTCGCGCAACGGCCGGAAATAGCCGGCTTCGGCGTAGAGGGCATCGTCCTGCCGCAGCTGCCAGCCGGGCACACCGGCCAGCGGCAGCGGACGCAGCTGCAGCGGATCGCCGAGGATCTCGCCAGCTGCCAGCGCCCCGGCCACGCGCGCCACGCAGGCCGCATCGTCCGCGCCGTGCACCACCACGCAGCGCCCGACCAGGCGCCGCCCGGGCACCAGTGCCTGCTCCATCAGCGCGTGCCCGATCACCGCGGCCACGCCGATGCCACCGTCCTGCCAGCGCGCGGCCTGCGCGGCGAACAGCGCATGCCAGTGATGGCCATCCCACAGCGGCAGCAGCCCCGGATCGGCAATGCGCACGATCACCCCGCATTCGTCGAACTGGGTCAGCGCCTGCTGCGCGCGGTTGCGCCGCTGCGGCCCCATCGCGGCGACATGCAGGCACTGGCGCGCGTTGAGCGCCGACTTGATCGCCGGGTAACGTGCCCAGACCAGTGCGTTGAACAGGTCGTGCCAGTTCTCCGGGCGGGTGGCGATGCGCCCCTGCGTGGCGATGCGCGTTTCGTAGTGCAGGCCATCGGCCAGCAGCGCCTCGTCCTGCACGACGAAGCGCGGCCCGTGCGCCGGCAGCAAAGCGTTGAGTGCGTCGATCCCGGGCCACTCTGCGGCGGTCATCCATCCGCGATGGGCGGCATATCCATCGAACAGCGGATGCCGGAAGCACGCCGGATCGACCTGCACACGCGACGGCGCGATGAAACGGCGCCGCCCGGGTGCCGCGCCGGTGCCGTCCGCGCCACCGCCCCCGCCTCCCGGCTGGCCGGTCACAGTACCTTGAGATCGAACGGCGTCGTGGCGGGTTTGATCCGGGCGTCGCCGAACAGGTCATGCTCGTCGCTGTCGGTGATCTCCACGTCGACGAAATCGCCCACGCGCAGCCCCGCTGCATCGGCATTCTGGATATGCACCAGACCGTCGATCTCCGGCGCGTCCGCCCGGGAGCGCGCCACCGCGATGCCGTCCTCGATGGCGTCCACCAGGCATTGCTGCACGCTGCCGACCTTCGCTTCCAGCCTGGCCGCGGAGATGGCGGCCTGCTTTTCCATGAAGCGGGCCAGGCGCTCCTGCTTGACGTCTTCCGGCACCGGGTCGGGCAGCTCGTTGGCGGTGGCGCCTTCCACCGGCGAATAGGCGAATGCACCGACGCGGTCGAGCTGGGCGGCGTCGAGGAACTCGAGCAGCTGCTCGAACTCGGCTTCCGTCTCGCCCGGGAAACCGACGATGAAGGTCGAACGCACGGTGATGTCCGGGCAGATCTGGCGCCAGCGCAGTACCCGCTCCAGGGTCTTGTCGACCGCGCCCGGGCGCTTCATCAGCTTGAGGATGCGCGGGCTGGCGTGCTGGAACGGGATGTCCAGGTACGGCAGGATGCGGCCCTCGGCCATCAGCGGCACGACATCGTCCACGTGCGGATACGGGTAGACGTAGTGCAGGCGGGTCCAGGCGTCCAGCTCGGACAGCCCCTCGCACAGCGCCTTCATGCGCGTGGCGTATTCCCTGCCGCGCCAGGTGCCCGGCGCGTACTTGCGGTCCACGCCGTAGGCCGAGGTGTCCTGCGACACCACCAGCAGTTCGCGCACGCCGCCCTTCACCAGCCGCTCGGCCTCGCGCAGCACGTCCTCCACCGGGCGCGAGACCAGGTCGCCGCGCATCGACGGGATGATGCAGAAGCTGCAGCGGTGGTTGCAGCCTTCGGAAATCTTCAGGTACGCATAGTGGCGCGGGGTCAGCTTGATGCCGTAGTCCGGCACCAGGTCCACGAACGGGTCGTGCCTGGGCGGCAGCGCGGCATGCACCGCGTCCATCACGCTGGCGTAATCCTGCGGCCCGGACACCGACAGCACGTCCGGGTACTGCTCGCGGATCATCTCCGACTTCTTGCCCAGGCAGCCGGTGACGATGACCTTGCCGTTCTCGTTCATCGCCTCGCCGATGGCGTCCAGCGATTCGGCCACGGCCGAATCGATGAAGCCGCAGGTGTTGACCACCACCACGTCGGCCGAGTCGTAGGACGGCACGATGTCGTAGCCCTCCACCCGCAACTGGGTGAGGATGCGCTCGGAATCGACGAGGGCCTTCGGGCAGCCAAGGCTGACGAAGCCGACTTTGGGGTTCAGCTGGGACATGGGGTCTGGCGGTTCTGGAAGGCCGGGGCCGGAATGGCCGCGGGGCCGTGAGGGCGGCGATTATACCGGCCGGGTGCCGGCACTACCCGGCAGTGGCCTTAACATCGGCGGGAATCATTCCCGCGTGCGCCACGGAGCCCTCCCATGAACCACTGGATCACCCTCACAACCGCCCATGGCCCGGTACGCGCCTGGCAGGCCCTGCCCGACGCCCCCGCGCGCGCCGGGCTGGTGGTGATCCAGGAGATCTTCGGCGCCAACGCCCATATCCGCCATGTCGCCGAGCAGTACGCAGCCGAGGGCTACGCGGTGCTGGCCCCCTCCTTCTTCGACCCGATCGAACCGGGGCTCGAGCTGGACTACGACGCCGCCGGCACCGCCCGCGGCAGGGCGCTGGTGGACGCGCTGGGCGTGGACCGCGCCGTCGATATCGTGGATGCCGCCGCGCACGCCCTGGCCGGGCACGGCAAGGTCGGGACCGTGGGCTACTGCTGGGGCGGCACTATCGCCCTGCTCGCCGCGCAGCGGCTGGGCCTGCCCTCGGCCAGCTATTACGGCGCACGCAACGTGCCGTTCCTGGATGCGCCGTTCAAGGCCCCGGCGATCTTCCATTTCGGCGCGCAGGACCCCTCGATCCCGGCGGCCGCCGTTGCAGCGCACCGTGAAAAGCAACCGTCGATGCAGGTATACGTGTACCCGGCCGGCCACGCCTTCAACCGCGAGGTCGGCGCGCACTACCACGCTCCGAGCGCCGCGCTGGCGCGCGAACGCACCCTGGCCTTCCTCAGCGAGAACCTGCGATGACCGACGTTGTGACGTCCGATTTCGAGCTTGACACCCGCCTTGCCGCCGACAGCGTGCTGATCGCCGACGGCCCGCTGTCCCAGATCCGGCTGATGAACGACGACCGCTTCCCCTGGGTCGTGCTGGTGCCGCGCGTCGCCGGCGCCAGCGAGTGGATCGACCTGGACGGCAACCAGCAGCGGCTGCTGCTGGCCGAGATCAACCAGGTCTCCCGCCACCTGAAGCAGAAGCCCAACGTCACCAAGCTCAACATCGGCGCGCTCGGCAACATCGTGCCGCAGCTGCACATCCACCTGGTCGGCCGCCATGAGGGCGATGCCGCCTGGCCCGGACCGGTCTGGGGCAGCGGCCCGGCACAGCGCTTCGACCCGGGGGTACTGGCCGAGCGTGTCGAAATCTGGCGCCAGCGGCTACGATAGCCACCACTTCAACCAAGGACCCGCAAGTCGATGCGCTCCAACCTGATCGCCGCCCTGATCCTGATCGTCGTCGGCCTGTTCTTCCTGGCCAAGAACCTGGGCTGGATCAACGGCAACATCGGCTCGATGCTGGCCACCTGGTGGCCGGCCATCCTGGTGGCCGTGGGCATCGGCATGCTGTTCGGGCGCGGCAAGTAGGCCCGGGCCGCCGACGCAAACACGAAGGGCGCGGAATTCCGCGCCCTTTTCGTCTGCCGCAGTCCCCCGCTCAGGTACGCGGCAGGGTCACCCCGGTCTGGCCCTGGTACTTGCCGCCGCGATCGCGGTAGGACGTCTCGCAGACATCGTCCTTGTCGGCCTGGAAGAACAGCATCTGCGCCACGCCCTCGTTGGCATAGATGCGTGCCGGCAGCGGCGTGGTGTTGGAGAACTCCAGGGTCACGTGACCTTCCCACTCCGGCTCCAGCGGGGTCACGTTGACGATGATCCCGCAGCGCGCATAGGTGCTCTTGCCCAGGCACACCACCAGCGTGTCGCGCGGGATGCGGAAATACTCCACCGTGCGCGCCAGCGCGAACGAGTTCGGCGGGATGATGCACTCGTCGGCCTCGATGTCGACGAAGCTCTTCGGGTCGAAGTGCTTGGGGTCGACGATGGTCGAGTTGATGTTGGTGAACACCTTGAATTCGCGCGAACAGCGCACGTCATAGCCGTAGCTGGAGGTGCCGTAGCTGACGATGCGCTGGCCATCAAGCTGCTTGACCTGCCCGGCTTCGTACGGCTCGATCATGCCGTGCTGCTCGGACATGCGGCGGATCCAGCGGTCACTCTTGATGCTCATTCGACGTTCCTGGTGGCGATGGAACCCGGCCCGCGGGCCGGAGGGAGGGCGATTCTAGCCCAAGCCCGGCGCCTGGCATGGCGCCCGGGGGTGGTAGCGGCCGCCGGCTCAGACCAGCGAGGAAACGATGGGAATGCCCGCCCGCGGGCGCTTGCCCAGCTCCTCGACCATGCGCCGCGCCGCGGCCACATAGGCTTTGGCGGCCGCCGAATCAGGCGCCGCCGCCACGATCGGCGTGCCGGCGTCGCCCTGCTCGCGGATGCCGATCTCCAGCGGCAGCGAGCCCAGCAGCGGCACCCCGTACTGGGCGGCCATGCGCTGGCCGCCGCCTGCGCCGAACAGGTGCTCGACGTGGCCGCAGCTGGAGCAGGTATGCACCGCCATGTTCTCGATGATGCCCAGCACCGGCACTTCGACCTTCTCGAACATCTTCAGCGCCTTGCGCGCGTCCAGGGTGGCGATGTCCTGCGGCGTGGTCACGATCACCGCGCCGGCCACCGGGATCTTCTGCGCCAGGGTCAGCTGGATGTCGCCGGTGCCCGGCGGCAGGTCGACCAGCAGGTAGTCCAGGTCGTCCCAGCGGGTGTCGTTGAACAGCTGGGTCAGTGCCGACGTGGCCATTGGCCCGCGCCAGATCATCGGCGAGTCCTGATCGACCAGGAACCCGATCGACATGGTCTCCACCCCGAATGCCCGCATCGGCTCGATCGACTTGTTGTCCGGGCTCTCCGGACGCCCGCTGAGCCCCAGCATCGCCGGCATGCTGGGCCCGTAGATGTCGGCATCCAGCACCCCCACCCGCGCGCCCAGTTGCTGCAGCGCCACAGCCAGGTTAACCGCCGTCGTCGACTTGCCGACCCCGCCCTTGCCGGAACCCACGGCGATGACGTTGCGGATGCGGGGATGGGGCGAAAGGCCCTTCTGGACGCGGTGGGCACCTGCACGAATGGACTGACTCACCAGCAAACCTCTACGCTGAAAAATGCGTCAACTATAGCGCGCCGGCTGCCCTCGCCCCTCTGTCGCCCAGCAGGTCCACCCACACAATATTGCGCAAAAATTAAAAAAATCAATAACTTAAGAAGAACGCATGACCCACCAACAGGGCCAGCACTGAAACATTGAGACATAGAGTGCAATTGCACCAACTCTTCGTTAAAGTCCGGTTACGCTCAGCTTCGTCGGGCTCGAGGGTCTGGATATGACCCTCACCGGGCCCCCCAAGCCAGGCAGTCACTTTCAGCCACGCAGGGGATACATAAGTGAAGACCCGTAACACGAACTCCTTCAAGCGCAGCACGCTGACCAGCGCTTTGCTGACCGCGCTTCTTGTTCCAGCCGCAGCAATGGCCCAGGACGACACGCCTGCCGCTAAAACGCTCGATAAGGTCACGGTAACGGGCTCGCTGATCCCACAGACCCAGATTGAGACCGCCACCCCGGTGACCGTCATCAGTGCCGAGGACATCAAGGCGCGTGGCTTCAGCTCGGTCACTGAGGTGCTGCAGAAGAACTCCATGTCGACGGGTGGCGTTCAGGGCGCCCAGACCTCCGCATCTTTTACCCAGGGCGCTGAAACCGTCAGCCTCTTCGGCCTGCCGCCGGGCTACGTCAAATACCTGATTGACGGCCGCCCCATGTCCAACTACCCGGCGCTGTACAACGGCAGCGACACCTTCAACAACATCAGCGGCATTCCGGTCGACCTGATCGAGCGCATCGAGATCCTGCCGGGCGGCCAGTCTTCGCTCTATGGTTCAGACGCTATCGCCGGCGTTATCAATGTCATCCTGAAAAAGTCTATGGATGGTGCGGTATTCACGATCCGTGGCGGCGGCTACTCAGAAGGCGGCGGCGGCAGCTTCCGTGCCAGCATCGCCGATGGCTGGACTTCGGCCGACGGCCGGGTCAGCGTCCTTGGCGGCATCCAGCATGAGGAGCGCGACCCGATCTGGGGGTATCAGCGCGATCTGACCAAGCAGTTCAATCCGAATGGTTATTCGCCCGCGCTGGCGAGCCGTGATTTTCTCGTCTACAGCCCCTTCACCAGCTACAAATTCCTTGACCCGAACAACTGCCAGAACGTGACGGGCCTGTTCGGTGGAACCGAGGGCCTGCAGAACCGCCCTGGATTCGGCGATGGCAAGTATTGCGGCTCGTTTAACACCGCTGGCTACCGCACGATCATGAACGAGAAGACTTCGACGCAGGCCTATATCCATGGCACGTTCGACGTCAATGACAACATGCAGTTGTACGCCGATGCGCTCTACAGCTACGACCAGGTCAAGTACCACTCCGGTTCGGGCTATCTCTGGTGGGGCACTGGTGCCGATTTCGGCTATTTCTACGACCCGAACCTGGACGATCTGCTGAATTTGCAGCGCGCCTTCGCTCCGGAAGAAATGGGCCCAGGTGGATTCAACAACACCATGTCCCGCGACAAGAGCAAGTCGTTGCGCGTGACGTTCGGCGCCAAGGGCGTGTTCGGCGGCTCGAACTGGGATTACGACCTCGGCGGCACCTACACCGAGTACAAGCTGGATGAAAACAGCTTCGTTCGTTATGCCGAGGCAGCGGACAACTTCTTCATCAACCGTGTACTTGGCCCGCAGCAGGGCCTGGACCCGTACTACGATGCATATCCGGTCTTCACTCCGAACTACGCGGCGTTCTACCGGCCCATTACTGCCGAGGAATTCGCCAGCTTCACCGGCCGCGCCATTACCAAGAGCAAAACCTCGGATAGCATGATCCGCGCCCAGGTGACCAACGGTACGCTTTTCACCCTGCCGGGTGGCGATGCCGGACTGGCCGTTGTTGCGGAATTCGGCAAGCAGAAGTGGGACTACAACCCGGACCCCGGCTACCTGGATGGTTCCATCTGGGGCCAGACGTCCGTTGCTGGCGGCGGTGACCGTGACCGCTATGCCGTGACATCCGAGCTGCGCCTGCCGATCTGGGAGCCCCTGACCATCTCGCTGTCGGGCCGCTATGATGCATTCAAGGCCGGAAGCCGCACCATCGACAAGCCGACCTACGCCGTGAGCTTCGAGTATCGCCCGTTCGATTCGCTGCTGGTTCGCGGCAAGTACGGCACTGCCTTCCGTGCCCCGACACTCTCCGATCTGTACCAGGGCAATAGCGGCTATTACAGCTCCGTCCCTGACTACTATCAGTGCTCGAAGATCGGTTTCGGCCCGGACAATATCGATGCCTGCCCCGCGGCCCTTTCCAATCGCCAGTTCTTTGGCACCCAGTCTGGCAACGTGGGCCTGAAGCCGATCAATGCTGATGTGTGGAGTGCCGGCGTGGTCTGGTCGCCGGTCGACCGCATGGCCCTGACCGTTGACTACTTCAACTGGGACATCAGCGATGAAGTCACCCAGCAGAGCGCCAACGGCCTGTCCCTGCAGGATTATCGCTGCCGTACCGGCATCGATGACATCAACTCGCCGCTGTGCCAGAGCACCCTGTCGCAGGTTACTCGCAACGCCGCGGGTATGATTACGTCGATCTATACGCCCAAGATCAACGTCTCCAACCAGCAGTTGGAAGCCATCAACGCATCGTTCAATTACGGCTACGATTTCGGCAATTGGGGCGACCTGAACTTGCGTACCAGCTTCACCCAGAAGCTGCGCCACAAGTACCAGCAGTATGCCGAAGACAGCTACGCCGACCTGCTCAACGATCCCTACTGGAGTGCGGATCCGAAGCGCAAGGCGGACGGCTCGCTGACCTGGCAGAAGGGCGACTTCTCCGCGACGTGGTATGTCAACTGGTTCGATGCGACGCCGAACTACGCGGCAACCATCAGCGACAAGGGTTACGCCGGCAACAGGGCGCAGAAGTTCGGCTCATACAGCCGCCACAACGCCAGCGTCTCCTACCGTCTGTTCGACGGCATGGACCTGTCGCTCATGGTCAACAACGTATTCAACAAGATGCCGCCGTATGACTTCTCGTACCCTGGCACCTCGAGTGCGCCGTACAACTCGTACAACTTCGACGTATATGGCCGTGCCTATTACATCGAAATGCGTTATGCATTCGGCAACAAGTAATTAACTGCACCACCTTCAAAAAGGCCCCGTCCGCGTGACGGGGCCTTTTTCATTCCAGCCCTAACGAGATTTGATTTGGCGCTTTTTGCAGGAAAGCGCGTACCCAATGGATCAACCTGCCACAGGCAACGGAACTGCTCGATGACAACGCAGGATCATCGCCCAACACATACTCGGCACCTTGCAGGACGAACTGCCACCCGGCTTGCATGGGAATAACTAGCCACCGCCTACGGGGGAGGCCAATCCATGGAAGAAGCAGCACTGACAAATAATTCCCACCATGTTTGGTGCTGCAAGTCATTCCAGCAAAAGCAGGAAGCGACTTACGTCACATCCGCCATCTCCAGCAGCTGCCGCAATGGATCAATGGCCTCACCATAACGCTGCCAACGCCCCATGTACTCCCTGGTCAATTTGGAGCGCACCTGCACGACGCTGGCAGTTGCCACTGGCGCGCTGTTCTCCTCGAAGCGCAAGCAGGCATCCGTCCATTCCAAGCCACAGAATCCGATGATCCTGCGCGTCTCACTCTCCTGCTGCTCGACCAGCTTCTCATAGCGGACGACCAGTACGCGCTCCCCAAGCCGTTGGCACCAGTAGTCCATCAACCGATCAAACATCAAGTAGTAGCGCCCGGTGTCCAGCAGATCAAAAGAATAGTCATAGACGGAAGAACTCAGGGAGAAAAGCTGCCTGAAATTACTCAGGCATGTATCGACAGGGTCACGCCGCAACAGGATTATCCGCGCCTTGGGCAAGGCCTTCGCAATGTGCCCGACATATAGAAAATTATGGGGCAGCTTGTCGACGAATCGACGCGCCCCAGCCGTCCCGGGCAGCGTCGATTTGACATAGCCCTCTCCCAAGGCCTTCCAGTCCATACTGTCAATCGCTGTCAGCGTCGCTACATCAGTGACCGCATTGGTCCTAGTGCCCGAAAGGCGCTTGACCATCATCGGGAAATTCTGCAACTCACCAGCCGAGTAGACATCAGGATGACTGGAAATAATCCGCTCTACCAGCGTGGTTCCGCTGCGTGGCATACCCAGCACAAAGATCGGCTCATCACAATCCGCCCCGCCCTCGAAATCGTCAACGCCGTCAAATGCTTTTTGCAACCCCTCGAACAATTTCAGATCGGCTTCAGAAACATAGTTACGGAGCGCTTTCTGTGAGCTCTTTGCCCGAACATAACTGGCAAAGGCAGCGGGATAATCACCGACATCCTCCTGCTCCTTAGCCAATGCAAGATTTACATACAAACATCCTTCCGCACTCCGCTCTGCGGCCTTGGCTACCCGCTCGTACAGAGAGATATTATTGCAACCACTCCCCCAACGTTTGACATTCGCCAGCGAGGTATAGGCACGCCAATAACCCGGCGCCAACTCAAGGCACTCCCTGTACTCGGCCTCCGCCTCTTCGGCTCGACCGGAAAAGAGCAGTGACGTTCCATAGTTGTAACGAAACGTGGCCTCATCCGGCACCATGAGCACCGCTTTTTCAAACAACGCCAACGCACGTGCATGCTCGTTGATACGAGTAAAGACGACGCCCAACGTATCCAGCGTATAGGCATCATCTGGTTCAAGTCGTGCCGCATGGTCCGCGTAGCTGTGCGCCTCCTGGAAAGCACGCAACGAGACCAATAGCCGCGCCATCTGTGTCGCATAGTCAGCACGCCCAGGACTGAGCTGGGTCGCACGCCGCAAGTGAACAACAGCAGCCGGCATCTGCCCCAGTTCCATTGCCGCCACACCAGCAACAAAATGTACCCCGCCATGCTCTCCAGACATTTCAAGAACACGCTGTGCTATCGCCCATGCCTGCCGCCATTCTTTCCTGTTCAGCGCCGCCACGGCCTGCCGGTAAAGCTCTACCACCTGCTGGTTCATCAAATCACCTGAAAAAATCCATCGCCATATAACGTGGCCTACATGCGCATATCATCAGCGCCCCCGAAGTATCTCCCGCGCCGCATTATGCCCCGGCGCCCCGGTCACGCCGCCGCCGGGATGGGTGCCGGAACCGCACAGGTACAGCCCGGGGATCGCGCCGCGGTAGTTGGCCTGGCCCAGCATCGGCCTCGCGCTGAACAGCTGGTTGAGGCTCAGCGCGCCGTGGAAGATGTCGCCACCCACCAGGCCGAAGGTGCGTTCCAGGTCCAGCGGGCTGAGGATCTGCCGGCCCAGCACCGAGGCGGCGAAGCCGGGGGCGTGGCGCTCGACGGTGGCGATCATCAGGTCGGCCACCTCCTCGCGGTGGTCGTCCCAGCTGCGCCCGTCCGGCAGCTGCGGTGCCACGTGCTGGCAGAACAGGCTGGCGACGTGCTGGCCCGGTGGCGCCAGCGAATCGTCCAGCGTGCTGGGAATGAGCATCTCCACCACCGGCTCGCGCGACCAGCCGTGGCGGCGCGCGTCCTGCCAGGCACGGTCCATGTAGTCCAGGCTCGGGGCGATGATGATGCCGGCGGTGAGATGGTCGCCCTGCCCCGGCAGCACGCTGAAATCGGGCAGCCGCGACAGCGCCACGTTCATGCGGAACGTGCCCGAACCGCAGCGCCAGTTCGCCATCCGCTCGCGGGTGGCCGGGGGCACGTCCGCCGGTTCCAGCAACCGCTCGTACAGCAGTTTTGGATTCACGTTGGCGACCACCGCGCGGGCGGGGATCACCTCGCCGCTCCCCATCACCACGCCGGTCGCCCGCCCTCCTTCCACCAGCACCCGCTCCACGCCGGCGCCGGTGCGGATCACGGCGCCGGCCTCGATCGCCGAACGCGCCATCGCCTGGGTGATGGCGCCCATGCCGCCGATGGCATGGCCCCAGGCGCCCTTGACCCCGTTGCTCTGCCCGAACACGTGGTGCAGCAGCACGTAGGCGGTGCCCGGCGCATACGGGCTGGCGTAGTTGCCGACGATGCCGTCGAAGCCGAACAGCGCCTTGATCGGTTCGCTTTCGAACCAGCGGTCCAGGTATTCGGCCGCGGACAGGGTGAACAGGTCCAGCAATTCCTGTTTCAAGGCGATGTCCAGGCCCTGCAGGCGCCGCCCCAGCTGGCCGGCCTTCCACAGTTCCGGCAGCGCATGCAGCCAGCCGCCGCCGGTCACGTTCGGCGGCGGCTGCAGCGCCACCGCGCGCAGCACGTCGGCGAAGATCTCCAGGCGCTGCTCGTAGGCCGGCAGGCGTTCGGCATCGCGGGCGGAGAACTTCGCCACTTCCAGGCCGGTGCGCCCGCCGCCGGCCAGCAGGTAGCGGCCGCCGGGCAGCGGCAGGAAATTGTTGATCCGCCGCGGCACCACGCGCAGGCCATGGCGCTCGAGCTGCAGGTCCTCGATCACCCGCGGCTGCAGCAGCGACACCGTGTAGGACGCCACCGAATTGCGGAAGCCGGGGTGGAATTCCTCGGTGACCGCGGCGCCGCCGACCACCTCGCGCCGCTCCAGCACCAGTACCCGTTTGCCGGCCCTGGCCAGGTAGGCCGCGCACACCAGTCCGTTGTGGCCGCCGCCGACCAGGACCGCATCCCACTGCCGCGAAGCGTTGTCTGTCATCCACCCTGTATATCACTCCGCGGCAGCCGCCGGACCCGGCGACCGGCATGACCTTCGACACCCTTTCGGCAACGGTTACAGGCGTATCTTCTGCGCACGCCCCGTGATCGGGGTCTCACCCATGCACCGAATCCGGCCCGGAGGCCTCCTGTGATCGTTCGCAAACCCCAGATTCTCCTGCTGACCCTGGCCGTCTCGGCCGCGCTGGTCGGCTGCAAGAAAGAAGAAGCCCCGGCCGCGGCCGCCACCGCGCCGGCCCCCGAGGCCGCCGCCGAACTGAAGCTGGACGAGTCCAAGCTGCCGGCCTACAACGCCTTCAGCGTGGCCGACCTGGATCCCAGCAAGGACGCCTGCACCGACTTCGGCGGCTACGTCAACGACAAGTGGCTCAGCGCCAACGAGATCCCGGGCGACCGCACCAGCTGGGGCGCCTTCACCATCCTCGACGAGCGCTCGGTCGCCGTGCAGCACCAGCTGGCCGAACAGGCCGCGGCGATGAAGAACGCGACCGGCGTGGAGAAGATCGTCGGCGACTTCTGGGCCTCGGGCATGGACGAAGCCAAGATCAACGCGCTGGGCATCACCCCGCTGAAGGCCGACCTGGAGGCCATCGACGCGCTGGCCGACAAGGACGCCATCGCCAACTACCTGCGCACCAGCGCCGCCAAGGGCGAGAACGTGCTGTTCGGCTTCGGCCCCGAAGCGGACTTCAAGAACTCGTCGATGAACATGGCCTACGCCAGCCAGGGCGGCCTGGGCCTGCCGGACAGCACCTACTACACCGACGCGAAGAAGGCCGACAAGCTCAAGGCCTACCAGGCGCACGTGGCCAAGGTGCTGGAACTGTCGGGCGTGGCCGCGGCCGACGCCGCCAAGCAGGCCGAGGACGTGGTCAAGTTCGAGACCCGCCTGGCCAAGGCCTCCAAGTCCAGCGTCGAGCTGTCGCGCGATGTCTCGCTGTACTACAACCCGGTCACCGTGGCCGACGCCGACAAGCTGACCCCGAACTTCAGCTGGAGCAAGTTCTTCGAGGCGCAGGGCATCGCCGCGCCGGAGAAGTTCTCGCTGGCCATCCCCGGCTTCCACCAGGAAGTGAGCAAGATGCTGGGCGACACCGACCCGGCCGCATGGCGCGCCTACCTGCGCTTCCACACCGTCGATGGCGCCTCGCCGTACCTGAGCGATGCGTTCGTGCAGGAGAACTACGCGTTCTACGGCAAGGAACTCAACGGCCAGAAGGAAATCAAGCCGCGCTGGAAGCGCGTGCTGGGGACCATCGAGAACGACGCCGGCGAAGCCTTCGGCCAGATGTACGTCAAGGTCGCCTTCTCGCCGGAAGCCAAGGCCAAGATGGAAGAACTGGTGAAGAACCTGGCCGCGGCGCTGAAGGACCGCATCCAGAACCTGCCGTGGATGAGCGCCGAGACCAAAGCCAAGGCCATCGCCAAGTGGGAGACCTTCACCCCGAAGATCGGCTACCCGGACAAGTGGCGCGACTGGAGCGGCCTGCAGACCAGGCACGACGACTACCTGGGCAACATCCGCGCCGCCAACGCCTTCAACTACAAGTTCGCGTTGTCCAAGATCGGCCAGCCCGTCGACAAGACCGAGTGGGGCATGACCCCGCAGACGGTCAATGCCTACTACAACCCGCTGCAGAACGAGATCGTGTTCCCGGCCGCCATCCTGCAGCCGCCGTTCTTCGACCCGAAGGCCGACGACGCGCTCAACTACGGCGGCATCGGCGCGGTGATCGGCCATGAGATGACCCACGGCTACGACGACCAGGGCAGCCGCTTCGGGCCGACCGGCAACTTCGAGAACTGGTGGACCGAGGCCGACGCCAAGGGCTTCTCCAGCCTGACCGGCAAGCTGGTCAAGCAGTTCGACGAGTACAAGGTGGGCGACCAGAACGTCAACGGCTCGCTGACCCTGGGCGAGAACATCGCCGACCTCGGCGGCCTGGCCACTGCCTACGACGCCCTGCAGAAGGCCAGCGCCGGCAAGGAAGACCCGAAGATCGACGGTTTCACCCGCGACCAGCGCTTCTTCTTCAACTGGGCCACCGTGTGGCGCACCAAGTACACCCCGGAGAACGCCAAGGTCCGCCTGGCCACCGACCCGCACGCCCCGGCGCAGTTCCGCGCCATGGGTGCGCCGTCGAACCTGCCGACCTTCGCCGCCGCGTTCCAGTGCAAGGCCGGCTCGCCGATGGTCCGCACCGGCGACAAGCAGGTGGTGATCTGGTAATCGGCCAGCGCACCACGCGCCAGCCAACGAAGGCCCGGGATTTCCCGGGCCTTTCGTTTTTCCACGCGCCGCGCACGCACGAAGGCGCCACGCGCGCGGCGCCGACGCAACCGCGGCGCCTGCCTGCACTGGTGGCGTGGCACGCTCCTCCGTCTGCGCCGCCCGCTGCTAAACTCCGCCCACTTTCAGTCCTCGACGGATCCGCTGCACATGCCCACCCTCCGCCCGCTTTCCCTGGCACTGGCCTTTGGCGTGGCCGCCGCGCTGTCGGCGCCTGGCGCCGATGCCGCGCGCAAGAAGGCTGCCCCGCGCGCGCCCGCGGTCAGCCCCGCCTGCACCGACTTCTACGAGCAGGCCAACGCAGACTGGCTCAAGGCCAATCCGGTCCCGCAGGTCGGCGCCGTCACCGCGCTGGGGCAACTGGCCGACAACGCCCGCACCCAGCAGCGCCAACTGCTGGAACGCGCGATGACCGCGCCGCAGGGCAACGTGCAGAAGCTGCTGGGCGATTTCTGGGCCAGCGGCCTGGACGAAGCCGCGGTGGAAGCCGACGGCTCCAAGCCGATCGCGCCGCTGCTGGGCCGCATCAATGCGATCAAGAAAGCGAAGGACATCCCCGCCTCGATCGCCGCGCTGCACCAGGTCGGCATCCCGGTGGCGTTCAACTTCGCCCCGGACGTCGACCTCAAGGCGCTGGACCGCCACATCGGCTACTTCATGCAGGGCGGTATGGGCCTGCCCGACCCGGCCTTCTACACCCGCACCGACGCCGACACGGTGGCGCTGATGGGTCGCTACCGCGCCTACGTGAAGCAGATCCTGGCGCTGACCGGTACCCCGGCCAACAGGCTCGACGCCGAGTCGGCGCTGGTGATCCAGCTGGAGACCGAACTGGCGCGCAACGCGCAGCCGCTGGCCGGCATCAACAACCCGTTCAACAACTACGCGCCGGTCTCCACCAAGGACCTGAACAGGCGCTACCGCAACCTGCAACTGGACGCGTTCCTCAAGGCGCAGGGCGTCAACGACGACCTGGTGTCGCTGTCCGATCCGGCGCTGTTCCAGCAGCTCAACGGCATGATCACCCGGCTGCCGGCCGAGCAGTGGAAGGCCTACCTGCGCTGGCGCGTGGGCGATGCCATGGCGCCGTACCTGTCCAAGGCCTACCGCGACGCGGAATTCGAGTTCCGCGGCCGCGTGCTGCGCGGCCAGGCCATCGCGCCGGCGCGCTGGGAACAGGTGCTCGACGCGATCAACGTCGCCGCCGGCCCGATGCTGGGCCATGAATACGCCGCCGCCCATGTCAGCCGCGACGCGCTGCGCCAGGCCGGGCTGATGGTCGACCAGATCCGTGAAGCGCAGATCGCCGCGGTCAAGCGCAGCACCTGGATGAGCGCCGAGGCCAGGAGCGAGGCCGAGGCCAAGCTGGCCGCGCTGAAGATCGAGATCGGCAAGCCGCTGCGCGACCTCGACTACACCGTGCAGCCGATGGGCCGTGGCAGCTTCGGCGGCAACATGCTGATCGCCTCAACCTGGCGCCATGCCCAGGAAATGAAGCGCATCGGCAAGGGCAACGCCGACCGCCGCTGGGACGTGCTGCCGCAGCAGCCAGCGCTGTCCTATGACCTGGCGCAGAACCGCCTGATCGTCACCGCCGCCGCGCTGCAGGGGCCGATCTTCACCGATGCCGACGGCCTGCCGGGCAAGTTCGGCGCCTACGGCGGCCTGGTCGCGCATGAGATCAGCCGCGCGATCGACGCCAAGGGCGCGCTGGTCGACGCGAAAGGCGAGCTGCGCAGCTGGTGGACGCCGGCGGACAAGAGCGCCTGGACCCTGATCGGCAACCGCGTCGCCACGCAATACGGCGCTTACCCGTTCCCGGGGGTGAAGGACGCCAAGGTCAACGGCGAACTGACCCGCGACGAGAACATGGCCGACATCTCCGGCGTGGAGATCGCCTGGGAGGCGTTCGCCGCCGCGCAGCCGGACGCCAGCCCGGCCGACCGCCAGGCCTTCTTCCGCGCCTGGGCATCGCTGTGGCCGCAGCAGCTCTCGCCCAACGAGGCGGTGCAGCGGCTGGGCGCCGAACCGCGTGCGCCGGGCCGCTGGCGTACCAACGGCCCGCTGGCCAACCTGCCGGCCTTCGGCGCGGCGTTCCAGTGCAAGCCCGGCCAGCCGATGCAGCGCACCGACGCGGAGCAGATCCGGATCTGGCGCTGACGCCCTCCTCGACCCACGAAAAAGGCGCGGATTTCCGCGCCTTTTTTGTTTCCTGCCCGGTAGAGGCGGGGCTCGCCGCGCATGACCCCTGGATGACGCCTCGCCTGGACAGCCCTGTGCCGGGCAAGCCCGGCACCTACGCGTGACGCGCGCCGCGCGTCACTTCACCCGGCGCAGGTGGTTGGGACGGCCGCCACCACCGCGGCGGTTGAACGGCGGCTGCCCACGCCAGTAGCGGATCAGCAGCCAGCCGAACAGCATGCCGCCCAGGTGCGCGAAATGCGCCACCCCCGGCTGCCAGCCGGTGAACCCCAGCATCAGTTCGATGGCGCCGAACACGATGACGAAGGTGCGCGCCTTCATCGGAATCGGCGGGAACAGCAGCATCACCCGCTGGTTCGGGAACAGCATGCCGAACGCCAGCAGCAGGCCGAACACGCCACCGGACGCGCCCAGCACCGGGCCGCCCTCGCCGATCAGCGCCGCCACCAGCAGCTGGCACAGGCCGGCGCCGGCCACGCACACCAGGTAATACGTGGCAAAGCGCTTCTCGCCCCAGGTCAGCTCCAGCGGTGCGCCGAACATGTACAGCGCCAGCATGTTGAACAACAAGTGGGTGAAACCGCCATGCAGGAAGCCATAGGTCAGCAGTTGCCAGGGCTGGAAGTTCTGCCCGGGCGAGAACGGGTCGAAGCCACCGGTATTGAGCGGCCACAACATGAACGGCTCGAACGTTTCCATCCCCAGCAGGAACGGCTGCTGCAGGATGAACAGCACGACGTTGGCGATCAGCAGCGCCTTGGTGACGGTGGGCAATCGGGGAAACATGGCGGCATCCTTGGGAACTTCCGCCATGATAGCCGGGGACGCGCCGCCACCTTCGCTGATGCGCCATCGCCTTCGCGCTGACGCCCCACGGTTTGCGACGCAAACCGCGGGCCCCATTTCGTGCTTCCAGACCCCCGCCGCTTCGCGGCCGCCCCCTGACTCAGGGGGAATGCGTCATCGCCTTTGCGCTGACGCCCCACGGTTTGCAACGCAAACCGCGGGCCCCAGCTCGCGCTTCCAGACCCCCGCTGCTTCGCGGCCGCCCGCTGACTCAGGGGGAATGCGTCATCGCCTTCGCGCTGACGCCCCACGGTTTGCAACGCAAACCGCGGACCCCAGCTCGTGCTTCCAGACCCCCGCCGCTTCGCGGCCGCCCCCTGACTCAGGGGGAATGCGTCATCGCCTTCGCGCTGACGCCCCACGGCTTGCAACGCAAACCGTGGGCCCCATCTCGTGCTTCCAGACCCCCGCCGCTTCGCGGCCGCCCCCTGACTCAGGGGGCTTTGTTCCAGATATATAGGCGGGTGCCGGCTGTCGGCTGCGCGCTTGATCCGCTCACTTGAAACCGGCCGCGGTGTCCTGGTTCCCCGCGCTTCTTTACCCGTTCCTGCTTCAGGCAGGCCCCCAGATCCGGGCATCCAGGTCGGGCGGCGGCCGTGCGCGCCGGACCCGGCCGTTCTCGACCACCACGCCCTCGGCGCGCAGGCGTTGGGCCTGCTCGCGCCAGCCGGCCGACCCCTCGGGCAGGGCGATGCGCCCATCCGAACGCAGTACCCGGTGCCACGGCAGGGTCCGGTCGCCGTTGCCGCCGAGCAGCCGCGCCACCAGCCGCGCGCGGCCCGGCAGCCCGGCCTTGGCCGCGACCTCGCCGTAGCCCATCACCTGCCCGCGCGGGATGGCGCGGATCACCGCCAGGATGCGTGCCTGTGCCGCCGCCGCATCGGTCGCCGCGCTCACCGCCTGCGGGCCACGCCGCTGCCCACCAGCAGCACGCCCAGCAGCACCAGCACGGTGCCGGCGCCCTGCCACGGGCCCATCGGTTCGTCCAGCAGCCATACGCTCAGCACAATGGTGGAGACCGGGCCCAGCATACTCACCTGCGCGGCCAGCGAGGAACCGATGCGCTTGACCCCGAGCATGATCGCCAGCACCGGCAGCACCGTGCACACAGTGCCGTTGAGCAGCGACAGCCAGTACACCGGCGGCGGCTGCCTGCCGAGCGCCGCCAGTGGCTGCAACAACAGGTACTGGCCGATGCACAGCACGCAGGCCACGGTGCTGGCGTAGGCGGTCAGGCGCACCGCACCGATCCGCGCCACCGCCTGGCCGCTGCCGAACAGGTAGACCGCGTAGCTGAGCGCGCTGGCGAACACCAGCGCCGCGCCGAGCAGCGTGCGCCGGCCATCGAGCTGGATGTCGTGGCCGAAGGCCAGCAGCACGCCCAGGTAACTGACCAGCAACGCCAGCACCTGCAGCCGCGTCGGCCGCTGCCGCAGCACCAGCAGCGCGATCAGCACCACCAGGGTCGGGCTCAGGTACAGGATCAGCCGCTCCAGCGTGGCGCTGATGTACTGCAGCCCCAAGAAATCCAGGTAGCTGGACAGGTAATAGCCGCTGAAGCCCAGCAGCGCCACCCGCCCCAGGTCGCCGCGCGACAGCGCCGGCGCCCGGCGCGCGGCCCACGCACCCATGGTCACGAAGAACGGCAGCGCGACCAGCATGCGCAGCGCCAGCAGCGTGGTCGCATCGGCACCGTGGCGGTAGGCCAGCTTGACGATCACCGCCTTGCCGGATGCGGCGATGGCGCCCACGCCGGCCAGCAGCAGGCCGCTGGCAAGCAGGCGCCGCGACGTGGTCGGCAGCGACGAAGCGACCGGCGCCGGCGGCGGCGCCGCAGCGGCGCCGCTGGGGGGAGCATTCACGGGATGACCGCATCCGGGGGAGATGAGCCCGGCATTATCCCGCCTGCGGCGCGCTCAGCGCATCAGCACCACTTCCTCGGCCGAGGTCGGGTGGATCGCCACGGTGTCGGCCATCTGCCGGCGGGTCACCCCGGCCTTGAGCGCCACCGCGAAGCCCTGCAGGATCTCGTCGGCGCCCTCGCCCAGCAGGTGGATGCCGACGACCTTCTCGTCCGCGCCGACGCAGACCATCTTGAACAGCGAACGGGTCTGGCCCTCGCCGAGCGCCTGCAGCATCGGCCGGAAGCGGCTGTGGTACGTGGTGACGGTGTCGAAGCGCCCGCGTGCCTGCGCCTCGCTCAAGCCGACGCTGCCCAGCGGCGGGTGCGAGAACACCACGCTGGGGATGTTGTCGTAGTCCAGCCGCGCCTCCGGCTGGCCGCCGTACAGGCGGTCCATCAGCCGGCGCGCGGCGGCGACCGCCACCGGCGTCAGCATCGCCTGCGCGGTGACGTCGCCGATCGCGCTGATGCCGGGCACGGAGGTGTCCTGGAACGCATCGACCACGATGGCGCCGTTGTCGTCCAGCGCCACCCCGGCGGTCTCCAGCCCCAGCCCGCGGGTGCTCGGGGCACGGCCGGTGGCGAACAGGACGGTGTCGAACAGCGCGTCTGCGGCACCGTCCCGCAGGCGCGCGTGGATGCCGCCCGCGCGCCGCTCCAGGGCCTGCAACTGGCACCCGAACCGCACCGTGATGCCCTGCTGGCGCAGGTTCTGCACCAACTGCGCCGTCATCTCGGCGTCGAACTGCGACAGCAGCTCCTTGCCGCGCACCAGCAGCGTCACCTCGCTGCCCAGGCCATGCAGCACGCCGGCCAGTTCTACCGCGATGTAGCCGCCACCGACGATGGCCACCCGCGCCGGTGCCGCCCGCAGGGCGAAGAAATCGTCCGAGATCCCGCCCAGCCCGGCACCGGGCAGGTCCGGCTTCAACGCATGCGAGCCGGTGGCGATGACGATATGTCCGGCGTGCAGCCGGGTGCCGTCCTCGCATTCCACGGTGCGGGCGTCGCGCAGGCGGCCGCGCTGCGCGATGTGCACCACGCCGCTGTCCTGCAGCCGCTGCCGGTAGCTGGCATGGATGCCATCGATGTACTGCTGCCGGCGCTGCAGCAGCCGCGGCCATGACAGGCGCGGCGCCGCTGGCACGTCGAAGCCCAGCGCCAAGGCCAGCGCGATGCGCTCGGCGAGGTCGGCCGCCAGCCACATGGCCTTCTTCGGCACGCAACCGACATTGACGCAGGTACCGCCCAGCAACGCCGGTTCCAGCATCGCCACCTTCGCGCCGTGCGACGCGGCACGGAACGACGCGGCCAGCCCGCCGGAGCCACCGCCGAGCACGACCAGATCGAATGACTGCCCGCTCACCGCGCCGCTCCCATGCGCCGGGATGCGGTTTCGATCACCGCCACATGCCCGCTGATGAGGTCGGTCATTGCGCGTCCACTCCTGTTGTCCATGCGGGCCCCGAGCATGCCATGCCGTGCCGTTGCCGGCCTGTAAATGCCCCGGCGAAACCGATCCACGCGGCCGGGACCATGCGCCACCGACGCCGCCGGGCGGGCATCAGGCAACGCGCGGGCAGCGGGCGCAGCCGGGCGTGGTCGCCCGCGGCGCGGCTACCGCGGACGCGCGTCGGCCGGATCGCGGCGCAGGGGCGGCAACCGCCAGTAGGTGATCGCACGCCACAGCCATTCCATCGGCCCGAAACGGAAATGGCGCAACCAGACCCGGCTCAGCAGCAGCTGCACCGCGAACAGCGCCACCGCGAACAGCAGTTGCCACGCGCGTCCCATCTGCTCGAAACCGCCCAGCCCATAGCCGTAGAACAGCAGCGTGCATACCAGCGACTGCCCCAGGTAATTGCTCAGCGCCATGCGCCCGGCCGGGGCCAGCCCGCGCAGCGCGTGGCTCCAGCGCACGCCCCAGGCCAGGTAGCCTAGGCACATCAGCAGGCCGGCCACCGCGGTGCCGCCGTAGGCCGCGGCCGAACGCAGGTCGAAACGCCCCGGCGCCAGCCACGGCTGGTACCAGGCACAGGCCAGCATCAGCGCAAGGCCCAGCGGCAGCGCGCCCCAGCGCAGCCACGCGAACAGCCGCCGGTGCGCCTCGGGATCGGCGATGGCGCCGCTGCGCGCGAACCAGCTGCCGATCAGGAACATGCCCAGCACCTGCGGCCCCACCACCAGCAGCGCGCCCAGCGATGCGCCGAAATCGCGCAGCCGTTGCAGCACCGCCTGGCCATAGGTGCCGTGCCCGTAGGCCTGTCGCTGGGCCTCGATCGCGGCCTGCGCGTGGGTCGCCTGCGCGGCCGTGGTGTCGGCCGGCACCAGCAGCATCAGCGCGCCCAGCAGCAGCATCAGCCCGACCGCCGCCAGGTAGGCCAGCACGCCCATTGCCGGCAGCCAGGCACGCGGCGCGTCGCGGAAGGCCAGCAACAGGAACGACAACAGCGCGTAGGCGACCAGGATGTCGCCGGACCACAGCAGCAGCGCATGCACCAGGCCGATGCCCAGCAGGCCGAGGCTGCGGCGCAGGTAGAAGCGGGTGAAATCGCGCCCGGCAACCTCGGCGCGCTGCGCCATCACCGCGAAGCCGGCGCCGAACAGCAGCGAGAACAGGGTGAAGAACTTGCCCTGCACGAAGATGTAGACGAAGGCGTCCGCCCAGCGGTCCACGCCCTGCCAGTGCGGGTCGATGCCACTGGTGGACAGGTCCAGCGGGCCGACGAAGGCCTCCATGTTCATCAGCAGGATGCCCAGCAGCGCCAAGCCACGCAGGACATCGAGCGTGGCGATGCGCTCGTCCGGCGCGATCGGCTGGAAAGTGGCGTTGGACACGTCCGTGGTTCCCCCGTGGATGGACCGGCGATTAGAGCATGCGGCCACGGCCACCGTCCGCGGCGCCGGAAAACGAAACGGCCCGCACAGGGCGGGCCGTTCGCTGCGGAATCGCCGGTCGGACGATCAGTGGTGGTGGCCACCGTCGCCATGCACGTGGCCGTGCTGCACTTCTTCTTCGTTGGCCTCGCGGACTTCGACGATCTCCACGTCGAAGTGCAGGTCCTTGCCGGCCATCGGGTGGTTCAGGTCGACGTCGACCACGGTCATGCCGACCTTCTCGACGGTGACCGCGCGCGGGCCGAAGTTGGTCTGCAGGATCACCTGCTGGCCCGGCACCAGGCGGGTGTTGCCGAAGTGCTTTTTCGGCACGCGCTGGGTCAGGCCCTCGCGGCGTTCGCCGTAGGCGTCGGCCGACTTCACGTCCACGCCGAAGCTCTCGCCGGCCTCCTTGTCCATCATCGCCGCCTCCAGGCCCGGGATGATGTTGCCGTGGCCGATCAGGATCGCCAGCGGCTCACCACGCTCGCGGGAGCTTTCGATCGGCGCCTGGCCGACTTCGGAAACGGTGTAGTGGAAACGGACGACGCGGTCTTTTTCGATCTTCATGCGCAACTCTTCAGTGGCTGCCCGCTGGCAGACGTTGGGACGGCCTTGCCGGCCGACGGGGAGGCGGCCATCATGGCAGCCGTCTTGAGGTGGCGCATTATCCGGGCTCCATGCACATCACGCCAGTTTTCCGGTACCGCCGCTGGCGGCTGCCGGCCCTGCTCGCCGCGGCCTCGGTTCTCGCCGCCTGCGGCCATGCGCCCGCCAGGCGCCCCGCCCCGCCCCCGGCCAGCCATGCCTGGCCACAGGTGACCCCGGCCGATCCGGCCGCGGCCTCGTCGGTGCTGATGCGGGCGCTGGGGCTGGTCGGTACGCCGTACCGTTATGGCGGCAACACGCCCGAATCGGGTTTCGACTGCAGCGGGCTGGTCAGCTATGTCTACCGCGACATGCTGGCGCTGAACCTGCCGCGCACCTCGCGCGAGCTGGCCGCCGTGCAGGGGCCCCGCATCGAGCCGCGGCAGCTGGCGGCCGGCGACCTGGTGTTCTTCGGCGACAAGGGCAACGTCTGGCACGTCGGCATCTATGTCGGCGAGGGGCGTTTCGTGCATGCGCCGAGCACCGGTGGCACGGTGCGGCTGGACCATCTGGAAGGCCCGTACTGGCGCGACCACTACACCGGCGCCAAGCGCGTGCTGCATTGAAGTGTGAAAAAAGTCATAGGAAATAATGAAAATTTAACGAAATTTGTACCTACGCACACTTTTCACAGGGCATGATCGCCCATCGCTTTTTCCCGTGACTGCCGCGTGACGAACGAAAATCCGTCCCATCCGGGTCAACCCGGTCACCGAATCCCCGCCTTCCGCCGGCTGCTGTGCGCCGCGGTCCTGGCCATCACCGCCATGCCGGCGCTCGCCCAGAGCGCTACCGATGCCGAGCCCGCCGCCCGCCCGGCCGCGGCCAAGCCCGACACCCAGCGCAGCAAGGCCGACGCCGCCGCCACCGCGACCCTGGCCGCCCTGCTCCCGCACCTGGCCGCCAACGACACCATTCCGCTGATGGACCGCTCGGCGATGTTCGCCGGCGACCTCGGCCGCCTGCTCTCGGCCTACGACGCATCCAAGAGCGTGGCCGGCGCCACCGACACGGCGCTGGCCAACGACAGCGACGGCAAGGTGCAGTCGATCCTGCGCCGCGCCATGACCCTGCTGGGCACCCCGTACCGCTGGGGCGGCACCTCGCCGGACGCCGGTTTCGACTGCAGCGGCCTGGTCGGCTACGTGTTCCGCACCGCGCTGGGCATCGAGCTGCCGCGGGTGTCGCGCGAGATGGCCAGCCAGGCCAGCAACGAGCTGATCAAGGACCGTTCGGCGCTGGTCGCCGGCGACCTGGTGTTCTTCGGCCGCAAGGGCCGCGTCGATCATGTCGGCATCTACGTCGGCGAAGGCCGCTTCCTGCATGCGCCGAGCACCGGCAAGGACGTGCGCACCGACACCCTGCTCAGCGGTTACTGGGGCGACAAGTTCATGCAGGCGCGCCGCCTGGACCTGTAACCGGCGCGCCGCGCTGGCTCATGGAAAGCCGCGGCTCCGCCGCGGCTTTTTTCATGCCTGTCCCCGGATGGCGCCAGCCACCTGGCCGCCGTGTCTCCGGGCCGGAGTCGCTCCGGCCCGGATGGGGTGCCTCAGCGCTGCTCGACGCCGAACGGGCCGAACGGCTCCAGCTGCGGTGCGACCGCGTCGCGGTCACCGACCACGATCACCGATAGCGTGTCCGGTGCGTAGTAACGCGCGGCCACCGCCTGCAGTGCCGCCGCGTCCACCGCACGGATCCTGCCCACGTACTGGCCCAGGAACTCCGGCGGCAGCCCGGCGAGCCAGTTGCTGGCCAGGGTGCCGGCCACCGCGGCCTGCAACTGGTTGCTGATCAGGTAGCCGCCGGCGACATAGCGCTTGGTCGATTCCAGTTCGGCGGCCGGTACCGGCTCCTTGCCCAGCCGGTCGAACTCCTTCATGAACTCGTGCAGGGACGCGCCGGTGACCTCGTTGCGCACGTCGGCCGACGCCACCAGGTTGCCGCCGGCGCGCAGCGCCGCCAGGCCCGCGCCGGCACCGTAGGTGTAGCCCTTTTCCTCGCGCAGGTTCTGGTTGAGGCGGCTGCTGATGCCACTGCCCAGCACGGTGCTGGCCAGTTGCAGCGGCACGTAGTCCGGGTCGGTGGCGGCGATGGCCGGGCGCCCGATCCGGAATGTCGACTGCACGCTGCCCGGGCGCGGCAGTATCGTGCGTTGCGCCGGGGCCTGGCGCGGCGCGGGCGCGGTGTCGGCGACCGCATCGCCCTGCCCCCGCCAGTCGCCGAAGGCACGCTCGGCCTCGGCGAACGCGGTCGCAGCGTCGATCCGGCCGGTGATCACCAGCAGGCCATGCCCGGGGTGGAAGCGACGCGCGTGTTCGTGCTTGAGCGCGGCCGGGGTCAGGGCCGGCAAGGTGGCGTGGTCGAGCTGCCTGCGCGCATACGGGTGGTCGCCGTAGACCGCCTGCAACAGCGCGCGCGAGGCACGGAAGCCCGGCTGCGCCTCGGCCGCCTTCAGCTCCTGGGCGGCATTGGCCCGGGCCAGTTCCACTTCGTTGTCGGCGAAGGCCGGGGTACGGGCGACTTCGGCGAGCAGCGCCAGCATCGGCTTGGCCTGCGAGGCCAGTGCAGAGCCGCTCAGCAGCAGGCCGTCGACGCTGGCGACGGCGCTGACGCTGCCGCCCATGCCCTGGGCCAGCTCGGCGATCTGGCGCGCGTCGTGCGCCTGGGTGCCGGCGCTCAACAGCCGCGCCAGCACGGTGGCGAAGCCGGGCGTGGCGGCGGCATCGGCGGCCAGCCCGGCACCGCGCATGGCCAGCACGTAGTCCACGCGCGGCAGCCCGTTGCGGGGCACGACCCACACTTCCAGGCCATTGGCCAGGGTCCTGCGCGATATTTCGGGCACCGGCAGCGGTTTGTCGGCGGCATAGTCCGGCAGGCCGGCGGGCAGCGCCGCGGGGGCGGCGCCCGCGCCGGTCGGGGCGAGCGACAGGGCCAGGCCCATCGCGAGCAGGCAGGGTATCGGCTTGATCATGGCGGTGTCCTCACTTCTGCGCGGCGGGGGCCAGCATCGCCGCCGGCTTGCGGTCGATGACGGTGCGGTTGGCGGTGGTCAGGTAGGTGCGCGCGGCGCGCTGTACGTCGGCGGCGTCCACCGCTTCGATCCATCCCGGGATCCGGTTGACCACCTGGGCATCGCCCCACAGCGCCTGCAGCTTGGCCAGCGCGTCGGCGCGGTCCAGGAACATTTCCAGGCCGTCGTACCACTGCGCCAGCAACTGGGTCTTGACCCGCGCCAGCGTGGCTGCGTCCACGCCCTCGCTGGCGACCCGGGCGATCTCCGCGTCGATCCCGGATAACACCGCGTCGGCATCGTGGTCGGGCTTGTACATGGCGAACACCACGAACAGGGTGGGACCGTCGTACTCCCAGGCACTGGTCAGGCCATAGAGCGAGTCGACGTTCAACGCCAGCTGGCGCTCCTTGACCAGGCCCTGGTGCAGGCGCGAAGCCTCGCCATTGGCCAGCAGCGCGCCCAGCACCGCCATCGGCGCCTGGTCGCGGCTGCCGCGGTCGGGCATCTTCCAGCCCACCGCCAGCGCCGGCACCTGCGCCAGCGCATCGGACTGCTGCAGGCGGACCTCGCGGGTATTGAGGCCTTCGGTGTAATCCGGCCGCGGCGGCGTCGGCCGCGCCGGGATGTCGCCGAAGTAGCGTTTGGCCAGGGCGAAGCCCTGTTCCGGGGTGACGTCGCCGGCGATGGACAGCACCGCGTTGTTGGGGCCGTAGTAATCGCGGTGGAAGGCGCGCACGTCATCGAGGCTGGCGTTCTCCAGGTCGTGGAAGCTGCCGTAGCCGTCATGGTTGTTCTCCCACTTGGAGAACGCGTGCTGGCCGATGTCGATCCACATGAAGCCGCCATAGGGCTGGTTCTGGACGTTGTTGCGGATCTCCTCCTTGACCACGTCCTGCTGGTTCTTCAGCGTTTCCGGGTTGAAGTCCAGCGTGCGCATGCGGTCCGCTTCCAGCCACAGCATCGGCTCCAGCGCCGAGACCGGCGCGGTCTCGATGTAGTTGGTGAAATCGGCGCGGGTGGAGCCGTTGTTGCGGCCGCCGCCGCCGGTGATCACGCTGTCGAACACGCCCTTGCGCGCCTGCGGCGTGCCCTGGAACATCAGGTGCTCGAACAGGTGCGCGAAGCCGGTGCGGTTGCGCGGTTCCAGGCGCATGCCGACGCGGTAGACCACGCTGATCCCGACCACCGGCGCGCTGTGGTCCTCGGACACCAGCACGGTCAGGCCGTTGTCGAGTTTCTCGACCGCCACCGGCACCCGCCACTGGTCGGCGTCGGCGGCAGCGGCCGTGCCGGCCAGCGCGCAGCCGGCCAGCAGGAGCATTCGTTGCAGCATCATGGAGCGACTCCTTTCGTTGTCATGGACGGGCCGGATGGCCGCCGCCCCCATGATGCACCCGCCTCGCGCGGATGGCCGTCCCCGGGCAGGCCCCGGCGACGGGCGGTCAGTCCACCCCGACGCCGGGACGGACCGGGGCGTCGTAGACCTGCCGGTCCAGCAGCCCGGTTTCCTTGGCCACGATCACCGGCACCACCATCTGCCCGGTGACGTTGGTCATGGTGCGCATCATGTCCAGCACGCGGTCGATGGCGTACAGGTAGCCGATGGTCTCCAGCGGCAGGTTGGCCGCGCTCAGCACCACGGTGGCCATGACCACCGCCGTACCCGGCACGCCGGCGGTGCCGAAGCTGCCCAGCACCGAAGCGATCAGCACCACCACGTACTGCTCCGGGGTCAGCGGCACCCCGGTGTACTGGGCGATGAACACCGCGCACAGCGCCGGGTAGATCGCCCCGCAGCCGTCCATCTTGATGCTCGCGCCCAGCGGCACCGCGAACGACGCGTAGTCCTTGTTGACGCCCAGGTTGGCGGTGATCGAGCGCATCGCCGCCGGCATCGCCGCAAAGCTCGACGAGGCCACGAACGCCACCTGCATGCCCGGCGCGGCACCGCGGAAGAACTTGATCGGGTTCAGCCCGTGGACGAGCAGCAGGCCGCTGTAGACCACCAGGATGTGCAACGCGCAGGCCACGTACAGCGCCAGCACGAAACTGCCCAGCGGCAGCAGCTTCTCGAAGCCATAACTGCCGACCAGGCCGGCGATCAGGCCGAAGGTGCCCAGCGGGGTCATCTCCAGCACGAAGCGGGTGACCTGGATCATGACCTCGCTCAGCTGCCCGGTGAGCCTGCGCGCCTCGCCGACCTTGTCGCCGAGCTTGACCATGGCGAAGCCGAGCAGGCCGGCGAAGAAGATCACCGGCAGGATCGAGCCACGCCCGGCGGCCAGCACGGTCTCGCCGGCGGCATTGACCTTGGTGCCGATGCCCGACAGCGCATAGAACACGTTGGACGGCACCACGTCCATCAGCACCTTGGCCACCGACGGCACGTCGCGCGGGGTATAGGCGCTGTCCATGGCCAGGCTCAGGCCGCCGGTGCCCGGCTGCATCAGCGTGCCAACGCCCAGCCCGACGCATACCGCCAGCGCCGCGGTGATGATGAACCACAGGAAGGTGCGCCCGCCCAGCGCCACCACCGATTTCTGCCCGTGCAGCGAGCCGATGGCGCTGATCACCGCGAAGAACACCAGCGGCACGGCGATCATCTTGATCAGGGTGACGTACAGCTCGCCCAGCGGGCCGAACCAGAGCTCGGCGGCCGGGCCCAGCGCCCAGCCGGCCAGCGCGCCAAGCACGAAGCCGCCTGCCACGCGCTGCCAGAACGGAATCCGCAACCAGGCAGAAACCAGCTTCATAGGGGAATCCGGGGACTTTTTCAGGAACCGGCACGATAGCGCAAGCCCGCGGGCGGCACGACGCCAGCGCGGAAAAGCTGCGTGTCATCGGCATGCCTTTTCAGGATCGTCATAATGGCGGCCTGTTCCGGATTCATGGTCGATCGCATGCGCCACGCCCCTTCCCTGCTCGCCGCCCTGTCCACCCTGCTGCTCGGCGCCTGCGCCAGCACCGCCGCGCCCCGCGCGCCGCAGGCCCTCGCCGTCGAGGTGCCGGCGGTCAGCCACCCGCAGGGCGAGACGCCGCAATGGTGGTACCGCGCCGGCGCCGCGCAGGCGGCCGGCAATGGCGCCATGGCCGGCAAGGCGAAGAACGTGATCCTGTTCCTGGGCGACGGCATGAGCCTGACCACCGTGGCAGCCGCGCGCATCCTCGAGGGCCAGCGCCACGGCAACCCGGGCGAGGAGAACCTGCTGTCCTGGGAGCGCTTCCCGGCGACCGCCTTCAGCAAGACCTACAACACCGACTCGCAGACGCCGGACTCGGCCGGCACCATGACCGCCATCACCACGGGCGTGAAGACCCACATGGGCGCCATTGGCGTCAGCGCCGGCAGCCGCAGCGACTGCGCCGACAGCCTGGGCAAGCATGCGCTGACCTGGCTGCAGCTGGCCGACAGCGCCGGCATGGCCACCGGCGTGGTGTCCACCGCGCGCCTGACCCACGCCACCCCGGCGGCGACCTACGCGCATTCGCCCGACCGCAACTGGGAGAACGACACCGACGTGCCCGAAGCGGCCCGCGCCGCCGGCTGCGTGGACATCGCCCAGCAGTTGCTGTCGACCACGCGCTACGGCCGTGGCCCGCTGGTCGCGCTGGGCGGCGGCCGCGGCCAGTTCACCACCGTCAACGAGCAGGATCCGGAGTATGCCGACAAGGTCGGCCTGCGCCTGGACGGCCGCAACCTGGTGGCCGAATGGCAGGCCGCGCACCCGCAGGGCGCCTACGTGTGGAATGCCGCGCAGCTCAAGGCCGCGGCCGATGCCCCGGCGCTGCTGGGCCTGTTCGAGCCGGACCACATGCAGTACGAGCACGACCGCGCCCGCGACCCCGCCGGCGAGCCGTCGCTGGCCGAGCTGACCCGCGCGGCCATCGCCAACCTGTCCCGGCATCCGGAAGGCTATGTGCTGATGGTGGAGGGCGCGCGCATCGACCACGCCAACCACAGCGGCAATGCGGCGCGCGCACTGGGCGACACCATCGCCCTGTCCGACGCGGTGCGCGCGGCGGCCGAAGCGACCTCGGCCGATGACACCCTGATCATCGTCACCGCCGACCATTCGCACACGCTCAACTTCGTCGGCTACCCGGCGCGCGGCAACCCGATCCTGGGCAAGGTCAAGGATAAGGGCGGCGAGGACGGTGCCGGCGGCCTCGACCTGGCGCGCGACGCCACCGGCCTGCCCTACACCACGCTCAGCTATGCCAACGGTCCCGGCTACACCGGCGCCAGCAACCGCCAGCCGGCAGGCCCCAAGACCTTCCCGCACGCGCCCAGCAGCTACGAGCCGGCGCGCGGCCGCCCCGACCTGACCCACGTCGACACCGAGCACCCGGACTACATGCAGGAAGCGCTGGTCCCGGCCAAGGCCGAATCGCACGGCGGCGAGGACGTCGGCATCTGGGCGCGCGGCCCCGGCAGCACCGCGGTGCGCGGCACGCTGGAGCAGAACGCCATCTACCACCTGATCGTGCAGGCCACCCCGCGCCTGCGCGAGCGCCTGTGTGAACAGGGTACCTGCGACGCGCAGGGCGTGCCGGTGGAACTGCCGCAGCCGGCGAAGTTCGAACGCAAGGCGCCGTAAACCACGCGCGACGGCACGTGTCGGGGCCAGCGGCGGCACTGCTGTCGCTGGCCCTGCTGCCCGCCCTGGCCTGCGCGGGGGAGGCCTGCCATCGTCGCGACACCCAGCGCCTGGAGGTACTGCCCGGCTGCACGCAGACGGCGCCGGGCGCGCTCGCGCCCAGTGCCGGCGCACGGGCACGGCTACGCTTCGACGAAAGCGGACTGGCCGCGCTGCAGGCCGGCAGCCAATGCTATTACGTGCGCCGCGACGGCGCCCACCTGCCGGTCATCACCTGCGACAACGGCCCGGACTACTTCGCCCAAGGCCTGGTCCGCGCGCGTGGACGGCCGGATCGACTACTACGCCCCCCCTGCAGCCGGCCTTCGCCGCGCGTTTCGACGGGGGCTTCCCCTTCCGGAACCGCAGCGTCGAGGTCTGCGACGGCTGCCGCGAAGGCGCGGCAGACGCCGGCGGCCACACGGACATCGTCGGCGGCACGCGCTTGCGCATCGACCGGCAGGGCAACGCGCTGCCCGATTCCCCGTAGCGGACGGCGCCCGCCCGCGCGTCCGTCGCCCGACGTGCATGGCAGCGGGATGGACCTGCGCCCCCTCATCGGTGCGCCTCCTACAATGGCGCCGATGGAATCCGCCCTGCCACCGCTACCGGACCTCACCACGCCCGTGCTGGTCGGTTTCAGCGGCGGGCTGGACTCGACCGTGCTGCTGCACCTGCTGGCGCACGCCCCGGCGGCGCGCGCGCTTGGCCTGCGCGCCGTGCACGTGCACCACGGGCTGCAGCCCGCCGCCGACGCCTGGGCCGCACACTGCCAGCGCGTCTGCGATCAATGGCAGGTGCCGCTGCGGGTGGTGCACGTGCAGGTGGACGTGGCGGCCGGCGAAGGCCTGGAAGCCGCCGCGCGCCGCGCCCGCCACGCGGCGTTCGCCGGCCTGCTGCAGGCGGGCGAACGGCTGGCGCTGGCGCACCACCGCGACGACCAGGCCGAGACCTTCCTGCTGCGCGCCCTGCGCGGCTCGGGGGTGGAGGGACTGGCGGCGATGCGCGAATACCGCGAGTTCGGCGCCGGCCAGCTGTGGCGGCCGCTATTGCGCGTTCCGCGTGCCGCACTGGAAGCGCATGCGCGCCGGCACGGCCTGCCGTGGATCGACGACCCCAGCAACGGCGAGGACGCCTTCGACCGCAACTTCCTTCGCAACGCGGTGATGCCGCTGCTGGCCACGCGCTGGCCCGACGCGGCCGCCGTGTTCGCGCGCAGCGCAGCGCTCGCCGGCGAGGCCACGACCCTGCTGCAGGCGCAGGACGAACGATGGCTGCACGCCTGCCGTGATGGCGATGACGGCCACGCGCTGTCGGTCGCCGCGCTGGCGGCGCTGCCGGCGCCCGCCTGCGCCCGCGTGCTGCGCCTGTGGGCGCGGCAATGCGGTCTGCCACCGCTGCCGGGCCATGGCGTGGCCCGCATCCAGCACGACCTGCTCGGCGCCGGCCATGACCGGCAGGCGGAGTTCCGCTGGCAGCAGGCGCGCATCGTGCGCTGGCGCGACCGCCTGCAGGTCGCCGCCGTGTACCCGCCCTGGCCCGACGGCTGGCAGGCCGATTGGGACGGCCGCACACCGCTGCCGCTGCCCGATGGCGGGGTACTGGCGCTGCATGGCGCGCCCGGCTTCGACGCGCCGCTGCAGGTGCGCCAGCGCCGGGGCGGCGAGCGCATCCGCCTGCCCGGCCGCGCCCATTCGCACCTGCTCAAGCACCGCCTGCAGGCGTCGGACATCCCGCCGTGGCTGCGCCCGCAGCTGCCGCTGCTGTGCGACGGCACGCAGGTGCTCGCCGCCGGCGACGGCATCGTCGCCGCACCGTTGCGGGACTGGCTGCAGTCCCGCCGCGCGCAGCTGCGCTGGCAGCCCCCGGGCAGCGCGAATTGACCCGTCAGCGCCCGCCGCTCACACTTCCCCCATGCCCAAGAAGTCCCCCAACGAGACCTCGCCGGTCGCCCACTTCGAGCAGTCGCTGGAAGAGCTGGAGCAGCTGGTGCAGAAGATGGAAACCGGCGAGTTGAGCCTGGAACAGTCGCTGGCCGCCTACGAGCGCGGCGTCGGCCTGTACCGCCAGTGCCAGCAGGCGCTGGAGCAGGCGGAACTGCGCGTACGCCTGCTCACCGATCCGGCGCAGCCGGAGAAGGCCGAACCGTTCGAACAGGCCGGCGATGTCGACTGAGGCCCTGTTCGCCGGCTGGATCGAACGTACCGAACAGCACCTGCACGCCGCCCTGCCCGACCCCGACGCCGCGCCGCAGCGCCTGCACCAGGCCATGCGCTACGCCGTGCTGGGCGGCGGCAAGCGCATGCGGCCGCTGCTGGTGCGCGCCGCCGGCCACCTGTTCGCCGCCGACCCGGCGCTGCTCGACGCACCGGCCAGCGCGGTCGAGCTGATCCATGCCTATTCGCTGGTGCACGACGACCTGCCGGCGATGGACGACGACGCGCTGCGCCGTGGCCGTCCCACCACCCACGTCGCGTTCGACGAGGCCACCGCGATCCTGGCCGGCGATGCGCTGCAGACCCGCGCCTTCGAGCTGCTTGCCGACGCTCCGCTGCCACCGGCGCTGGCGGTGGCCTGCCTGCGCACCCTGGCCACCGCGTCCGGCGCGGCCGGCATGTGCGGTGGGCAGGCACTGGACATCGACGCCACCGGCCGCCGGCAGCCATTGTCCGGCCTGGAACGCATGCACGCGCTCAAGACCGGCGCGCTGATCCGCGCCGCGGTGCGCATGGGCGCACTGTGCGGTGGCGCCGGCGATGCCGAGCTGGCACGGCTGGACGGCTTCGCCGACGCGCTGGGCCTGGCCTTCCAGGTGCGCGACGACATCCTCGACGTCGAGGCCAGCTCCGAGCAGCTGGGCAAGACGGCCGGCAAGGACGCGGCGCAGGACAAGTCCACCTTCCCGGCACTGCTGGGCATGGACGGCACCAAGGCACGGCTGGAAGCGCTGGCGGTCGACATGCATGACGCGCTGGCACCGTTCGGTGCAGGTGCCAACGCACTGTCGGCCCTGGCCGAGCTGGCGATCCGGCGCTCGCATTGAGGCCCCAGCGGGCACGCGCCGCACGCGTCCGGCCACATGCACCCCCGCAACGGAAAAGGCCCGGGAATCCCGGGCCTTTTCGCTGCCGCATGCTGCCGCCGGATTACTTGATCAGGCGGATCGCGAACGGATAGCGGTACGCCTGGCCCTTGTTGGCCGCCAGACCCGCGACGATGCTCAGCACGATGCAGGCGATCCAGGCGGCCAGGTTGATCAGCGCGCCGATCAGGATGATCGACAGGATGGTGCCGACGATGTAGATGCCCAGCAGCGTAAGCTGGAAGTTCAGCGCTTCCTTGGACTGGTCGGTGAGGAACGACTTCTGCGGGTTGTCCTTGTTCACCAGCCACATGATCAGCGGCACGATGAAGCCCAGGATGATGCCCGACAGGTGCACCAGCATGGCCATGGTGTTGTCGTCGGAACCTGCCGCCGGCGGAGTGCTGTTCTCGTAATCGCTCATGGTGTTTCCCTTTACCTTGGTCTGTGGAATGTGTGGGGTGCTGTCATCCGCGGTCCCCCGAAGTGCCCCGCAGCGGCGGCAGCCGAAGAATTACGTCACTCGTCGCCCGCGACCGTCATTGTCCCGACTAGGATCGATCCTGTCGAGATATGTGAACGCGGGTCGACGTCATTGCCCACCGCCTCGATGCTGGCGAACATCTGTTTCAGATTGCCTGCGATGGTGATGCCGTCGACCGGCCAGGCGATCTGGCCACTCTCGATCCAGAAACCGCTGGCGCCGCGCGAGTAGTCGCCGGTCACGCCGTTGACCCCCTGGCCCATCAGCTCGGTGACCAGCAGGCCGCTGCCCATACCCGAGAGCATGGAGCGCAGGTCGCCGGCATTGGCCGCGACCGCCAGGTTGTGCACGCCGCCGGCGTTGGCCGTGGTCTGCAGGCCCAGCCGGCGCGCCGAATAGCTGCCCAGGATGTAACGCTGCAGCACGCCGCCGCTGACCAGCGCCGAATCGCGCGTGGCCACGCCCTCGCCGTCGAACGCGCTCGAGCGCAGGCCACGGCGCAGCCGCGGCCGCTCGTCGATGGCGAACCACTCCGGGAACAACCGCGTCCCGGCACTGTCGAGCAGGAAGCTGGCGCGCCGGTACAGCGCGCCGCCGGAAACGGCCGACAATAGATGGCCGATCAGCGAGCGCGCCACTTCCGCGGCGAACAGCACCGGCACCTGCCCGGTCGCCAGCGAGCGCGGCTGCAGCCGTGCCAGGGTGCGCTCGGCCGCGCGGCGGCCGATGGCCTCCGGGTCCTGCAGGTCGGCACGGGCGATGGCGCTGCTGTACCAGCCGTCGCGCTGCATGCCGTCGCCCTGCCCGGCGATCAGCGCACAGCCGATGGAATGGTGGCTGCTGCGTTCGCGGCCGATGAAGCCATGCGAGTTGGCGTAGACCGACAGGCTCTGCGCGGTGGCCACCGAGGCGCCGTCGGAATTGGCGATGCGCGGATCGGCACCACGCCCGGCCGCTTCGCAGGCCAGGGCAAGTTCCACCGCGTCATGCGCGTCCAGCGCCCACGGGTGCCAGGTGTCCAGGTCGGGGAAGTCGCGCGCCATCAGCGCCGCGTCGGCCAGGCCCGCGGCCGCATCGTCCTCGGTGTGGCGGGCGATGGCGCAGGCCTGGGCCACGGTCGCCTCCAGGCTGCCGTCCTGCAGGTCGGCGGTGCTGGCGCTGCCCTTGCGCTGGCCAAAATACACGGTGACGGCGATACCGCGGTCGTGGGTGGACTCGACCGTTTCCACTTCGCCCAGGCGGACATTCACGTCCAGCCCGCGGTCCTCGCTGCAGCTGACCTCGGCCTGGCTGGCGCCCAGCGCGCGGGCCTTGTCCAGCAGCCGCTGCGAGATGCCGGCCAGGTGTTCGAGCCGCTGCAGGCTGTCGTCGGCGGCGAAGGTTCCGGTGGTGATGGTGTTCAATGCTTTATCCTTTCAACGAATCAGGCCGGAGCCGGCCGTTTCCTTCCCCGGCCGGGGAAGGTGGCGTGAAGCGCCGGATGCGGGTACGGGCCAGGCCCCATGCCACCCGGCATCGCGGGACTTTGCCCATGCCCTCCCCCCTCTCCCCGGTGGCAGAGGGGCACAACGGATCAACTTTAATCGAGTAACAAGGCAATGCGCGGACGCGACGAAGAGACCGGCGAATTTTTCAGCGAGAGCCGCAGCCAGAACCGGCGCGAGGCGCTGGAAGTACTGGCGCTGGGCGAGAAGCTGGTGGAACTGACGGCCGCGCAACTGGCGCGCCTGCCGATCCCCGCCGACCTGCTGGAGCACATCGAATACAGCAAGCGCATCACCTCGCATGGCGCGCGCAAGCGCCAGCTGGCGTTCCTGGCCAAGCAGATGCGCCGCGAGGATGACGCCACCCTGGACGCCATCCGCGACGCGATGGAAGCCAACAGCGAGACTTCCAAGCGCGCGGTGGCGCTGATGCACCGCATCGAGCGCTGGCGCGAGCGGCTGCTGGCCGAGGGCGACGCCGCCCTGGCCGAGCTGCTGGACGAGTACCCGGATGCCGACCGCCAGGCCCTGCGCACCCTGGTCCGCAATGCGCTGGCGGAGAAGGCCCGCAACAAGCCGCCGCGCGCGTACCGCGAGATCTACCAGGCGCTGCGCGAGCTGATGCTGCCGGCCCTGGCCGGCGCCGATGCCGAGCCGGCCGCGGACGAGGCCGACGACACGGACCAGCCGACCGCCTGACATGCGCCGCGAATGGGCCCTGGCCATGCTGCTGGCGGCGATGCTGCTGGCCGGCCTCGGGCTACTGCTGCGGTCCGCGCTGGCGGGGTTCTACGGCAGCGTGCTCGGCGGGCTGTGCCTGGGCACGGCCGCGCTGCTGGGCACCACCGGGGTCGCCATTGCCGGCCTGTCGGCCATCCACCGCCGCTGCTCGCGGCGCACCTTCGCGCTGGCGCTGGCCTGCGCGCTGCTGCTGCCGCCGCTGGCGCTGGCCGCCGGCGTCCAGCTCAAGCTGCGCAGCGCCTATCTGGCCGTGGTGCCCTGGCAGCTGGACGTGCACGACATCGCCTACCGCAAGGAACAGCGCTGGGGGCTGCCGCTGCTCGCCCTGCCCGGCGACAACGAGACCGGCATCCGCGTCTTCCCGCTGCCACCGCGTGCGGCGCAGGCGCTGCGGCAGCACGGCATCGGCTACCTGCGCGGGTTGCCGGACATGCCGCTGCGCCTCGACGACCCGCGTACCCGCGGCCGCTACGGACCGTGGCATGAGACGCCGCTCGACGAAGACGCGCGCCGCCATGTCACCCGCCATTGCGCGCAGGACGAGGGCGGCTTCTGCATCACCATCGACGCCCGGGTCTGGGGCGCGGTGCAGCAGGCCATCTCCACCCCCGGCAGCTACTACGCCATCGGCCGCAGCGGGGTGATCGTCATCGACCCGGCGCGGCAACGGGTGATCTACATGTACAACGGCTAGGGCGGCGCGGTAGCCACCACGCCACGGCTCAGGCCTGGGTGCCGCCCACGGTGAGCCCGTCGATCAGCAGCGACGGCTGGCCGACGCCGACCGGTACGCTCTGGCCGTCCTTGCCGCAGATGCCCACGCCTTCGTCCAGCGCCAGGTCGTTGCCGACCATACGCACCTTCTGCATGGTTTCCGGGCCATTGCCGATCAATGTCGCGCCCTTGACCGGGGCGGTGATCCGGCCGTCCTCGATCAGGTAGGCCTCGGTCGCCGAGAACACGTACTTGCCGCTGGTGATGTCGACCTGGCCGCCACCGAAGTTGACCGCGTACAGGCCCTTCTTCACCGAGCGGATCATTTCCTGCGGGTCGTGGCTGCCGGCGCGCATGTAGGTGTTGGTCATGCGCGGCATGGTCAGGTGCGCGAACGATTCGCGGCGGCCGTTGCCGGTGGGCGCCACGCCCATCAGGCGCGCATTGAGCGTGTCCTGCATGTAGCCGACCAGGATGCCGTCCTCGATCAGCGTCGTGCACCGGGTCGGGGTGCCTTCGTCGTCGATGGTGAGCGAGCCGCGGCGGCCTTCCAGGGTGCCGTCGTCGACGATGGTCACGCCCGGGGCGGCGACGCGCTCGCCGATGCGGCCGGCGTACACGCTGGTGCCCTTGCGGTTGAAGTCGCCTTCCAGGCCGTGGCCGACCGCCTCGTGCAGCAGCACGCCCGGCCAGCCCGGCCCCAGCACCACCGGCATCACCCCGGCCGGCGCCGGGATCGCCTCCAGGTTGACCAGCGCCTGCCGCAGCGCTTCGCGGGCGAAGGCCTCGGGGCGGCCATCGGCGAACAGTTCCTGGTAGCCATGGCGGCCACCGCCACCGGCATAGCCGGACTCGCGGCGGCCGTCCTGTTCGACGATCACCTGCACGTTCAAGCGCACCAGCGGGCGCACGTCGGCGCCGAGCACGCCATCGCTGCGCGCGATCAGCACGGTATCGACGCCGCCGGACAGGCTCACCATCACCTGCTGCACGCGCGGGTCGGCCGCACGCAGGTAACGGTCCAGGCGCTTGAGCACCTCGACCTTGGCCTCGTTGCCGAGGCTGTCCACCGGATCCAGCGCCGGGTACAGCGGCCGGGTGGCCGGCGCGCGGGCCTGGCCGTGTGCCAGTGCGCGCGCGTCGCAGCTGCCGCCGTCGCGCGAGATCGCGCGTGCCGACTGCGCGGCGGCCAGCAGCGCCGCCGGCTGGATGTCGTCGGAATAGGCGAAACCGGTCTTCTCGCCGGCAATGGCGCGCACGCCCACGCCCTGCTCGATCGAATGGGCGCCGTCCTTGACGATGCCGTCCTCCACGCTCCAGCTTTCGCGCCGCGAGTGCTGGAAATACAGGTCGCCGAAATCCACCCCCGGGCCCAGCAGGGTGCCGAAGGTGCGGTCGAGGCGGGTGGCATCCAGCCCGGCCGGCAGCAGCAGGCGGGATTCGGCGAGCATCAGGGCGTTGTCGGTCATGGCTTTCCAGATGGGGGCAGGCCACGGGTTCGCAAGCCTGCGGCAGCGTCGGTCAGGGGCTACCGGCGCCGGCCGGTTGCTGCGCCGGCGGCGGCAGGCGCGGGGCGTCGCGGTCGACCACTTCCACCTTCGGGTCGGACCACGGACCGGTGACACGATAGGTCCTGGCGCCGATCTCGCCCAGTGGCTTGCCCAGCACCGCATTGGCGGCCGCTCCGACCGCCGCGCCCACCGGGCCGCCGGCGACCGCGCCGACCACGGTGAGCAGGTTGCCCGAGCGCGGGTTGACCTCGACGGTCTGGTCGAACCGTTGCGCGCGCAGGTCGGCCTGGCCGCGGATGGTGATGTCCGCCGCCGGCCCCTGCATGCCGATGCGGTCGGTGCGGGCCAGGCCGTCGCCGAACGCGACGCGGCCCTCGGCATGGTTGAACGCCAGGCCCTTGGAGAAGAAGTCGCGGAAATCCAGCAGCAGCCGGCGCGGCAGCTGGGCGACGCTGAGCAGGCCCAGCACCCGTCCCGCCCCCGGTTCGACCTCCAGGATCTGACCGTTGCGGATATCGATGTCCAGCGTGCCTTCCAGCCCGGCCAGGTTGAACGCGGCCGGCGCGCCATCCCAGCCGGCGTTGAACTGCAACTGTCCCTGGCCACCGCGCAACTGCCCGCCATAGCCGAGGTTGTCCAGCAGCCCGCCGAGGTTCTCGCTGCGCACGGCCGCCTCGAACCGGGTCCGCGCCTGGGCACCGGTGCCGCGCCATTGCCCGGTCACGTCGATGGCCTGCTTCGGCGAGCGGAACTGCAGCTGCGACACCTGCAGGCCGTCGGCCAGCGGGCGGGTGCGCAGCGTGGTCTGTCCCAGTTCGGCCTTGCCGAAGGACAGGTCGCCGATGTCCAGCGCCAGCGGCGGCACCTTGGCCGGGTCCACCGGGTCCGCGGGACGGTCGCCGGCCTCGCCGGCCACGGCCGTGGCCGCCTGCCAGTGCACCCGCGCCAGGGTACCGCTGACGGTGCCGCCCTCGGCCGCGGGGAACGACAGGTCGCCGGCCAGCGACGGCCCTTCCAGCTGCACCGCCACCGCGTCCTTGCCCGGGCGCAGGCGCAGCCGTGTCTGCTCGAAGCGGCCACCGACCAGCAGCAACTGGTCGGCCAGCACGTCCACCTGCTTCAGCGCCACGCCGTCGGCATCGGCGCCGCCCGCGCCGCCCTGCCCGCGCGCCAGGCCGATCCACTCCAGCGCGTCCAGCGACGGCGTGCGCCCGTCCACCACCAGGCCGTCGGCCGGCGGCTCGCGGCTGACCCGGTCGCTGCCCAGGGTCACCTGTACGCCGGTACGGCCGTTGTGCGTGCGCGCGGCCAGCGCCAGGCGCCGGCCGAAGGCGACTTCGGTGGTGCCGCTGCCCAGCGGCAGGCTGGCGGTGACCCGGGTCGGCAGGGTGTCGGCGGCCGGCTTGTCCAGCGGCGCCGGCAACTGCAGCCGCGTGCCCTGCAGGTCCGAGCGCAGGCTGAGCGTGGTCGGCGGCGCGACACGGCTGCCGGCCGCTGCCTTGGGCAGGGCCACGCCGATGGTCCAGCGCGAGGTGCCGTGCACGTAGGGCTGCAGCCATTTCAGCTCCGGCGCGCGGTCCAGCAGGTCGCTGGCGGCCAGCGAAGACGTCAGCTCGGCCTCGAACGCATTGCCGGGATCGCCCACCGGGCTGCCGGCGCTGAGCGACAGCACGCCGTCGTGCTCGCGGTGCCTGACCTGCAGCGCGGTCGCGCGGAAGCCGTCACTGGCGTACTCGGCCTTGCCGCGCACGTTGTCGAAACGCAGGTCCCAGCGGCGGTCGGCCAGGGTCGCGCCGCGCAGCTCCACGGTACCGCTGACCTGGCCCTCGCCGCCGCGCAGCGGCAGCGACAGGCCGAAATCGACCGCGGCCGGGCCGTTGGCACTGAGCGCATCCAGGGTTTCGCCGTAGCTGCCCTGCAGCGGGCTCTGCCGCAGCAGGGCCAGCAGGTGCCCGCTGTCGTCGAGCGTGCGCGCGTCCACTTTCAGGCGCGATTCGTGGAAATCGGCGATGCCGGCACGGAAGGCATCGACCTTGACCCCGCCGAGGCTGCCCTTGCCCTGCAGCGCGAAGCCATTGGCGATGAAGGTGATGTCGGCATCCACGCCGCTCATCGCCGGCCAGCCGTGCGAGAAGCGCAGGGTGCCGTTGTCGATGCGGCCGCCGGCCTCGAAGCGGCCATCGTTGCCGTCGAACGGCCAGTCGTCGAGGTCGCCCACGGCCAGGCCGACGCCACCGCGCAGCTGCCCGTCGACCAGCGCGCCGTCCAGCCAGTCCACCGCGGCCTGGCTCATGTGCGAGCGCACCCAGAACCCCTTGGCCGCGGTGATCGGCACGTCGTCCAGCTGCGCGGCCAGGCTGATCCACGGCCGCGTGCCGTCGCCCTGGAACCACAGGCCACCGCGCACGTTGGCCGCGTAATCGTTGCCCTGCACGCGCATGGCCGGCGTGGCGACGTGCCAGCCGGCGCCTTCGCGCCAGACCACTGCCTGGCCGTCCAGCTTCAGGGTGTGGACGACCCCGAACCCGGTCGGCCAGTCGAAGCGCAGCGGATGCGCCGGCTGCAGCCGCAGCGCCACCGCCTGGCCATCACCCTCGAAGCGCCCGCGCAGGCCGCTCAGCCCCGGGCTGCCGGCGACCGCCGCGAACGCGGCTTCCTCCAGCTCGCCGGCGCCGTGTATGGCCCCGCCCGCCTGCCCGGCGATATCCACGTCGGCGAAGCGCAGCACCGGCGCGGCGCGGTACAGCCAGTGGCGCAGTCCCGGTTCCACGGCGTCGCTGAGCGCGGCCACGCGCAGCAATGGCGTCACGTCGATGCGCCGCCCGCGCAGCGCGAATTCGCGCCCACCGCCCAGGTGCAGGCCGTCGAGCACCTGGCTGCCGGCCGTGCCGGTGGCCACCCGCAACTGCGGCGCATCCACGTACCAGCGGTCACCGTCCTGGCGCCAGCGCGCGCGCAGCCGCAGGCTGTCGAAGCCGGTGACCGGCGGCTTGCCGCCGGCGGCGAAGGGCGCGCCGGCCAGTTCCAGCCGCTCCAGCGTGGCATCGGCGATGACCGACGCCACGCGGTGGTCGTTCAGCGCCACCCAGGTGCGGATCGTGCCGGTGCCGCGGCGCACGTCCAGGCCACCGACGTGCAGCAGCGCACGCCAGGCAGACAGGTCGGCCGGTGCCGCCGCGATCCAGGCGGTGCCATCGCCACGCTGGCGCTGGAAATCGACCACCGCGGTCACCGGCGCGGCATCGTGGGCGATCCAGGCCCGCGCACCCGCGCGGATGCGATCGCCGTCCACGCGCAGGCGCAGGTCGATGCGCGGCAGTTCGGTGTCCAGCCCGAGCGACGGCGCGTCGAGCCGCAGGCGGCCGCCGATCACCTGCAGCTCGCCCAGCCGGCGCACGGTTTCCATCGGATCGCCGGCGGCGGCGGCAGTGGGCAGGCCGCGCACCGACCAGCGGCCATCGTCGGCCCGCTGCAGGGTCAGCGCCAGCCCGCGCAGGCGCAGTTCGGTCAGCGGCGCGCCGGGCAGCAGCCCGGAATACAGCGATACCAGCACCTCGGCCTGGCCGATGCGCACGCCTTCGCCCTGGCCGATGCGCAGGCCATCGAGCCGCAACAGCGGGCCGCGGCGGGTCCAGGCGGTGTCCAGGTGGTCGAACGCCACCGGCTGGCCGGCGCGCGCGCTCAGCCAGGCCGCCACTTTGTCCGGGTGCCGCTCCACCAGCGGCAACAACTGGTTGAGGCTGCCCACCAGCACGGCCACGACCACCAGCAGCACGGCCAGCGCATAGATCGCATGGCGGCGCAGGTGGCGGAGACGGTAGCGCGACAGCACGGGCATCGGGTTCGGGGCCGGGGATCAGGGGCCAGGGGTCAGCAGGCAGCCGGGGCGGTCACCTGCGGCACGCAGCGGGCCACATTGCCACACGGGCAATGAACGCGGCCCGTTCCGCCGCGGCGCCGGCGCCTGCTCACAGCAGGACCACGTCGAACTGTTCCTGCAGGTACTGGTCGTCGGCCTGGAAGCGGATGCTCTTGCCCAGGAATTCCTCCAGCTCGGCCACCGCCGCCGATTCCTCGTCGGTGATGCGCGCCACCACCTTGGTCGAGGCGATCACCAGCAGCCGCGCGGCGTCGAACTGGCGCACGGCGCGGGTGATCTCGCGGAAGATCTCGTAGGTGACCGTCTCGGTGGTCTTGATGCTGCCGCGCCCGCCGCATTCCGGGCACGGTTCGGACAGCTGCCGCTCCAGGCTCTCGACCGTGCGCTTGCGGGTCATCTCCACCAGCCCCAGCGGCGAGAAATCGTAGACGGTGGTCTTGGCATGGTCGCGCGCCAGCGATTTCTCCAGCGTGCGCAGGACCTGGCGGCGGTGCTCCGGATCGACCATGTCGATGAAGTCGATGATGATGATGCCGCCCAGGTTGCGCAGCCGCAGCTGCCGCGCCACCGACTGCGCCGCCTCCAGGTTGGTGCGGAACACCGTCTCCTCCAGGTTGCGCTGGCCGAGGAAGGAGCCGGTGTTGACGTCGATGGTGGTCATCGCCTCGGTCTGGTCGATGACCAGGTAACCGCCGGACTTGAGCGGCACCTGTTTGTCCAGCGCGCGTCCGATCTCGTCCTCCACCCCGTACAGGTCGAAGATCGGGCGATCACCGGTGTACAGCTCCAGCTTCTCGGCCAGCACCGGCATGTACTTGGCGACGAACGCCTGCAGCTGGCCGAAGGTTTCCTTCGAGTCCACCTTCACCTTTTCCACGTCCTTGCGGATCAGGTCGCGCACCGAGCGCAGCGGCAGGCTCAGGTCCTCGTAGATGATGCTGCGCGGCGGCGCCTCGCGGCCGCGGCGCTCGACCACGTTCCACACCCGCGACAGGTAGGAGATGTCCTCGGCCAGCGCCTCGGCCGGCTGGCCTTCGGCGTTGGTGCGCACGATGTAGCCATAGCCGCCGTGCTGGGCGGATATCTCGGTGACCAGCGCCTTGAGCCGCGCACGCTCGGCCTCGTCCTCGATCCGCGCCGACACCCCGACCATCTTCGACTGCGGCAGCAGCACCAGGTAGCGCGAGGGAATGCTGACCTGGGTGGTCAGGCGCGCGCCCTTGCTGCCGATCGGGTCCTTGACCACCTGCACCACCACGTCCTGGCCGTCGCGCAGCAGCTCGACGATCGGCACCGAGGACGGCAGCGGCAGGCTGGGCGCGGTTTCCTCGGTGTCGGCGGCCACCGGTGCCGGCCGCACCACGTCGTTGGCATGCAGGAACGCGGCGCGCTCCAGCCCGACCTCGACGAATGCCGCCTGCATGCCCGGCATCACCCGCTGCACCCGGCCCTTGTAGATGTTGCCGACCACGCCGCGGCGCCAGCCACGCTCGATGTGCAGCTCCTGCAGCATGCCGTTCTCGATCACCGCCACCCGGGTCTCGCGCGGGGTGACGTTCACCAGTATTTCCTCGGACATCGGTTCAATCCTTCCCGGTCACGCCAAACCCGCGCAGCAGCGCGGCGGTCTGCTGCAGCGGCAGCCCCATCACGCCCGAATAGCTCCCCGCCAGCCGGCTGATCCAGCGTTCGGCGCCCCCCTGTATGGCATAGGCGCCGGCCTTGCCCATCGGCTCGCCACTGGCGACATAGGCGGCGATCTCGTCCTCGGTCATCGCCGCGAACGTCACCTCCGATTCGACCACCACCTGTGTCTCGCGGGTGGGCGCCGCCAGGGCCACCGCGGTGATCACCCGGTGGGTGCGCCCGGCCAGCGAGCGCAGCATCGCCGCGGCGTCGGCGGCATCGACGGGCTTGCCGTAGACGCGGTCGCCCAGCACCACTTCGGTGTCGGAACCGAGTACCACCGGCTGCGGGTCGCCGGCGACCTGCGCCAGCCCGGCGCGCGCCTTGTCCAGGGCGACCCGGCGCACATAGGCCAGCGGCGATTCGTCGGCGCCCCGGCATTCCGGGACCTCCAGGTCGAGCGCGCGGAACGGGATGTCCAGCCGCGCGAGCAGTTCGTTGCGACGGGGGGAGCGGGAAGCAAGATAGAGCATCGGCGAAGCATAACCTGCGCCCGTTGCGGCCGCGCCTGTCATCGGCGGCGCATGACCATGCTCGCCATGGCGGGGCGTTAGCGCCTACGCTGGGACCATCGCCCCCTGAACGACCGGCAACACCCCCGCCGCGGCCCCGACCCCGCGTGGCCTCACCGCCCGTTCATCGCCACCGCACCACCCTCGCATCCGTCCAAGGAGGATCCACATGCGCCATTCCACCCTCGCCCCGCTGCTGCTCGCCCTGTCCTTGGCTTCGGGAGCCCCGATGACCGCCCACGCCCAGAACGCCCCGGCCGTCGTGGCCAGCGACGCGACCCTGCTGAACATCTCCGCCCAGGCCGAAGCCCGGCGCGTCCCCGACGTGGCCACGCTGTCGGCCGGCGTGGTCACCCAGGCCGCCGACGGCAACACCGCCATGCGCGAGAACGCGGTGCAGATGGACAAGGTGATGGCCGCGATCAGGGCCGCCGGCATCGCCGAGCGCGACATCCAGACCAGCGGCGTCAACCTCAACCCGCAGTACCGCTACGCCGACAACGAGGCGCCGAAGATCACCGGCTACCAGGCCAGCAACACCGTCAGCCTGAAAGTGCGCGACATCACCAAGCTGGGCAAGGTGCTCGACAGCCTGGCCGCGCAGGGCGCCAACCAGATCAACGGCCCCAGCTTCGAGATCGACCAGCCCGAGCCGGTCTATGACGAGGCCCGCCTGGCCGCGCTGAAGAAGGCCCAGGCCCGCGCCGAGACCTACGCCAAGTCGCTGGGCCTGCGCGTGCGCCGCATCGTCAGCATCTCCGAAGGCAGCAGCGGCGGCTTCCGCCCGCCGATGCCGATGATGGCGATGGCGCGTGCCGGCAAGGCCGAAATGGATACCGCGGTGGCCCCGGGCGAGACCACGCTGTCGGTCAACCTGGACGTGGTGTTCGAACTGGGCCGCTGAACCCCAGGGGCACCCGGATTTCCGGAAAACGGCGCCTGCGGGCGCCGTTTTGCTGTCTGCTGGCTGACCGGAAAACCCGGCCCCGCTTGCCGGATCGTGGATTTGCGGGCGCACTGGGGCTGCGCGGGCCGGGTCGATGCAACCCCGTCCCGCGCCACCGAGCGTTGTATCCGGCACACGCCCCTGCATGGAGGTGGTACATGGTCCGCACGCATTCCGGCACTTCCCCGATCCGTTTCGACACCTCCCGCATCCTCGCCTACAGCACGGCCATCGCGCTGCATGCGCTGGCGGCGGGACTACTGCTGATTCCGCTGTCGCAGGCCCCCATCCGCAACGACGCCGTCCGCCAGGAGCCACGCTGGCAATTGCCGGAAATCGTCCCGGTGGTGCCAGTGCCACCGCCGACGGAAGTCCCGGTGGTCAGCCACACCCCGCCGCCGACCCGCCACGCCCTGCCGGCCCCGGTGGAGGACGCGCCGATGCCGGTGTTCGCCACCGAGGCGGTCATCGCGCCACCGGCCGCGGCCGTCGCGCCCACCGATATCGCCGCGGTGGCCGATTCGGTCGCCCCGCCGGCGCCGCTGGCGGGCGTGCAGCTGCGCTACCTGCATGCGCCGGCCCCGGCCTACCCGCGTGACGCGCTGCGCGTCGGCGCGCAGGGCACGGTGACCCTGCGCGTGCTGGTCGACGTCGACGGCTCGCCGCTGGAAGTGCGGGTGGAGCGCAGCAGCGGCAACCGCAGCCTGGACAACGCCGCGCGCACCCAGGTACTGCGGCAGTGGAAGTTCCAGCCGGCCATCGACAACGGCCGGCCGGTGCAGGCCTATGGCCTGGTGCCGGTGGATTTCAAGCTGAATTGAGCCCGTCCCCGGACCGCCGGGAAGCGCCCCGCCGCGCTTCCCGGCGGGCACCGGCGTGAAGGCGCGCGTATTAATCCATTTTTCACGATCACCTCACCTGGGGAAAACATAGATTCGCGGCCGTCGATGTCCCTGGCCGCCGGTCCGGCGGTCGCCTGCCGCAGTTCCCTTGGAGAGAAGACTGTGAAACATCCGACCCATCGGCAGCCCGCCTGCCGCCCGAACCGTCTCTGCGCCGGCATTGCCACCAGCCTCGCGCGCCTGTTGTTGGTCCCGGCCACGCTGGCCGTCGCCGCCCCGGCCGCACTCGCGCAGAGCGCTGCGAATGAGAAGCCTACCAACCTCGACCGCATTACCGTCACCGGTTCCAACATCCCACGGGTCACCACCGAGACCGCTTCGCCGGTGCAGGTGATCACCCGCCAGGAGATCGACCGCACCGGCAAGGCCACCATCGGCGAGTACCTGCAGACCCTGACCAGCGACGGCGCCGGCTCCATCCCCAAGAGCTTCGGCACCGGCTTCGCCGGCGGCGGCTCCGGCATCTCGCTGCGCGGCCTCGGCGCGGCATCGACCCTGGTGCTGCTCAATGGCCGCCGCATGGCGCCCTACGGCCTGGCCGACGATGGCCAGAAGGTGTTCACCGACCTCAGCGTGATCCCGATGGACGCGGTCGAGCGGGTGGAGGTGCTGAAGGACGGCGCCTCGGCCATCTATGGCTCGGATGCCATCGCCGGCGTGGTCAACATCATCCTGCGCAACGACTTCACCGGCGCCATCGCCAAGGCGTCCTATGGCATGTCCGGCGACAGCGACGGCAATGCCCGCCGCGGTTCGCTGACCGCGGGCATCGGCAGCCTCGCCGAGGACGGCTTCAACGCCTTCATCAGCCTCGACGTCAGCAAGACCGACGGCATCCGCATCTCCGACCGCCGCAACCGCAAGTGGATCGGCAACGGCGACCTCAGCCCCTACGGCTACGACCGCGTCGCCGGCGGCCAGAACTTCCCGCTCAACGGCGCCATCACCGCCGGCGGCACCGTGGCCGGCAATTCCCCGGCGGGCAGCATCCGCGATCCGTTGACCGGGCTGTACCAGTCGCTGCCGGGCTGCGCGCAATTCTCCAGCATCACCCCGGCCGACCCCGGTGGCGGCTGCCTGTGGGAAACCCAGGACTTCCGCAGCCTGAGCCCGAGCGAGGAGTTCGGCAACCTGTTCGCGCGCGGCACGTTCGCGCTGTCGGACAACTTCGAGCTGTACGGCGAGTTCGGCTACTCGAAGAAGAAAACCGAGTTCTACAACACTCCCAGCGGCGTCTCCGGCTCGTGGGGCTATCCGGGCGGGCCGGTCAACGCCAGCAGCGGCGCCGGCGCCACCGTGCTCGGTGCCGGGCACCCGGACAACCCGCTGGGCGCCAACGCGCGGCTGCGCTACGCCGCGTTCGACGTGGGCCCGCGCGTGACCCGCAACACCAATGAGTTCACCCGCTTCCTGGTCGGCATGAAGGGCACCGTGGGCGACTGGGACATCGACACCGCCTACCTGCACTCGGCCACGCAGCTGGTCAACGAGCGCACCGGATTCCTGCGCTACAGCCACGTGCGCACCGCGCTGTCCGACCCGAACAGCCCGGTCGGCTGGTGGCGCCTGGGGGCCAACGCCGGGCTCAACTCGCAGGCCCTGTACGACTACATTTCGCCCACGATCCATGCCAACGCCAACACCAGCCTGGACATGATCGACTTCAAGGCGTCGCGCACCCTCACCGAGCTGCGCGGCGGCCCGTTGGGGCTGGCCTTCGGCGCCGAGTACCGGCGGCAGAAGGCGCAGCTCGATCCGCAGACCTACACCGATATCGGCGACATCATCGGCCTGGGTTATTCGGCCTACAAGGGCACCCAGAAAGTAACCGTCGGCTACGTGGAAATGGTGGCGCCGGTGCTGCCGTCGCTGGAACTTTCCGGCGCCTTCCGCGTGGACAAGTACCAGGGTGGCGACACCGCGAGCACGCCCAAGCTGGGCGTGAAGTGGACCCCGGCCGAATGGATCGCGCTGCGCGCCACCTACGCCGAGGGCTTCCGCGCCCCGGGCGCGGCCGAAGCCGGCGATGGCGGGCTGGCGGCGTTCAGCACCGCACGCGACCCGGTGCGCTGCCCCGGCGGCACCCCGGCGCCCGGCGCCACCGCGGCGGACTGCGCGGTCAACCTGGCGATCATCACCTCGGCCAACCCCAACCTGAAGCCGGAGAAGTCCAAGAGCTACACCGCCGGCCTGGTGCTGGACCCGACCTCGACCACCACGCTGACCTTCGACGCCTGGCAGATCAAGCGCACCAACGAGATCAACCAGGGCGATACCGACCAGGCCCTGGCCGCCGGCCGCGGCGTGCGCTCGGACAACGACCTGCCGGGCATCCCCAACAGCGGCAGCCTGCTGGCGGTGAGCGTGGACTACATCAACTCGGCGCAGACCACGGTGCGTGGTTTCGACTTCGACATCCGCCAGCGCGTGCCGCTGGGCGACTACGGCAAGCTGGTGGCGGACCTGCAGTGGACCCGGATCAACTCGTTCAAGCGCGATGACGGCGCCGGCGCGGTGTACGAGTACGCCGGCACCCACGGCAACTGCGACGTGACCAACTGCATCGGCACGCCCAAGGACCGCCTCAACCTCGGCCTGACCTGGGACATGGACCGCTTCAGCGTCAGCGCCATCGCCAACTACATCGGCAGCCTCGACAACGTCGCGTTCAAGGGCGACAGCTGCGCCAACCACTTCACCGACGGCAGCGATGCCCCGGACGGCTGCAAGCTGCCGTCGTTCTACAGCATCGACCTGTCCGGGCGCTGGCGCGTCACCGATGCGTTCGAGGTGTTCGGCTCGGTGCAGAACCTGACCGACCGCATCGCCCCGCTCGATCCGCTGACCTATGGCGCGGTCAACTACAACCCGCTGCACTACAGCGGCGCCATCGGCCGTTACTACACCCTGGGCGCGAAGTACACGTTCAACTGATCGGCCACGGATCGCCGGCTGCACAGGCCCGGGCATGCCCGGGCCTGTGCATTTCCGGCCGGCAGCGCGCGCGCAACGAAAAAGGCCTGCATCTTGCGATGCAGGCCTTCGAATCTGGCGCCCGAAGTTGGAAGTTTCAGATTCTGCTGGGCGCCTACTTCCTTGTTTCCGGCAGAAGTCCTGCGCCAAGAGCACTTGATTCTCGGTGTTTCTGTCAGCAGCGTGCTGGTACCTTCGTCGAAATGCAACGTTAAGTATCCACCGGATTCTGGATGCATAGAGCGGAAGGCACTGGCCCGTCGTTGCCAGAACATCCGGCGCACCCTGGATCATGCGATCAGCCGTAACCTGGCGGCCTCGATGGTTCATGGAAAGAGGCGTTCGCAGCAACGGTTCGCGTGCTTGCAGAGATCAGGCGCAGATGCCGCCTCCTACCGGCTCTCGGTCAACCGCATGCTCACCGAGCGTGGCATGGTCGGCACCGAGCATCTCGAGGAAACCATCGCAGCGGCAACCACGCGTTCGATCAGCGACCAACGGGTGTGCCACATGGCGATGCCACTCACCCATGCGTGGTTGGTGGCCATGATCGATCAGGAGCGAGCATGTGCGTCCGACCCGGATGATGCACTCGAACGCATCTGCAGCGCGGCTCAAGACCACGCGCTCGCGTTGTATGGGTTGCAGAAGAAACACTGGGCGCGAACCGCGCGCCAATGTCATGCCGCTGGCATCGGCGTTTCCGGCCTGCACCTGGTATCCGATCCCTTCGGGGCCTATGGCGAACCCCGCTGGCACCTGATGCCAGTGGTCGTTGGTGCGGACGGACAACGCAACGCCTGACGCTGCTGAGCATGTCGAGATTGCGGCTATCGCAGATCGCATCTGGCTTGACGACCGAGGGTGCAGCAAGAACGCACGTGGCGGCAGCATTTGCATCAATGCGTTGCGACAGAAGGAAGCCAACGCGACCGATGTCCAAAACTTCGTAGTGCCATGCGCCCGATGGCGGATCAGTGCGGTAGACGACGTCGCGCCTGGTGTTACGGACAAGCTGATTCGCCGGGGTGGACTCGGCGAAGCACCGGACTTCGTCGTCTTTGCTTGGATGGTAGTGGTCGCCGACCATCAACCGATCATCCTTCGATAACTTGTTCAGCACGTCCAAGTACTTTTCGAATCTCGTCGAAATTCTTAACTCGATGCGCGCCCTCTTTCTCGTACACGTAGGACCAAGTGATCGACGAGTTTGGTAGCAGCTTTCGAGGATGAACAGTTTGCGGCCCTGCTCAAGTGCGGCGCGCGCTTGAATGAGGGTGCCTGACGTATCGCCGGCCTGGACGATAGTCGTGGCCTTCGTGATTGCAGACATGGTGACGTTCCGCTCGGTGAAAGCCATGCGGTTGCCCTCTGGCCCTTGCTGACCGCAGGCGTCGAATCCCTGGCGTCACCGCAGTTGGAGCGCGAGGTTGGCCTCCAGAAGCAGGTCAACCAAGAGATTGACACATTGACTGTGCGATACACAGTGTGCGACGCTATGTGAAAAGGAGATCCACATGACCGGCCATGCCGAAGAAGCCAACCTGATCCAGGAGTTACGCCGCGGCACTCTGGTGCTGGCTGTGTTGAGTGCACTGCAGAGTCGTGAATATTGTGGTGCCGACCTCCGGGTCTGGCTGGCGGAAGCCGAGCTCCCTATTGAAGAAGGCGCGCTCTATCCGATGTTGCGTCGCCTGGAGGCACAGGGATTCCTGAGCAGTGAGCGAAGACCAGAAGACTCGCGCCTGAAACGATTCTATAGGTTGTCAAATGCAGGAAAGTCCGCACATCGCAAAATGCTTGGCCAATGGCATGCGCTTTCTGGAAGTTTGGCCTTGCTCAATGGAGAACAGCCATGAACGCCGTTGACAGATATTTGAAGCACGTGGGTTGTTGGATGCTGCCAAATCAGCGTTCGCGTGTACTTCAGAGGGTCCGAGAAGATATTGAAGAGATCATCGGCGATGAGTGCGAGGAGACCGAGATCGAGCAGCGTCTACGTCAGTTCGGTCCGCCGCCTGTCGTGGCCGCACGCTATGCCGACTACCCCCACGTGATTCCGGGCATGCTCGCGCCTGCGTACTTTATGGTCATCCTGATCACGCTGGCTGCGTTGTTCCTCGTCAATCTGACCTTGCTGATTCCCCGGGCCATCCACGGAGAAAGCTGGCTGAGCAACCTGGGTCTGGTTCTCGCCACCTCGTTCTCTGCCGCCCCTTGGGCATTCACGGTCATCACCATCGTGTTCGCAGTGCTGGGCTATTGGGCGCAGCGGCGAGCACACCACCCCCGCTCCCAAGGAGTATCACCATGAATCGTTCTTGCTTTGCCAGTGCGCTGGCGTTGGCAGTCTCCTGCTGCTTTTTTCCAGGATAAACCGTTGCCCAGCAACCAGATCCCATCTGCGCCGGCAAAATCATCGCTGCTCATGGCGAGGTCAAGATCGCCTACACGTCTGAAGAATCCAAACAGGGAGAAGTCGTCGTGTTGGTACCCGGCGCCGGGGAACATGCCGAAGACTGGCCGACGGCCTTGACCCAATGACTACTTGAGCATGGCTATCGCGTTCTGAAGCTGGAACCACGCGATGTGGGATGTTCGACACGTCTCGACGCGAAGGGTCCAGTGGATTCGGCCGCCCTGTTCGCGCAGCTTGGCAAGGGTGAGAAGCCGTCGACTGCCCACACTGCCCAAGGCATGGCCGGGGACGTGATCGCGGTGATGGATCATGCCAAGATCAGGAAAGCCCATCTCATCGGCGCCTCGGCTGGCGCGACGGTTTCCGGATGGCTTGCGTCCAAACGACCCGAACGCGTGTCGTCCCTGGCCTTGCTGATGGCGAACTCGGGGACTCCACTCAATCCGATGCCTGCTGACCCGCTAACAATGGCCAGTGTAGGCATGCCGCCCGCAACGGGCGCTAGCATCGAAGCTCGGCGCACCTTGCTCGCGGCCATGAACAAGGCCCCGGAAGCGGACGAGCCGACACGTTCGCCTGAAGTCCGTCAGCAAGTGGCTTGATGCCACGTCAGCCAGCCGTATTGACGGAGACGGACCGGCACGGCAGGCCGTCGCGGAAATACACCTGCCGGATCTTGACCAACATGACCATGTTGATCACTCCTGAGATCCCCTGAGCCGAAAGGCTCGGGATGCGGGCTGCAGGCGGGTCAGTTTTGCGTGCGCACCACCACGGAAAGTGGGTCGGTTCTGGATGCGCGCCAACAGGCATTTTTTCCGGGACAGCAAAAAGGGCCGCTTGCGCGGCCCTAAGTGCTTGAATCTATGGCGCCCGAAGTTGGACTCGAACCAACGACCCCCTGATTAACAGTCAAGTGCTCTAACCGGCTGAGCTATTCGGGCGGGGACGCGCATTCTATACGCATGTCAGGCGCGATGGTAGGGGTGATTGGCGAGCATCGCCGCGGCGCGGTACAACTGCTCGGCCACTACCAGCCGCACCAGCATGTGCGGCAGGGTCAGCGGCCCGATCGACCATTTCTCGTCGGCGCTCGCCGACACCTCCGGCGAATGCCCTTCCGGGCCACCGATCAGGAACGCCAGGTCGCGCCCCTGTGCGCGCCAGTGCTCCAGCCGCTGCGCGAGCTGCTCGGAACTGAGCTGGCGCCCGGGCACGTCCAGCGCCACCACGTATGGATTCTTCGGCAGCGCCGCCAGCACCCGCCGGCCTTCGTCCTCGATCGCGCGCCTGGGGTCGCGCCCCTTGCCACGCAGGCCCGGCTCGATCTCCACCAGCTCCAGCGGCAACCAGTGCGACAGGCGCTTCTGGTACTCGGCGAATCCCTGCGCCACCCACGATGGCGCGCGTTCCCCGGTGGCGATCAGTCTGGCTTTCATGGCGCGGCTCCCGGCACGGCGTCGAAACGAAGACGGCGCCCTGCGGCGCCGTCGCGTGGCATGTGGCCGGGCAGGTCAGCCGGCCTGCTGCTCGTCGTCGGCCGACGACGGCGGCTGGTCGCCCACCGTCCACAGGCGCTCGAGCGCGTAGAACTCGCGCACGCGCGGCAGCATCACGTGCACGATCACGTCGCCCAGGTCCACCAGCACCCACTCGGCCTCGCGCTCGCCCTCAACGCCCAGCGGCATCACCCCGAGGTCCTTGGCGAAGCGCACCACTTCGTCACCGATCGACTTGACGTGGCGCGTCGACGTGCCCGAAGCGATGACCAGGTAATCCGCCACGCTGGACTTGCCGCGGACGTCGATCTCCACGGCGTCCTTGGCCTTGAGCTCCTCCAGCGCCGCGTGCACGGAGGCCAGCAGGGCGGGAACGGACGGCGGCGGATTGGGCAACTGGGTCTTGATGACTTGGGCTTCGGTGGTCAAAGCGGCAGAACTCGATGAATTGAAGCGGCGATTATAGAGAACCCGGACCGGCCCGGCATTCACGCCGTGGCGCATCCATACAGGCGGTGGGCGGCGATGTAGGCGGCGACGGCGGGCGGCACCAGCCCGCGCCAGGCGCCGCCAGCGGCGATCAGGCCGCGCACGGCGGTGGCCGATTCGGCCTGCAGCGGCTGGCGCAGGCGCCATACCCGCCCGGCCGGCCGTGCGCGCAGCGATGCGGCATCGTCCGCCCAGGCGTCGCGCAGGCGCGCGGCCAGTACGGCGGGCAGCTGCCCGTCCAGCGCATTGCCGGGACGCTCGGCGACGACGATATGCGCCAGTTCCAGCAGGTGCTCCCATTCATGCCAGGTCGGCAGGCCCAGCAGGCTGTCCGCGCCCATCAACAGGGCCACCGGAGCCGCGGCACCGGTTTCGGCGCGCAGTTCCCGCAGGGTGTCCACGGTCCATGACGGTACCCCGGGCTGGCGCGCGGCGCGGCGCAGTTCGCGGGGGTCGACGCACAGGCCGTCCTCGCCGGCAACCGCCAGTTCCAGCATGCGCATGCGCTGCGCGGCATCGGCACCGGGCGGCGGCCGGTGCGGTGGATCGGCGGCCGGCATCAGCCGCACCGGCGCCTGCAGTTCGTCACGGGCGCGGCGGGCAATGGCCAGGTGGCCGTTGTGCACCGGGTCGAAGGTGCCACCGTAGAGCAGCAGCAGGCCGTCACCGGACCGGTCCGGGCCTGGCCCCGGCATGACCATCACGGTCAGCGCGTCCCGCGGGCCAGCAGGCGCACCGCCTGCGCCTCGGCTACCGCCAGCAGCAGGCGTTCCAGCGCCAGCCACGGATCACCCTCGGCGCGCCCCTTGGCCATGCGGTCGACCTGTCCGGCCTCGGCCACGAACCGCTCCCAGCGCTGCGTCGCCGGGTGCCGCTGCAGCGCGCGCTTGAACGGCGCCTGCCGCGACTCCCAGATGCCGCGCGCCTTCATTTCGCCGGCCAGGTTGCCGCCGCTGGCCTGGACCCGCGCCAGCCCGGCCGTGAGCAGCAGCTCGCGGATCAGGATCGGGGTGAGCGCGGCCACCGCCTCGCCCTCGGCGCGCAGCCCGGCGAGCATGCGCAGCACCGCCTGCGGCTGCCCGGAGAATGCCGCCTCGACCAGCCGGAACACGTCGTAGCGCGCGGCGTCGGCGACCAGCGACTCCATCTTCGCCACGTCCAGCGTCTGGCCTTCGGCCAGCAGCGCCAGTTTGTCGATTTCCTGCGCGGCCGCCAGCAGGTTGCCCTCCACGCGTTCGCTCAGGCGCTGCACCGCGGCCGGCTCGGCGCGCAACCCGCGGGCACGCAGGCGGCGCTCGATCCAGTCGCCCAGTTCATGCGGCTTGATCGCCCACGCCACCGACAGCACGCCGGCCCGCGCCACCGCGTCGGCCCACTTGCCCTGGTGCGACTTGCTCCACTCGCCGGCGGTGATCAGCAGCACCACGTCGGCCGGCGGCTGCGCGCAGAATTCGCTGATGACCTCAGCGCCCTCCTTGCCCGGCTTGCCACTGGGCAGGCGCAGCTCCACCAGCCGGCGCGCACTGAACAGGCTCGGCGCGTTGAAGCTGGACGCCAGCTGGCCCCAGTCGAAGTCACGGCCGTCGGCATCGAACACCTCGCGCTCGCCGATGCCTTCGGCGCGCGCCCGCGCGCGCACCGCATCGGCCGCTTCCAGCACGCGCAGCAGTTCCGGCCCGGCGATCAGGTAGACCGGCGCCAGCGGCTGCGTGCCGGCCTGGGTGGCGAGCTGCTCGGGACGCAGTTCCATCGCTCAGCGCCCGCGCGCCGGAGCCGCCATCGTCGGCATCGCTCAGCCGTCCTTGCCGGTGGCCGGAGCGGCGCCGCGCTCCTTTTCCATCTGCGCGCGCACCACGCTGTCGATGCGCCGCAGGATCGAGGCGGACATCTCACGGCGCAGTTCGTCGGCGAGGATCTCGCGCTCGGTGGTGGTACCGGTGGCGTCGGTCGGCTCGGACACATAGTCGCGCGACAGTTCGATCACCTGCTCGGGCACCAGCACGCTGCCGTCGGGGTGCTGGAACACGAACACCACCGCGTAGCGCATGCTGTATTCCTGGGTGCGGCCCTGGGCGTCGATGGCGATGGGCAGGTCGCCCCAGCGCTCGGAGCGGATCTGCAGCCGGGCCGCGCCCTTGCCGGGCGCATCCTCGCCGACCACGACCGCACCGGAGGCGTGCAGCCCGCGCTCGAGCAGCTTGACCAGTTCGCTGTAGCGCACGTTCGATTCGACCTTCACCGCCGGGGTGTCCTCCGGCAGGGTGAGCCTGTTGCGCAGGTGGAAGCCGCAACCGGTCAGGCTCACGGCAAGGACGAGGGCGGTCAGGTATCGGGTCATGGGCACAGTCTGGCGGAGCCGGCCGGGAGCGGCAACAGAAAACGGCACGCATCATCGCCCATCGGGTGTGAGCGGGGATGAAACCGGGATCGCTGATCCACTGTTCGCAAACGCACTCCGGGCGTGCGGGGGCAAAACGAAGCCGGAGCCGGCGCTCACACGCTCCTGGTAGGAAAGCATTCGCGAAAAAGCCGGTTGCCAAGCCCCAGCCCCCCAGGTTGGGGGGCGATCCGCGCGCAAGCGCGGATGGGGGGGCGCCGCGACAGACCACAAGCCGCAGCGAATGACAAACGCGCCGCCGCGCGCCCGGATGGCGAACCATCGGGGGCGCGCCGCAGGCGGATCAACCCGCCACGATGTTGACGATCTTGCCCGGCACGATGATGACCTTGCGCACGGCCAGGCCTTCCAGGAACTTGGCCGCGTTCGGCTCTTCCCTGGCGGCGGCCTCGATCAGCTCGCGGCTGGCGTCGGCGGCCACCTCGATGGTGCCGCGCAGCTTGCCGTTGACCTGCACCGCCAGGGTCAGCGCATCCTTGACCAGCGCGCCGGCGTCGACCTGCGGGAACGGCTGGTCTTCCAGCAGGGTCTCGCCATGGCCCAGCGCCTGCCACATCGCATGGCAGGCATGCGGGGTGATCGGGTTGAGCAGCAGCACCGCCGCCTGCAGGGCCTCCTGGCGCACCGCCCGGCCCTGGTCGCTGGCGTCGTCGAACTTGGCCAGCACGTTGAGCAGCTCCATCACCGCGGCGATGGCGGTGTTGAAGGCATGGCGGCGGCCGTAGTCGTCGCCGACCTTGCCGATGGTCTCGTGGGTCTTGCGGCGCAGGGCCTTCTGCCCGGCGTCCAGCGCGGCGACATCCAGCGCCGGCGCGCCGCCATCGGCGGCATGCCGGTGCACCATGGTCCACAGCCGGCGCAGGAAGCGCGCCATGCCGTCCACGCCGGCCTCGTTCCATTCCAGCGACTGTTCCGGCGGGGCCGCGAACATCGAGAACAGGCGCACGGTGTCGGCGCCGTACTTGGCCACCATCGCCTGCGGATCGACGCCGTTGTTCTTGGACTTGGACATCTTCTCGGTGCCGCCGATCACCACCGGCTGGCCGTCGCTGCGCAGGGTGGCGCCGGTGATGCGGCCGCGCTCGTCGCGCACCACGTCCACGTCGGCCGGGTTGAACCAGTCCCTGGAGCCATCGGCGTTGAGCCGGTAGAAGGTCTCGGCGATCACCATGCCCTGGCACAGCAGGTTGCGCGCCGGCTCGTTGCTGTCGACCATGCGCGCGTCGCGCAGCAGCTTGTGGAAGAAGCGGAAGTACATCAGGTGCAGGATCGCGTGCTCGATGCCGCCGATGTACTGGTCGACCGGCAGCCAGTAGTTGCCGCGCTTGTCCACCGCCTCGCGCGCACCCGGCGAGGTGTAGCGGGCGTAGTACCAGCTCGACTCCATGAAGGTGTCGAAGGTGTCGGTCTCGCGTTCGGCCGCGCCGCCGCATTCCGGGCAGGTGGTCCGGCGCCATTCCGGGTCGGCCTTGATCGGCGAGCCGGTGCCGGTGAACTGCACGTCCTCGGGCAGCACCACCGGCAGCTGGTCTTCCGGCACCGGTACCGCGCCGCACTTGTCGCAGTAGATCACCGGGATCGGGCAGCCCCAGTAGCGCTGGCGGCTCACGCCCCAGTCGCGCAGGCGGTAGTTGACCCGGCGCTGGCCCTGGGCCTTGCGCTCGAAGCGCTCGGCCAGCGCCTCGAAGGCGCCCTGGAAATCCAGCCCGTCGAACTCGGCCGAGTTGACCAGCTCGGTCTCGCGGGTCTTGTCGCCGTACCAGTCCTGCCAGCGGTCCGGGTCGTAGCTGCGCTCGTCGTCGTTCTTGGGGTGCTTCAGCGCGATGACCTGCTTCTTCGGCAGGCCGTACTTGCTGGCGAACTCGAAATCGCGCTGGTCGTGGCCGGGAACGGCCATCACCGCGCCGGTGCCGTAGCCCATCAGCACGAAGTTGGCGACCCAGATCGGCACCTGCTCGCCGCTGACCGGGTGCACCGCCTTCAGGCCGGTGTCCATGCCGCGCTTTTCCTGGGTTTCCAGCTCGGCCTCGGAGACGCCGCCCTGCTTCAGCTCGGCCAGCAGCGCGGCCAGTGCCGGGTTGTTCTTCGCCGCATGCACCGCCAGCGGGTGTTCGCCGGCGATGGACACGAAGCTCACGCCCATCACCGTGTCCGGGCGGGTGGTGAACACGCGCAGCGGGTCCAGCACGCTGCCGTCCACGTCACGCACGTCGAACTGGATCTCCAGGCCTTCGGAACGGCCGATCCAGTTGCGCTGCATGGTCTTGACCGATTCCGGCCAGCCGTCCAGCTCGTCCAGGCCGTCCAGCAGCTCCTGGGCGTAGTCGGTGATGCGCAGGAACCACTGCGGGATCTCGCGCTTTTCCACCAGCGCGCCCGAGCGCCAGCCGCGGCCATCGATGACCTGCTCGTTGGCCAGCACGGTCTGGTCCACCGGGTCCCAGTTCACCACCGCGTTGCGGCGGTAGGCCAGGCCCTTGCGCATCAGCCGGGTGAACATGCGCTGCTCGTGCACGTAGTAGTCCGGCGTGCAGGTGGCGAACTCGCGCGACCAGTCGATGGCATAGCCCAGCGACTTGAGCTGGCCGCGCATGTGGTCGATGTTGGCGTAGGTCCACTTGGCCGGCGCGGTGTTGTTCTTGATCGCCGCGTTCTCGGCCGGCAGGCCGAACGCGTCCCACCCCATCGGCTGCAGCACGTTGTGCCCGGTCATGCGCTTGTAGCGGCTGATGACGTCGCCGATGGTGTAGTTGCGCACGTGGCCCATGTGCAGCGCGCCGGACGGATACGGCAGCATCGACAGGCAGTAGTACTTGGGCTTGTCCGAGGTTTCGTCGACCTCGAAGGCACGGGTGGTTTCCCAGTACTTCTGGGCAGCGGTTTCGACCTGCTGGGGATCGTAGATGTGGGTTTCGACGCTGGACATGAAAGCGTTGGGGCTGCGGCAAAGCGGGACAGCGTACCGCAGTGCACCAGAGGGCTCCAATCCGGCCCACCCCGCCGCCCCCGGGAAAAACCCGTTTCCTGCAATATCAATCGCTTGCGCGCTTTCGCCCGGCGGCGGCCACGAGCGCCCCGGGCGCCCGGCCGGTTTCCCGCGCCGGCCCGCTATGCTGGCGGCTCCATCCCTGGGGAATGAGACCGATGCCGATCCGCCGCCACCTCGCCACCGTCCTGCTGCTGGCCTGCGCCCCGGCTTGGGCCGAACCCGTCGCCGTGCAGTGCGGTCGCCTGTTCGACGCCCGCAGCGGCCAGCTCAAGGGGCCGCACACGCTGCTGGTGGCCGACGGTCGCATCCAGCAGGTGCTGGCCGGCGCCGATGCGGCAACCGGCGGTGCGCGCGCGGTCGATCTGCGCGACAAGGTGTGCCTGCCCGGCTGGACCGACCTGCACGTGCACCTGGGCAGCCAGTCCAGCCCGCAGAGCTACTCCGAAGGCTTCCGCCTGGATCCGGTGGACTACGCCTTCCGCGCGGTCGGCTACGCCGAAAAGACCCTGATGGCCGGCTTCACCAGCGTGCGCGACCTCGGCGGCGAGGTCGGCCCGCACCTGCGCGACGCGATCAACCAGGGGCTGGTGAAGGGGCCGCGGATCTTCGCCGCCGGCAAGTCCATCGCCACCACCGGCGGCCACGCCGACCCGACCAACGGCTGGAACGACCAGCTTGCGCACCTGATCGGCGCCCCCGGCCCCACCGAGGGCGTGATCAACTCGGTGGACGAGGCGCGCCAGGCGGTGCGCCAGCGCTACAAGGACGGCAGCGACGTGATCAAGATCACCGCCACCGGCGGCGTGCTCAGCTACGCGCGCTCCGGCGACGCGCCGCAGTTCACCGTGGACGAGGTCAAGGCCATCGTCGATACCGCGCGCGACTACGGCTTCCGCGTGGCCGCCCATGCCCACGGCACCGAGGGCATGAAGCGCGCGGTGCTCGGCGGCGTCACCAGCATCGAGCACGGCACCTACATGGACGATGAGGTCATGCGGCTGATGAAGCAGCACGGCACCTGGTACGTGCCCACCTTCTACGCCGGGCGCTTCGTCACCGAGAAGGCGGCCATCGACGGTTACTTCCCCGAGGTGGTGCGGCCCAAGGCCGCGCGCATCGGCGCGCTGATCAGCCAGACCGCGGCCAGGGCCTACCGCAACGGGGTCAGGATCGCCTTCGGCACCGACCAGGGCGTGGGCCCGCACGGCGACAACGCGCGCGAGTTCGTCTACATGGTCGAAGCCGGCATCCCCGCCGCGTACGCGCTGCAGGCCGCCACCGTGCATGCCGCGCAGGTGCTGGGCGTGGACGACCAGGGTGTGCTGGAAGCCGGCAAGCGCGCCGACGTGATCGCCCTGGCCGGCGACCCGCTGCAGGACATCAACGCCGTGCTGGACGTGCGCTTCGTGATGAAGGACGGGGTGATCTACAAGCAGTGACGGCTACGCGCGCTTCCCATGGTGGGAGCGCGCCGCCCTGCTCAGCGCGGCGCCATCCGCGCCAGCAGCGCCAGCCACAGCGCCCAGCCCAGGAAGGCCAGCCGCTGCGCCATCGCCACCGGCATGACGCTGCCGAACACGAACGCGCTGCACAGCATCCACACCGCGCAGGCCACCGCCAGGGTGGCGACCGGGCGCCATGCCGCATCGCGCGCGGCGCCCACGCGCAGCATCGCCGCGCCGGCGCCGAACGCCACCAGCCACAGCAGCCAGACGCTGGCGTGGGCCTGGCTGGCGCGGTTCTCGATGTCCTGCGCGTCCAGCGGGAACACGCCCATGGCGGCGAAGGCCAGCCCGGCCAGCAGCAGCATCTGCCCGGCCACCCGCAGCGGCCGCGAGGCCGTAGCCGGCATGCGCAGCACCAGGCCTAGCGCGGCCAGCGCCGCCAACAGCCCCGGCAGCACGAAGCCCAGCGCATTGAACGAGCCCGCGCCGGGAACGCCGGTGGCGCCCAGCAGCGAAACCGGGTGGCGCATCTGGTCGTAGAACGGCAGCCGCGCGCCGAACACCGCCAGCGCCACCAGCCATATCACCACCGACGCCGGCCCGGCCCAGCGCACCCATTCTTTCCACACCATCGCCATTTCGATCCCGTGCTTGCCGGCGCAGGAGCGCGCCAGCCGATGCCGGCGATTGTGAAGGCTGCGCCGCTGGCGCGCACGCCACCGCCTGCCGGCTCAGCCGCGCCAGTGGAAGACATCCTCGACGCCGGCGCCGAACGCGCGGGCGATGCGGAACGCCAGTTCCAGCGACGGCGCATAGCGTCCGGCCTCGAGCGCGATGATGGTCTGCCGGGTCACGCCGCAGGCGTCCGCCAGTGCCTGCTGGGTCATCTCGCCGTGTTCGACCCGCAGCCGGCGGATGTCGTTGCCGACCGGCGTGCCGCTCACCGGCAGCCGTACCGGTAATGCCACAGCATGACCGCGGCGTGCACGCTGAGCGAGAGGCCGACCAGCCACACCAGGAAACTCCCCAGCCAGGCACCGCCGCGCGCCGCGACGAAATCCGCATGCTCCTCGGCCAGCACCGAAGCCACCATCAGCATCAACGCCAGCGCGGCGTAGCCGGCACGCGCGCCCTGCGCCTGGATCGCCCGGTCGCGCTCGTCGGCCACGACGCCGCCGTCGCGGCGCAGGAACAGGAACGCGCCGACCAGGAACAGCCACCAGGCGGGGCCCAGCACATCCGCGCGCGCGCCCGCGCCGCCAAGGAGCAGCCAGCGCCCCAACAGGACCGAGGCCAGGCCGGCGCTGGCCAGCAGCAGCCAGGCCAGCTTCTGTTGCCGGTTGATCGCCACGCGCGTGCCGGTGCGTTCCATGGACTCTCCCCTTCTCTCCCGCGCGCGCCACCCCCTTGGCAGCACCGGCGCGATGCGATGCGACGTTGGCATCCGCCCGCCACCATGTCAAATATATTTTACATCGACTTGCATCCACGCGCTCTGCCACCATCTCCGACGAAACCTCCCACTGCGAGTCCCGCGATGTCCGACCTGCCCCACGTTTTCGACGCCACGACCGAGACCTTCGAAACCGACGTCCTGCAGAAATCGCTGCAGACGCCGGTGCTGGTGGATTTCTGGGCGACCTGGTGCGGGCCGTGCAAGACGTTGGGGCCGATCCTGGAGAAGCTGGCCGGCGAGTACCACGGCGCGTTCGAACTGGCCAAGGTCGACGTGGACAAGGAGCAGCAGATCGCCGCGGCGTTCCAGATCCGTTCGGTGCCCACCGTGTTCCTGGTCAAGGACGGGCAGATCGTGGACGGTTTCCCCGGCGCGCTGCCGGAAGGCCAGCTGCGCGAGTTCCTGTCCCAGCACGGCATCACCCCGGCCGAGGCGCCGGTCGAGCTCGAGGCCGAGCCGGCGCCGCTGGATCCGCTGTCGCAGGTCGCCGCGCTGCGCGAGGCCATTGCCGCCGAGCCGGACAAGGCCGAACTGAGGCTCGACCTGGCGCTGGCGCTGATCCGCACCGGCGAGGTCGCCGAGGCCGGGCAACTGCTCGACGCCCTGCCCGCCAACCTGGCCACCGACGACCGCACCATCCGCGCCCGCGCACGCCTGGACTTCCACGCCGCGGCCGCCGACGCGCCGCCGGCCGACGCCCTGGCCGCGCGGGTGCAGGCCGACGGCAACGACCTGGAGGCGCGCTACCTGCTCGGCATCCGCCAGCTGCTGGGCGGCAGCGAGGAAGCGGCGCTGGAGCAGTTCCTGGAAATGCTGCGGATCGACCGCGGTTACCGCGACGGCCTGCCGCGCAAGGCGTTGATCGATGCGTTCCGCGTCGTCGAGGACGACGACCTCGTCGGCCGTTACCGGCGCCGGATGTCCTCGCTCCTGTTCTGAGTGTCATTGCACGTTCAGGCAGGTGAAGCGCGGCCTGCCGGATAATGCGCTGTTCATCGTGGTGATGACGTACGGCGACACCGCCGTGCCACATGGGGAGGGAGGCGCGAGCAATGCCGGGCGCCGGTTCCCGCGACGCAAGGACCTATTGCCGATGATGTCGTTCAACCGGGGTGGGCTGCGCCTGACCGTGCTGCTGCAGATCGCGCTGGCGACGCTGCCGCTGTCGTGCTCGGCCGCGGCCAGCGCCCAGGACTGGAACTATCGCGTGCGCCCCGGCGACACCCTGTGGGACCTGGGCACGCGCTATCTCAAGCCCACCGTGTCCTGGGAAGAGCTGCGGAACCACAACGCGGTGGCCAACCCCTACCGCCTGCCACCGGGCCAGGTGCTGCGGTTTCCCATCGCCTGGCTGCGGGTGGAGCCCGCGCCGGCGCGCGTCGTGGCGGTGCGCGGCCAGGTCGATGTCGGCACCGATGGCCAGCCGTCCGCGGCAGCGCGCGAGGGCATGCGCCTGCCCATCGGCAGCCACATCCGCACCGGTGCCGACGCCAGCATCACCCTGGCGTTCGCCGACGATTCGCGGCTGCTGCTGCGCGAGCACTCGGAGCTGCGCCTGGACCAGCTCAGCAGCTATGGCGCCACCGGCATGGTGGATACGCGCCTGCGGCTGCAGCGCGGCCGCAGTGGCAGCCGGGTGACCCCGGCGCAGGGGCCGGCATCGCGCTATATGATCACCGCGCCCACGGCCACCAGCAGCGTGCGCGGTACCGTGTTCCGGGTCAGCGCCGGACAGGACGGCGACCCGGCCGCCACCGAAGTGGTCGAAGGCCGGGTGCAGGTGGGCAACCGCCATGGCCAGCGGATGGTCGCCCCCGGCCAGGCCAGCCTCAGCGCCTCGGCCGGGCACGCGCCGGCGGCGGTGCAGCCGCTGCCCCCCGCACCGGAGCTCGACGCCGCGCGGCTGCGGCTGGCGCCGCTGCCGCTGCTGGCGGCCTGGCAGCCGGTGCCACAGGCGCGCGGCTACCGCGTCGAGGTGGTGCGCGCCGATGCGCCCGAGGTCCTGCTGTTCGCGCGCGACACCACCGATTCCAGCATCCATATCGACGACCTGCCAGGCGGGCAGCTGCGCCTGCTGGTGCGCGCGGTGGCCGCCGACGGTGTCGAAGGCCACGACAGCGCCCATGATTTCGAGGTACCCGACGGCCTGCCGCCGCCGCTGACCACCGCCCCGGTGCATGGCCAGACCCTGGCCCAGGCGCAGCCGCGCTTCGCCTGGGCGCAGGTGCCCGGCGCCACCGCCAGCGTGCTGCAGATCGCGCGCGAGCCGGCGTTCCGCCAACCACTGGTCGAACGCCGCACCGACGCCACCCGGCTGCGTTCGCCGGTTGCCCTGGCGCCCGGCGACTACTACTGGCGGGTCGCCTCGGTGGATGCGCAGGGACGCAGCGGCCGCTTCGGGCAGGCCCTGCCCCTGCGGGTCAGCGACGCGCCGCCGGATTCCGGCCTGCAACCGGCGCAGGCCGGCAGGGGCCAGTTGACCCTGCGCTGGCAGCCCGGCGCCGACGGCCAGCGCTATCGCGTGCAGGTGGACCGCCGCGGCGACTTCAGCGCCCCGCTGCTCGACCGCGAAACCCGCGTGCCGGAGGTGGTGATGAAACAGCCTTGGCGCGGCGGCACCCTGCACGTGCGCGTGCAGTACATCGACGACGACGGCTATGCGGGCCCGTTCTCCAGCGCCCAGCAGATCCGGCTGCCGTGCAAGCTCTGCTACGGCGCCGGCGCCCTGATGCTGCTCGCCCTGTGAGACTGTTCCTGCTGCCCTGGCCGTGGCGGCTGCTGCTGGCCGTGGCCGTGGGCGCGCTGGCCGGGTGGGCCAGCCAGACGCACCTGCTCTGGCAGCAGGACGAATACGTGTATGACCGCCTGGTGGGCAACTGGCACTACCCGCCCGACGAGCGCCTGGCGATCGTCGCCATCGACGAGCGCAGCCTGCAGCAGCTGGGGCAGTGGCCGTGGCCGCGCGGCACCCATGCGCGGCTGCTCGAGCGCCTGCGCGAAGCCGGCGCGCGCCGCGTCGCGCTGGACCTGATGTTCCCCGAGCCCGACCGCAAGGACGCGCGCCAGGACGCGGAGCTGGCGGCGGCGATCAAGCGCGGCGGCAACGTCGTGCTGCCGGTGCTGGCGGCCGCGGCCAGCGACGAGGCCGTCCCCGAGGAACTGCTGCCGGTACCGGTGCTGGCCGCGGTGGCCGACGGGCTGGCGCATACCGACATCGAGGTCGATGGCGACGGCGTCGCCCGTGGCCTGTACCTGCGCGCCGGCGTCGGTTCGGCGTACTGGCCGGCACTGGGCCTGGCGCTGAGCGGCCTCGACGGCCCCATCCCCGGACTGGCCGATCCGGCCCCGGACACGCTCTCGCCGTACCAGTGGCGGCGCGACAACTACGTGCGGCTGCGCTACGCCGGGCCGCCGGGCAGCTTCCCGCAGGTGTCCTACATCGACGTGCTGGAAGGGCGGCTGCCGCCCGGGCTGCTGCGCGACCGGCTGGTGATCGTCGGCATGACCGCCAGCGGCATCGCCCCGCGCCTGCTCACCCCGACCTCGCGCGAGTACTGGATGAGCGGCACCGAGTACCAGGCCAACGTCGCCTCGATGCTGCTCGGCGGGCACGTGATCCTGCCGCTGCGCCCGCCGCTGCAGCTGGCCGCGGTGTTCGTGCTGGTGGCGCTGTGCGCACTGGGCATGACCCAGCGCCGGCTGTCGCCGTGGCTGGTCGCGGTGCTGTCGCTGCTGCTCCCGCTGCTGCTCAGCACGGTGCTGCTGCGCGGCTTCAACCTGTGGTTCGCACCGGCGGCGGCGGTCGGCGGCGCGTTGCTGATGTGGGTGGCCTGGGGCCTGTGGCAGCTGCGCTACTGGCGCCGCCAGGCCAACCGCGACCCGCTGACCGGGCTGGCCAACCGCATGCGTTTCGAAGAAGCGCTGCAGCAGGAATACGAAGCGGCGCGACGCGGCGGCCGGCCGTTGAGCCTGGCCCTGATCGACCTGGACAACTTCAAGCACTACAACGACACCTTCGGCCACCACGTCGGCGACCTGGTGCTGCAGCAGACCGCGCGGATGATCGGCGAGCTGGCGCGGCGGCCGCGCGACCTGGCTGCGCGCTTCGGCGGCGACGAGTTCGCCCTGGTGTTGCCGGACACCGCCAGCGAGGGCGCGGTCCTGCTGGTCGAAACCCTCATCGGCCGCGTCCGCCAGGCGGGAGTGGCGGTCGGCAAGGGCCGCCAGGCCAGGATCAGCGTCACCGTCGGCGTGGCGACCATCGTGCCGGGCGCCGACAGCCTGCCCGGGGAACTGTTCCGCGACGCCGACGCCTCGCTGTACCAGGCCAAGGCCGCCGGCCGCGACGGCTACCGGGTGGCCGACTGAGGCGCCAGCCGCCTCACCATACGGCAGCGAATGCTAGACTCCCGGTCCCGCGTACGCTCCAGTCCGTCATGAAAGCCAGCACGTTCCGCCTCGGCATCAATCTGTGGCCGCCGTTCCTGTTCACCGGCATCCACGTCACCGAGCTCCACGCCGATTACCGCTATGTACGCGTGGAACTGCGCGAGCGCCCGTGGAACGTCAACTACGTACGTACCCATTTCGGCGGCAGCCTGTTCGCCATGACCGATCCGTTCTGGATGCTGTGCCTGCTGCACAACCTCGGGCGCGACTACTACGTGTGGGACAAGGCCGGGGAGATCGAGTTCATCAGGCCCGGCAAGGGCACGGTCAGTACCGAATTCCGGCTCGACACGGCCACGCTCGAACAGGTGCGCGCGGCCACCGCCGGTGGCGCCAAGCACCTGCGCTGGTTCAGCAATGACGTGCTCGACGCGCACGGCGAAGTGGTCGCGCGCGTCCGCAAGCAGGTCTACGTACGCCCCAAGCCGGAAGCACGCCAGCGCGGGTAGCCACGGCAGTGACCGCGGAGACGCGCGGCAGACGCTGCACGCCCGCGGCGCAGGCCCGGCGGCCGCGCTTCAGCGGCTGGAGGCGGTTAGCGGCAACGGCATCCGCAGCACCTGCCCCTGCCTGGCATAGGCCGGCGTTTCCAGCGCGGTGCCATCGGCGGACACGGTGATGGGCCGCTGCGCACCACGCAGCCCGGCCGGAAGTGCGTCCAGGCGTTCGGCCAGCGGCCTGTCCGCCCGCTGTGCCGCATGCCCGCGCAGCCACAGCGCCGCATTCAACAACCGCAACCGGGCGGCGGTGTCCTGCTGCTGCGCTCCATACCGGGCATACGCCGGCCCGGCAATGCCGCTCAGGATGCAGCCGACGGCGTTGGCGGCGCATTCCAGCCGCCACACCGACGGCACCGGCGCCGGTGGCAACGGGCGGTCCCCGGCGATCGCCTGCAGGGTTTCAGGCAGGCAGGCCTGGCCCATCGTTTCAGCCACGCGGGCCACGCTCCTGTCGCGGTCGTACAGCAGCTTCGCCGTCTGCGGCGTCACCCACCAAGGCGCATCCTGCGCCAGCTGCGCCACCCTGGGATAGCCGCCGCGCACCATGGCGAATTCTCCCTGCATGCCCGCGCAGTTGCTGGCTTCCTGCGGCGTCAGCGGCGCGAGCGCGGTGGTGCACCCCTCCGGTATCGGCGCATCCACCGGCAATTCGGCCAGCACGTCCGCGAACAGCTCCGCGCTGGCGGCCAGCAGCGCGCCGCCGACCATGCTGGTGAGCAGGCTGTCACCATGGCCCAGCAGCATGCGCCCGATACCGGCATCGCGGCACAGCCCGGCCAGTGAGCGCTGGCTGTCGCCCTGCACGTGGGCCAGCGCGTGCGCCGCCAACGGCACGAACAACGGTCGCATGTTCGGCACCGGCGTGGCCGCATCCAGCGGCAGCGGCGATTGGTAATGGCCATGCGCGGCCAGTTCGTCCATCTGCGCCAGCACGGCCGCCTGCGGCAGCAGGGCCTCGGCCACGGCCTGCGGTTGCCCACGCACCCGCGCCAGGCAGCCGGTGGCATGCCTGCACAACACCGGATCGAACGGCTCGGTGTTCCCGCCGGCGCCAAGCCGCGGCTTGACTTCCAGCATTCCCTCTTCCCGCTGGCCACCGCTTTCGAGGGTGTGGTCGACGAAACCGGCATGCCAACGTAGGTACTCGGCCACATAGGCGTCCACCCGTGCCTGGCGCTGCCCGGGCGTCCCCGCCATGCCCAGCGTGGCGAGCGTGGCGTAGCCGTTGCTGCCCGGCAGGTCGCGCGGCGCTTGCAGTACCGCCAACGCACGCTTCTGCGTCGCCGACAACGGCCACAGCGACGACAGCAGCAGGACCGCCGCCACCAGCAACAATAGCCCGGCCAGGCCTGCGGCCATCCGTCGCAACACCTTGCCCATGGTCCTGCCCTCCCGATGTTTCATGGCATCTCCTTCCCTGGCCGATCGACACGCCGGATTGATGAACGATATCCGACGTCGCCCTGCATCGCCCACCTGCAACCGCCATCCCGGCCATGCCGCTCACCGCTACAATCCCCATATGTCGCCCGAAGCTCCCGCCGCACCCCACCGCCCCTCCCTGCAGCGCCTGTTCCTGACCGGATTGCTCACCCTGCTGCCGATCTGGCTGACCTGGGTGGTGATCAAGTTCGTGTTCGTGCTGCTGTCCGGCATCAGCAGCCCGCTGGTGGTGCCGCTGTCCGAACGCATCGCCGCGTCCTTCCCGCATTACCTGGGCTGGGTACGGGTGGAATGGATGCAGGACATCTTCGCCCTGCTCGCCACGCTGCTGGTGATCCTGCTGGTGGGCGTGCTCAGCCGCCGAGTCATCGGCCAGCGCCTGCTGCGCTGGTTCGGCGCGGTGATCCGCCGCATCCCGCTGGCCAGCATCATCTACGACAGCGCCAAGAAGCTGCTGGACATCCTCCAGACCCAGCCGGGCAGCACCCAGCGGGTGGTGCTGATCGACTTCCCGCACCGCGAGATGAAATCGGTGGGCCTGGTGACCCGCGTCATCCGCGAACATGGCACCGGCCGCGAACTGGCCGCGGTGTACGTGCCGACCACGCCGAACCCGACCTCCGGCTATCTGGAGATCGTGCCGGTGGAGTTGCTGACGCCGACCGACTGGACCGTGGACCAGGCCATGAGTTTCATCATCTCCGGTGGCGCGGTGGCCCCGGACAGCGTGCCGTTCACCCGCGCCGGCGAGCGCTGAAACGCCGCTCGCCAGGGCAGGAACAGGCTGCGCCGGGCGGGCACCGGGGGTGACTGCCGCCTTTATCCGTTGCCGGTTGCTCTTCACTAGCGCCGGCCGCTAAGGCAAGCTCCCGGGCCTGTGCGTTTCCGGAACCACCGATGACCTCCAGCCCGCTTCGCCTTCTCGCGCTTGCCATGGCCTCCGTCCTGATGTTCTCCGCCGCCGCGCCCGTCGAGGCGGCGAAGAAGAAGAGCCAGCGCCCGACCGCGACGCAATCGCGCACCGCCAAGCCCAAGGCGCGCGGCAGCAGGCCCCCGGCGCGTCCGGCGCCCCGCCCGGCGCGCGCGCCGCTGCCGGTCACCCAGGACAAGGCCACCCGCCTGAACCGGCTCTACGACGAGTACTGGGATGCGTCGATGCGGCTGAACCCGCTGCAGGCCACGTTCCAGGGCGACCCGCGCTTCAACGACCAGCTGCCCAACTTCCTGTCGCCGGCCTCGCGCCGCCAGGCGCACGACTTCATGGTCGAGTGGCAGGGCAAGGCCGAGGCGCTGGGCAAGGACGGCCTGCAGGGCCAGGACCTGCTCAGTTACGAGATCTTCATGCGCGACGCGCGCATCTCGCTGGCCGCCGAGCAGTACCCGTCGTGGATGCTGCCGATCAACCCCTACAACAACCTCGCCAGCATCATCGCGGTGCTCGGTTCGGGAGCCGGCGCGCAGCCGTTCCGCACGGTGAAGGACTACGAGAACTGGTCGCGGCGCTCGCTCGGGGTGCCGGCGCTGTTCGACCAGGCCATCGCCAACATGCGCGAAGGCATGGCCGCCGGCGTGGTGCAGCCGCGCGCGCTGATGGAGAAGGTGCTGCCGCAGCTGGACGCGGTGATCACCCCGACCGCCGAGGAAAGCATCTTCTGGGCGCCGATCCGCAACATGCCGGAGGACTTCCCGGCCGCGGACCGGGAACGGTTGGCCGCCGAATACAAGCGCATGATCGAGTACCGGCTGCTGCCGGCCTACCGCGCGCTGCGCGGCTTCATCGCCACCCAGTACCTGCCGGCCACGCGCGCCAGCGACGGCCTCGGCGCCCTGCCCGGCGGCCAGGCCTGGTACGCGCACACCATCGCCGGCCTGACCAGCGCCTCGCGCACGCCGGCCGAGATCCACGCGCTCGGCGAGCAGGAGGTCAAGGACCTGCAGGAGCGCATCGCCCGGGTCATGAAGGAAGCCCGGATCCGCGGCTCGATGCAGAAGACGTTCAACGCCATGCGCAACGACCGCCAGTTCACCTTCCGCGACGAGGCCGCGCTGCTGGCGCGCTACCGCGAGGTGGGGCAACAGGTGGACGCGGCGCTGCCGGCGCTGTTCGCCACCCGTCCCAGGGCCGCGCTGCAGGTACAACCGGTGCCGGCCGAGCATGCATTGACCGCCAGCGCCGCCAGCTACCAGCCGCCGACCGCGGCCGACGGCGGCCAGCACGGGCGGCTGCAGGTCAACACCCGCGACCTGCCGTCGCGCAAGCGCTGGGCGGTGCCGATGCAGTACCTGCACGAGGGCATCCCCGGCCATCACCTGCAGCTTGGGCTGCAGCAGGAACTGTCGACGCTGCCGCGCTTCCGGCGGCTCGGCGGCGACGTCGCCTTCATCGAGGGCTGGGGCCTGTACGCCGAGTCGCTGGGCGACGAACTGGGCCTGTACCGCGACCCATACGACCGCCTCGGCTACCTGCAGGCCACCCTGCTGCGCACCGTGCGGCTGGTCGCCGACACCGGCCTGCACGCGGCCGGCTGGAGCCGCCAACAGGCGATCGACTACATGGTGAAGAACGCCGACATCAGCGCCGCCGATGCCGCCGCGGAAGTCGAGCGCTTCATGGCCCTGCCCGGGCAGACGCTGGCCTACCGGGTGGGCGAGATCAAGATCCGGCGCCTGCGCGAGAAGGCGCAGGCGGCACTGGGCGAGCGCTTCGATCCACGCGAGTTCCACGATGAAGTGTTGAAGGACGGCTCGATGCCGTTGGATATTCTGGAAGCCAAGATCGACCGCTGGATTGCCAGCAAGACCCCCTGACCCTGCAAGGAGCCGCCATGCTGCCGTGGATGTCCCGACTCGCCCCGCTGTGCCTGTTCGCGTTCTCCACGGTGGCCGGCGCCGCGCCGCCGGCAGCGCCGGACGCCGGCATCGACGGCCTGATGCAACGCTATGACGGCCGCGTGCCCGGTGCCGCGGTGCTGGTGCTCAAGGACGGGCAACCGGTGTTCCGCCGCGGCTATGGGCTGGCGGTGCTGGAGGACGGCACGCCGGTATCGCCGGCCACCAACTTCCGGCTGGCGTCGGTGAGCAAGCAGTTCACTGCCGCCGCGATCCTGCTGCTGGCCGAGGACGGCGCGCTGTCGATCGACGACCCGCTAAAAAGGTGGCTGCCCGAGCTGCCGGCGGTGGCCGACGCGATGACCCTGCGCCAGCTGCTCAGCCACAGCAGCGGCCTGCTCGACTACGAAGACCTGATGGACCCGGCCGACACGCGCCAGGTGCATGACATCGACGTGCTGCACCTGCTGCAGAAGGAGAACCGCACCTACTTCGCGCCGGGCAGCAGCTACCGCTACAGCAACAGCGGCTACGCGTTGCTGGCGCTGGTGGTCGGCAAGGCCTCCGGCAGCGACTTCGCCAGCTTCCTGCGCCAGCGCATCTTCCTGCCGCTGGGCATGACCGCCACCTTCGCCCACCAGGACGGCGTCGACGAGGTGCCCGAGCGCGCCTACGGCTACAGCCAGATCGATGGCCACTGGCAGCGCACCGACCAGAGCACCACCAGCGCGGTGCTCGGCGACGGCGGCATCTATTCCTCGATCGACGACCTGGCCAAGTGGGACGCCGCGCTGTACGACGAGCGCCTGCTGCGCCGCGCCTCGCTGCAGCAGGCCTTCAGCGCGGCCACGGCGACGCCGGAACCGGACGTGCCGCACTACGGCTTCGGCTGGCGCATCAACGGCGATGCGCTGTGGCACAGCGGCGAGAGCATCGGCTTCCGCAACGTGATCGTGCGCTACCCGAAGCAGAAGCTGACGGTGGTCGTGCTGAGCAACCGCAACGATCCCGAGCCCTATGCGCTGGCGCTGCAGATCGCCCGCCGCTGGCAGGCCCCGCAGCGGTGAAGCTGCAGGGCATCCACCACGTCGCGCTGATCGCGTCGGACTACGCGCGCTCGCGCGACTTTTACACCCGCATCCTCGGGCTGGAGGTGGTGGCCGAGAATTTCCGCGCCGAACGCCAGTCGTGGAAGCTGGACCTGCGCCTGCCCGACGGCACCGGGCTGGAGCTGTTCTCGTTCCCGGCCCCGCCGCCGCGCCCCAGTCGCCCGGAAGCGCGGGGCCTGCGCCACCTCGCCTTCCGCGTCGCCGCGCTGGACGCGGCCATCGCCCACCTGCAGGCCGAGGGCGTGGCCTGCGAGCCGGTGCGGGTGGATGAGTACACCGGCCGCCGCTTCACCTTCTTCGCCGACCCCGACGCGCTGCCGCTGGAGCTGTACGAACTGCCCTGACGGCGACCGGCCGCGACGGGCACGGCGCGCGGGTTGCCGCCCGGCCGCGCCCGCACGGGCGGCCGTGGCCGCGCCGCCGGTCACATCCGCCGCCCTCCCACGTCCCTGGTCCCAATGACTTCCGGCGCATTGCCGGCAGCCCGGCCGCGGCGGCATGTTGCGGCCATCATCCAAGGAGAGGTCCGGCCCCATGCTGCAGATCCGCGGTCTGTCGAAAACCTACGCCAATGGCGTGCATGCATTGAACAATGTCGATCTCGACATTCCGCGCGGCATGTTCGGGCTGCTCGGGCCCAATGGCGCCGGCAAGTCCTCGCTGATGCGCACGCTCGCCACGCTGCAGGAGGCCGATGCCGGCAGCGCCACCCTGACCACCGCCGATGGCACCCGCATCGACGTGCTCAGGGACAAGGACGCGCTGCGCCGCCGGCTGGGCTACCTGCCGCAGGATTTCGGCGTCTACCCGAAAGTCAGCGCGCTGGACCTGCTCGACCATTTCGCCGTGCTCAAGGGCCTGACCGCGCGCGCGCAGCGCCGGGAAGTGGTCGAGGGCCTGCTGCAGCAGGTGAACCTGTGGGATGCCCGCAAGCGCAAGCTCGGCACCTATTCCGGCGGCATGCGCCAGCGCTTCGGCATTGCCCAGGCGCTGTTGGGCGACCCGCAGCTGGTGATCGTCGACGAGCCGACCGCGGGCCTGGACCCGGAAGAGCGCAACCGCTTCCTCAACCTGCTCGCCGAAATCGGCGAGAACGTGGTGGTGATCCTGTCCACCCACATCGTCGAGGACGTCACCGACCTGTGCCCGGCCATGGCCATCATGAACAAGGGCCAGGTGCTGCTGTCCGGCAAGCCGGTCGATGCGATCGCCGCGCTGCAGGCGCAGGTCTGGCGCAAACAGGTGGCCAAGGCCGCGCTGGCGGACTATGAAAGCCGCTTCACCGTGCTGTCGACGCGGCTGGTGGGCGGCCATCCGGTGATCCATGTGTTCGCCGACACCTGCCCGGAAGCCGGCTTCGAGCCGGTCGCGCCGGGGCTCGAGGACGTCTACTTCCAGCGCCTGCGCCTGCAGGCGCAGGCCGCCTGACGGAGACGACCATGACCCTGGCCTTCCTGCGCTTCGAGCTGCGCGAGCAGCTGCGTTCCCCGTTGCTGTGGCTGCTGGCGGCGCTGTTCGCGCTGCTCGCCTTCGGCGCGGCCTCCAGCGATGCCGTGCAGATCGGCGGCGGCATCGGCAACGTGCACCGCAATGCACCGTCGGTGATCGCCACCTTCATGACCGCCTTCACCCTGATCGGGCTGCTGGTGGTCAGCCTGTTCGTCAGCAATGCGCTGCTGCGCGACTTCGAGCTGGGCACCTCGGAACTGGTGTTCTCCAGCCCGATCCGGCGCCGCGACTACCTGCTCGGCCGGCTTGGCGCCGCGCTGCTGGCCAGCCTGCTGATGTACGCCATCATCGGCGCCGGCCTGTTCGTGGCGCAGTTCATGCCCTGGATCGACGCCGCGCGGCTCGGGCCGGTGTCGCTGCGCCCGTACCTGTGGTCGTTCGCGTTCATGGTGCTGCCGAACGTGCTGTTCACCACCGCGCTGCTGTCGCTGCTGGCGGTGACCACCCGCAACATCCTGTGGGTCTACATCGGCGTCATCGTGTTCTTCGTGCTGTACGGCGTCAGCCGCGCCCTGCTGGCCGACATCGACAACCTGCGCGTCGCTTCGCTGCTCGACCCGCTGGGCATGCGCGCGATGGGCCAGGCGATGCGCTACTGGTCGGCCGAGGAGCGCAACACCGGCCTGCCCGCCTTCAGCGGCTACCTGCTGGAGAACCGGCTGCTGTGGCTGGCGGTCACCGCCGCCCTGTTCGCCGCCACCTTCGCCCTGTTCCGCACCGAACGCAGCGGCACCGGCCGCAGGCGCGGCAGGAAGACCGCCAGCGTCGCCACCACCGACGGCAAGCGCAGCCAGGTGGTCGCCCCCCGGGTCACCCCGGCATTCACTGCCGCCACCGGCTGGCGGCAGCTGCTGCGCCAGGTCGGCTTCGATGCGCTGGGCGTGTTCCGCAGTGCGCCGTTCCTGGTGCTGCTGGTGCTGGGCATGGCCAACTTCATTCCCAGCGCCCTGCACCGCCGCACCCTGTACGGCACGCCCAGCTGGCCGGTGACCTCGCAGATGCTGGAGGCCCTGCAGGGCAGCTACAGCTTCCTGCTGATCATCATCGTGCTGTTCTACGCGGGCGAGCTGGTGTGGCGCGAGCGCAGCGCGCGCATCGCTGGCATCAGCGATGCGATGCCGGTGCCCAACTGGGTGCCGCTGCTGGGCAAGTTCCTCACCCTGGTCACGGTGGTCGCCGCGTTCCAGGCCGTGGGCGGGCTTACCGCCATCGCCATCCAGCTGGCCAAGGGCTACACCCAGCTCGAACCGCTGCTGTACATCAAGACGCTGGCGCTGAACTCGGTGGTCTACATCCTGATGGGCGGCATGGCGCTGGTGCTGCAGGTACTGAGCAACAACAAGTTCCTGGGGTACGCGCTGCTGATCCTGCTGCTGATCGGGCAGTCGGTGCTGGGCATGCTCGACTACACCCAGAACCTGTACAACTTCGGCAGCTGGCCGAACGCGCCGTACTCGGACATGAACGGTTACGGCCATTTCCTGACAGGGCAGCTGGCCTTCCAGGGCTACTGGACGCTGTTCCTGCTGGTCCTGCTGCTGCTGTGCGCGGCGCTGTGGGTGCGCGGCGTCGATCCGGCCTGGCGCCAGCGCCTGCGCCTGGCCCGGCAACGCCTGCGCGGCCCGCTGGGCGCGGGCCTGGCCGCCGCCGTGCTGGCGTTCATCGGCTGCGGCGGCTGGCTGTACTGGAACACCAACATCCGCAACGAGTTCGTCTCGCCGGACCAGGTGCTGGACCGCCAGGCCCGCTACGAGCGCGAGTACCGCAAGTACAAGGACCTGCCGCAGCCGCGCATCGTCGCCGTGGACAACCACGTCGACCTGCATCCGGAAACCCAGAGCGTGCGCATCGACGGCCGCTACCGGGTGCGCAACACCCATGCCACGGCCATCCCGGCGATCCATGTGGCGATGGCCGACGACCGCACGCTGGCCGGCATCGAGCTGGGCGGCGCCCGGCTGACCACCCACGACGCGCAGCTGGGGTACCGCATCTATACGCTGGATGCGCCGATGCAGCCCGGCGAGGAGCGCGACATCACCTTCACCGTGGACATCCACCCCGACGGCATCACCGCCGGCCAGGCGCAGACCGAGATCGTCGACAACGGCAGTTTCTTCAACAGCCGCGTGCTGCCGACGTTCGGCTACGACACCGGGGTGGAGATCAGCGACCGCAACGAACGCCGCAAGCGCGGTCTCGGCGAGCCCACGCGCATGCCGCGGCTGGAGGATGCGGCCGCGCGCGCCAACAACTACATCTCCAACGACGCCGATTGGCTGGATTTCCGCAGCACCATCTGCACCGCACCGGACCAGATCGCGCTGGCGCCGGGCTACCTGCAGAAGGCGTTCGAACGCGATGGCCGCCGCTGCTTCAGCTACGCCATGGACCGGCCGATGCTGAACTTCTACGCCTACCTGTCGGCACGCTGGGAAGTGAAGAAAGCGGCCTACAACGGCATCCCGATCGAGATCTACCACGACCCCAAACATCCGTACAACGTGGACCGGATGATCGAAGGCGTGCAGAAATCGCTGGCCTACTACGAGGCCAACTTCAGCCCGTACCAGCACAAGCAGGTGCGCATCATCGAGTTCCCGGGCTACCGCTCGTTCGCGCAGAGTTTCGCCAACACCATTCCGTATTCCGAATCGATCGGCTTCATCGCCGACCTGCGCGACAAGGATGACGTGGACTACGTGTTCTACGTCACCGCGCACGAGGTGGCGCACCAGTGGTGGGCGCACCAGGTGATCGGCGCCAACATGCAGGGCGCGACCGTGCTGTCCGAGTCGCTGTCGCAGTACTCGGCGCTGATGGTGATGGAGAAGGAGTACGGGCGCGGCCACATGCGCCAGTTCCTCAAGGACGAACTGGACAAGTACCTGTCCGGGCGTGGTGGCGAGGACGTCGAGGAGCTGCCCCTGTACCGGGTGGAGAACCAGCAGTACATCCACTACCAGAAGGGCTCGCTGGTGTTCTACCGGCTGCGCGAGGAGATGGGCGAGCAGGCCCTGAACCGGGCGCTGTCACGCTTCCTCCAGGCCAAGGCCTTCCAGCAGCCGCCGTACACCACCTCGGTCGAGCTGCTGGAGTTCATCCGCGCCGAGGCCGGCCCGGCGCACCAGGCGCTGATCACCGACCTGTTCGAGAAGATCGGCTTCTACGACAACCGCGTGGTCGAAGCCACCGCGACCCGGCGTGCCGACGGCCGCTACGACGTGACCATGAACCTGCATGCCGACAAGCGCTATGCCGACGGCCTGGGCAAGGAAACGCCGGGGACGCTGGACGACTGGATCGAGGTCGGCGTGTTCGCCAAGGGGCCCTCGGGCAAGGAGCGCGACGAGAAGGTGCTGTACCTGCAGCGCCACCACGTCACCACGGCCGCGCCGGCGTTCACCGTGACCGTCGACGGGCGCCCGGACGAGGTCGGCTTCGACCCCTACAACAAGCTGATCGACCGCGTGTCGGCCGACAACCGCAAGCGGGTCGGCTACCGCTGAGGCGGCTGATCCGGCCCTGACCGGGCGTGCTGCGGTGCGGATTCCGTACCGCAGCGAATGGGTATACATTCGCCTGCACCCGGTCGCTCCTGACCACGCCATCCGCCCTGGGAGGGGACACATGCGCAAGACCTTCAAGACCCTGTTGCTGGCCCTGCCGCTGGCCATGGCCGGCATCACCGCGGCCCAGGCCGACAACACCAGCGCCGAAGGCCGCTGGCGGCAGATCGACCCGGACACCCACCGGGCCAAGTCGATCGTCGAGATCAGCCGCACCAGCAACGGCGCGCTGCATGGCCGCATCGTCGAGCTGCTCAACCCCAGCCGCCCCAACCCGACCTGCGACAAGTGCAGCGACGACCGCAAGGGCAAGCCGATCACCGGCATGGAGATCATCCGCGGCATGCGCGCCGACGGCGCCAACAAGTGGAGCGGCGGCAGCATCCTCAAGCCCGACGAGGGCAAGGTCTACAAGTCCAAGATGGAGCTGATCGAAGGCGGCCGCAAACTGCAGGTCTCCGGCTGCATCGCCTTCATCTGCAAGTCGCAGGTGTGGGAACGGATGTAACCCGCCCGCCGGCGTACCCCGGCACGCCACCGGCAGCCCCCCGCGAAACCCGGCCCAGGCCGGGTTTCGCGCGTACGGGGCGGGTTTACCGGTCGCCGCGGCGCGGCATGCGATAATCGGCGGTCCCCTCTGTTCCTGCCAACGGCCATGACCCGTACCGCGCTCGTCACCAATGCCCTGCCCTATGCCAACGGCCCGCTGCACCTGGGCCACCTGGTCGGCTACATCCAGGCCGACATCTGGGTGCGCGCGCGCCGGCTGATGGGCGGCAAGGTCTGGTACGTGTGCGCCGACGACACCCACGGCACGCCGATCATGCTGGCCGCGGAGAAGGCCGGGGTCAGCCCGGAAACCTTCATCGCCAACATCCAAGCCAGCCACGAGCGCGATTTCCTTGCCTTCGGGGTCGAATTCGACCACTACGACTCGACCAACTCGGCCGCCAACCGCGAGCTGACCGAGGCGCTGTACCAGCGGCTCGACGCCGCCGGCCATATCAGCCGCCGCTCGGTGGCGCAGTTCTACGACCCGGCCAAGGGCATGTTCCTGCCCGACCGCTACATCAAGGGCACTTGCCCGAAGTGCAAGTCGCCGGACCAGTACGGCGACAACTGCGAGGTCTGCGGCGCCACCTATGGCCCGACCGACCTGATCGACCCGAAGTCGGTGGTGTCCGGCGCGACGCCCGAGATCCGCGATTCGGAGCATTACTTCTTCGAGGTCGGCCGCTTCCAGGACTTCCTGCGCGACTGGCTGGCCGGCGACGTCGCCCTGCCGGGGGTGAAGGCCAAGCTGGCCGAGTGGCTGGACGCCGAGGGCGGGCTGCGCGCCTGGGACATCTCCCGCGACGCCCCCTATTTCGGCTTCGAGATCCCGGGCGCGCCGGGCAAGTACTTCTACGTGTGGCTGGACGCGCCGATCGGCTACCTGTCCAGCTTCCGCAACCTGTGCGCGAAGACCGGCGACGACTTCGACGCGGTGCTGGCCGCCGACAGCAGCACCGAACTGCACCACTTCATCGGCAAGGACATCGTCAACTTCCACGGCCTGTTCTGGCCGTCGGTGCTGCACGGCGCCGGCCTGCGCGCGCCGACCAGGCTGCACGTCAACGGCTACCTGACCGTGGACGGCGCCAAGATGAGCAAGTCGCGCGGCACCTTCGTCATGGCCCGCACCTACCTGGACGTTGGCCTGGCGCCGGAAGCGCTGCGCTACTACTTCGCCGCCAAGTCCTCCGGCGGCGTCGACGACCTGGACCTGAACCTGGCCGACTTCAGCGCCCGCGTGAATGCCGACCTGGTCGGCAAGTTCGTCAACCTGGCCAGCCGCTGCGCCGGCTTCATCTCCAAGCGTTTCGACGGGCGCCTGGCCGACGCACTGCCGGACCCGGCCCAGTACGACCGCTTCGTCGCCGCGCTGGCGCCGGTGCGCGAGGCCTACGAGCGCAACGACCCGGCCGCCGCGATCCGCCTGACCATGGCGCTGGCCGACGAGGCCAACAAGTACATCGACGACGCCAAGCCGTGGGTGATCGCCAAGGAGCTTGATAACGGCCGGTCAGGCGCCGGGGCCGAACTGCAGGCGGTCTGCACCCAGGGCCTGAACCTGTTCCGCGTGCTGGTGGCCGCGCTCAAGCCGGTGCTGCCGGCCACCGCGCTGCAGGCCGAGGGCTTCCTCAATGCGCCGATGCACGGTTGGGCCGACATCGCCGTCCCGCTCACCGCCCACACCATCGCGCCCTACGTGGCGCTGTTCACCCGTATCGACCCCAAGATGATCGACGCCATGACCGACGCCTCCAGGGACACCCTGACTTCCCCGCCCGCCGCCGAGGCCAAGCCGGCCAAGGCCGAAAAGCCCGCCAAGGTGGAAGCGAAGACCGAGCCCAAGGCCGACGGTGAGACGCCCGCGTATATCGGCATCGACGACTTCGCCAAGCTCGACCTGCGCATCGGCAAGGTGCTCGAGTGCGGCTTCGTCGAGGGCTCGGACAAGCTGCTGCGCTTCCTGCTCGACGCCGGCGACCTCGGCCAGCGGCAGATCTTCTCCGGCATCCGCGGCAGCTACGGCGAGCCGGAAACGCTGGTGGGCCGCAACGTGGTGTTCATCGCCAACCTGGCGCCGCGCAAGATGCGTTTCGGCCTCAGCGAAGGCATGATCCTGTCAGCCGGCTTCGACGGCGGCGCGCTGGCCCTGCTCGACGCCGATGCCGGCGCGCAGCCGGGCATGCCGGTACGCTGACCCCGGCAGCGGTACGGCCGGCGGTCGCGGGCCTGCGCATGCGGGCCCGGGGCCACGCTCCGCGCCTGCCCTTTCCCCGGCCGCATCGCGTCCCCTTTGCCAGAGAACGCCCCGCATCGGCACTGGAACCATGGAACTGGCCCTGTTCGATTTCGACCACACCATCACCGTCTGCGACACCTACAGCCGGTTCCTGCGTCGCGTGGCCACGCCCGAGCAGCGCGCGCAGGCATGGTGGCGGGTCGGGCCGTGGCTGCTGGCCTATCGGCTGAAGCTGATTTCGGCCACGCGCATCCGCCGCCGCGTCACCGCGCAGGTGTTCAGCGGCCGCCACGCCGGCGAGATCGCGCAGATGGCCAGCGACTATGCCCGCGACCACCTGCCCGGCATGGTCCGCGCGGAGATGCTGGAGCAGATCCAGTGGCACCGGGCGCAGGGCCACACGGTGGCGGTGGTCTCGGCCTCCATCGACCTGTACCTGCAGTCGTGGTGCGACCAGCTGGGCCTGCAGCTGATCTGCAACCGGCTGGAAGTGCAGGACAACCGCCTCACCGGCCGCTACGCCGATGGCGACTGCGGGCCACGCAAGGTGGCGCATATCCGCCGGCGGTTCGACCTGGGCGCGTTCCAGCGCATCCACGCCTATGGCGACAGCCGCGAGGACAGGCCGATGCTGGCCCTGGCGCACGAACGCTGGTACCGCGGCAGGCCGGTTTCCTGATCCCCATGCACGACACCCACGACACCCTGATCGAACGCCTGGACCGGGTGCTGCCGCAGACCCAGTGCGGGCAGTGCGGCTACGACGGCTGCCGCCCGTATGCCGCGGCGATGGCGCGCGGCGAAGCCGGCATCGACCACTGCCCGCCCGGCGGCGACGCCGGCGCCCGCACGCTGGCGCACATCCTGGGCGTGCCGGCGCGGCCCTACGACCGCAGCCGCGGCACGCACGCGCCGGCACAGGTCGCGGTGATCGTCGAGGCCGACTGCATCGGCTGCACCAAGTGCATCCAGGCCTGTCCGGTGGATGCCATCGTCGGCGGCGCCAAGTTCATGCACACCGTGCTGGCCGACCTGTGCACCGGCTGCGAACTGTGCCTCCCGCCCTGCCCGGTGGACTGCATCGTGCTGCAGCCGGCATGAACGCCGCGCGGCCGTGGGGCCCTGTCCCCGCCCCACGGCCGTCCCGCATCCCCATGCATGCCGTCAGGCGGCACCGGCAAGCCTGCGCAGCCCCGCCACCAGCCGGTCGATCTGCGCCGGCGAGGTGAAGATGCCCGGCGTGACCCGCACGCAGGCGCCGTGCGCCAGGCCGTCGCGGTGCACGGTGAACACCCCGTGCTCCTCGAGCAGGCGCCGGGCCACGCCGATGTTCTGCTGCAGCGTGACCTGCCCCACCAGCCGGAACGAGGCGATCGCGCTGCTCAGCCGCGGCTCGTCCGACCCCAGCAGCTGCAGCCCCGGCAGCGCGCGTGCCGCGTCGCGCCACTGGTCGCGCAGGCGCAGCAGGCGCGCGCGCTTGGCTGCGGTGCCGATGCGCTGGTGGAACGCCAGCGCCGCCGGCAGCGCCAGGAACGCGGCGAAATTGGCGGTGCCGGTATGCACGCGGCTGGCGATGCCGCGATCCGGATCGCCCATGTACGGGTCGATGTCGGCCACCCGTCCGCGGCGCACGTACATCGCGCCCACGCCGACCGGCGCGCCGATCCACTTGTGCAGGTTGATGCCGACGAAGTCCGCGCCCAGGCCGTCGATGCGGGTCTCGACCTGGCCGATGGCATGGGCCGCATCGACGATCACGTCCACGCCGCGGGCGCGGGCCATGGCCGCGATCTCCGCCACCGGCAGCAGCATGCCGTTGCGGTGGTTCACCTGGGTCAGCAGCATCAGTTTCAGGCGCGGGTTGCGCTGCAGCGCCTGCGTATAGGCCTCCAGCACCTGCGCATGGCCGCAGGGCTCGGGCAGGGCGATCGCCACCGGCTCGACGCCGCGTCGCGCGCGCAGCCACTGCATCGCGGTGATGGTGCTGTCGTAGTCGATGTCCGCATACAGCACCTGGTCGCCCGGGCGCAGCCGGTTGTAGCCGCCGATCAGTGCCTGCAGCGCTTCGGTCGCGCCGCGGGTGAGCACCACCTCGTCCTCGCCCACGCCGAGGAAGTCGGCCAGCTGCCGCTGCACCACGCGCATGCGCTGCGGAAACGCGACCCGCCCGAACCAGGCATTGCCGCGGTTCACCTCGACGGTGGCCTGCGCGTACGCCTGCAGCACCGGCCGCGCCATCGCCCCCCAGTAGCCGTTGTCGAGCATGACCACTTCGTCGCCGAGGTCGTACTGGGCCGCCACCGCCGCCCAGTAGGTTTCATCGCCGGCCAGCTGCGCCGGCGACACCCCCGCCGGCGGCTCCGGCAGCGCCGGCGCGGCAGCCGTCGCCATCGCCGGCGCGCCCGCGGCCAATGGCATCAGCGCGGCACCGCGCAGCAGGCGTCGTCGTGCGCCGTCCATGCTCAGAACGCCACCCGGTACTCGGCATAGACATTGCGCCCGTCGGTGTCGTACGGCGCATTGCGCGAGTACACCAGGCCGCGGCTGGCCTGGAACACCGCCTCGTCCGGGTAGCGGTCGAACAGGTTGTCGGCACCGATGCGCAGGCTGTTGCCCGCATTGAAGCGGTAGGCCACCGCCAGGTCGAAGAACTGCATGTCGCCGAAGCGCTGGAAGATGTCGCCGGTGGCATTGCCGGTGGCATCGGTCCAGGCGCCGTAATGGCGCAGCTTGCCCAGCACGGTCCAGTTGCCGATGTCGTAGTTGGCGCTGAAAGTGCCCTTCTGCCGCGGCAGCCGTTCCTCGAAGATCACCCGCTGGGTCTGGCTGGTGGCGACGCTGGTCGCGCCCTTGTCCACCTGCGTGCGGTTGTAGTTCCAGCCCAGCGTCAGGTTGAGCTGGCCCGGGCCGGCGTCGCCCACCCAGCTGCCCACCAGGTCCACGCCGCGCGTGGTGGTATCGAAGTCATTGGTGAAGTAGCTGACCGAGGTGTAGCCCATCGGGTTGGGCACCCCGGCCGGGATCTGGAACGACGCCGACTGGCTGAAGCGGTCGGTGACCTTGATGTCGTACAGGTCCACCGAGCCGGACAGACCGGCCTCGTTGCGCCAGGCCAGCCCCAGGGACGCGGTGCGCGACTGTTCCGGCTTGAGCGCGCGGGCGCCCAGCAGGCGCGCCAGCGGATCGTTCGGCGACAGCCGGCCCGAGGTGAAGACCTGCAGCGTCACCGTGTCCAGCCCCTGCACGGTGCTGGTGGTGTACAGCTGGCCCGGGGTCGGTGCGCGGAAGCCGGTGGACACCGAGCCGCGCAGCGCGAATGCCGGGGTGATCTCGAAGCGGCTGGAGAGCTTGCCGTCGAGGGTGCCGCCGAAACTGGAGAAGCGCTCGTAGCGCGCGGCTGCGCCGACATTCCAGCGCGCGCTCACCGGCGCCTCCACGTCCACGTAGGCGGCATGGCTGCGCTGGCTCCAGCGCCCGGCGTTGTCCGGGCCGAAGCCCGGCGCGCCGTTGGAGTTGCCGGCCAGCCCGGCCGCCGCGCCCGGGCCGATCGCGTACGACGCCGGGTCGCCGGCATCCACGCCGTAGGTTTCCTCGCGGAACTCCGCGCCGAAGGCAATGTTCAGCGGTGCCGGCAGCGCCGCCAGCGGCAGTGCGTAGACGAAATCGGCGTTGAGGTTCTTCTCCACCTGCGACAGCCGCCCCAGGTAGAACGCGGTCGGGCTGGCCGGGCCCAGCGAGGCGTTGATCGACTCGTCCAGGGTGTACTCGATGCGGTTGCGGCCATAGGCGCCGCTGACGTCCCAGCTCAGATCGGGGGTGAACTGGCCGCGTACGCCGGCCACCAGCTGCAGGTCGTCGTAGTCGCTGCCGTACTTGGGCGAAAAGCCGGTCGGGTACAGGCTGCGCACGTCCCAGCCGGGGAACACCGCGGTCGGCCTGTACACCGAGGCGGTGCCGTCGGGATTGCGCCAGTTGAAATCGCTGACCCCCTCGCCGCTGTTGTACAGGCCATGGGCGTAGGCCTCGGCGGTCTGCCCGAACGGCAGTTTCAGGTTGAAGCCCAGCCGCCGGTTTTCCAGGTCGGGCTGGCCCCAGCGCTGCACCGGATCGGGCACCTGCAGCTCGGGGTGTGCGTTCTGGAAGGCGATCGCGTCGGGGCGCTGGCGGCTGCGCGAGGTGGCATCGGCGGTGTCGTAGTCGAGGAACAGCGACAGCACGCCGGCCTGCCCCAGGCCGACGCCGGTGCGGGCACCGAAGCGGCGGGCGCTGCCGTCGCCCTCGGCGTACTCGGACGCGCCCAGGGTGAACTCGCTGCCGATGCTGTCGTCGAGGATGATGTTGATGACGCCGGCGATGGCATCGGAACCGTACTGTGCCGAGGCACCGTCGCGCAGCACCTCGATGCGCTTGATCGCGCTGGTCGGGATCTGCGAAAGATCCGGCCCCTGCGCACCGCGCGAGCCGAGCAGCGCCGAGCGATGGAAGCGGCGGCCGTTGACCAGCACCAGGGTCTGGTCCGGCGACAGGCCGCGCAGCGTGGCCGGGCGCACGAACACCTGGCCATCGGCCATCGGCAGGCGCTGCACCACGAACGACGGCACCAGCTGCGCCAGCACGTCGGACAGGTCGGTGGACTCGACGGCCTGGATTTCCTCCTGCGAGAACACGTCCACCGGTGCCAGCGTGTCGAACTGGGTGCGGTTGGAACCACGCGTGCCGGTGACGATCATCGCGTCCAGGGTGGTCGGCTGGGCGGCCACGTCAGCGCCAGCGGCGGTAGCGGTGGCGGCGCGCGCGTCGGTGCAGGCAAGGGGAAGCAGGACGGCGCCAACGGCCATCGTCAACAGGCAACGCTTCACTTCGGACTCCGGTAGGCAGGGAACCGGGCCGGCAATGCCGACCCGCGGCGCGCATGGTCGGCGCCGCGCGTTTCCCGCCGATGACAGAAGCCCTGCATCTGCTTCATGCAGAAAGTGGCTTTGGCATGTTGCCGGCTGGCGATGCCGGCGCGTGCGTCACTCCAGCCGCTGCAGCTCCCACGCGCGGTGGATGCGGGCGTTGCGTTCGAAATCCGGACCGATGGTCCTGGCGCTGATCTCGCGGCAGCGCGCGAACCCGGCGATGGCGTTCTCTTCGAGTTTGAAGCGGCGGAAGTTGTTGGAGAAGTACAGCACGCCGCCCGGCGCCAGCCGCGCCACCGCCGCGCGCAACAGGCGCAGCTGCTCGCGCTGCACGTCGAAGTCCTCGGCGCGCGCGGAGTTGGAGAAGGTCGGCGGGTCGCAGAAAATCACGTCGTACTGGCGCTGCTCGGCCTCCAGCCACTGGATCGCATCAGCCTGCACAAGTTGGTGGCGGCTGCCGCCCATGCCGTTCAGGGCCAGGTTGTCGGCGCACCACTGCAGGTAAGTACCGGACAGGTCGACGCTGGTGGTCGCGGCCGCGCCGGCCACCGCCGCTTCCACGCTGGCCACGCCGGTGTAGCAGAACAGGTTGAGGAAACGCTTGCCGCGCGCCTGCGCGGCCATGTGCCGGCGCAGCGGGCGGTGATCGAGGAACAGGCCGGTGTCCAGGTAGTCGAACAGGTTCACCCGCAGCAGCGTCTCGTTCTCGCGCACCAGGATGAACTCGCCGCGCTGCTCGAAGCGGCCGTACTTGCTGCCGCCCTTGCCGCGCTCGCGCGATTTCAGCGCCACCTGCTCGGCCGGCACCTCGAACACCTCGCGCGCCGCGGCCAGCAGCTCGTTGCGGCGGCGGCGCACGTCGGCGTCGGGGATGGTGGCCGGTGCGGCGTATTCCTGCACGTGCAGGAAGATGCGGCGCTTGCCGCCGTCCTCCTGGTAGACGTCGATGGCCGCCGCGTACTCCGGCAGGTCGGCGTCGTAGGCACGGAAGCAGCTCACGTTCTCGCGCGCACGCCAGCTCTTGAACTTCTTCAGGTTCTTGCGCAGACGGTTGGCCACCATCTGCGCGCCCTCGCTGAGTTCCCGCGGCTGGCCGTCGTCCGCGCGCCCGGCCACCGCGATGGGGTCGCAGACGATCAGCGTGCACTCGATGGCGCCGTTGAACAGCTGGTAGGTCCTGCGCGCGCGCAGGCCGGTGGCGAAGGCCAGCTCGGCGTTGCCGCACAGCAGGCTGGCGCGCCACTGCGGCACCGTGCGCTTGAGCGCCTCGCCCAGGCGGCGGTACAGCGCGGCGTCGGCGGCCAGGCGCTCGTCATAGGGCGGGTTGCAGACCACGCAGCCGGTTTCCTGCGGCGGCACCTGCAGGTCGGCCACGTCGCGCACGCCGAACCAGATGGCCTGGCCGACACCGGCTTCCTCGGCGTTCTGCCTGGCCGCACGGATCGCCTGCGGGTCGAGGTCGCTGCCGTGGATGACCTGTTTCAACGCGGCGCGGCCGACGCGCTCGCGCTCGCGCGCCTCGGCCACCAGTTCGCGCCACTGCGCCTGGTCGAAACCGCGCCAGCGGCTCGGCGGCCTGGTGGAAAGTCCGGCCATGGATGGCCGGGCCGTTGCGGAGGGATCCGCATAACGCTGCAGCCCGGGCGCGACGTCGGCGGCCATCAGCGCGCCTTCGATCAGCAGCGTACCGCCGCCGCACATCGGGTCGAGCAGGCCGCCGCCTTCGGCGTGGATCTTCGGCCAGCCGGCGCGCAGCAGCACCGCGGCGGCCAGGTTTTCCTTGAGCGGTGCATCGTTCTGCGCCAGGCGCCAGCCGCGCCGGTGCAGCGAACCGCCGCCGAGGTCGATGGAGATCGTGGCCCGGCCCTTGCGCAGCGACAGGTTGATGCGCACGTCCGGCAACTCGACGTTCACCGACGGCCGCTCCAGTCCCTGCCCGCGCAGCCGGTCCACCACGGCGTCCTTGATCCGCTGCGCGGCGAAACGCGCGTGGGTGATGGCGTCACCGGAGACATGCGCATCGACCGCCAGGGTCAATTCGGCGTCCAGATGCGTTTCCCACGGCATCGCCAGCACGCCCTGGTACAGCGAGCCCTCGTCCGGGCAGTCGAACTCGGCCAGCGGCCACAGCACGCGGCTGGCCAGGCGCGACCACAGCACCACGCGCTGGGCGTCGCGCAGTTCCCCTTCGGCATTGACCCCGGCGATGGTCGCGGTGGCGCGGGGCAGGCCGAGCGCCAGCAGTTCGTCGGCCAGGAGGTACTCCAGGCCCTTGGCGCAGGAAACGAAGAATTTCACGGGGGGCATCACGGGGGAACGGCAATGGGCCGGGGGCGCCATTGTACGGGGCCCATGTAGATGCGGGGCTTGCCGCGCATGAAGCGTTCCCGGTGAAGCCACATGCGGGGCAAGCCCCGCATCCAAGGGATCGGCAGCCGTTACAAGACCTGCAGCAGGGCTTCGAATTCGCGTGCCGAGGCGTCGACGTGGTGTTCCAGGCGGTGGCCGTCGTCGACCAGCAGCAGCCGCGCGGCACGGGCCTGCGCCCAGGCGATCACCGCGGCCGGCGGGATCAGTTCGTCGCCCCAGGCATGGACCACGCTGGTCGGCACCGGTGCCGCGTCCAGCGCCGGCATCGGCCCCATCCGGGTCGGCGGCACCATCAGGAACAGCCCGCGCACCGGTACCTGCAGCGAGGCGATGGCGGAGATATAGGCGCCAAGGCTGGACCCGGCCAGCACCACCGGGCCGCGCGCGGCGGCCTCGCCGGCCAGGCGGATCAGGCGCTGCAGGCGCCCCGGCACGTCGCCCACTTCGCTGATCTCGCGGCGGGCATCGAGGTCGGTGTAGTCCGGGCGCTCATGGGTCCAGCCCAGGCGCTGCGCCACCTCGGCCAGCGCGGTGACCTTGGTCGCGTCGGGACCGCTCTCGAAACCATGGGACAGGATGCAGTGGCCGCGACTCATGGGGCACCGTGGGGGGAAGCATGACGGGGCGGCAATGCTAGCATCGGCCAATGCACGCCATGCCCGCGATCCATATCGATCCCCTGCCCTACGAGCCGCTGCTGGCGCTGCGTGAACCGGGCGCGATCGACCTGGTGGTGATCCACTGCACCGAACTGCCGGACCTGGCGATGGCACGCGCGTACGGCGAACGCGTGCTGTACGCCAGCGGCACCGGCAACAGCGGCCACTACTACATCGACCGCGACGGCAGCATCCACCAGTACGTCGCGCCGGAACGCAGCGCCCACCACGTGCGCGGCATCAACCCGCGCGCGCTCGGCATCGAACTGGTCAACAGCGGCCGCTACCCGCACTGGCTGGACTCGCGCCACCAGGCGATGGACGAGGCGTACCCGCAGGCCCAGATCGACGCCCTGGTGGCGCTGCTGCGCTGGCTGCCGCAGCGGCTGCCGGCATTGCGCTGGATCGCCGGCCACGAGGATCTGGACACCGAGCAGGTGGCGGCCAGCGACGACCCGGCGCGCACGGTGCCACGCAAGCGCGATCCGGGGCCGCGGTTCCCGTGGGACCCGGTGCTGGCGGCGATCACGCTGCAACGCCTGCCGGCAGCCGCGTAGGCGCGGCTTCAGCCGCGACCGGGCGGATGCATCGGACGCCGGCGATGGCGGCAGGCGCTGCGGTGGAGCGCCATTCCGGGCAGGCCCCGTCGCGGCGGGCGCCGTTGCCGTGGACGCCAGCGGGCGGGCCGGGCAGACCTGCACAGCCGTGGGTGCCGGCGGACAGCCGTTCATTGGCTGGCCGCGGCAGTCGCGCCGGAATCCGCCAGGGCGCAGGCACCGCCACGCCCGCCGTCGCCGGCGGGCACGTTCGCCGCCCAGGCCGCTGCTACGCGCGCGCCACCGGGCGCGAGGGATCGGATGACCAGCCACTCCACGAATCGGCGAACACCCGCGCCCCGCCCAGGCCGGCGACCTCGAAGGCCAGCAGCAGGTGGCAGGCGGTGACGCCGGAGCCGCACATCATCACCGCCTCGCCCGGCGCGTAGGTGCCCAGCAACGGTTCCAGTTCGGCGCGCAGCTCCGCCGCCGGGCGGAAGCGGCCATCGCGCAGGTTGAGCGCGAACGGGCGGTTGCGCGCGCCCGGCACATGCCCGGCGACCCGGTCCAGCGGCTCGACCTCGCCGCGGTAGCGTTCGCCGGCACGGGCGTCGATCAGCCAGCCCGGCGCCTGCGACAGGCGCGCGGCGATTTCGTCGGCAGCGGCAACCTGTGACAGGTCGAAGCGCCCGGGATACGGCGGCAACGCCGGCACCTCCGCCGGGTCGGTCGACAGCGGCTGCGCGGCGGCCTGCCAGGCCGCCAGCCCACCATCGAGCACCGCGACCCGGCGGTGGCCGATCAACCGCAGCAGCCACCACAGCCGCGCCGCGGCCATGCTGCCGTCGCCGGCGTCGTAGACCACCACCTGGGTATCCGGGCCGATGCCCCAGCGCCCCACGGTGGCGGCGAAGGCATCACTTTCCGGCAGCGGGTGACGGCCGTGGCCCTGCCGCGACAGGTCGGACAGGTCGCGGTTGAGATCGGCATACACCGCGCCCGGCAGGTGCCCCGCCGCATACTGCGCGGCGCCGGACTGCGGGTCGGCCAGCGAGAAGCGCGCGTCCACCAGCCGCAGCGCGGTGCTGGCGGTGGCGCGGGCGTCGAGCAGGCGCGGAGCTTGCGCGGCAAGGGCGGCGGCAAGCGAAGCGACGTCCACCAGCGTGGTCCATGGCGGGGCGATGGCATTCATGGGGTCTGCTCCAGTCGGCGACGCAGGTTGTAGAGGATGGCCGCGGTGGCGCCCCAGATGCGCTGCCCCGGCCAGGTGTACTCGAGCACGTGGCGGACGCGGCCGCGGTGGTCGATCTCGACCTGGCGCAGGTTGCCCGGGTCCATCAGGAAATCCAGCGGCACTTCGAACACTTCGGCCACTTCCGCAGGCTGCGGCACCGGCACGAACGCCGGGTCGATCACCGCCACCACCGGGGTCACCCGGAAGCTGGAGATGGTGACGAACGGATCCAGGTAGCCCAGCGCCTGCACCCGCTCATGCGGCAGCGCGATCTCCTCGCTGCTCTCGCGCAGCGCCGCCGCCACCGGGTTGCGGTCGCCCGGTTCGATGCGGCCGCCGGGAAAGCCGACCTGGCCGCCGTGGTTGCGCAGGGTCTCGGTGCGGCGGGTCAGCAGCACCTGCACGCCCTGCGGCCGCGGCACCAGCCCGGCCAGCACCGCGGCCTCGGCCGGGGGCCCCGGGGGCAGCAGGTCGGCCAGCTCGTCGTGGTTCCAGCCTTTGCCGGCAGGCGCGGCGGCCAGCGGGTTCAACGCGCGCAGCAGCCGTTCGTGCCCGGGCAGCGCCGCCGCCAGCGAACCGGCGGCGCGCGCGCGCAGCGGCAGCACGTCCTGCATCAGCTGCCGGCGCTGGTGTTCGCTCATGCCCATCCAGCCGGCGATCTCCGCGCGCGTGCGCAGGCAGCCACGGCAGTGGCCGGCCGGGTCCAGCGAGCAGATTCCGATGCAGGGACTGGAAACGGCACGGCGCGTGGCATCCATCGAGTGCGACATCCTGCAAGCCTAGCGCGAACGCGGGCACCGGGGCGTACCGCGCGACAGCCACCGCGTCGCGGCCGTCATCGCGGCGTGCCGCCGCGCGCGGATGCCCGGCGCAGGCAACGCCGGGAAGCCCAATGAAAAATGCGCCGGCGTACTGGCCGCCGGCGCATTCGTCCTGCCCACTGCGGGCAGTGGTTACTTGACGCTGACCAGCTTGACTTCGTACTGGACGGCCACGTTCGGCGGGAAGCCGGTACGCGGATCGGCACCGAAGGCCTTGTCCGGCGACAGCGAGATTTCCCACTTGGAGCCGGCCGGCATCTGCAGCAGCGCTTCGCGCATGGCCTGCATCTCCACGTCGCTCAGCTTCAGCGCCGGCACGTCGTGGGCCTGCACGTTCTCCGGGCGCTGGCCGTAGGGGAACGGACCGGCGACCTGCAGCTGCACGGTGCTGGCCTGGGTCGGCTTGGCGCCGTTGCCGGTCTCGATCACGCGGTACTGGACGCCGCTGGGCAGGGTCTGCACGCCGGCCTTGGCCTTGTTGGCGGCCATGAACTGGTCGCTGCGGGTCTTGTTTTCCGCGGCCACCTTCTCGTACTCGGCCTTGGCCGCCGCGGCACGGCCCTGCTCGCGCTTCTGGAACGCTTCGACGGCCGGCTTCAGCTGCTCGGCGGTGATCGCCGGCTGCTTCTTCGCGTACGCGTCCTGCAGGCCCTTCACCACCGAGGCGATGTCCAGCTGTTCGCCGCGGCCGGTGAGCTCGGCCAGGTTGTTGCCGTAGTCGTATCCGAAGTAGTAGCTCAGCTTGCCCTTCTCGGACGAGACGTCCTGGGCCATTGCAGTGCCGGTGAGGGCCAGGGCGGCCACGGCGACCGCGATAGAACGCAACTTCATCAAACAGTTCTCCAGGAAAGATGTCTCAGGGCAACCATGCCGCTAGAGGCGACGGGTTAGGATAGCCGCCACAACGGCGGACCGCCACTGACGACAAGGGCTTCTGACCAACGGTCGTGGCGGGAGTTCCCCAATCACTTTTTCTTAACTTTTCGTGGAGTCCGCATGTCCGACGCACCGGTTTCGATCAACACCCGCGACGGCGTCCGCACCATCACCGTGCAGCGCCCGGAGAAGCTCAACGCGCTCAACCGCCAGACCCTGGAGGCGCTGGACGCCGCGTTCGCGGACGCCGCCACGGCCGCGGACGTGCGCGTGGTGGTGCTGACCGGCGCCGGCCCCAAGGCGTTCGTGGCCGGGGCCGACATCGCCGAGATGAACGGCCTCAGCGCGGTCCAGGGGCGCGACTTCTCGCTGCTCGGGCAGCGCCTGATGCGGCGCATCGAGCGCCTGCCCAGGCCGGTGATCGCCATGGTGAACGGGTTCGCACTGGGCGGCGGGCTGGAACTGGCCATGGCCTGCCACCTGCGCATCGCCGCCGACAGCGCCCGGCTCGGCCAGCCGGAAATCAACCTCGGCCTGATCCCGGGCTTCGGCGGCACCCAGCGCCTGCTGCGCCTGGCCGGCCGCGCCGCCACCCTGGAACTGTGTTTGCTCGGCGCGCCGATCGACGCCGCCCGCGCCCAGCAGCTGGGCATCGTCAACCGCGTGGTCGCCGCCGCCGAGCTGGAAGCGGAAACCCTGAAAATCGCCACGCAGCTGGCCAAGGCCGCGCCGCTGGCGCTGCGCGGCATGCTCGACGCGGTCAATATCGGCGGCGAATGCGGCATCGAGGAAGGGCTGGAGTACGAAAGCGCGCAGTTCGGGCTGATGTTCTCCACCGAGGACATGCGCGAAGGCACCCGCGCGTTCCTGGAACGCCGCGCCCCGGAATTCCGCAACTGCTGACCCGCACCGCGATGCCCGCTGCTTCCGCATCCCCCCGCCAGCTGCTGCAGTACGTGCTGGACGACAACCTCGACGCCGCGATCGACGCCGGCCTGATGGACTACGCGCCGCAGCCCGGCGACGCGACGCTGGACCCGCAGCACCCGGACCTGCCGCAACGGCTGGCCCAGGCCCAGCAGCGGCTGCAGGGCGCCTGGGCGGCGCGTGAGCGGTACCGTGCCCGCGCCGTGCGCCTGGCGCGGCGCGCCGCCGAGCGCGAGGCCCGGCGCGCACCGCCGCCGGCGCCGGACCGCAGACCCGCCCTGCCCGCGGCCGCGGCGGCCATCCTGGCCCGCGCCCAGGCAAAGGCGAAGCAGCCATGAAGAAACCGACGAGCCCGCGCACCGCGGCCAAGGCAGCAACCGGCACCGGTGCCGGCATGACGACGGCGGCGAAGCCCGGACGCGCGCGCCCCGCTGCCGGCGCCGCTGCGGGCGCGCGCGCGTCACGCAGCAGGCGCATGAACGGCGCGGAAGTGCGTGAGATGTTCACCCGCCTGCGCGAACTGAATCCGCACCCGACCACCGAGCTGGAATACCGCACGCCGTTCGAGCTGCTGGTGGCGGTGACGCTGTCGGCGCAGGCCACCGATGTCGGGGTGAACAAGGCCACCCGCAAGTTGTTTCCGGTGGCCAACACCGCGCAGGCGATCCTCGCACTGGGCGAGGAAGGACTGAAGTCCTACATCTCCACCATCGGCCTGTACAACGCCAAGGCCAAGAACGTGATCGCCGCCTGCACGATCCTGGTGGAGAAGTACGGCGGCGAAGTACCCGCCGACCGCGCCGCGCTGGAAGCGCTGCCCGGGGTTGGCCGCAAGACCGCCAACGTGGTGCTCAACACCGCTTTCGGTGAACCGACGATGGCGGTGGACACGCATATCTTCCGCGTGTCCAACCGCACCGGGCTGGCGCCGGGCAAGGACGTGCGCGCGGTGGAGGACGGGTTGCTGAAGGTGATCCCGGCGGAGTTCCTGCAGGATGCGCATCATTGGCTGATCCTGCATGGACGCTATGTGTGCAAGGCGCGCAAACCGGACTGCCCGCAGTGCGTGATCCGCGACCTGTGCCACTGCAAGGACAAGACCGTCGCCTGAGGCGGCGGCAGGGCCAGCCGCGGGCGCGGCATCGCCCCAATGGCGCCGATCCGTCGCTGCGGCCCGGCGCGCAGGCTCCACTGCGCGCATTGCGTCATCCGCGACCTGTTCCACTGCAAGGACAAAACCGTCGCCTGATGCCGCCGCGCGTGGCCGCCGCGCGAGGCGCCCATGCAGGGGCCGACAGCCCCCTCGCGGGCCGCCCGCCGGCGCACGCGACTGCCATCTGCGCGACACCTGCCGGTAACAGCCGGTCCGTCCACTACGCCGGGATGGGCGCAGCGGCAGCCGGCGCAGGTCGCGGGACTGTCACATTTACGCAATCTTTACGCCCTAGCCTGCACACCATCCTCAACCTGCCTGCAAGGCTACCCATCCCATGAAACTGCATCGCCAACTCCTCACGGCGGCCGTCGCCGCGGCACTGTTCGCGCCGGCTGCCCATGCCGAAGTCGCCATCGACGTCATTGGCGGTTCCGAGATCACGTTTGAAGGCCTGGTACAGGCTGACGGCAACTGGTTCAGCAACGACCGCGCCGACCTCAACGGCACCACTGGGATGAACGGCAAGGACAGCGAGTTCGAGCTGCGCCGCGCCGAGCTGGTGCTGAAGGGCAAGGGCCCGGGCAACGTCGAGTGGGTGGTCGGCTACGACGCCAAGGCCGACAAGTTCCTGGACACCAACCTCAAGTACAAGCTGGGCGGCAACGCCAACCACTTCCTGCAGGCCGGCCAGTTCAAGCAGCCCAACAGCCTGGAAGAACTGTCCAGCACCAAGAACAACGACTTCATTTCCAAGGCCACCGTGACCAACACCTACGCCGTCGCCCGCCGCCTCGGCGTGGGCTACGGCATCGGCGACGCCAACTGGTCGCTCACCGCGTCGGCCTTCGGCCGCGAGCTGACCCGCAACCTGGCCCACGGCAGCGGTTACGGCGTGCGCGGCACCTTCGCCCCGATCAACGAGAAGGGCAACATCCTGCACTTCGGCCTGAGCTACGCCGACTACGACACCGACGCCGACACCCTGCGCCTGCGCGCACGCCCGAACGCCGACCTGGCCACCGTGCGCCTGGTCGACAGCGGCGACCTGAAGGACACCGACCGCATCGGCACGCTCGGCGCCGAAGCGATGTACGTGCACGGCCCGTTCAAGGCCCAGGGCGAGTACTACAGCGCCAAGGTCAAGCGTTACGACCACGGCAACTACACCACCGACGGCTACTACGTCAGCGGCGTGTGGAACGTCACCGGCGAGACCTGGGGCTACAAGGGCGGCACCCCGAGCCTGGGCCTGCCGGACGAGCCGGGCCGTGGCATGTGGCAGCTGGGCGCGCGCTTCGACCACATCGACCTGAACGACGGCGGCCTGCGCGCGCCGGCCGTCGCCGGCGGCGCCCCGCTGGTGGACGGCGTGCTGGGCGGCAAGATGGACATCTGGACCGTCGGCGCCAACTGGTACTGGCGCTCCAACTTCAAGGCCTCGCTGAACTACGTGATGGTCGACAGCAAGAAGTACTCCTCCAGCGCGCGCGGCTTCGTCGCTGACAAGCCGAACATCCTGGAAGCCCGCCTGCAGTTCTTCTGGTAAGCGGCTCCCGCTCCACGCTGCACCACGGACGCCCCGCAAGGGGCGTTCGTCGTTTCAGCCTGTGCCGCGCTGCGGCCCGTGCAGGCCACCGGCCGGGCGTGCGGGTTGCCCGTTGCCGCGGCGTGGCCGTTGCCGGCCGGCGCCCCCCCCCCCCTCGCCCTTGCGCATCGCGCACGGCGCTCGCAACGGTCCCCGACACGCCACGCGCGGGAAGCCCTCCCCCCTCCGCTCCTGCCGTGCGCGGGGCCACGTGGCAGCCCATCGCCGGCGGCGTTGCGGCGTCTTCCAGCTCCCCCACGCTACCGGCGTCGCGCCCGGCGACGGCGCCCGCCACCTGAAGGCCACGGGCTCACCGCCCTCCGCTGGCCGCCGCCGCAACACCGGTCCGGCTCCGCGGCGCCTGTCATGTCCGCGTCACATGACAGACGCGGCGTTGTCATCGAATGGTTATGGAATAGGCGCCGGGCGGAACTGACCGCACATTCACCTGCCAGGAGCCATTCGTGATCCACGCCATCAAATCGCGCGCCGTCGTCGCCATCCTCGCCGCGTCGTCCGTGTTCGCCGCCAATGCCGCCGACGTCACCGGCGCCGGCGCTTCCTTCATCTACCCGGTCATGTCCAAGTGGTCGGCCGACTACAGCGCCGCCACCGGCAAGAAGGTGAACTACCAGTCCATCGGCTCGGGCGGCGGCATTGCCCAGATCAAGGCCAATACGGTGGATTTCGGCTCGTCCGATGCCCCGCTCAAGCCCGAGGAACTGGCCGCCGCGGGCCTGGTGCAGTTCCCGTCGGTGATCGGCGGCGTGGTCCCGGTGATCAACGTGGCCGGCGTGGAAGCCGGTGCGATGAAGCTGGACGGGCCGACGCTTGCCAACATCTTCCTGGGCAAGATCACCAAGTGGAACGATCCGGCCATCGTCGCCCTCAACGCCGGCCTGACCCTGCCGGACGCCAAGATCACCGTCGTGCACCGCTCCGACGGCTCGGGCACCAGCTTCAACTACACCAACTACCTGTCCAAGGTCAGCGCCGACTGGAAGAAGCAGGTCGGCGAAGGCACCACCGTGCAGTGGCCGGTGGGCATTGGCGGCAAGGGCAATGAAGGCGTAGCCGCCTACGTCAAGCAGATCCGCGGCGCGATCGGTTACGTCGAGTTCTCCTATGCGCTGCAGAACCGCCTGACCTTCTCGCGCCTGAAGAACGCCGCCGGCAACTTCGTGCAGCCGCGCGACGAGACCTTCTCGGCCGCCGCCGCCAGCGCCGACTGGGCCAACGCCAAGGACTTCTACCTGGTGATGACCAACGCCCCGGGCGAGCAGTCCTGGCCGATCACCGCCACCAACTTCATCCTGATGCGCAAGCAGCCCAAGACCGTGGAAGGCGCCAAGGCCACCGTCGAGTACTTCCGCTGGATCTATGCCAACGGCAGCGCCCAGGCCCGCCAGCTGGACTACGTGCCGCTGCCGGCCCCGCTGGTCCGCCAGATCGAGACCTACTGGCAGCAGAACATGCGTTATTGAGTAAAGAGCCGGCGGGCCCTCTCCCTCGTCGCCTCGGGCGCGGATCAAGTGATCCGCGCTTTTTTTTTTGCGTGGGCGGCGGCGGACAGGAAGCAGGGGAACCGGGGCGCGATGCCGAGCGCGGGGACCGCCCCGGCAGGCGCCCGCTTTGCCGGCGCGACACCGCTACCGGGCGCCCGCCCCCATGGCCGCCGCCCCGTTTTCCAGCCCATGTAATCAGGCTGTAACAAAAACATCATTTCATAGCCGCATCCGCCGGCAGCGCCGGCCTTTCTGCCGCCATGGAGCTCCCGCATGAAACTGCACACGACCGGCCTTGCCGCCCTTTCCCTGGCCATCGCGCTGGGCCTGTCGGGCTGCGGCGGCAAGAGCGACTCCGCCCCCGGCGCGGGGTCCGCCCCCGCAACGCCCGCCGCCGCCGGCGACAAGGTCGCTGCCGAGATTTCCGGCGCCGGCGCCTCGTTCATCTTCCCGCTGGTCTCCAAGTGGTCGGCCGACTACAACGCCGCCACCGGTGCGCGGATCAACTACCAGTCCATCGGCTCGGGCGGCGGCATCGCCCAGATCAAGGCCGGGACCGTGGATTTCGGCTCGTCCGACAAGCCGCTGTCCTCCGAGGAACTGGCCCAGGCCGGCCTCGGCCAGTTCCCGTCGGCGATCGGCGGCGTGGTGCCGGTGGTCAACCTGGAAGGCCTGCAGCCGGGCCAGCTGCGCCTGAGCGGCACGCTGCTGGCCGACATCTTCCTGGGCAAGATCAAGACCTGGAACGACAAGGCCATCGCCGCCGCCAACCCGGGCGTGGCGCTGCCGGACACCAAGATCACCCTGGTGCACCGCTCCGACGGCTCGGGCACCACCTTCAACTTCTCCAACTACCTGTCCAAGGTCAGCGGCGAATGGAAGGACAAGGTCGGCGAAGGCACCTCGGTGCAGTGGCCCGACGGCGTCGGCGGCAAGGGCAACGAGGGCGTGGCCTCCTACGTGCAGCAGATCAAGGGCTCGCTGGGCTACGTTGAACTGGCCTACGCGCTGCAGAACAACATGCCATACGCGTCGATGCAGAACGCCGCCGGCAACTGGGTGCAGCCGACCGCCGAGAGCTTCGCCGCCGCGGCCGCCAGCGCCGACTGGGCCAACGCCAGGGACTTCAACCTGGTCATCACCAACGCCCCGGGCGAGCAGGCGTGGCCGATCACCGCCACCAACTTCATGCTGATGCGCAAGCAGCCCAAGGATGCCAAGCGCAACCAGGACACGCTGGCCTTCTTCAAGTGGGCATTCGAGAACGGCCAGCAGCAGGCCAACGAACTGCACTACGTGCCGCTGCCGGCCGAACTGGTGACCCAGATCGAGGGCTACTGGGCCAGCGAGTTCAAGTGACCGGGACCTAGCGAGCCACCGCCGCGCCCAGCGGGCGCGGCGCTCCGCACCGCCTCCCGCCGTCCTTCCCCACAGGCCTTGCCGCTGCCATGAACGCCACTGCCGCCTCCCTCGCACCGCCCACCTCGCGCGACCTGCGCGACGCCCGCAACGACCGCCTGTTCCGCGGGTTCCTGATCGTCACCGTGGTGCTGGTGCTCACCGCCCTGGCCTGCGCCGCGCTGTCCATGCTGTGGGGCGGCCGCCACGCCCTGCAGGAGCAGGGGCTGAGCTTCTTCTACACCGCCGACTGGAACCCGGTCGAAAACCGCTTCGGCGCGTTGGCGCCGATCTACGGCACCATCGTCACCGCGCTGATCGCCATGCTGATCGCGGTGCCGGTGAGCTTCGGCATCGCCTTCTTCCTGACCGAAGTCGCGCCGCGCTGGCTGCGTGGCCCGGTCGGCACCGCCATCGAACTGCTGGCCGGCATCCCGTCGATCATCTACGGCATGTGGGGCCTGTTCGTGCTGGTGCCGGTGATGACCGAATACGTCACCCCGTTCCTCAACGACCACCTGGGCGGACTGCCGCTGATCGGCCCGCTGTTCCAGGGCCCGCCACTGGGCATCGGCATGCTCACCGCCGGCTTCGTGCTGGCGATCATGGTGATCCCGTTCATCTCCTCGGTGATGCGCGAGGTGTTCCTGACCGTGCCGACCCGCCTGAAGGAATCGGCCTACGCGCTGGGTTCGACCAAGTGGGAAGTGAGCTGGGACATCGTGCTGCCCTACACCCGCTCGGCGGTGATCGGCGGCATCTTCCTCGGCCTCGGCCGCGCCCTCGGCGAGACCATGGCGGTGGCGTTCGTGATCGGCAACAGCGTGCGCCTGACGCCGTCGCTGCTGGAGCCGGGCACCACCATCGCCGCGCTGATCGCCAACGACTTCGGCGAGGCCACCGAAACCTACCGGTCGGCACTGCTGCTGCTGGGCTTCGTGCTGTTCATCGTCACCTTCGTGGTGCTCGCCATCGCCCGCCTGATGCTGATGCGCCTGGCCCGCAAGGAGGGCAACTGATGTCCACCGCCGACTCGCTGTACCTGCGCCGCCGCCTGGTCAATGGCGCGGCACTGCTGATGGCCTGCGCCACCGCCGCGTTCGGCCTGCTGTTCCTGGGCTGGATCCTGTGGACCCTGCTGGCCAAGGGCCTGCCGGGCATCAACCTGGACCTGTTCACCAAGATGACGCCGCCGCCGATGCAGGAAGGCGGCCTGCTCAACGCCTTCTTCGGCAGCGCGGTGATGTGCGCGCTGGCCATCGCCATCGGCACCCCGCTGGGCGTGGCCGCCGGCACCTGGCTGGCCGAGTACGGCAATGCGCGCAAGGCCGGCACGGTGGTGCGCTTCGTCAACGACATCCTGCTGTCGGCGCCGTCGATCGTGCTGGGCCTGTTCGTCTACACCCTGTACGTGATGCAGACCGGCGGCAACTTCTCCGCCTTCGCCGGCGCGCTGTCGCTGGCCTTCATCGTGCTGCCGGTGGTGATCCGCACCACCGACGAAATGCTGCGGCTGGTGCCGGTGCAGATGCGCGAGGCGGCGCTGGCGCTGGGCGTGCCGCAGTGGAAGGTGATCGTGCAGGTGCTTTACCGCAGCGCCATGGCCGGCATCGTCACCGGCATCCTGCTGGCGCTGGCCCGCATTTCCGGCGAGACCGCGCCGCTGCTGTTCACCGCCTTCGGCAACCAGTACTGGAACAGCAACGTGTTCCAGCCGATGGCCTCGGTGCCGGTGGTGATGAACCAGTTCGCCGGCAGCCCCTATGAATCCTGGCAGGTGCTGGCCTGGGCCGGCGCCCTGGTGCTGACCGTGTTCGTGCTGCTGGTCAGCCTGTCCGCGCGTGGCCTGCTGCTGCGCAACCGCATTTCGAACGATTGATCCGAACGACCGACCTACTTCCATGGACCTGCCCATGAACGACCTCAGCAATGCCGTGCCGATGCAGCGCATCGCCGTGCCCTCCGCGCACCAGGACCTGCAGACGCCGGCACCGGTCAAGCTCGCCGCGCGCGGCCTGGACTTCTATTACGGCCAGTTCCATGCGCTGAAGAACATCAACCTGGAAATCCCGGAAAAGCGCGTCACCGCGCTGATCGGCCCGTCCGGCTGCGGCAAGTCCACCCTGCTGCGCATCTTCAACCGCATCTATGCGCTGTACCCCAAGCTCGAAGCCCGCGGCGAGGTGCTGCTGGACGGCGAGAACATCCTCTCGCCGAAGTACCCGATGAACCGCCTGCGCTCCAAGGTGGGCATGGTGTTCCAGAAGCCGGTGCCGTTCCCGATGACCATTTTCGAGAACGTGGCCTACGGCATCCGCCACCACGAGAAGCTGTCCAAGGCCGAGATGGCCGACCGCGTCGAGCACGCGCTGCGCCAGGGCGCGCTGTGGGACGAGGTCAAGGACAAGCTGGGCCAGAGCGCGCTAGGCCTGTCCGGCGGCCAGCAGCAGCGCCTGTGCATCGCCCGCGCGGTGGCGCTCAAGCCGGACGTGCTGCTGCTGGACGAGCCGACCTCGGCGCTGGACCCGATCTCCACCAGCCGCATCGAACAGCTGGTCGAAGAGCTGAAGAACGACTACACCATCGCCATCGTCACCCACAACATGCAGCAGGCCGCGCGCGTGTCCGACTACACCGCCTTCATGTACCTGGGCGACCTGATCGAACACGACCGCACCGACGTGATCTTCTCCAACCCGTCCAGGCAGCAGACCGAGGACTACATCACCGGCAGGTTCGGCTGAAGCGGCGCGCCTGGCCGATGCCGCCACGGCATCGGCCGCACCCGCACGGCCGCACCGCGCGCTGCGCCGGCCACGCGCCCGGGCGCTGCCGCCGCCACGGCCGCAGCGAATCACGGGCCGGTGCGGCAGCGGCGATCCGCCTCGAACAAGCCCCCTTCCGCACTCCCGCTTCCGTCATCGCCCAGAGACGCCCATGAACACCCATCCCAACGACCACATCGTGAAAAGCTACGACGAAGAACAGCACCGCCTGGTGGCCGAGATCGTGCGCATGGGCGAGATGTCCGTCGCCCAGCTCGAAGCCGCGCTGGACGTGATCGAGCGCCGCGACGAAAGCGCCGCGCGCCGGATCATCGCCAACGACGAGGCCATTGACGCGCTGGAGCAGCAGATCAGCCACGACGTCATGCGCCTGGCCCTGCGCGGCCCGATGGCGCGCGACCTGCGCGAGATCCTCGCCGGGCTGCGCATCCCGGCCGACATCGAACGCATCGGCGACTATGCCGCCAACGTCGCCAAGCGCTCCATCGCGCTGGCCGCGGTGCCGCCGCTGCCGCAGATCCAGGGGCTGCGCGCCCTCGGCCGGCTCGCCGCGCAGCAGGTACGGCGCGCGCTCGATGCCTATCGCAACGGCGATGCCGACGCCGCGCAGGCGCTGCGCCAGGACGATGCCCGGCTGGACGCGCAGTACACCGCGCTGTTCCGCGAGCTGCTCACCTACATGATGGAAGACCCGCGCAACATCACCCCGTGCACGCACCTGCTGTTCATGGCCAAGAATCTGGAGCGGATCGGCGACCACGCCACCAACATCGCCGAGAACGTCTGGTTCCTCGTGCATGGCGACGCACCGCTGCCGCCGCGCGAGAAGCGCGACGAAACCAGCACGGTCGACCACACCTGAAAACGAAGACGCCGGGCAGCGCCCGGCGTCATTCCAGGTACCGACAGCGCCTTACCCCAGCCGCTGCCGCACCGCCTCGAACAGCGCCACGCCGGTGGCCACCGACACGTTGAGGCTTTCCACGTCGCCCGGCATCGGGATCCGCACCAGGCCGTCGCAGGTCTCGCGGGTCAGCCGGCGCAGGCCGTCGGACTCACCGCCCATCACCAGCGCCACGTTGCCGCGCAGGTCCAGCTGGTGGATGGTCTGCTCCGCCTCGCCGGCCAGCCCGTACAGCCACACGCCCTGCTTCTGCAGGTCCTTCAGGCAGCGCACCAGGTTGGTCACCGCCACCACCGGAATGCGGTCGGCCGCGCCGGCGCTGGTCTTGCGCACGGTGGCATTGACCGGCGCGCTCTTGTCCTTGGGGATCACCACCGCGGTGACGCCGGCGGCGGCGGCGCTGCGCAGGCAGGCGCCGAGGTTGTGCGGGTCCTGCACCTCGTCCAGCACCAGCAGCAGCGCCTTGCCCCCGGCGGCCTCGACCAGCCCTTCCAGCTCGTTCTCGCCCCACAGTTTGGCCGCGGCATAGCGCGCGACCACGCCCTGGTGGCGCACCTGCCCGGCCACGCCGCCCAGCGCCTGCGCGGCCACGCGGCGCACGTCGATGCCCTTGCGCCGCGCGTTCTCCTCGATCTCCACCAGCCGCGGGTTCTTGCTGCCGGCCTCGATCAGCACCTCGCGGACATTGTCCGGGTCCTTCTCGATCGACGAAGCCACGGCGTTGACGCCGACGATCCACTGGTTCTGCTTGCTCATTGCGACCGCGCGAGGGGGAGTTGGGCGCGTAATGGTAGTGCATCGGCCCGGCCGGCACCGCGGCGGCTGAACGGATGCCCGCTGGCCACCCTGGATCAACGATGGTCAATGCGCCCCTGCGACGCACCCAACAGGGCCGCTTCCATCATTGGAACGCCTGGCGCGACCCTGCCGGCAGACACCGCCGCCCGGCGCCGTCGACACCACAGGAGCACGCGCATGACCGGCAACCGGAAACCCATGACCAGGGCCTGGACCTTGCTGCTACTGGCCGGCGCACTGTCCGCCGCCGCGGCCGTCGCCGCCCAGGAGCACGAACACGCGCGCGGCGGCCACCCGCCGGTGGCCGGCCGCGAACACGCGCCGGAGCCCTTCCACGGCCCCCGCGGCTACCGCCCGGTCACCCCGCCCCCGGGCTGGGACCGCCGCCCGGCGCGGATCGACCGGGATCACTTCAACCACAATTTCCGCGCCCACCGCCGTTACGGCATCGGCCCCTACCTGCCGCCACCCGGCTGGGTGGAACGCACCTGGTACGTCGGCGAGCTGCTGCCGGAGGCGTTCTTCGCGCCCGAATACCGGCTTGGCGACTACTGGCTGTTCAACCTGGAAACACCGCCGGTCGGCTGCGAATGGGTGCGCTACGGCCATGACGCGCTGCTGGTGGACCTGGCCACCGGGCGCGTGGAACAGGCCGTCCACGGCCTGTTCTTCTGAGCGTCACGCCGCCCCGCGAGCGCAACGGAAACGGCCGGTGCGGGGCACCGGCCGTTGCGTGCCTCAGTACTTCTGCTTGGCGCGCTTGGCCGGCTTGCCGCGCGGCGGCAGCGGTGGCAGGCCCTGGTCCGCCGCGCTGGCGTCGCCATCGAGCCGCTCGACCAGGCGGAAGTCGATCTTGCGGTCTTCCATGCTGGCCTTGAGCACCAGGATGCGTACCCGGTCGCCAAGCCGGAACTGGACGCCACGGCGGTCGCCGGTGAGCGTCTTGCGCAGCGGGTCGAACTGGTAGTAATCGTGCGGCAGCTGGGTGACGTGCACCAGCCCGTTGACCTTGGAGTCGTCCAGTTCCACGAACAGGCCGAAGCTGGTCACGCCGCTGATCACGCCGTCGAACTGGCCGCCGACGTGCTTTTCCATCCATGCCGCGCGGAAGCGCTCGTCCACCTCGCGCTCGGCCTCGTCGGCCCGGCGCTCGCGTTCGGAACACTGCAGCGCCAGCGCCGCCATCTCGCGCGGGGTGTAGGTGTACTTGTCGCGCGGGCCGCCGGTGAGCGCGTACTTGATGGCCCGGTGCACCAGCAGGTCCGGATAGCGGCGGATCGGCGAGGTGAAGTGCGCGTAGGCCTCCAGCGCCAGGCCGAAGTGGCCGTTGTTGTCCGGCGAGTACACCGCCAGCGACTGGCTGCGCAGCAGCACCGATTCCAGCAGCGCCGCGTCCGGGCGCTCGCGCACCTTCTTCAGCAACCGGGTGTAGTCGCCCGGCTGCACCTTGCTCCACGCCGGCAGGCTCAGCTTGAACTCCTTGAGGAACTCCAGCAGGTCGGCGAACTTGGATTCCGGCGGCCGCTCGTGCACCCGGAACGGCGCCGGGATGTGGGTGGCCAGCAGGTAGCGCGCGGCCTCGACGTTGGCCGCGATCATGCATTCCTCGATCAGCTTGTGCGCGTCGTTGCGTACCAGCATCCCGGCCTGGGTGACCTCGCCGCGGTTGTCCAGGACGAAGCGCACTTCCGAGGATTCGAACTCGATGGCGCCACGGCGTTCGCGGGCCTTGGCCAGGATGCGGTACAGCTGGTGCAGGCTCTGGATCTGCGGCAGCAGCGGGCCGATGAAGGCCTTGGCGTCGGCGTCGTCCTCGCCCACCGCGTTCCACACCTGGGTGTAGGTCAGGCGCGCGTGCGAGTTCATCACCGCCTCGTAGAAACGCGACTGCACCACCTCGCCCTTGCGGTCCACCTGCATGTCGCAGACGAAGCACATGCGGTCTTCCTTCGGCCGCAGCGAGCAGATGCCGTTGGACAGCGTCTCCGGCAGCATCGGCACCACGTAACCGGGGAAGTACACCGAGGTGGCACGCTTGAGCGCCTCCTCGTCCAGCGGGGTGCCGGGGCGCACGTAGTGCGAGACGTCGGCGATGGCCACCACCAGCCGGAAGCCGTCGCGGTTCGGCTCGCAGAACACCGCGTCGTCGAAGTCCTTGGCATCCTCGCCGTCGATGGTCACCAGCGGCAGCGCGCGCAGGTCCACGCGGGTGCCGATCATCGCCGGGTCCACGGTCATCGGGATCGCCGTCGCCTCGTCCAGCACTTCCGGCGGGAACTCATGCGGCAGGTCGTGGCCGTGGATGGCGGTTTCCACCACCAGCGACGGGGTCAGCTTGTCGCCGAGCACCGCGATGATCTTGCCGATCGGCGGGCGCCGCGTATCCGGGGCCTGGGTCAGCTCGCACACCACCAGCTGGCCGTCCTTGGCCCCGCCGGTGGCGTCGGCCGGGATCTGGATGCTGCGCTGGATGCGCTTGTCGTCGGGCACCACGTAGTTGATGCCCAGCTCCACGCTGAAGTTGCCGATCAGGCGGTTGACGCCACGCTCGAGCACGCGCGCGATGCTGCCTTCGCGGCGGCCGCGGCGGTCGATGCCGGTGACATTGGCCAGCGCGCGGTCGCCATGCATGACCTTGCGCATTTCGTACGGCGGCAGGAACAGGTCGTCGCCGCCCTCGTCCGGGCGCAGGAAACCGAAGCCTTCGGGGTTGGCGATGACCACGCCGGGAATCAGGTTGGTGACCAGCACCGGGGCGAAGCCGCCGCGGCGGTTCTGCACCAGTTGCCCGTCGCGCACCATCGCGCCCAGGCGCTTGGCCAGCGCGTCGGCCCGATCCGGCTCGGTCAGGCCGAGCCGGGCGCCGATCTCCTCGGCGTTCTGCGGCCCGTCGCAGCGGTCCAGCAGTTGCAGGATCGCCTCGCGGCTGGCAATGGGCTGGGCGTAGCGTTCGGCTTCGCGCGCGGCATAGGGGTCGTCGAGGACCGCGGCCGGTGCCGGCCGCGAGCGACCACGCACGAAACTCTTCGGTGGCGCGGTGTCGCGGGATTTGCCGCGGCCGCCCTTGGCGGGCGTGGCCAGGCTCTCCGGCATCCACGGCGGCAGCTTGGCCGACTTGCGCGGCTTGCCCGGCGTTGCGCCGGGGGCGGACTTGGGGGCCTTGCCGGCCCCGGTGGTCTTTTTGTTTTTCATCAACCCCCATGGTACCCGGTGCGACGTGCATGAAGTGCGTACGACAGGCGCCGCCGCCACGCCGGAACCCGTTGACAAACCCGGCAGCGATCACCAGAATTGCCGGCTCGCATCGCCCAGGTGGCGGAATTGGTAGACGCACTAGTTTCAGGTACTAGCGGGTAAAACCGTGGAGGTTCGAGTCCTCTCCTGGGCACCACGATGCGAAACGACGAAACCCGCGCAGGCGGGTTTTTTTGTGCCCGCCATCCGCGCCGCCCTTCCCGCCGGGCCATCGACGGTGCTGCCGGAAACCGCCACCGCGGGTTCTCCCGTGGCATGCGCGGCGCGCGTGCCCGTGACCGCGCACGCTGGCATGCGTCGCGCACCGGCACCCTTCCCGCCGCAGGCGGGCGCCTGCCGGCCGCCAGCGCATGCATTGAGTGGTTGACGCCGGCGCGGACGCCCTGCATAATTCCGCTCCTGAGTCGCCCAGGTGGCGGAATTGGTAGACGCACTAGTTTCAGGTACTAGCGGGTAAAACCGTGGAGGTTCGAGTCCTCTCCTGGGCACCAACGATTCAGGGTAACACCTCCGAAAGCCCCGCTCTAGCGGGGTTTTCGCGTTTTGGAGCACCCTGTCGGGACAAGTGGTTCCCAGAGAGTGACAAGTTGCTGTGCCGGTCAGCACGCACATGACCGCCCGCAATTACCTGTACCGCCGCAACGGCATCTACTACTTCCGTTGGCCTATCCCAATCGCCTGCCGGCAACGAATGCCTCCCGGCAGCCCTGTCGAACTGCGCGCCTCCCTGCGAACCTCCCATCCCGGTACCGCCCGTCACCTCGCCGCACGGCACTGGCTGGCCGCACTGGACGTTGCGCAACGCATCCTTGTCTCCCCCTCAGCCATCCGCTACAACGACCTCCTGAACGCAATCAGGGAGCATGCTGGGATGGATGGGAACACCACGCCTGCGCAAGCTGCTGGCGACTCGCTGGTGACCTTGGGAGAGGTAGCAGGCACGGTTGAGGTGCAAAAGCTCAAGGACTCTCTGGCCGCCTTGGACCGGGCTGGCGCAACGTTCTACATCGCGGTGTCCAATCAGCCCGTGGAAGTCTGGGGACATGGCTACGACGACGAAGGTGTGCTTCAACCTCAAATCATTGAGGCGCTTAACGACTTCGCCGATGACCATGCCCACCTCACCAGAGACGGCATCCGTGCTTCCTTGGTTGCCGAAAAGAACGCTTTGCTAGTCGAGCAGGTCCACTCAGACCAGCCCGGTCTGCGCAATGGCGGTGGGCATGGCAATTACTACGATGTTGTTCTTACCTCGCCCATCACATGCAACCTAAGCGAATTGAAGGTCGCAAGTACCTACGCACGCCAAACGGCCATCAAGGCAACGCCAGCGACTGCCTTGCCATCTGCCGCCACAGACTGTGAGCCAATTGCCCTTAGCGAAGCAAAGGAGATGTGGGTCAAGGAGAACCGCATTGAGAACGGCGGCACTTGGAAGAAAGCAACCGTCAGCAACTACGACTCCTATGTCCAACAATTCATCACCCTTGTCGGCAACAAGCTCACTACCCAGCTACAAGCAAGAGATTTCGCCGATTACGAAAAGATGATGCGGACCCTGCCCGCCGACTGGTACGCCACTCACAAGAGGACAGAGCTATCCCCAGCACAGATTGCGCTAAGCAAGTCCGACACCAAACTCTCGCCAAAAACTCTGAAGGACAAGGGAAGCGCCATCTCCCTCTTCTTCTCCTATCTGGAGCAGAAGGGATTTTGGCATGGTCGTTACGGCGCCGCACTGTTCAGCACCGTGAAACCGTCCAAAGCAAAGAAGCCACGGCACGTCTTCTCCAATGACGAGCTGAAGATACTCTACGCCGGAGCCGGGATTGAAACCTTTAGGAAGGCCAGGTTTCCGCTATACGCATGGGGAAGCATCCTCCTCTTATTCACTGGTGCCCGGCCAGCCGAAGTCAGCCAGTTGCAGTACCAAGATGTTGCCCAAGACGAGAACGGGACTTGGTATCTGCGCCTTATGCCGAATGACGAAGGGGAAGAAGGGATTGTAGATGACGATGAGCAGGACACTCAGAAGCAGTTCAAGACAGCCTCCAGCATTCGCTCAATCCCTCTCCATCCCCAAGTCATCCAACTTGGCTTCTTGAGCTTCATCCAGCGGTTCCAGTCCGGGCAAAAGCTGTTCCCTGAAGCATTCCGCCACGAACAGAAGGTAAGCAGGGAAATCGGCGACTGGTTCAACGGCAGGCTACTGAAGAATGCGGAACTGAAGAAAAAGGGAGTGGTCCTGTACAGCCTCCGCCACACAGTTATCAACCGCTTCAAAGCTGACGCCACAATGGACCACTACGCCTGTGCCTACACGGGCCACAGTACCGCAGATGACAAGGCAATCTCGAACCGAATCTATCGGGACAAGTACGGCCGCGCCTTCACTCCAACCCTTCTAGCCGAGAAGCTACACCCCCTACTCGACTTCGATATCGACTGGAGTCCCTTGAAGAGGGTCATAGACGAAAAGGGCTGGGCGAGCCCCACGCTCGCCCAGCCCTCGTCTAAGTCGCGCAAGGAAGTACCTAGAAAAGCAACTCCTCGCAGAGCCAAACTTGTAGCGTCGAAAACTTAGCCCTC
>NZ_JBWJPA010000004.1:0-310490 GCF_056393075.1 Stenotrophomonas sp. Steno-Z10-HUANG
TGATGCTCTTCTTGTCGGACTCGATCTGCGCCTGCAGCTTGCCCATTTGCAGCGCGCGCAGCTCCTCGATCTTCGCCAAGTCCTCCGCCCGGGCGCCGGACAACCCGAGCGCCTTGGCGTAGTCGTTGGCCGACTTCACCTGCTGCCGATACGTGCGCTCGATGTTCAACGCCTGCTGCTGGTAGCCCGACAGGTCCGCCGTCATCACCTGAGTGGCGATGTCCGCCATCAGGGTGCCGTAGGACTTCGCCGTGCCGGCCAGACGGGAGTAGGCCGCCACCAGCTGCTCGTCGGCCGCCTGCATGCGCTCCACGTAGTCGGTCAGGGCGGACAGCCCGATCCCGCTCCACAGGTCCAAGCCGCTCCGGGCATCCACTGCCGCGGTGACGAAGAAGTTGGCGCCCTCCTCCAGCAGCTCCGCCGACTTCCGTCAGTCCTCGGCGATCCGGCTGGCCTGCGACCGAAGCCCTTGCGGCACAAGGGCCTTTCTCGTCCTTCACACGGCAAGGGTCGCAGGTTCGAACCCTGCACCGCCCACCAAGACACTGTTGCAACGCATGAAGACCGGCCCCAGGCCGGTCTTTTGCGTTTTGCCTTCCGTGGTCTGGATCGCCCGCCGTCCGGGCTGCAGCGCGGGTTGCGCGATGCGCCCGGTTGCGCTTACTGCGCGGGGTAGGGGCCGAACACCGCCTTGACCCGCATCCGCTCGTCGCCGTCATCGAGCACGAACACGCGGTAGCTGTCGCCGCCGGGAGCGGTGCGGATCACCACGTGGCCCTGGGTGCTGCGCGCCTGCCGCTCGATGCCGTAGGTGGTGCGCGCGGTGGCCTCGGACACGTGGGTGACGAAGATGTCGCGCTCACCGGGCCACAGCGCCTTCGAGGTGAGCCGGTGCCAGGTGTTTACCGCCGGGTGGCCTTCGGCGCGCGCGGTCACCACGATCACCCGCGGGCGCAGCGCCGCCAGGAACGCGGCGCTGTTGGCGTCCCAGCTGCCGTGGTGGTTGGCCTTCATCGCATCGACCGGGCCGGCGGCTTCGGCCACAGGCCGTTCCACCTGTTGCCACGCACCGTCGCCATCGGGGAGGGCGACGCGCTCGTCGCTGAGGTCACCGCCGCTGAAATAATCGAACCTGCCATAGCGGATGACGAAGGCACTGCTGAGGATGTTCTCGATCGGCTGCTGGTCCTTGCCCAGGGTATGCAGCGGCGGGAACAGGTCGCGGGTGGCGTTGCCCTGGCCAGTCCAGACACGGCCGTTGCCATACAGGTTGCGGATCTCGAAGCCCGGGTAGTTGCCGGCCGCATGCAGCAGGGCGATCTGGTCGTTGCGGCCGGGTGCGAAGCGTTCAACTTTCAGGCCGCGGTGCCGGATCTGCCAGTCGAGGAACCGGCGGTAGTTGTCGAGCGTGGCGTTGCGGATCGGCGCCGGGAAGTCGTAGTGCGGCCAGCCGCGATCCAAGATCGTGGCGATCGGCACGGATTCGGCGACCTGGGTGATGCCGCTGAGCCGGTAGGCGCCGTTGGCGGCGAGCGGGGAGTCGGCGGTGATCGCGCCCATGTGGTCGCCATGGAAATGCGAGAGCAGCGCGTAGTCGATGCCGCCGTGGCCGGACGGCAGCATCCGCTGGACGTAGCGCGCGACCCATTCCCCCGGCGGGCGCGAGGCATCGGGCCGGCTCGGCAGCGAGAACGGCGGCGCTTCGACCGTCTTGCCGCTGGCGTCCTCCAGCAGGGTGGTGCCGTCGGGAAGGATGAAGAACAGGGCGTCGCCGCGCCCGGTGTTGATGTGGTGGATGTCCAGTTCGCCGTCGCGCCATGGCGGCAGCGGCTGGCCGATTTCCGGTGGCCGTGCGAAGGCGCTGGCGGCCAGCGCCGGCAAGGCAAGCAACAGGATGCGTGTGTTCATGGGCGTGTAGGCGGGAGCGCGGCCGACGGGCAGCCGCGGAAATGCCGATGCGGAAGTGGACGTGGAAGTACCGGCGCGGGTGTCATGCGCGGTGCAGCTTGGGCACGTGCGGTTCGACGATGAAGCTGGCGCGGGTGGAGATCCGCCCGCCCTTGCGCTGCACCTGGTCCATCACCCTGATATCGGTGCGCCATTGCGTGGCGCTGATCTCGTGGACGTGGTAACCGCGCAGGTTGTCGATCAGCTTCAGGAACGGGTTGTCGGCCTGGTCGAAGCGGCGCACGCTCGGCGAATCGACGGCGCCGTCGCCATTGGACGAGATCGAAGTGGCGAGGAACTCGGTCGCCACCGCGGGACCGTCGCGCTCGTCGTCGCGCAGCGGCACTTCGGCCACGGCATTCATGTGCGCATCGCCGGTGGCGATGACCACGTTGCCGAGCTTGCGGTCGTGGATGCCCTGGAGCAGGCGTCGCCGCGAATCCGGGAAGCCGTCCCATTTGTCCTCGTACGCGCCATGCAGGCGGCCGTCGGGGTCGCGTCCCTGCAGCGGCATCACCCATACCTGCTGGGCGATGAGGTTCCAGCGGCTGCCGCCGCCCAGGCCTGCATGAAGCCAGGCTTCCTGTTCCGCGCCGAGGATGCTCGAGTCCTGGCCCTGCTCGAAGCGGCATTTGGCCAGCGACCTGGGATTCGGGCAGATCTGGTTGCTGCGGTGGCTGCGCGTGTCCAGTACGTGCATGCGCAGCAGGTTGCCGTAGTCCAGCCGCCGGAAATACGCGGTGCCGCCATCGGCACGCGGCAGCTGCGCGCGGCGTACCGGCGAGTTCTCGTACCAGGCCTGCATCGCGTGCAGCCTGCGCAGCGCGAACAGTTCCGGCGGGGTGCGGTCCTGGTCCCAGGGGCCGTTCCAGTCGTTGTCCACTTCGTGGTCGTCGAACGAGCAGATGAAGGCGACGGCGGCATGCGCGGCCTGCAGGTCGGTATCGCTCTTGTACTGCGCGTAGCGGCGGCGGTAGTCGTCCAGGGTGTACAGCTCGTCGCCATGGTGCAGCCGCTCGACCGGGTTGCCGGCCGCGTCGCGGATCGCGTACCCGGCCTTGCGCGACGCCGCTTCGCTGCCTTCGTAGATGTAGTCGCCGTAGTGGAACAGGGCGTCGAGCTCGGGTTCCTCGCCGAGATGGCGGTAGGCATCGAACCAGCCATGGAAGTAGGCCTGGCAGCCGGCCACGGCGATGCGCAGGCGCTGCGGGATGGCGCCGGCGCGCGGCGCGGTGCGTGCGCTGCCGGTGGCGCTGGCGTCGCCGCCGTCGATCATGAAGCGGTACCAGTACGGACGTGCCGGCTGCAGCCCGGCCACTTCCACGTGCACGCTGTGGCCGAGTTCGGGCCGTGCCAGGTACTCGCCGCTCTGCACGACGCGCGCGAAGTGCGCGTCCTCGGCCACCTGCCACTTCACCGGCACCGCGACCATCGGCATGCCGCCGTGCTCGTGCAGCGGCCTGGGCGCGAGCCGGGTCCAGATCACGAAGCCGTCCGGCCAGGGGTCGCCGGCGGCGACGCCGAGGGTGAAGGGGTAGCCGTCGAGCGGCGGTGCGGCGCGTACGCCGCATGCCGGCGCCAGGCCGGCGAACAGGGCCAGCGAGCTGGCGCCGAGCAGGAACCTGCGGCGGCTGAGTTCGGGAAACGTGCGCATGGTCATCCTCGATGTGCAGGAGGCGGCGCACCGCGCGGTGCGCGCGCCGGAGGGATGTGGACGGCCCGCTCAGAAGCGGGCGCGGATGCCGATCGATGCCTTCTGCCCGCTGTAGATGTCGATCTGGCTGTGGTGGCCGCTGCTGCCGGGCCAGATCTCGTCGTTGGCGTACCAGGTGCCGCGATGGCGCCTGAGCAGGTTGTTCACCGAGAAGAACGCCTCCAGCCCCAGAACGTTGTCGCGGGTCTTGCGGATGAAGGTGTAGCTGCCCGACAGGTTGACCTCGGCGTAGGGAATGAACGGCTGCGACTGGGTGATGGTCCCGCCCGGGGTGGCGATGTTGCCGGTCTGGCCACGGTCCTTCTCGTTGGAATAGACGCTGTTGAGGCTCAGCCGCACGCGCCCGTACTTCCAGCCGACGCCGAACTGCGCCACCTGCGAGGCCACCCGCGGCAGCGGCTCGGACGGATTGGCGTACATGTACGCGCCGCGCACGGTCAGGCCACGCAGCACGCCGGGCAGGTAGTCCATGGCATGGTTGAACTCCAGCTGCCAGGCATCGACGCTGATGGCGCGGTCGGACTGGTTGGCCGACGTGCTGAAGGTGGCGTCGGCATACTGGTCGCCGCTGTAGCCGAACTCCTGCGCGGACAGGTTGCGGGCGACGATGCCGTTGCGGATGCGGTTGTGGTAGTAGTTCAGCGCGACCAGGCCCACCGGTTCCCAGTACTTCACCGCGCGCAGCGCGAAGTTGTCCGAGTACTCCGGCTTGAGGTTGACGTTGGGCGCGGTCACCACGGTGCCGTCCTCGGTCTCGGCCACCGACCACACCCCGGCGATCACGCCCACGTCCGGGCGCTGGATGGCGCGGTTGTAGCCGGCGATCAGGTCCAGGCCGTTGTCGAAGGAGTATTTCAGCGAGGCGCTGGGGAAGAAGTCGTCGTAGCGGCTGCGGCGCTCGATCCGGTCGCGGGTCAGGTACTGGTACTTCAGTCCCTCGATGGTGGTGGCGCGGCCGCTGCCGGCGTCCACGGCATGGCCGGCGGCCGCCACGTCCTGCGCGCTGAGCGGGTCGAACTCATGGGCGGTGTTGCGGGTCTGCTCCCAGCGCACGCCGAACTGGCCCTTGAGGTGGGCGCTGAAATCGGCCGTCGCCATGACGTAGGCCGAACCGATCTGCTCGTCCAGCCGGCGCGAGTTGGCGATATGGGCGTCGTACCAGTTCGCCGCGGTCAGCGTGTTGCTCCATTGTTCCGGGTTGGCCTGCATCATCTGGTACAGCCTGGTCAGGCTGGGCATGTACAGGCTGCCGCCGTTCAACGTGGTCACGGTCATGCCGCCGCGGCCGAAGGTGAACACGTTGTCGCTGCGGATGTGTTCGAGCAGTTCGGCCTTGCCCATCGGCCCGGTGTAGGTCCACTTGTGCGCGGCGGAGGTGTTCTCGTAGGCGTAGCGGGTGGTGGACAGCTTCAGCCCGGTCTTCCAGGTCACCGGCACGCTGCCGATGTCCTGGAAGATGCTCAGGTCCAGGCTGCCGCCGCTGTTGCGCGCCTCGGCGGTCTTGCCGCTGCGGGTGGTGACCGTCGCCGGGCCGCTGAAGGTGTAGCTCGAGGGCAGGCTCCAGTCCGGTCCGCTGGTCTGGACGATGTTCCAGTCCTGCGCGTACTGGCTGCTGCGCGAGGCGCTGAAGTTGCCGGTCGAGGTGACCGGGTTGAAGGTCTGCACCTGGCCCTTGCGGGTGGAGTCGTACTGGCTGTCGGAGTCGGAGTAGAACAGGTTGCCGGCCAGGCGGAACTTCTCGGTGCTCCACTCGAAGCTCGGGATCAGGTTGCGGCTGTGGCCGAACTTGTAGTTGTAGGTGCTGGCCGTGCTCAGGGTGGTGGCGGTGGCGGTGGAGCGGGTGGTGAAATCCAGCGCGGGGTCGCCCTGGACGCCCCGCGAGCGCGCATTGGTGGTGAACGTGGGCGCGGGCTGCGCCGCTTCGATGTCGCCGCGGCTGGCCGAGGCCATCAGCGACAGGATCAGCTGGTCGGTGGCCTTGAAATCCACGCCGAGCGAGGCGGCCCGGCGGTTGTACTCGCGTTCGTAGTTGGTGCCGACGATCGAGGTGACCGCATACGGCTCCGGGCTCGCCGCGGTGGGAATGTAGTTGCGGTTGGCGGTGGTCTGCACATGCTCGACCAGGCTGGTGCTGTTGCTGATGCCGGCGGCGACGCCCAGGCGCCCGTCGAGGAACACGTCGGCGTAGCTGGCCTTGAAACCGGGCAGGAACCTGCGGTCGTAGCCGCCCTCGCGCGGGCCGCTGCGGTACTTGTCCCACAGCGCGGCGTGGGTGGCGCCGCTGACATCGACGGTGATGCGCCGGCCCTTGCCGTCGAACGCCTTGCGGGTGCGGATGTCGATGGTGCCGGCCGGGGCGTTGGCGTCCATGTCGGCGCCGCTGGTGGTGTAGACGGTGATCGAATCGACGCCGGTCAGGGCCGATTGCTCGAAACTGAAGGTGCGCGAGGCGGCGGCGCCGTCGTTGGCATCCACGCCGGCCAGCTTGACGCCGTTGATGGTCACCCCGGTGTACTGCTGCGGCAGGCCGTGCAGCGAGATGTTGCGCGGCACGTCGTCGGCGGTGACGTCGAAGTCCACGCCCGGCATGTTCTTCAGGAACTCGCCCGGGTTGCCGTCGATGATCTCGCCGTAGCTGTCGGCCGAGAGCGTGTTGGTGATGTTCATCGACGCGCGCTGTTCCATGATCGCGCGGGCGTCGCCTTCGCGCGCGCCGACCACCTGCAGCGTGTCCAGGGTGGTGTCGGCGCCATCGCCGCGCCCGGCGAGCGTGCTGTAGAGCTCGATGTCCACCCGTTCGCGGCCGTCGTCGTCCAGTCGCACGGTCTTCTCGACGTCGCCGAAGCCGGCGTAGCTGACGCTGATGGTGACTTCGCCGGCCGGCACATCGGCCAGCGCGAACTCGCCACGCTCGCCCGAGTACACCGTGCGGGTGCCGGCGGCGCTGGTGATGCGCACCGCGGCATTGCGCAGGAAGCCACCGGTGGCCGGGTCGAACACACTGCCGGTGATGTAGCCGGTGCCCTGTGCGGGCGTGCCGCCGGCGGCCTGCTTCCTGCGCAGGGTGATGATGCCGCCGTCGTCCGAACGGATCTCCAGTCCGGTGCCCTGCAGCAGTCTGCGCAGCGCATCGCGGGCATCCATTTCGCCGCGGATGGCCGGCGTGTGGATGTCCTGCAGTGAGCCGGCGGGCGCCACGATCTGCACGCCGGCCTGGCTGGCGAACTCGGGGATCGCATGCGCCGCCGGCTGCGCCGGTACGTTGAAGTGGCGCTGCTGCGCCATCGCCTGGGGCGTGGACGCCAGTGCCAATACCACGGCGCTGGCCAGTAGGAGCTTCTTCGGTTGGATCATTTCGCTGCTCTTGGTGTGGGGGTGCCCGACGGGGTCCCTCCATAGAGCTGCGGCACCGGGTGCTTCCTCCATCTGTCACGAAAAATTCATGGGCGTGCCGGCGCGGCGGCAGGCGCCGGCATCGGTCACGGCCGCCGGCTGAGCACGACCACGCCGTCGCGTTGATGGGCCTGCGCCCCGAACACCGCGGCCGCGGCACGCGCGAAGCCGACCGGGTTGCTGGCGGCGAACAGGCCGGTAATGGGTTCACCCGCGAGGTCCGGGTCGGCGATGACGATGCGCACGTCGCTGTAGCGCGAGAAGCTGTGCGCCGCGTCCGCCAGCGACTCGCCGCGGAAGGCGATCTTGCCGTCGCGCCATGCCAGCTCCTGCTGCAGGTCGGTGGCCGACAGCGGCGTGGGCGCGGCCGCCGCGCGCCCGGCCGGGAGCGACAGCCGCATGTTGGCGCCGATGCCGGCGCGCACCGCGCCGTTGTCCACCGCATCGAGCCAGCCGGTCTGCACCACGATCTGCGCCGGCTGGCCGGCCAGCCGGCGCACGGCGAACGCCGCCGTGCCCGCGTCGAAGCGGCGGCCATCGACCTCCACCCGCAATGGCGTGGCATTGGCCGCGGCCTCGAAGAACACTTCGCCGCACTCGACCTCCACCCGCAGGCGGCCGTCGTCGTCGTGGATGCTGACCCGGCTCTGGGTGTTGAGGGTGAGCGTGGAGCCACCGGCCAGCGGTACCCGGCGCATCTCGCCCTTGGCGGTGGCATAGGCGGTGGGTACCGGGACGCTGACGAACAACAGCGCGGCCAGCACCAGCGAGGCGGCCACCGCGCCGGACCAGCGCAGCAGTGCACGGTAGCGGCCATCGCCGCGGCGGTGGCGGGCGGGCGCCGTGGCGGTGGCGCTGGTGGCGGCCTGCAGGTGCGCGCGGTGCAGCGTGTTGCCGGCAGCGTGGGCCTGCTGCCACAGCGCCTGCGCGCGTACCAGCGCGCCGCGGCGGCGGATATCGCCCGCCAGCCACAGCCGCAGCCGCTGCTGGTCGGCCGCGTCCAGCGGCGCCCGGTCCATGCGTGCCACCCAGGCCGCGGCGGCCCGTGCGATCTCAGCGCTGCTTTCGGGTCCGTCCATGGGGCGATCTCGTGTCCGCATGTTGCGTGGAAGGGGAAGGGGCATGGGCCAGGCCGGCGCTGATCCAGTCGCCGAGCCAGCGGATGCCACGTGAGATGTGTTTTTCCACCGTGCTTTCGGACAGCCGCATGCGCCGGGCGATTTCCCGCTGCGGCAGGTCGTGCACCCGACGCAGCACGAACGCTTCGCGGGTCTGGCCGGGCATCGCGGCGATGGCCTGCGCCAGCTGCCGCAGTTCGTCGCGGTCGATGGCGCGCTCTTCCGGGGTGGCGGCGGCGTCGGCGAATTCGACGTGGCCGAAGTCCTCCATCGCCTGGATCGACACGATCCGCGCGCGGCGCAGGTTGCGTATCACCAGCGACTGCGCGACCTGGAACAGATAGGCGCGTGGATTGAGGATGTCGTCCAGCCGCGTGCGCTCGGCCAGCAGCGCGTAGCTTTCCTGCACGATGTCGTCGACATCGAAGCCGGCGCCGTGGCGGCGCCCGAGCCAGGCCCGCAGCGCCGGCTCGTGCGGCAGGATGTGGCGCACGAACCAGCGTGTCCTTGCGCCGTCGTCGAGCAGGGCATCGACGGCCCCGGTCTCTTCAATTGAAAGCGACAAGCGTTGTTCCCCGGCCCCGGCACCGCGCATGCAAGGGCGGGATCATGCCGTCGCCGCGGTTGCAGTCTGGTTACAGCCACCGTGGCCGCAGCTGCCGCGACGGACCACGCGGCGCACCCGGGCCGCCGCCACCGGGCGTCGATTGCCGCCGGTGCCACGCGTGCGCCGCGGTGCCAGTCGCGTTGCCGTTGCGGGCACATGTTTCACTCGGCTTTGCGCGGCCCGCACGCTATCGTTGCGCCGCCGGAGGATGGAACAGGATGGAGCGATCGTGGCGGCGGACGAAGGGACGGCCCGGCGGTGCGCAAGGCGTTGCGGGCATGGGGGCGTGGGTGGTCACAGGTAGGGCGACGGCCGCGGGCCGGGCATCGCACGTGCTGGGAGCGGCCGGGCTGGCGCTCGCCTGCCTGGTGGCAGGCGCATGGGGCGCGCTGGCGCTGTGGTTCCAGTTCCCCGGCGGTGCGCTGGCACGGGGCGTGGCCGTCGCGGCCTGGTGCGTTCCCTGGGCCTGGGCGCTGCGTGCCAGCTTCGCCCCCGGGCGGCGTTGGCGGTCACTGGCGGTATTCGCCGCGGGGCTGGTGCTGCTGCTCGGCTGGTGGACGACGATCCAGCCGCGGCAGGACCGGGCGTGGGCCGACGACGTCGCGCAGCCGCTGCGTGCGCGGATCGAGGGCGGGCGCCTGCTGCTGGACAACGTGCGTGATTTCCACTGGCGCACAGAGGACGACTACGACATCCGTTGGGAGCGGCGCGAGTACGACCTGGCGCAGGTGCGTTCGGTCGACCTGATCCTGTCCTACTGGATGGGGCCGGCGATCGCGCACACGCTGGTCTCGTTCGGCTTCGCCGATGGCCGGCAACTGGTGTTCTCGCTGGAGATCCGCAAGGAGCGCGGCGAATCGTTCTCGGCACTGGGCGGCTTCTTCCGCCGCTTCGAGGCGGTGCTGGTGGCCGCCGACGAGCGCGATATCGTGCAGGTGCGTACCAGCGTGCGCGGCGAGGACGTCTATCTCTACCGCCTGCACGGCCTGGACCCGGACGCGATGCGCGCGCTGCTGCGCGATTACGTGGCGCTGGCGCAGGCGCTGCAACGGACCCCGGTGTTCTACAACTCGCTGACCAGCAACTGCACCACCATCGTGTACGAACTGATGCGGCGGGTGGTGCCGACGCTGCCACTGGACTATCGGCTGCTGCTCTCGGGTTACCTGGCCGAGTATGCCGCCGACGTGGGCGGGCTGACCCCGGGCGTGCCCTACGCGACGCTGCGCGCGCGCGGCCGCATCACCCTGCGCGCCCGCGAGGCGGGCGACGCGGCCGATTTTTCCCGTCGGATCCGCGAAGGCGTCCCCGGCATTGCCGAGGAACATGTTCCATGACGCACGGGCTGCAGGCGCGCATGCGCCGCTGGCTGTTCCCGCTGTTCGCCGCGGCGATGCTGCTGTGCAGTGGCTGCGCGATGGTGAAGGTCAAGCCGGTCACGCCGGCCGACTATACGATGCTCAAGCGCGACGACATCCTCAACAGCGGGCGGTTGAGCGCGCTGTCACAGGAAGCGCTGAGCGTGATCGGCCTGACCGCCGCGCAATGCGCCCGGGATCTGCCCGCCTGCCGGCAGACGGTGGCCACCACCGATGGGCTGCAGACCGAGCAGCGCCTGTCCACGCTCGCCGAGCTGTGGATGCAGCAGGCGCTGGCGCTGACGCCCAAGGCCAGGGCGGGCGAAGCGGCCACGCTGTCCGACGCCGCGCTCGACGCCTGGCTGGAAACCGCACGCTACGCCTATGCGTACCTGTTCTTCAGCGGGCGGACGCCGGCCGAGCGCGCGCTGGAGGACCGGCTCACCCAGGTGCGCGACTACTACAACTACGCCGCCGAACAGACCGCCGCGGTGGTGTTCCAGCAGACCCGCGCCCGTGCGCTGGAGGGCGCCGATTACCGCAGCCCGGTGCAGGTGGACCGCTGGACGATCCGCGCCGATTTCGACCGGCTGCGGCTCAATGGCGTCCCCCGGCAGCTGGTGCCGGCCGCGTCGCTGAGCTTCGCCGGCCTGCGCAGCACCTACCGCCGCGATGGCTTCGGCGCCGAGCTGGTGGTGGTGATGGAGGCGCCGCCACTGGCGGTTCCGGTGGACGGCGCCGGCCCGGTCGCGGCACCGGTGTTCAGCGAGATGCCGGCGATCAACGCCACCGCGCTGCTGCGGTTCGGCGGCGGCACCCTGGACGAGGTGCTGGCCACGCGCGAGATTCGCTTGGAGGCGTGGTCGCCGGACACCACCAGCAGCTTCCGCCTGGAGGGCCAGGAGGTTCCGCTGGCGGCCAATTTCACTGCTGCCTACGGGCTGTGGATGGCGCAGTCCGGGTTCGCCACCGAGTCGCTGCGCACCCTGTTCGGCCGGGGCGAAGGTATCCGCGAACCGCATATCTACCTGATGCAGCCGTACGATCCGGACCGCCGCATCATCTTCATGCTGCATGGCCTGGCCAGCAGCCCGGAGGCATGGGTGAATCTGGCCAACGAGATCATGGGCGATCCGGAAATGCGCCGGCACTACCAGATCTGGTCGGTCTACTACCCGACCAATGCGCCGATCGCGTTGAACCGCTACACCATCAGCAACGCGTTCAACCGCACGCTTGACCACTTCGACCCGGGGCGCACCGCCGCGGCCAGCCACGACATGGTGTTCATCGGCCACAGCATGGGGGGGGTGATCGCGCGGCTGATGCTCAGCGAATCGGGCGACACGCTGTGGAACGGTGCGGTGGAGCGCTTCAACCTGCGCGGCGAGCGCCTGCGCCGGGTGGAGGCCCGGCTGCGGCCGCTGGCGCGCTTCTCACCCCAACCCGATGTCGGGCGCGCGATCTTCATCGCCTCGCCGCACCGTGGCACCGATATCGCCGGCAACCGGCTGGGGCGGCTGATCGGCAAGCTGGTGCGGCTGCCACTGACCATCCTGGGCAAGTTCGAGGATGTGTTCCTGGCCATGCAGGATGGCGGGCCGTCCGCGGACACGTCCAAGCCGCCGCGCGTGGGCAACAGCATCGACAACCTCAAGGCGAGCGACCCGTTCATCAGCGCTTCGTCCGCGCTGCCGATGGCGCCGGGGCTGAAGTACCACTCGCTCATCGCCCGGCGCAAGGCGGACGTGCCGCTGGAGGCATCCGACGACGGGCTGGTGCCGTACTGGAGCGCGCACCTGGACGGGGCGTTGTCGGAAAAGGTGATCCTGTCCGGGCACAGCGTGCAGGAAACCCCGGAGGCGGTGCTCGAGGTGCGCCACATCCTGCGCCAGGACCTGCGCCTGCACGACGGCGGCACCGGCCGCTGAGCGGTTCCGCGCCGGTGGACGGCGGCCGTCGGCGCCAGCGGGCCGAGCGGTCCGCGGTGATGCGCCGCGGCCGTGCCGCCGGCGGGCGGCCGGCGTTAGCCGGCCCCGGCCAGCTCCCGGCCGCGCCGCGCCGCCGCGGCCACCGCGTCGCCCACCAGCGCGTGGAAGCCGCCGCCGGCCAGGGTTTCCAGCGCGGCCTGGGTGGTGCCGTTGGGCGAGGTGACGGCCTGGCGCAGGGATGCGGGGCTCTGCCCGCCCTCGGCGAGCATGCGCGCCGCGCCGAGGATGGTCTGCACCACCATCTGCCGCGCGGCGTCATCGGCCAGCCCCTGCGCGCGGGCCGCGTCCTCCATCGCTTCGGCGAGCGCGAACACATAGGCCGGGCCACTGCCGGACACGGCGGTGACCGCATCCATCAGCGCCTCGCGTTCGATCCAGCGGATCTGCCCGGCCCCGGCGAGGATGGCCTGGGCGAGCTGGCGTTCGGCATCGCCGACCTCGGCGCCGGCGTACAGCCCGGTCATGCCGGCGCCCAGCAGCGCCGGGGTGTTGGGCATGGCGCGCACCAGCACCGCGGCGTCCCCCAGCCACCCGCGCAGGGCGGCCAGGGGGATGCCGGCGGCGATCGACACCACCAGGGTGCCGGCGCGCAGCCGTGGCGCCAGTTCGGTGCAGACCGCGGCCATGACCTGCGGCTTGACCGCCAGCACCACCACCTGGCCGTCCAGCGCCGCCGAGGCGACGGCGGCAGCGGTGCGCACCCCATGCTCGCGCTGCAGCGCCTGGCGCAGGGCGTCCTGGGGTTCCACCACCTCGATCGCGGCGGCCGGCACGCCGGCCCGGGTCACGCCCGCGATCAGGCTGCGGGCCATGTTGCCGCCGCCGACGAAGCTGATGCCGGTGGGAAGGGGAGACGTCGGGTGGTTGCCGCGCATGCAGGCCTCGTAACGATCGGGGGCGGGACTCACCGGCCGCCGCCGCATGGCAGCGCCCGGGCGCACAGTGTAGCCAGCCACGCGGCGCGGGGTGCCCGGGCGACCGGCCGCACCCGGGCCGGGCGGCCCGGCGCCGGCGGTCGCGGCGGCGGTTGTGACGCGCTGCCTGCAATCGGCCGCCATGGATCGACCTCTTACGCCGGAGGGCTATACTGGACGGCAGGGGAAACACCTTCCAGCCATCCGCAACCTTGGGGAAACACAGCGCATGGACATCGCTGAACTTCTGGCGTTCTCGGTCAAGAACAAGGCCTCGGACCTGCACCTGTCCGCCGGCCTGCCACCGATGATCCGCGTCGACGGCGACGTGCGCCGCATCAACATCCCGGCACTGGACCACAAGCAGGTCCACGCGCTGGTGTACGACATCATGTCGGACAAGCAGCGCCGCGACTACGAGGAGTTCCTCGAGGTCGACTTCTCCTTCGAGATTCCCTCGCTGGCACGCTTCCGCGTCAACGCGTTCAACCAGAACCGCGGTGCCGGCGCGGTGTTCCGTACCATTCCCTCGGAAGTGCTGACCCTGGAAGACCTGGCGTGCCCGCCGGTGTTCCGGCAGCTGATCGAGCAGCCGCAGGGGCTGATCCTGGTCACCGGCCCGACCGGTTCGGGCAAGTCGACCACGCTGGCGGCGATGGTGGACCACATCAACAAGAACGAGTACGGCCACATCCTCACCGTCGAGGATCCGATCGAATTCGTGCACACCCCGCAGAAGTGCCTGATCAACCAGCGCGAAGTGCACCGCGACACCCACGGCTTCAACGAAGCGCTGCGTTCGGCGCTGCGCGAGGACCCGGACTACATCCTGGTGGGCGAACTGCGTGACCTGGAAACCATCCGCCTGGCGCTGACCGCCGCGGAGACCGGCCACCTGGTGTTCGGTACCCTGCATACCAGTTCGGCGGCCAAGACCATCGACCGCATCATCGACGTGTTCCCGGCCGGCGAGAAGCCGATGGTGCGCTCGATGCTGTCCGAATCGCTGCGCGCGGTGATCTCGCAGGCGCTGCTGAAGAAGGTCGGCGGCGGCCGCATCGCCTCGCACGAGATCATGGTGGCCACCCCGGCGATCCGCAACCTGATCCGCGAGGACAAGGTCGCGCAGATGTACTCGGCCATCCAGACCGGCCAGCAGGCGGGCATGCAGACCCTCGACCAGAACCTGCAGGACCTGGTCAAGCGCAGCCTGATCACCCGCAACCAGGCCCGTGAATACGCCAAGGACCGGCGCCTGTTCGAATAAGGCGCAAGGTGACGGCGCGGCACGCCGCGTCGCCGTTGCGCCGTGCAAGGCGTACAGTCGGTACCGGCAACGCCGTCGGCCCCGGGGGAGGGCGCCGGCGCCGGCCTGCAGATCAAGGTTCCACAGGAGCCCGTTATGAGCACCATTGATTTCACTTCGTTCCTCAAGCTGATGGCGCACCAGAAGGCGTCGGACCTGTTCATCACCGCCGGCATGCCGCCGTCGATGAAGGTGCACGGCCGGATCAGCCCGATCACGCAGACGCCGCTGACCCCGCAGCAGAGCCGCGACATGGTGCTCAACGTGATGACGCCGGCGCAGCGCGAGGAGTTCGAGAAGACCCACGAGTGCAACTTCGCCATCGGCCTGTCCGGCGTGGGCCGCTTCCGCGTCAGCTGTTTCTACCAGCGCAACCAGGTGGGCATGGTGCTGCGCCGGATCGAGACGCGGATCCCGACGGTGGAAGAGCTGAACCTGCCGCCGGTGATCAAGACGCTGGCGATGACCAAGCGCGGCATCATCCTGTTCGTCGGCGCCACCGGTACCGGCAAGTCGACCTCGCTGGCGGCGATGATCGGCTACCGCAACCAGAACTCGACCGGGCACATCATCACCATCGAGGACCCGATCGAGTTCGTGCACAAGCACGAGGGCTGCATCATCACCCAGCGCGAGGTCGGCATCGATACCGACAGCTGGGACGCGGCGCTGAAGAACACCCTGCGCCAGGCGCCGGACGTGATCATGATCGGCGAGGTCCGCACCCGCGAGGGCATGGACCATGCCATCGCCTTCGCCGAGACCGGCCACCTGGTGCTGGCGACGCTGCATGCCAACAACGCCAACCAGGCGATGGACCGCATCATCAACTTCTTCCCCGAGGACCGCCGCAGCCAGCTGCTGATGGACCTGTCGCTCAACCTCAAGGGCGTGGTCGCGCAGCAGCTGGTGCCGACGCCCGATGGCAAGGGGCGCCGGGTGGCGATGGAGATCCTGCTGGGCACGCCGCTGGTGCAGGACTACATCCGCGACGGCGAGATCCACAAGCTCAAGGAAGTGATGAAGGAATCGGTGCAGCTGGGCATGAAGACCTTCGACCAGAGCCTGTTCGAGCTGTACCAGGCCGGCGAGATCAGCTACGACGACGCGCTGCGCTACGCCGACTCGCAGAACGAAGTACGCCTGCGCATCAAGCTCTCGCAGGGCGGCGATGCCAAGACCCTGTCGCAGGGGCTCGATGGCGTGGAGATCGCGGGTACGCGCTGAGCGATCGCCCGCTTGACCGCCCTGCCCGCACGGGCAGGGCGCGGGCCCGCCGTGCAGGCGCGGCCGCTCCCTGGCTTTTTGCCACCCCGGCGCAATGCGCCGCATCCGTCCGCGTGGCGCCGCCCGCGGGCACCTGTCTGCAGTGACCTTCCCGGGACTGTCGCCCGCGCCCGTGCGTGCCCGTCCGCGGTGGACGCATGCGCGCTGCATGCCCTCGCTGCCCGGCCCGCGGCGCCGCCGGCAGCGGCCGCGGCGCCGTCTGCGGAGTGGGGGCCGGGTCCGTAAGCAGTTGTTGTAATTTTGTGAAGTAAACGTGAAAATGTGACCCGTGTGGGAATTGTTCTGCGGTCTGCGGCCCAATTCCAGATCAGGGGGCTTCTGTCTTACATGCAACGCGTTGCTGCTGAATGGCGGCGACGGTGGATGCGTGCGCGGGTAGGGATGTCATCCCCTCCCGGCGGCGGATGGGGCACAGGGCAGTGCTTTGCAGATGGGGGCTGGATGGTTCAAGTGCTTGAAGATGCTGCCCGGGCCGCGTTCGCGTGCCTGCCGGGCATGCCGTTGCCGCGCCTGGCGCGCCGCTGGCCCAGGGTGGCCAGTCTGCTGCTGCTCCTGCTGCCGTGCGTGGTGTCCGCCGCACCGGTTGCCGGGGGCGCTTCGCCCGCCGCCGGGGCGACCCTGCCGGCCCGCAAGCCGGGACTGTGGGAAGTGACCCTGGCCGCGCACGCGGCGCAGGGTCCGGGGAGCGCGATGCAGCCCGAGGTGACGGTGCGCCAATGCACCAGCGCCGCCGTCGAGCCGGTCATGCTGCTGGCACTGTTGCCGGCGCACGAGAACTGCAGCCGTACCCAGGTCACCCGGCGCAGCGGGCAGGGCGGCGGCCATGAGATCGCCACGACCTGCAGCACCCACCAGAGCCCTGTGCAGGGACGCATGGAACTGTGGGGCGACCTGCGGTCGGTCTATGCCGGCACCTTCAGCGTCCGCTTCCCGCAGGCACCGCAGAACAACGTCGGCCCGGTGCGGTTCCAGGGGCGCTGGCTCGGGCCCTGCGGTGCCGGGCAGCGCGCCGGCGACATGCGCCTGCCCAACGGCATCACGGTGAACGTGGCCGACGATGCCGCGCGCGTCCAGGGCCATGCCCACTGAATGACCCCGCCTGTTCCGGCCCCGCGTCCCGCGGGCACCGCGAGCCGCGGCCACCGGGTGGCCGCTCTTCCAAATCTACATGCCGCATTCGAATCACGGGTACCGCCCATGAAGGCTTCAGCTCACCCCTTCGACACCACCGCACCCACCCTGCGCGAGGCAGGCGGCCTGCAAAGCCGGCGCGCCGGTGTCCTGCACTGGCGGCCGCGCATCGGCGCGGCACTGGCGGCACTGGGCCTGTTCTCGCTGCTGGCGCTGGCGCCCGCGGTGCAGGCGCAGATCAGGAACGGCGGTTTCGAGACCGGCAGCTTTTCCGACTGGACGCTGCGCGATTACAACCGCCCGAATGTCCTGGCCACGGATGCGCCGACCACTTCCGCGCAACTGGGGCTGGTAGCCACCGGGGCCACGACCACCGGCGGCAATGGCAGCGGCTACCGCGCGCAGATCCTCACCTCGCCGGGTACCGCGGCCAATACCAACGGCATCCTGCGGTTCCCGTTCTCGGGAACCGCATCGGCCCTGGTCGGCGGCAACGACGGGCAGGCGAGGAAGGCCACCTCGATCGAGCAGCAGGCCACGATGACGCTGGCCGATGTCGACCCCGTGGACGGCAAGGTGCATATCCGCTTCGCGATGGCGCCCGTGCTCTACGACGCCGGGCATACCGCGGTGCAACAGCCGTTCTTCTTCGTGGAAGTGGTCAACAAGACCAAGGGCGACACCCAGCTTTTCCAGACGTTCAACTTTGCCGGACAGGCCGGCATCCCGTGGACCCGGGTCGGCAACTACCGCTCCACCAACTGGCAGGGCTTCGACATCGCCCCCGGCAACGGCCGCCTGGATCCGGGTGACGTGGTGGTGCTGAAGGTGTTCGTCTCCAACTGCCAGCCAGGCGCCGCCGATCACACCGCGCAGGTCTACATGGACGTGTTCGGCTCGAAGATGCCGGGCCTGAGCGTGGCCGCGTCGGGGCCGTCCACCACCAAGCCCGGCGAACAGGTCACCTATACCTACAACTACATCAACAACAGCGGCGTGTATGCGCTGGGCTCGATGGTGCGCCTGGCCGCGCCGGTCACCGCGGACGGCAAGTACCTGGCCTTCGTTCCCGGCAGCTACCCCAACACCTGCACCGGCATCCACGATGGCATCCCGCCGCGCGCGGACTACATCGATTGTCCGGTGGGCGACCTGGTGAACGGCGCCGGCGGCAGTTTCCCGGTCACCTTCACGGTACCGGCCGACGCCGCGACCTCGGGCAGCGGTGCGGTCATCAACAATGGCGACTACGACGTCCGCGCCAACACCGTCAGTCCGTTCATCGGACCGCTGGTGAAGACCCGCATCGCCGGCGGCGCGACGGCGCTGGTGGACCTGGGCATCGCGATCAGCAACGGCAACGTGCCGTCCTACCTGGTGGGTGACGCGGTCACCTACGAAGTGACGGTGACCAACCACGGCCCGGTCGACGTGGCCGGCGCGCTCATCCGCCAGACCACGCTGAGCGGCGTGGCCAACACCGCCGCGGCCGCCTGGACCTGCAGCGCGCCGGGTACGGCCAGCTGCGGCGCGGCCAGCGGCAGCGGGCCGCTGGATACCACCGGCAACCTGCCGGTGGGGCAGAGCCTGGTCTATACGATCACCCAGCTCAATGCCGTGGTGGCCGGTGCGCCGGTCGTCACCGTGGTTGCGGTGACGCCGCCGTCGGGCATGACCGACAGCGTCTCCGCCAACGACTCCGCCGGCCTGAGCACCCCGGTCAGCGCGGACCAGTACACCCTGACCGTGAATACCGCCGGCACGGGCTCGGGCCGGGTCGATGCCGTGCCGGCCGCGCTGGCCTGCCCGGTGGCGTCGGTGCCCGCGGCGGCCTGCAGCCAGCAGCGGCTGGGCCAGGACGAAGACGCCTACCTGACCGCCGTCGCCGGCGCCGGCAGCATCTTCAAGCAGTGGGATGCGGCCGGCGACTGCGTGGCGGTCAACGGCAGCGAGTGCCACGTGAACATGGGCTCGGCCGACCGCAGCGTCACCGCCGTCTTCGCGCGTGCCTGGGTGGTATCGCCCACCGTCATCGGCGGCACCTGGACCGGTGAACCTTCGGTGGAGGAAGGGACGACCGGCACCTTCACGGTCACGCCCAACGTGGCCGGCAGCGCGCCCACCGTCGTTTCCGATACCTGTGCGGTCACCCAGAGCGGCCCGGCCGGCGGCAAGTACACCTACACGACGGGGTCGGTAACGGCGGACTGCGCGTTCCGCGTCGAGTTCCCCAGCCCGGTGCTGGCGGTCAGCAAGAGCGCCTCGGTAGCCAGCGCGGCGGTGGGCGCGACGTTCGACTATGTCATCGAGGTGCGCAACACCGGCGCCGTGGCTACCACCGCCGCGGTCCAGGTGAGCGATTCGATCCCCAACGGGCTGACGGTCGTGCCCGCATCGCTGCCCGCCGGCTGCGCGCAGAACCTGCAGGTGGTGTCCTGCACCATTGCCTCGCTCGCGCCCGCCGACACGGTGACCCGCACCATCAGCGTCACCGCCACGGCGGCCGCCACCGGCAGCACCAGCAATACCGCGACCGTGAGTGGCGGCGGTGATACCGCGTGCCCGGTGGCGACCCCCTGCCGCAGCAACACGGTGGTCGTGACGGTCGGCAACCGCCCGGACCTGGCCATCAGCAAGAGCGCCTCGGTGGCGACGGCGGTGGTTGGCACGGCGTTCGACTACACCCTCACCGTGACCAATACCGGTACCGGGGCCACGACCGCCGCCGCGACGGTGACCGACGTGATCCCGACGGGCCTGGCGATCGGCAGCCTGCCGACCGGCTGCGTGCTCGACCCGGCCGGCAGCCAGACCGTGGCCTGCACGATCGCCGCCGGCCTGTCCAACGTGGCGCCCGGCAACACCGCGACCTACGTGATCCCGGTGACGCCGATGGCCGCGGCCGCAGGCAGCGTGAGCAACACGGCCAGCGTGAGCGGCGGCGGCGATCCCGACTGCACCGCCGGCTGCGCCAGCAACGCGGTGACGACCACCATCACCACGCCGGCGCTGGCCATTGCCAAGCGCGCCTCGGTGGCGACCGCGGTGGTCGGCGTGGCGTTCGACTACACCCTCACCGTCAGCAACACCGGCACGGCGGACACGACGGCCGTGGCCACGGTCGTGGATGACGTGCCGGCGGGGCTGACCATCAACGCCGCCCCGGGCTGCGGGATCGCCGGACAGACCGTGACCTGTACGGTCGCGGCGGGGCTGACGGCCGCCACCCCGGTGGACTTCACCATCAACGTCACCCCGACGGCGGCCGCGGCCAGCAGCGTCGGCAACACCGCGCGGGTCAGCGGCGGCGGCGATCCGCTCTGCACCGCGCTGGCGCCGTGCGACAGCAATACCACGACCACCACGATCACCGCGCCGGCACTGGCGATCACCAAGAGCGGCCCGGCGAGCGCGATCGTGGGCGTGCCGTTCGACTACGTCATCACCGTGAGCAACACCGGCACGGCCGATGCGACCGCGGACGCCACGGTCACCGACGAGGTGCCGGCGGGCCTGCTGATCAACAGCGCCACCGGCTGTACCGTCAGCGGCCAGACGGTGACCTGCACCGTGCCCCGCGCCAGTCTCGCGATCAACGCCACGGCGACGATCACGATCAACGTGTCGCCGATCCTCCATGGCAGCAATGCGGTGAACAGCGCCCGCGTGGCGGGTGCTGGCGACCCGGCATGCCCGGCGGGCACGCCCTGCGCCAGTGCCGCGGTCACCACCGCGCTGATCGCGCAGAACCCGGTGCTGGACCTGGTCAAGAGTGCGGGCGTGCCGAGCGGCTACGCCGCTGGCGAGATCCTTGCCTATACCTTCGTGCTGACCAACGCCGGCAACGTGGCGCTGAGCGGCATCACGTTGAACGATCCGCTGCTGGGCGGTGCGGTGCCCTGCCCGGGCAGCACGCTGGCCGTGGGCGCCTCGATGACCTGCGGCCCGCGCCTGTACCTGCTGACCCAGGCGGACGTGGATGCCGGCGTTGTGGTCAATACCGCCACTGCCCGTGGCCTGCCGCCTGCGCCCGCGCCCGGTGTGGCACCGACGGCGGCCACCGGCAGCAGCAGCACCCGCACGCCGATCACCCATGCGCTGGACCAGGAGCTGAGCAAGGCCGTGACCGCGGACAGCAGCGGCGGCGATGCGGCCGTGGGCGACGTGCTGACCTACACGGTGACGCTCACCAACCGGAGCAACGCGACGCTGGCCAACGTGGAGCTCAGCGATGCCCTGATCACGCCGCGCAGCATCGTCTGCGCCAGCGTGGCGCCGGGCGCGGTCTGCCAGCTGGTGGGCACCTACACCGTCACCCAGGCCGACGCCGACGCCGGCATGGTCCGCAACACCGCGCAGGCCGGCGGCCCGTTGTGCCCGGCCGGCACCGGCGACCCGCGCTGCACGACGACCCTCAGCACCCCGGTGGTGTCCATCCGCGCCAATGACGATGGCGCCACGACCAAGGCCGGCATGCCGGTGACCACTCCGGTGCTGGACAACGACACCCATGTCGGCGGCGCGATCGATCCGGCCAGCGTGACGCTGACGGCGACCTCGGCGGACGGCACCGTGAGCGTCGATCCGGCAACCGGCGCGATCACCTTCGTTCCCGCCCCCGGTTTCGCCGGCACCACCACCTATTCCTACCGGGTGTGCCTGGCCGCGCCCAACGCGACGGTGTGCGACACCGCCACGGTGACGGTGGTGGTGGCGTTGCGGGTGATCGTCGCGGTGGATGACCTGCCGCCGGCAACCGATGGCAGCACCGGCGCACCCTCGCTGGGCAATGCCTACGACAACGACACCCTCGACGGGGCACCGGTCGACCCGGCAAAGATCACCGGCCGCGTGACCGCGCCGGCCACCTCGCCCAAGGGCGGCCCGGTGCCGGTGCTGGATCCGGCCACCGGCGAGGTCAGCGTGCCGCCGGCAACGCCGGCGGGCACGTACACCATCGGTTACCGCATCTGCGAGGTGCTGCATCCGGGCAACTGCGCCGATGCAGGCGTGACGGTGACGGTCACCGCGCCGGCGATCGAGCCGGTGGGCGACAGCGGCGAACCGCTGTCCGGCGATGGCGGCGGCACCACCCCGAGCGTGCTGGAAAAGCACACGCTCGGCGGGCGCCCGATCCGTCCCGGCGAGGTCACCGTGGTCCCCGGCGTGCCGTCGCACCCGGGCCTGAAGATGAACCCGGACGGCACCATCCGCATCGGTACCGCGATCCCGACCGGCACGTACACCTACCCGTACACGATCTGCGAGGTGCTGAACCCGGGCAACTGCGTCACCGCCACCGTGACCGTGGTCGTCGCCGGCCAGGTGCAGCTGCGGGTGAGCAAGGTTGCCGGCATGCGCGAGGTGCGCCTGGGCGACCTGGTGCGCTACACGCTGACCGTCGAGAACAGCGGCAATGTCGGCCTGGTGGCGGGCAGCGTCATCGACACCCCGCCGGCGGGCTTCAGCTACGTGGAAGGTTCGCTGCGGGTCGAGGATGGCGACAATGCCGCCACTGTGGCCGGCCAGCACCCGCTGCGCTTCGACGGGCTGGACGTGCGCGCCGGCGGCAAGGCGCGGCTGGTGTACCTGATGCGGGTGGGTGCGGGCGTACGCGCCGGGACCCTGGTCAACCAGGCGCAGGCGCGCTCGCTGGAGGGCGAACCGCTGTCCAACGTGGCCACCGCCGAGGTGACCCTGGCGGGCGATCCGCTGCTGGACGACAGCCTGGTGTTCGGCACGGTGTTCAACGACCGCGATGGCGATGGCTGGCAGGACAGTGCCGCGCTGACCGGCGTCACCGTGCAGGGCGGGTTCGCGCCGGATGCGTACGTGGCCCATTCCACCACGCTGGATCGTGGCGACGGCATGCAGCCGCAGGCCGATGCCAGCGCACCGCTGCTGCATGGCATCGTCGTGGGCGCGATCGGCGGACGCCAATCCGAAGCCGATCCCGCCGATGCGCGCCAGGTGGTGGTGCGCCAGCGCCTGCGGGCACTGGATTTCAGCGACGACTTCGTGCTGACCAGCGACCAGGGCGTGAGCGTGCGCATGGACCGCGCGGGCGTGACCACGGTCCATCGCGACGGCGAGGCGGCCAAGGGCATGAACGCGGCGGCACCGACCGTGGAGCGGCGCATCGCCCGCGGTGCGGACGACTACGTGGTCGACTACGTGATCGGCAATGCCGGCATCGACGAGCGCGGCATTCCCGGCGTGCGCATCGCCTCGGTGGAAGGGCTGCTGGTCGAAACCGACCAGTACGGCCGCTACCACCTGGCCGGCATTCCCGGTGGCGCGTGGGAGCGCGGTCGCAACTTCATCCTGAAGGTCGATCCGTCCACCCTGCCGACCGGTGCGGCGTTCACCACCGACAATCCGCTGCTGCGCCGGGTCACCCCCGGCATGCCGGTCCGCTTCGACTGGGGCGTGAAGCTGCCGGAACGCGCGGTCGAGGGCGGCGCGCGCCAGGTCGAGATGGAAATGGGCGAAGTGTTCTTCGCGCCCGGCAGCGCCCAGGTACAGCCGCGCTACCAGCCGGCGGTGGAGGCCATGGCCGCGAAGGTGCGCGAGCACCCGGGCATGGAGGTGGTGATCCAGGCCGAGGCCAGCAACGAAGCGCTGGCATTCGAACGCGCGGCGGCGGTCAAGGCCGCCCTGCTGGCGCAGCTCGACGAGGCCACGGCCAGGACCTTGCGCGTGGTCGCGCGGGCCAAGGTGGGCGACACCGCGCCGCTGGTGGCCGGCATCGATGGCCAGGGCGTGCTGCTGGGCACGCTGCTGTTCGATACCGGCAAATCGGCCATCCGGCCGGGCTTCGACGCGTTGCTGGACACGGTGGCCGCCGCGCTGGAACGGCTGGGCAGCGGCCGCGTCTCCATCGTCGGCCACGCCGATGTGCGCGGTTCCGACGCCTACAACACGGCGCTGGGCCTGGCGCGCGCCAGGGCGGTGTCCGATGCATTGGGCAAACGCCTGGGCGCCGAAGCGCGAAGCAGGCTGCGGGTGGACATCGCGGACGTGCCGGCGGTGCCGGCTGGCGTGCGCAAGTAAGGGGCCGGTCATGGACAAGCGTATGAAGATGAAGGTGCTGGACTACACCCTGCTGTGCCTGCTGGCCGGCGCGACCACCCCGCTGGCCACGGCCGCGGCGACGCCGGACGGCGTCGCATCCGCCGAGCCGGCCGAACCCCGCGCGGGCGCGCCGGAACCGGCGCCTGCGGCGCTGGGCTGCGGCGCGGACGCCTGCACCGGCGACGACGGCCTGCTGTTCCAGCTGCGCACGCGCAGCCATGCCGCGCCGGTGACCCGGGGCACCCATGCCGGTTCGTCGTCCGACGCCCTGCAGCCCGATCGCCGGGTCGAGGTGTCGGTCGAACCGCAGGGCCGGGCGGTGGCGATGGGCAAGTACTCCATCGACCTGCCCGGTGGCGGGGTGGTGTGGGCGACCGAGGATCCGACCCTGGGGTCACCGGAGCTGTCGGTATCGGCGCCGTCGATGGTGGCCTTCGACGGCGAGCGCCTGCTCAAGCCGGTGCAGTTCTATGCGCGTGGCAACTATCCGGCCTTCATCGAACGCATGGAGGTGCGCCTGTACCGCGCCAGCGACGCCGACCTGATCGAACCGCTGGCGAGCGTGCCGCTGGACGTGGCGGCGGTCAGCCATGGCGAGTGGGACGGCGCGTTGCCGGGCAAGTACCGCTTCCGCAAGGGCGATGAGCTGGTCTACGTGTTGCGCGCCACCGGCGCCAACGGCCAGTTCGACGAGACCTCGCCGCGCGTGCTGCAGCTGGTGTCGCCGGAAGATGCCGAGCGCGGCGCCAATGCGCTGCGCAACAGCACAGAGAAGCGGCTGGGCAATGCCCTGAGCGCCGAGCAGGCGCAGACCCAGAGCCTGATCGACGATGTCTTCGCGGGCAGCGGCCTGCGCCAGCAGAACATCCCGCTGTACGGTTCGCGCATCCGCATCCAGGGCCGCAACATCCCCGCGGGCATGGCGCTGAGCATCAACGGCGAAAGCTATCCGGTGGACCTGGAGCGCAAGTTCGTCGCCGAGTACCTGATGCCGGTCGGCACGCACCGCTTCGACATCGGCGTGGGCGGCGAGGGCGGTCCTGCCCGCCACCTGGACGTGGACGTCACCGGTCGCTACTTCTTCGGCGTCGCGCTGGCCGACGTGACCATCGCGCAGAACAAGGTCAGCGGTTCCAACGAGCCGTTCCGCGGCGACGCCAACTACCGGGACGATGTCATCAGCGACGGCCGCCTGGCGTTCTACGGCAAGGCCAAGCTGCGCGGCCGCTACCTGGTGACCGCGCAGGCCGATACCACCGAGCGCGACCTGGACCGGCTGTTCAACGGTTTCGGCAAGGCCGACCCGCAGGACATCTTCCGCCGGCTCGATCCGGACCTGTACTACCCGGTCTACGGCGACGATTCCAACACCCGTCGCGACGTGGACACGATGGGCCGGTTCTACCTGCGCATGGACTGGGACAAGAACCAGGCGCTGTGGGGCAACTACGCCACCGGCCTGACCGGGACCGAGTTCGGCCAGTACCAGCGCGCGCTGTATGGCGCGGCGCTCAACTGGCGCTCGAACGCCAGCAACCGCTGGGGCGATGCCGGCAGCGAACTGCGCGTGTTCGGTTCGCAGGCCGAAACCGCGCCGGGCCACAATGAATTCATCGGCACCGGCGGCAGCCTGTACTACCTGCGGCATACCGACCTGCTGCCGGGTTCGGACGTGGTGACCCTGGAGATCCGCGACCGCAGCAGCGGCCGTACCGAGAACCGGGTGGTGCTGCAGCGCGGGGCCGACTACGAGATCGACGAACTGCAGGGCCGCCTCCTGCTGACCCGCCCGTTGGCGCAGATCACCCGCGACAACAGCCCGACCCTGACCCGCGATGCGCCGCTGGACGGCTTCGAACAGCGCCTGCTGGTGGACTACGAGTGGGTGCCGGCCGGCTTCGATGCGGACGACGTGACCGTGGGCTTCCGCGGCAAGCACTGGATCGGCGACCACGTCGGCCTCGGCGCGACCTGGGTCGACGAGAACCGGGCCGGCGAGGACTACACGCTCAAGGGCGCCGACCTCACCCTGCAGGCCGGCAAGGGCACCTACCTGAAGGCCGAGTACGCGCATACCGAATCCTTCGGCGTGCCGGCGTTCTTCTCCGACAACGGCGGCCTGAGCTTCATCCAGCAGAACGACACCGCGTTGAACCGCAAGGGCGATGCCCGCTCGCTGGAAGCCCGCGCCAATTTCAGGGAGCTGGGCTGGACCGAACAGGACTGGGCCGCCGGAGCATGGTGGCGCCAGACCGACGCCGGCTATTCGGTGTCCCGCTACGACACGGGCCTGCCGGTGACCGAGTACGGTGCCGAGCTGCTGGGCCAGTTCACCCCGGACCTGGGCCTGTACACCCGCTACACCCGCGCCGAGCGCGGTGCCGACACCCTGGCCCAGGCCCAGGCCACGCTGCAGTGGCAGGCCAGCGAGGCGGGGACCCTCAGCGCCGAACTGCGCCGGGTCGACCAGCAGGGCAGCTACCTCGATGCCATCGGCACGCTGGCGGCGGTCAAGTACCTGCAACGCTTCGGCGCCACGATGGAGCTGTACGGCGTGGCCCAGCTGACCGTGGACGATGACGGTGGCAGGTATGCCGACAACGATGCCCTGACCCTCGGTGCCAAGCACCTGTTCGGCAACAACTCGTCGGTGGGCGCGGAAGTGACCGACGGCGACCGTGGCAACGCCGCCACCGTCAATGCCGAGTACCGCATCAGCCCGGAACACGCCTTCTACGGTGGCTACACCTATTCGGCCGACACCACCGAACGCGACCCGCTGTTCAATCCGGGCGGGCAGAACGGCTGGACCCTGGGGCAGCGCTGGCGGGTGTCCAGCCAGGTCAACGTGTTCAACGAAAGCCAGTTCCTCAAGGAGCGTGGCGAGGCCGGGCTGGCGCATACCTTCGGCATGGACTTTTACCCGGCGCAGGGCTGGAACACCGGTTTCACCCTGTCCAACGGCGAACTGGAAAGCACCGGTGGCGGCGTGGTCGAGCGGCGCGCGGCCAGCATTTCCGGCGGCCGCACCTCGCCCGATACCGATTGGCAGAGCAAGCTGGAATGGCGCCGCGACAGCGGTGCCGAGCGCCGCGAGCAGTGGGTCAGCACCACCCGCATGACCCACCGCATCAACGACAGTTGGCGCATCGCCGCGCGCTTCAACTACGCCGATACCGACGACCGGCTGGATCCTGCCGAGGGCGCCCGTTTCGTCGAAGGCAACTTCGGCTTCGCCTACCGCCCGTGGAACAGCACCCGCTGGGGCCTGTTCGGCCGCTACACCTACCTCTACGACCTGGCGTCGATGGGCCAGCTGGGCGGCGCGCAGTACGACCAGCGTTCGCAGATCGTTTCGTTCGAGGGCGTCTACCGCCACGACCAGCACTGGGAATTCGCCGGCAAGCTGGCCCGCCGCGAAGGCGAAGTGCGCATGGGCCGCGGCGGCGGTACGTGGCTGGATTCGGCCACCACCTTCGGTGCCCTCCAGGCGCGCTACGAACTGCGCGCGCAATGGCATGCGCTGGGCGAATACCGCCAGCTGCAGGTCAAGGACGGGGGCACCCGGCAGGGCTTCCTGGTGGGCGTGGACCGCGACCTGAGCGGGAACTTCCGCATCGGCGCCGGTTACAACTTCACCGAGTTCAGCGACGACCTGACCGACTTCGACTACGACCACAAGGGCTGGTTCGTGAACCTGAGCGGTCGCTACTGACCCCGTCGCGGCGCCAGCGCCGCAGGTTGGCGCCAGGCACCCGCAGCGGGGCCTGGCGCGCCGCTGCAGCGGCGCCGGCCGGTGCCGCGCGCGATCAGCCGCCGACGCCGCCCAGCCACGGTGGCGCCGCCGCGCGGATGTCGGCCATCACCGGGCAATCATCGCGGTGCGCGCCGGGCAGGTAGCCCAGGCTCATCAGGAACTCGCCGGTGATCTCGCCGCCGGTGAAGCGGAACGTCTTCTTGAACAGCTTCACCCAGTCGGCTTTGGGCCGCGGGTGGTGCGCGTCGAGCCACTGCGCGAAGCCGCCGTGCGAATCGCGCAGGCCGCGGATCACCCCGGCGTTGTGGATGGCGGCCAGGACCTTGAGCCGGTTGCGGATGATGCCGGCGTCACCCAGCAGGCGGGCGATGTCGGCCTCGCCGTAGGCGGCCACGGCATCCACGTCGAAGCCGTGGTAGGCGCGGCGGAAGCCCTCGCGCTTGCGCAGGATGGTTTCCCAGCTCAGCCCGGCCTGGTTGATCTCCAGCAGCAGGCGCTCGAACAGGTCCTGCTCCGCACGCTGCGGGAATCCGTATTCGCGGGCGTGGTAATGGGCGTGGACCGGATGACCGGGCGCGATATCGCAATAGGCGCTCATGGACGGTGATGGACCCAGGGCTGGCCAGTATAGGCGCGCTGCCGGTGCGGCCGCGGCCGCGCATGGAGGCGCGCGCCGCGCCGCGGCTTCGACGCGGTGGGCCGGTACCGGGCATGGGCGGTGCGTGCGCGCCGGGCGCGGCTGCGTGGCTGGCGGTAGAATGCGGCCATGTCCACGCATTTCGACAATCTGGCCAATCACCTGCTGGTCGCCTTGCCCTCGCTGACCGATTCGGGATTCGCGCGCAGCGTCGCGCTGATCTGCCAGCACGACGACAACGGCGCCATGGGCGTGGTGGTCAACCAGCCTTCGGAATACACCCTGGGCGAAGTGCTCTCGCAGATGGAGATCGACACCGGCGACGAGCGCCTGCGCGCGCTGCCGGTGCTCAATGGCGGCCCGGTGCATACCGGGCGCGGCTTCGTCATCCACGACGATGCACGCGACTGGGATTCCAGCCTGGCCGTGGGCCAGGGCCTGTACCTGACCACCTCTCGCGACATCCTCGAAGCCATGGCCCGGGGCGACGGCCCGCGCAACGCGCTGGTCACCCTGGGCTGCGCCGGCTGGGGCGCCGGCCAGCTGGAGCAGGAACTGGCCGAGGACAGCTGGCTGACCGTGCCGGCCGACCCGGTGGTGCTGTTCGAGGCGCCGCTGGACGAGCGCTGGCAGCTGGCCGCCTCGCGCATCGGCGTGGACCTGTTCCGCCTGGCCGGGTACAGCGGCCATGCCTGATCCGGCGGCGCTTTCGCCCGACAGCACGGTGTTGGGGTTCGACGTCGGCTCGCGCCGCATCGGCGTGGCCATCGGCAGTGCCTTCAGCGTCGGCGCGCGCGCGCTGGCGGTGGTCGAGGTGCGCGGCGACGGCCCCGACTGGGCCGCGCTCGACCGGCTGCAGCGCGAGTGGCGCCCGCACGGCCTGATCGTCGGCGACCCGCTGACCCTGGACGGCGACGACCAGCCCAACCGCAAGCGCGCGCAGGCCTTCGCCCGGCAACTGCTGCAGCGCTACCAGGTCCCCGTGCTGCTGGTGGACGAACGTTCCAGCTCGGTGGAAGCGGCGCGGCGTTTCGCCGTCGACCGCGCCGAGGGCCGCAAGCGCCGTCGCGACGCCGCCAACCTGGACGCGGTCGCCGCCGCGGTCATCATCGAACGCTGGCTGTCCGCCCCCGGCGACGCCACCCCCGTTTCCTGACCCCCAAGACCTGCCATGACCGCCTCCCAACTCGATGCCGACGGACGCCTGCGCCACCTGCTGACCCTGGAGGGCCTGCCGCGCGAACACCTGCTGCAGCTGCTGGACCGCGCCGGGCAGATCCGCGACGCGGCGGTGGGCCGTGTCGGCAACAAGCGCGGGGTGCTGGCCGGCACCGCGGTGTGCACGCTGTTCTTCGAACCGTCCACCCGCACCCGCAGTTCGTTCCAGCTGGCCGCGCAGCGGCTGGGCGCGGACGTGCTGAATTTCGACGCGTCCACCTCGTCCACGCGCAAGGGCGAGACCGCCTGCGACACGCTGCGCAACCTGGAAGCGATGGGCGTGCGCGGCTTCGTGGTACGCCACCCCGACGACGGCGCGGTGGCCGAGCTGGCTGCCGCCGCGGGCGAGGGCACCGCGCTGATCAACGCCGGTGACGGCCGCAGCGCGCACCCGACCCAGGGCCTGCTGGACATGCTGACCCTGCGCCAGGCCAAGGGCCCGGACTTCTCGAAACTGAAGGTGCTGATCGTCGGCGACGTGAAGCACTCGCGCGTGGCGCGCACCGACCTGCATGCGCTGCGCACGCTGGGCGTTGGTGAAATCCGCGTCTGCGGCCCGCAGTCGCTGTTGCCGGACGCAGACACGCTGCGCGGCTGCGTGGTCGGGCAGGATTTCGACGCCATGCTCGAAGGCGCCGACGCGCTGATGATGCTGCGCCTGCAGCGCGAGCGCATGGAAGAAGGCCTGGTGCCGTCGCTGGAGCAGTACCACGCCGAATACGGTCTCACCGCCGCGCGCCTGCGGCGTGCCGCCAGCGACGCGGCGGTGCTGCATCCGGGCCCGATCAACCGCGGCGTGGAAGTCACCGACGAGGTGGCCGACGGCCCGCAGTCGTGGGTATTGCGCCAGGTCGCCAACGGCGTGGCCGTGCGCATGGCGGTGCTGGAAACGCTGCTGGGCTGAGCCCGACCGTGGCGCCGGCGCCGTGCCGGTGCACTGGCGGCGTCAGCGTTCCTGCGCGAACAGCCAGCGCCACATCGCCGGGTCGGCGTAGGTGGCGTCCCAGGCGTTGTGGTTGCCCTGCGGGTATTCGGTGTAACGCGCGTCGCGGGCAGCCACCGCCTGGAAGGCGGCATGCAGCCGGCGGTCGTCGTCCGGGCGCACCACGTCGTCGCGCGCGCCGTGGAAGATCCAGACCGGCGTGTCCTTCAGGCGCAGGGCCATGGCCTGGTAGGGGTCGGATTCCGCGGCGACGGCCTCCACCCGCAGGCCCGGCCGTTCGGCGCGCGGAGGGCGTACCGCGCCGCACACCGGCACCAGCGCGGCGAAGCGCCCCGGGTCGGCCAGGGCGATGTTCCAGCTGCCGTAGCCGCCCATCGACATGCCGGTCAGGTACTGGCGCCGCGGATCGGCGTCGAACTCGCGCATCGCCGCATCCAGCGCGGCGACCGCCAGGCGCGCGTTGCGCCCGCTCCATTCCCCGCCCCTGGCCACCTGCGGCAGCACCACCAGCGCCGGGAAGTCCGCCGCATGGGCGCGCAGGTAGGGTCCCAGCCCGGCCTCGGTCTGGCGCCTGCCGTCGTCGCCGCGCTCGCCCGAGCCGTGCAGGAACAGCACCACCGGCAGCGCGCCGGCGGCGCGCGCGGACGTCGCGGGCACGAACACCTGGTAGGGCATGCGCACGCCATCGAACTCGATGCTGCGGGCGACGAACCGCCCTTCGTCGCTCGCGGGGAGCGAGGCACAGCCGCCGAGCACGGCCATCAGCACGAGCAGGGGCAGGTGATGCAGACGGGGCCAGGCCATGGGACGCTCCGCGCCGGGGGTGTGGCCATCGTAGCGGCGCTGGCGGCCTGCTGCCCGGTGCGGCGCATCATCGGTGGCGTGGCACGCTGGCGAGGATGGCCAGCTGTTCGCCGGCCTCGGCATTGCCGGCCGCGGCGGCGGCCTGGACCTGCGCCAGGTCCGGGTGCAGCACCACCAGCAGCGGGAACTCGCATTGCGGACAGGCGTACTCGCTCTGCTCGTCGTGCAGTTCCAGCTCCATCTGCCGGGAACCGCCCTGCCATCCGCAGGCCGGGCAGGTATGCGGCTGGTCGCGCCAGCCGGGCTGGTAGTAGTCGGTAATGGTGGTGGTCATGGGGCGGTCGGGCGTGAGGGGCGCGAGGGCGTGGCCGCGCCGCTCAGCGCAGCAGTACCAGGGTCGCCAGTCCGAGGAAGGTGAAGAAACCCATCGAGTCGGTGATGGCGGTCAGGAAGATGCCGCTGGCCAGCGCCGGGTCGAACCCCAGCCGCTTGAGCGTCATCGGGATCAGCACGCCGGCCGACGCCGCCAGCAGCAGATTGCAGGTCAGGGCGATGAAGATCACCAGCGACAGCCCGGGGTTGTGGAACCAGACCAGCACGATCAACCCCAGCACCGCGCCCATCAGCAGGCCGTTGAGCAGGGCCACGCGCAGTTCCTTCCACAGCAGCGCCTTCACGTTGGAGGCGCCCACCTGGCCCAGCGCCAGGCCGCGCACCATCAGCGCCAGCACCTGGGTGCCGGCGTTGCCGCCGAGGCCGGCGACCATCGGCATCAGCACGGCCAGCGCCACCAGCTTGTCGATGGTGCCTTCGAACTGGCCGACCACGTTGGCGGCGACGAATGCGGTGCACAGGTTGACGAACAGCCACACCAGGCGCCGCCGCATGGCGCGCCAGACCGGGCTGAACAGGTCCTCGTCCTCGTCCAGGCCGGCGGCGCCCAGCGCCTGGTGCTCGGCCTGGGCGCGGATGATGTCCACCACGTCGTCGATGGTGATGCGCCCGATCAGGATGTTGTTGTCGTCCACCACCGGCGCCGACACCCAGTCGTGGTCGGAGAATTGCCGCGCGACCTCGTCGGCGCTCTCGCCCACGTCGATCGCCGGCTGCTCGTCGTCGACCAGGCGGTTGATCGGGGTGCTGTCCTCGTGGGTGACCAGCGAGGCCAGCGACACCCGGCCCAGGTACTGGTGGCGGCGGCTGACCACGTACAGGTAGTCGGTGTGGTCGGGCAGTTCGCCGCGCAGGCGCAGGTAGCGCAGCACCACGTCGATGTTGACGTCGGCGCGCACGGTGACCACGTCCGGGTTCATCAGGCGCCCGGCGGTGTCCTCCGGATAGGACAGCACCTGCTCCAGCCGCTCGCGGTTCTCCCGGTCCATCGACTTGAGCACTTCGTCGATGACCGTGTCGGGCAGGTCCTCGACCAGGTCGGCCAGGTCGTCGATGTCCAGGTCTTCGACCGCGGCGATGATCTCGTCCGGGTCCATGTCGGCCAGCAGGCTTTCGCGCACTTCCTCGCCGACGTGGACCAGTACCTCGCCGTCGTCCTCCTGGTCGACCAGGCCCCACACCACCTCGCGCTTGCCCGGCGGCAGCGATTCGAGCAGGTTGCCGATCTCCGCCGGCGCCAGCGTGTTGACCAGCCGCCGCACCGGCCCCAGCCGGCCACTGTCCAGCGCGTCGGAAAGCATGCGCAGCTGGCGCGCGGTCTTGTCGTGGCGTACGGCTTCGGCCATCGGGACTCCGGGAACGGGAGGGCCGCGATGCAGGATGCGGCAGGGAAGGTGTCGGGCGCGTCATTATCACGCGCCGGTGTTTCGGTGCACACCCTCCGCGCCGGTGCGTGGTGCCCGGGCGCCGGCGCTCAGGGCGGGCAGCTGCCGGCGAGCCAGCGCTCGATGCCGCGGCGGTCGCGCGCCTGCAGCAGCTTGCCGGCGCGTGCGCGCAGTTCGCCATGGTTGCAGTCGCGGATCGCCCGGCGTACTTCCAGCAGCGTCGCCGGGTGCAGGCTGAACTCGGTCAGGCCCAGGGCCAGCAGCAGCGGCGTCATGCGCGGGTCGCCGGCGATCTCGCCGCACACCGCCAGCGGCGTGCCGTGCGCGCGCGCGGTGCCGATCACCTGTGCCAGCAGCTGCAGCACCGCCGGATGCAGCGGCGAATACAGCTCGCCCACCGCTTCGTTGTTGCGGTCGGCCGCCAACAGGTACTGCACCAGGTCGTTGGTGCCGACGGACAGGAAATCGATCTGGTCGATGAAGGTCGGCAGGGCGATGGCCGCGGCCGGCACCTCGATCATCGCGCCGACCGGCACGTGCTCGGCCAGCACGTGGCCTTCCTCGCGCAGCGCCGCCGCCTGCCGGGTCATGCGCCGCTTGAGCGCGAGGATTTCCTCGCGGGTGCTGACCATCGGTACCAGCACGCGCACCGGCCCGTAGCCGGAGGCGCGCAGCAGCGCGCGCAGCTGGGTGTCGGCGACCCTGGGATTCGCCAGCAGCAGGCGGATGCCGCGCAGGCCCAGCGCCGGGTTGTCCTCGCGGCCCAGCACCAGCCCGCTGCGATCGGCCTTGTCCGCGCCCAGGTCGAGGATGCGGATGGTCACCGGCCGCCCGCTCATGCCGAGTACGGCGTCGCGGTAGTGATGGAACTGTTCTTCCTCGTCGGGCAGGCCGTTGCGCTGCAGGAACAGGAATTCGGTGCGGTACAGGCCCAGCCCATGCGCGCCCAGGGCGTGCGCGTGGGCCACGTCCTCGCGCGATTCGGCGTTGGCCAGCAGGGTGATGTCCACCCCGTCCACGGTGCGGCTGGGCTTGGAGCGCAGGTGGCCGAGCTCGCGCTGTTCGCGCGCCAGTTCGCGCAGGCGCTGGCGGTACTGGCGCAGGTCGTCGGCGGCCGGCTCCAGCACCACCTCGCCGCTGCCGCCGTCCAGGATCAGCACGTCGCCGTCGTTGATCCGGTTCAGCACGCCGCTGGCGCCGACCACCAGCGGCAGGTGCAGGCTGCGGGCGAGGATGGCGCTGTGCGACAGCGGACTGCCGGCACTGGTGACGATGCCGACCACGCCCTGCGACTGCAGTTGCGCCAGCTCCGAGGGGGCGACGTTCTCGCACACCAGGATTTCGCCCGCCAGGCCCTTCATGCCGGCCGGGCGCTTGTGCAGGAAGGCGTTGATGCGGCCGATGACGTGGTCCAGGTCATCCAGGCGGGCGCGCAGGTAGTCGTCCTCCATGCCCTCGAACACCTGCGCCAGGGTGTCGCGCTGCAGGCGCAGCGCATAGGCCGCGCTGTAGCGCTGGCTGCGGATGCGTTCGTCCAGCGCCAGCAGCAGCTCCGGGTCGTCCAGCAGCATGGCGTGCAGATCGAGGAACTCGCCGACCTCGGCCGGCAGCGCGCCCTGCAGGCGCTGGCGCAGTTCGCGCATCTCGGCGCGGGCCGACTCGATGGCCTGGTGCAGGCGCTGCAGTTCGGCGTCGACCGCGCTGGCGGGGATGCGCTTTTCGGTGACGTCCTGCGCATGCGGCAGGCGCACGCGGGCGCGGCCAAGCGCGCTGCCGCGCGATGCGCCATGGCCATGCAGGCGCAGCGCGGTCATGCCGCCACGCCTCCCGGCGTGGTGCGGGCAGGAACCGCCGCCGCGTCCGCCGCCGCCATCAGCTGTCCTCGTCGAAACGGCGCTCGAACAGATCCACGACCGCCGCCATGGCGTCGGCCTCGTCCTCGCCCTGTACCCGCACCGTGACCGGCGTGCCCTGGCCGGCGGCCAGCAGCATCACGCCCATGATGCTCTTGGCGTTGACCTCGCGGCCCTTGGCCACCAGCGTGGCATTGGCGCGGAAGCCGGACAGCAGCTGCACCAGCTTGGCGGTCGCGCGGGCATGCAGGCCCAGGCGGTTGGATACGGTGAGTTCGCGTTCAAGCATCGTCGATGATGGCTCCATTTCGGGCGCCCGCCGCGGCGGTGGCGGGCAGTTGGTCCAGTCCCTGTTCCGGATAGTTCATCACCCGCAGCAGCATCGGCAGGCTCAGTGCCGATACCCGCCGCACCGGCGTGCCCAGCCGCGCCAGCCGCGCCGCCAGGTTGCTGGGGCTGGCCCCGTACAGGTCGGTCAGCACCAGCACGCCGTCCTCGCCTTCCACCCGGCGCATGGCCGCCGAGGCCAGTGGCAGCTGCGCGTCCAGGTCCGCGTCGAACGGAACCTCGAAGGCCTCGGCATTGAGTGGCAGCTGGCGCAGCAGGCGGGTGGCCACTTCCAGCAGGGAAGAGCCGACGCCGGGATGGGTCACGAGAAGGATGCCGCAGGTCATTACTGAACGTTAACAGGTCGGATGCAGTCCGCGATAGCGCCTGGATCGCGCTTTGCGCGCACCATTCAGTCCTGTTCGCGGTGGAAGGTGGCCACGTCCGGCCAGCCCTGCGCGCGCGCATGCCGGGCCAGGCGCTCGGCCAGGTACACCGAGCGGTGCTTGCCGCCGGTACAACCGAAGGCCACGGTCACGTAACTGCGGGTGTCGTTGCCCAGCCTGGGCAGCCAGGTGTCGAGCAGGTCCTCGAGCTGGGCCGCGTAGCGCACGACTTCCGGCTGCGCGTCCAGGTACTCGCGGACCTCACGGTCGCGGCCGCTCAGCGAGCGCAGTTCCGGGTCCCAGTGCGGGTTGGGCAGCACCCGCGCGTCGAACACGAAATCGGCCTCGGCCGGCACCCCGCGCTTGTAGGCGAAGGACTCGAACAGCAGCGACAGGCCGCTGCCGTGGCCGAGCGCGTATTCGGTGATCAGCTTGCGCCGCAGCTGGTGCACGTTGAGCCGGCTGGTGTCGATCACCGCGTTGGCCTCGCGGCGCAGCGGCGCGGTCAGTTCGCGCTCGCGCACGATCGCCTCGGGCAGGGACAGGCCGAGCTGGCTCAGCGGATGCCGCCGCCGGGTATCGGCGAAGCGCGCCAGCAGGGTGTCGTCGTCGGCCTCGAAGAACAGCAGGGTGGCATCGATGTCGTGGTCGCGCGCCCGCTGCCGCCAGCTGGCGAGCTGGCTCAGGTCGCTGCGGCCGCGCACGTCGATGCCCAGCGCCAGGCGCCGCGGCCGGTCGTCGGTGCGTTCGCCGAGCACGCCACGCACGAACTCCGGCAGCAGGTTGACCGGGATGTTGTCCGAACAGTAGTAGTCCAGGTCCTCGAAGGTCTTCAGCGCCACCGACTTGCCCGAACCGGACAGGCCGCTGACGATGACCAGCACCGGGGCCGGCGTGGCGTTCATGGGATGCGTTGCTCCAGCAGGTTGCTGTGGCGGGCGATGAACATCGCCGCCGGGTCGATGCCCTTGGTGCGCAGGATGTGCAGGCGCGTGGCCGCCTCGGTCAGCACCGCCAGGTTGCGCCCGGGCATCACCGGCAGGGTGATCAGCGGCACGTCCAGGTCGAGCACGTGGCGCTTGCCGGAGTCGCCGGTCAGGCGTTCGTAGCCGTAGCTGCCGGGTTCGGTCATCGGTTTGGTCAGGTGCACGATCAGCCGAAGGTACTTGTTCTTCTTTACAGATGTGTCACCGAACATCTGGCGCACGTTGAGCACGCCCAGGCCGCGCACCTCCAGCAGGTCCTGCAGCAGCTCGGGGCAGGTGCCGTCGAGCACGTCCGGGGCGATCTGGGTGAACTCGGGGGCATCGTCGGCCACCAGCCGGTGGCCGCGGCTGAGCAGTTCCAGCGCCAGCTCGCTCTTGCCCGAGCCGGCCTCGCCGGTGATCAGCACGCCGATGGAGTAGATCTCCATGAATACGCCATGCAGGATGATCCGCGGCGCCAGCGTGCGCGCCAGGTGGTAGGACAGGTGGTTGAGCAGTTCGTGGCCGCGCCGCGGCGACACCCACAGCGGGGTCTGCGATTCGTCGGCGGCCGCGCGCAGGTCCTCCGGGCAGCCGTGGCTCTTGGTGATGACCAGCGCCAGCGGCCGCGCCTGGATGATGCGCTCGATCACTTCCCAGCGCTGGCGCGAATCCAGCGAGTCCAGCCAGGCCAGCTCCTCGGTGCCGAGGATCTGCACCTTGTTCGGGTAGATGGTGTTGAGGTAGCCGGCCAGCGACGGGCGCCGCGCGACGGTGTCGCCGGCATCCAGCTCGCGGTTGCCGCCGGCCTGGCCCGCGGCCCAGCGCAGGTCCAGTTTCTCGCGCTGCTGGTCGAACAGTTCGCGGGCGGTGATGCGGGTGTTCATGAGGGACGGATCCGCTGCGGATGGTCGAGGATCTGCTTCAGCGCGCTGCCGTCGTTGGCCGCGCGCAGGGCGTCGCGGACGTGGGCGTCGGAGAAGATCTCCGCCAGCTCGGACAGCAGCATCAGGTGCTGGTGGGTGTAGTGCTCGGGCACCGCCATGGCGAACACCAGGTCGACCGGTTCGGCGCCGCCGAAATCGATGGGTTGCAGCAGCCGCAGGAAGGCGCCGCGCGGGTGTTGCAGGGTGGGGGAGCGGCCATGCGGGATGGCGATGCCGTGGCCGATGGCGGTACTGCCGACGTTCTCGCGGTCGCACAGGCTGCGGAAGATGCTCTCGGCGCCGGCTTCGCGGCAGGCGAGCAGGCCGGCGGCGGCGCGCAGGGCGCTGTCGCGGTCGGCGGCCGCGAGTACCCGGGTACTCACGGCCGCCATCAGGTCATTCAGGGGCATGACTGCAACGGACGGTGACGGATGTCAGCCATTGTCGCGCAGTGCATGGGAGGCGTGGGGCAGATGCTTTTCCTTGTGCTTGATCACCAGCCGGTCGAGCTTGTCGGCCAGCACGTCGATCGCCGCGTACATGGTCTGTCCGCCGGCCTCGGCGTGCAGGGTCTGGCCGGGGAGATTGGCGCTGGCATCGACATGGTGCTCGTTCTTCTGCAGCGACAGGGTCACCCTGACTTCACAGTGCTGGTCGAAGTGCTTGCCCAGCCGTTGCAGCTTGGTCTCCACGTACTCCTTCAGGGCGGGGGTGACTTCCACGTCTTTGCCAAACGTTTCGATACGCATCGGATGCCTCCTGTGGTTCTTCGGTTGCCAATGAACCCTGCCGCCGGCCGCGAACGTTTCAGACAAGGCGTACGCGTTCGTGGGAGGCGGAGATGTTCATGGCTTCACGATACTTCGCCACGGTGCGGCGCGCCACCGGTATTCCGCTGCCCTTGAGCATGTCGGCCAGCTTGGCGTCAGAAAGCGGCTTGCGCGGGTTTTCGGCCTCGATCAGGCGCCGGATCATCGACTGGATGGCGGTGCTGGAGGCCTCGCCGCCGCCGTCGGTGTCGATGCCCGAGGCGAAGAACGCGCGCAGCGGCAGGGTGCCGCGCGGCGTGCGCACGTGCTTGCCGGCGATGGCGCGGGAGATGGTGGATTCGTGCAGCTCCAGCTCCGCGGCGATCTCGCGCAGGGTCAGTGGCCGCAGCGCCTGCGCGCCGAACTCCAGGAACCCGGCCTGGTGGCGCAGCAGGCTGTTGACCACGCGCAGCAGGGTCTCGCCGCGCGCCTCCAGGCCCTTGAGCAGCCAGCGCGCTTCCTGCAGCTGGCCGCGCAGGTAACTGGCGTCGGCGTCGCCGCAGCGGCGGATCAGCTGCTCGTAGCCACGGTGGATCACCACCCGCGGGCCGGCATGGCCGGCGAGGGCGGCCTTCCACACGCCGCGCTGGCGCCAGACCACGCAGTCGGGCACCACATAGGCGTCCGCGGACACGTCGCCCAGCTGCCGGCCCGGGCGCGGGTCCAGCGTGCGCAGCAGCTGCACGGCCTGCTCGACGGCCTCGGCCGGTTGCCGCAGTTCGGCGGCGATACCGGGAATGCCGGCCCGCGGCAGGCGTTCCAGCGGCCCCGCGGCGATCTGCCGGGCCAGGTCCAGGCCCGGGGTGGCGGCGGGCAGGGCGTCGAGCTGCAGCCCCAGGCATTCGCCCAGGGTACGGGCGCCGACGCCGGGCGGGTCGAAGCGCTGGATCCGGTGCAGCATGGTGAGGATCTCGTCCTCGCCGGCGGCGATGTCCGGGCGCAGCGTCTGGGCGATGGACAGAAGCGGTTCGCGCAGGTAACCGTCCTCGTCCAGCGCATCGACCAGGGCGACGCCGATGGCGCGGTCGCGTGCGCTCAGGTGGGACAGATGCAGCTGCCACAGCAGGTGGTCGGCGAGGGTGTCGGCCCCGGCGACACAGTCGCGGGCATCGCTGTCGTCGTCATCGAACGAGCCGCCCTGGCCGCCGCTCCACTGCTCGCCCTCGCCGGGCCAGTCCATGCCCGCGTCGGCGTGGCCGTCGCCGGCATCGGCCGCGGCGCTGGCGTCCCCCGGGTCGGGGCCCGGTTCGGGGCCCGGTTCGGGGCCCGGTTCGGGGCCCGGTTCGGGGCCCGGCTCGCCGGGCGCGGCTTCGTCGGCCCATTCCAGCAGCGGGTTGCTCTCCACCGCCCCGGCCAGTTCCAGCTCCAGCTCGGTGCTGGACATCTGCAGCAGGCGGATGGCCTGGCGCAGCTGCGGCGTCATGACCAGCTGCTGTCCCAGCGATGTCTGCAGCCGTGCTTTCATCCCGGTTCCAGGCAGAAGGGGGAACGGCCTGCCGCGGCTGGATCAGAGCGTGAAGCTGTCTCCAAGGTAGACACGGCGGACGTCGGGGTTGGACAGCAGCGCTTCCGGTGCGCCCTGCGCCAGCACGCTGCCCTCGTTGAGGATATACGCGCGGTCGCAGATTCCCAAGGTCTCGCGGACGTTGTGGTCGGTGATCAGCACGCCGATGCCGCGCTGCTTGAGGTGGGTGACGATGCGCTGGATCTCGCCGACCGAGATCGGGTCGACGCCGGCGAACGGTTCGTCGAGCAGGATCAGGCGCGGCTTGGCGGCCAGCGCGCGGGCGATCTCGCAGCGGCGGCGTTCGCCGCCGGACAGGCTGGCGCCGGCCTGGTCGGCGACGTGGCTGATCTGCAGTTCGTCCAGCAGCGCCGACAGTTCGCGTTCGCGGCCGTCGGCGTCCAGGTCCTCGCGCAGTTCCAGCACCAGGCGGATGTTGTCGGCCACGCTGAGCTTGCGGAACACCGACGGCTCCTGCGGCAGGTAGCCGACCCCCAGCCTGGCGCGCGCGTACATCGGCTCGCCGGTGATGTCGCGGCCGTCCAGCACGATGCGGCCGGCGTCGCTCTCGACCAGGCCAACGATCATGTAGAAGCAGGTGGTCTTGCCGGCGCCGTTGGGACCGAGCAGGCCGACCACCTCGCCGGCATCCAGCGACAGGCCGAACTCGCGCACGACCTCGCGGTTTTTGTAGCGCTTGCGCAGGCCTTCGGCGACGAGCATTACTTCTTCTCTCCCGCCGCGGCCGGCGCCTTGTTCCTGGGCTGGATCACGGTGCGCACGCGGGTGCCGTCGCCGCCGCTCTGCATGTCGCCGCTGCGGGTGTTGTAGACCATGCGCTGGCCGGCGTTGGAGCCCCGCTCGGAGTCGACCTTGTAATTGCCGGTCAGCACGATCACCTCGCTGTTGACGTTGTAGTCCATGTTGTCGGCGCGGGCGTTCATCCAGGTGCCGTCGTCCATCTGCTGCTTGAGCGTGGCCTGCTTGCCGGTAAGCACGACGCGTTCGGTCTCGCCGTTCTTCTGGATCACGTCGGCGGTGTCGGCATGGATCTCCAGCGTGCCCTGGACGATGACCACGTTGCCGCTGAAACGGTACTTGCCGTTGCCGCCGGCCAGGTTGCCGCCGCTGTTGTCGGCGACGATGTCCATGGGCTGGTTGCGGTCCGATTCCCTGGCCGTGGCCACGCCGGGAACGAGCGTGGCGGCGAGCAGGACGGCCGGCGCGAGCTTAGCGAGCCTGGCGGGCAGCATTGGGTTCATAACGGGTCTTGACCTGGGAAAGAAGGGAATACTGCCGGGATTTCAGGTCGGCCTCGAAGCCGACGCCGCTCTGCCGCAGGCCCGGGCGGGCCATGGTGACGGGCTCGGCGGTACGGGCCAGGCTGCGTTCGGGGAACACGTCCAGCGCGGTGGTGCGGAAGGTCGTCGGCGGGGTGCCGCCCTGCTCGGGGCTGTCGCCGGCGACGTTGCCGCGCAGGCGCAGTTCGTCGCCCTTGGCGCTGACCCAGCCGGTGTCGGCGCGCAGCTGCCAGTGCCGGCCCTCGGCGTCGGGCAGCAGGAACAGCGGCCGCGCGATGACCGAGGTCTGGTCGGACGCATTGCGCTCCATGGACGGCGCGCGCAGCGTGGCTGCCTCCTTGCCGTCCTTGTCCAGGGTGACGATCTCGAAATCGCCCAGCACGTAATCGGCACGGACCTGCGAGGCGCCGGCCGGCGCCAGGGTCGCGCGGTGCCGCCAGGCCGACCAGCCGCTGGCCAGTGCCGCCAGCAGCAGGCCGGTGCCGATGAGCATGCGCCAGTTCATCGCGCGTACTCCGCCACGACCGCGTCCAGCCGGCCCTGCAGCGCCAGCAGCACGTCGCACAGCTCGCGCGCGGCGCCGCGGCCGCCCTCGGCGCGGGTCTGCCAGTGCACGCGCCCGGCGATCAGCGGGTGCGCGTTGGCCGGCGCCACCGCCAGCCCGACCGCGCACAGCGGGGCCAGGTCCGGCAGGTCGTCGCCCATGAACGCCACTTGCGCCAGGCCGATGCCGAAGCGCTCGCACAGCGCGCGCACGCTGGCCAGCTTGTCGCCGACCGCGATCTGGGTGTCGATGCCCAGGTCGGCGCCGCGGCGCTGCGCCGACAGGCTGTTGCGCGCGGTGATCAGCACCGGGTGGATGCCGTGCTTCTGCAGCAGTTTCAGGCCCAGCCCGTCCTGCACGAAGAACGCCTTGCTCTCGTTGCCGGCGTGGTCGTAGTACAGGCGCCCGTCGGTCAGGGTCCCGTCCACGTCGAAGCACGCCAGCCGGATGGTGGCGGCGACGGCATGCAGCTCGGCGGGAAAGTGGGCCAGGGGAGACCAGGACATGGTGCGGGCGATCCGTTGCGGCGGGGGCGGGCCATCGGGCCCGGAAGCGTGATTGTGCGGGCTTTTAAACCACTTTTGCCCGCAACAGGTCATGAATGTTCAGGGCGCCGACGGCGCGGCCTTCGCCGTCGACGACGATCAGGCCGTTGATCTGGTACTGCTCCAGCATGCGCGCTGCCTCCACCGCCAGCTGGTCGGCGCCGATGGTGCGCGGCGCGCGGGTCATCACCTGGGCGATGCCGGCGGTGCGCACGTCCAGGTCGGTGTCCAGCGCGCGGCGCAGGTCGCCGTCGGTGAACAGCCCGACCAGGCGGCCATGCGCGTCGACCACGGCGGTCATGCCCAGGCGCTTGCGGCTCATCTCCACCAGCGCTTCGCTGAGGCTGGCGTCCTCGCGCACGCTGGGCAGGTCGGCACCGCCGTGCATCACGTCGGTGATGTGCAGCAGCAGGCGCCGGCCGAGGCTGCCGGCCGGGTGCGAGCGGGCGAAGTCGTCGGCGGTGAAGCCGCGCGCGTCCAGCAGGGCCACGGCCAGGGCGTCGCCCATGGCCAGCGAGGTGGTGGTGCTGGAGGTCGGCGCCAGCGCCAGCGGGCAGGCCTCGTGGTCCACGTTCACGTCCAGGTGGATGTCGGCGGCGCTGGCCAGGCTGGACTGCGGGCGGCCGGTCATGGCGATCAGCGGGTTGCCCTGGCGCTTGAGCACCGGCAGCAGCATCAGCACCTCGTCCGATTCGCCGGAGTAGGACAGCGCCAGCACCACGTCGTCGGCGGTGATCATGCCCAGGTCGCCATGTCCGGCCTCGCCCGGGTGCACGTAGAACGCGGGGGTGCCGGTGGAGGCCAGGGTGGCGGCGATCTTGCGCGCGATGTGCCCGGATTTGCCCATGCCGGTGGCCACCACGCGGCCGCGCGAGCCCAGGATCAGCCGGCAGGCGGCGGCGAACGCGTCGCCGATGCGGCCGCCGACCCGTTCCAGTTCGGCGCGTTCGATCTCGAACACGCGGCGGCCGCTGGCGATCAGGTCGGCGTCGTGCAGCGAGTCCGGCGAAAGGGGGGAAGCAGCCATGCGGGCGCCACTCGGGGAGTAGAATGGGCGTTCATTTTATTAGGAAAGCGACTTGGACGCCGAGACCATCCAGAACCTGATCGAAGCCGGCCTGCCGGGCGCCCGCGCCCAGGTGAGTGGCGAGGACGGCGTGCACTTCGAGGCCACCGTGGTCTGCGAGGCCTTCGCCGGCAAGCTGCCGCTGGCCCGCCACCGCATGGTCTATGCGACGCTGGGCGAGCTGATGGGCGGCGCGATCCACGCGCTGGCCCTGAAAACCGTCACCCCCGGCGAAGCCGGCTGAGCCGGCCCCCTCCAACCTACTGGCCTCACACACATGGCGAAAATCGTGGTCACCGGCGGCAATGCGCTGAACGGTGAAGTCAATGTCTCCGGCGCCAAGAACGCCGTCCTGCCGATCCTCTGCGCGACCCTGCTGGCCGATGCGCCGGTGGAGATCACCAACGTGCCGCACCTGCACGACGTGATCACCACGGTGAAGCTGCTCGGCGAACTGGGCGCCAAGGTCACCATCGACCAGGGCACCCTGTCGCGCGGCAGCGCGATCGTGGTCGACCCGCGCAGCGTCAACCAGCACGTGGCGCCGTACGAGCTGGTCAAGACCATGCGCGCCTCGATCCTGGTGCTCGGCCCGCTGCTGGCCAAGTACGGCGCGGCGGAAGTGTCGTTGCCCGGCGGCTGCGCGATCGGCTCGCGCCCGGTGGACCAGCACATCAAGGGCCTGCAGGCGCTGGGCGCGGAAATCACCGTGGAGAACGGCTTCATCAAGGCGCGCGCGGAGCGCCTGAAGGGCGGTCGCTTCACCTTCGACATGGTCAGCGTCACCGGCACCGAGAACGTGCTGATGGCCGCGGTGCTGGCCGAAGGCACCACCGTGCTGGAAAACGCGGCGATGGAGCCGGAAGTCACCGACCTGGCGCACTGCCTGATCGCGCTGGGCGCGAAGATCGAGGGGCTGGGCACCGCGCGGCTGGTGATCGAGGGCGTCGAGCGCCTGGCCGGCGGCCGCCACGCGGTGCTGCCGGACCGCATCGAGACCGGCACCTTCCTGGTCGCCGCGGCAATGACCGGCGGCCGCGTGGTGATGCGCAACGCCCGCCCGGACACGCTCGACGCGGTGCTGGCCAAGCTGGCCGAGGCCGGCGCGACGATCGAGACCACGCAGGACACCATCACCCTGGACATGCACGGCCGACGGCCGAAGGCGGTCAACCTGACCACCGCGCCGTACCCGGCGTTCCCGACCGACATGCAGGCGCAGTTCATGGCGCTCAACTGCATCGCCGACGGCGTGGGCGTGGTCAACGAGACGATCTTCGAAAACCGTTTCATGCACGTCAACGAGCTGCTGCGCCTGGGCGCGGACATCCAGGTCGAGGGCCATACCGCCATCTGCCGCGGTGTCGAACGGCTCAGCGGGGCGCCGGTGATGGCCACCGACCTGCGCGCGTCGGCCAGCCTGATCCTGGCCGGGCTGGTGGCCGATGGCGATACCACCATCGACCGCATCTACCACCTGGACCGCGGCTACGAGAACATCGAGGAAAAGCTCGGTGCGCTCGGTGCCCGCATCCGGCGCGTGTCATGATCCTGCGCGGCCGATTCACTCCGCGCCGCCGCGCGCTGCTGGTACTGGTGCTGCTGGCGCTGGGCTGGCTGGGCTGGGCCTGGTACGCCGGCATCGCCATCACCCGTGGCGTGGAGAAGGAGCAGATGGACTGGAACGGCGACGGCCAGGTCAGCCGCGACGAGTTCTTCCAGGCGTTCTACGCGGTGAAGGTGGCCGATACCCAGGAGGGTAACCGCCACTGCCGCAGCTTCGCCTGGCGCCGCACCGGCGAGGAATTCCGCCGCGACTGCCGGACCGTGTTCAAGGCCGACGACGCGGCCGCCGCCAAGCCGTAACCGCCCGGTCGCGGCGCACTGCGCCGCGACGCGGCGTGCCCGCCCAGGCCTGGCGCCGCCCCGCGAACGCTGCGCGGGGCACCCGCCGCAGCCCGTGCCGGCCGCGCCCGGGCACCCGTGGCGCAGATGCCGGGGCTGTCCCGGCCGCTTCCCCGACCCTGCAACCGGGCACCGCGCCGGTGTCCGGCGTGCCCCTGACTGCCTGTGCGCCCGGGACTGTCGTGGCCGCCGGGGCGGGGCTTTGCCCTTCCCATGAACGCAAAACGCCCCTTGCGGGGCGTCGTACGTGCGACCCGGCCGTGGCCGGCGCGGATTACTTGCGGTTCATCCGCGCGTTGCGCTGGCCGGTGGCGGCGGATTTCTCGCCGGCGAACGGGTTGAGCTTGCGCGCGATCCACGGGTACTTCGGCCATTCGCCCTGCAGCCACGGGTGGCTGGGCTCGTTGAGCTCGAGCACGCGCCGGGCGTCGTCGGCCAGGGTCTTGTTACCCAGGTGGACGTAGGACTCGCCGAGCAGCGCCACCGCGTCGTTCTGGAAGGCGCTCTGCGGGTAGGTTTCCAGCAGGTAGGTGGCGCGGCCGGCGGCCGAGACCCAGGCGCCGCGGCGGGCGTAGTACAGGGCGTTGTCCATCTCGTGCTGGGCGAACACGTCGCGCAGCTCGATCATGCGCTGGCGCGCGTCGGCGGCGTAGCGGCTGTTGGGGTAGCGCTCGGTGACGATGTTGAAGTCGGCGTAGGCCTGGCGCGGCGTGGACAGGTCGCGGCGGCTGGAGTCCAGAGACCACACCCGGCGCAGGAACACGGTGTCGCTGTTGCCGTTGGCCAGCCCGCGCAGGTAGTACAGGTAGGCGATGTTGCGGTGGGTCGGGTAGGTGCGGATGAAGCGGTCGATGCTGGACACCGCGTCATCGTTCTTGCCGGCCTTGTACTGGGCGTAGGCGCTTTCGATCATCGCCTGCTCGGTGTACGGGCCATACGGGTACTGGGCGATCAGCCGCCGGAAGCTGGCCTCGGCACCGGACCAGTTGCCGCCTTCCATCAGCTTGTGGCTCTTCTCGTAGAGCCTCTCGACCGGCATGCCCTCGTCGGCGTTCTTGCCCTTGGCGCCGCGGTGGCAGCCGGTGGCGGCGAAGACCAGGACCAGCAGCAGGGCGGTGATGCGGACGGGAGCGGACAGCAGCGGGGAGCGTCGGATCATGGGTCGGGGCGGGACGCGGCAGGAATACGAAGGGGCGATGATAGCCTAGTGGCCTGTCCTGCGACTGACTCCTGTCGCCGGGACCCCCCGAATTCCGCCGATACCCCTGCCATGTCCGACAACGCTTCCCTTCCTTCCCGCCAGGCGCGGGTGCCCGACGCCGCCGCCGGCCGCCGTTTCGACGCCGTGCTGGCCGAGCTGTTCCCCGAATTCTCCCGTTCCCGCCTGAGCGAATGGATCAAGTCCGGGGCAGTGCTGCTGGACGGCGTCCCGGCGCGCCCGCGCGATCCGGTGCGGGGCGGCGAGCTGGCCACCCTGAATGCGACGCTGGACACCGAGACCAACGCCCTGCCCGAGGACATCCCGCTGTCGGTGCTGTACGAGGACGAGCACGTCTTCGTGATCGACAAGCCGGCCGGGCTGGTGGTCCACCCGGGAGCCGGCAACCCCACCGGCACCCTGGTCAACGCGCTGCTGTTCCGCGACCCGGCGCTGGCGTCGGTGCCGCGCGCCGGCGTGGTCCACCGGCTGGACAAGGACACCAGCGGGGTGATGGTCGTGGCCCGCACCCTGCAGGCGCAGACCGCGCTGGTGGAGCAGTTGTCCGCGCGCGAAGTGCACCGCCAGTACCTGGCCGTGGTGAGCGGCGCGCTGGTGTCCGGCGGCACCGCCGACGCGCCGATCGACCGCCACCCGCGCGACCGCCTGCGCATGGCCGTGCGCGAGGATGGCCGCGACGCCGTCACCCATTACCGCCTGCGCGAACGCTTCCGCGCCCACACCGCGCTGGAATGCCGCCTGGAAACCGGCCGCACCCACCAGATCCGCGTGCACATGGCGCACCTGAAGCACCCGATCATCGGCGACCCGCTGTACGGCGGCGCGCTGAAGCTGCCCAAGGGCGCCACCGACGAACTGGTCGCGCAGCTGCGCGGCTTCAGGCGCCAGGCGCTGCACGCCGAGACGCTGGAGTTCATGCATCCGATCACCGGCGAGGCGATCCGCAACAGCGCGCCGGTGCCGGCCGACATGCTGGCGCTGATGAAGGCGCTGCGCGAGGACAGCGTCCTGTTCGCCGAACGCGAGCGGCGCTGAACCATGGCCGCCGCGTTGCCACTGCTGGCGGCGGACTGGCCCGCGCCCCCCGGGGTGCGGGCGTTCACCACGCTGCGTCATGGCGCGGGCGGCTCGCTGCCGCCATTCGACCGTTTCAACCTGGGCAACCGTAGCTCGGCCGAAGGCGACGACCCACAGCAGGTGCAGCGCAACCGCGATGAACTGCAGCGGCTGGCGGGCCTGCCTTCGGCGCCGCACTGGCTGCGCCAGGTGCACGGCACCGGCGTGCTGCGCTTCGACGCACCGCCGGTGGCGCAGGGCGTGGACGCCGAACCCGTCGCCGATGCCGCGGTGACCGCGGTGCCGGGGGTGGTGCTGGCGATCCTCACCGCCGACTGCCTGCCGGTGCTGTTCGCCGCCCGCGACGGCGGCGAGGTGGCCGCCGCGCACGCCGGGTGGCGCGGACTCGCCGACGGCATGCTGGAGGCAACGCTCGCGGCCATGCGGGCGCCGGCGTCGGAGGTCATCGCCTGGCTCGGCCCCGCTGCCGGGCCGGCGCACTACGAGATCGGCGCCGACGTGCGCGACGCCTTCCTGGCACATGCGGCCGCTGCCGAAGCGGCCTTCAGCGGCACCCGGCCCGGGCACTGGCGGGTGGATCTGTACGCGCTGGCACGGCAACGGCTGCAGGCCGCTGGCATGGACCCGGCGGCGATCCATGGTGGCGACCAGTGCACCATCGCCGATCCCGCGCGCTGGTTCTCGCACCGCCGCGATCGTCGCAGCGGACGCATGGCCACGCTGGTGTGGATGGCGCGGTGACCGCGCCGCTGTTCGCGCGGGTGCTCGGCGCCGCCGCGTTCGCCCGGCTGCCGCCGACCCTGCAGGCATTGCATTCGGTGCAGGGCCGGCAGCGCTGGCGCGGCCAGGCCTGCGTGCGCCGCGGCGACCATTGGCTGGTCGCGCCCTGCGCGTGGCTGGCACGGCTGCCCGCGGCGGCGGACGCGGTGCCGGTGACGGTCGAGTTCGTGGCCGAGGGCGCCGGCGAGCGCTGGGACCGCCGTTTCGGCGACGCGCGCATGGCCTCGCGGCTGTGGTCGCGCCAGGGCCGCCTGTTCGAGCGCCTGGGCGCGGTACGCTTCCGTTTCGCGCTGGCGGCCGTGGATGGCGAAATCCACTGGCGGGTCGAGCGGGCCTGGGCGTTTGGCAGCGTACCGTTGCCGGCCGCCTGGTTCGCCCAGGTGCGTTGCCGCGAACGCGTCGATGGCGACCGCTACACGTTCCTGGTGGACGTGGCGATGCCGCTGCTCGGGCCGCTGATCCGCTACGAGGGCTGGCTGTTGCCGATCGGGAACCGGGAGGCAGAACCGGACGTCCCCGTCAGCGGCCGCATCGGCGGAGGCCGCGGCGATGGGTAAAGGGACGTTCGACTCCGCCTCCGGCCCTGCGCCGGTGATCGTGTTCGATGGCGTCTGCGCGCTTTGCAGTCGCTGGGTGCGCTTCCTGCTGCGTTTCGACCGCCACGCCCGCTATCGGTTCGCGGCGATGCAGGGCGCGCACGGGCGCCGGTTGATGCGCGCCCATGGCCTGGATCCGGATGACCCGCTGTCGTTCCTGCTGGTCGAGCAGGGCCGCGCGTATACCGATACCGACGCCATCGTGCGCGTGCTGGCTGGCCTGGGCGGCATCTGGCAGCTGGCCCGGCTGGCGCGCCTGCTGCCCCGTCCGCTGCGCGACCGCGGTTACCGCTGGCTGGCGCGCAACCGCTACCGCTGGTTCGGCCGCCACGACGCCTGCTACCTGCCGACCCCGGCGCAGGCGGCGCGTTTCCTGGATTGAGGAGCCTGTGCGGGCGTAGATGCGGGGCTTGCCCCGCATGGGGTTGTTCCGGTGAAGCTCTGTGCGGGGCGAGCCCCGCACCTACGGGAATCGTGCATTTACAGGCAGGTCCGGATGGCGTGTTTCCGGGTTCGGTCGGGACAACGCCGCAGGCGCGTGGTTCATCAGGGACAACGCAGCGCGGACGTAGATGCGGGGCTTGCCCCGCATGGGGTTTTCCCGGTGAGGCTCTGTGCGGGGCGAGCCCCGCACCTACGGGGATCGTGCATTGGCGGGCAGGTCCGGATGGCGCGTTCCCGGGTTCAACCGGGACAACGCCGCAGGCGCGTGGTTCATCCGGGACAACGCAGCGCAGGCATAGATGCGGGGCTTGCCCCGCATGGGGCTGTTCCGGTGAAGCCTGTGCGGGGCGAGCCCCGCACCTACGGGAATCGTGCGTTTGCAGGCAGGTCCGGATGGTGTGCTCCCGGGTTCGGCCGGGACACCGCCGCAGGCGCGTGGTTCATCCGGGACGACGCAGCACGGACGTAGATGCGGGGCTTGCCCCGCATGGGGCTTTCCCGGTGAGGGTCGGTGCGGGGCGAGCCCCGCACCTACGGGATCGTGCATTTGCGGGCAGGTCGGGGTGGCGCGCTCCCGGGTTTGGCTGGCACCGTGCCGCTCAGTCGCCTTCCAGCGCCTGCAGGTAGTCGCGCCGCCAGCGGTTGATGTCGTGCTCGCGCAGGTGCTGCATCATTGCCTGCCAGCGCTCGATGCGTTCGCCGCGCGGCATGTTGGCTGCGGTGGCGATGGCGTCGGCGACGCCGTCCAGGTCGTGCGGATTGACCAGCAGCGCCTGCTTCAGTTCGTCGGCGGCGCCGGCCAGCAGCGACAGCACCAGCACGCCGGGATCGTCCGGGTCCTGTGACGCCACGTACTCCTTGGCCACCAGGTTCATGCCGTCGCGCAGCGGCGTCACCAATCCCACCGCGGCCTCGCGGTAGAACCCGGTCAGGGTGCTGTGGGCGTAGTTCTGGTTGACGTAGCGCAACGGGGTCCAGTCGGCCTCGGCGTGGCCACCGTTGATGTGCCCGGCCAGCCGCTCCAGTTCGCTGCGCAGCGAACGGTACTCGGCCACGCTGCCGCGCGAGACCGGCGCGATCTGCAGGAAGGTCATGCTGCCCTTCTGCTGCGGGTAGCGGGTCAGGTAGCGCTCGAAGCCATGGAAGCGTTCGGGCAGCCCCTTGGAGTAGTCCAGCCGGTCCACGCCGATGGCCAGCTTGCGTTCCTGCAGGCTGTGCCGCAGCGCGCGCACCGCGCTGTTGCCGGTAGCCACCCGTGCCTGCCGGGCGATGTGCTCGGTATCGATGCCGATCGGGAACGCGGCGATGCGCACGCGGCGCCCGTCGGGCGACTGGATGTGCCCGCTGTCGATGGCGCTGCCACCGCCGAACAGGCGCGCCCAGGAGCGGAAGCGGTCCACGTCGCGCCGGGTCTGGAAGCCGAGCAGGTCGCAGGCGTACAGCGCCGAGAACAGCGAACGATGCTCGGGCAGCGCCTGCACCAGGTCGGCCGACGGCACCGGCACGTGCAGGAAGAAGCCGATGCGGCAACCGATGCCGCGTTCGCGCAGCAGCGCCGCCAGCGGGATCAGGTGGTAGTCGTGGATCCACACCGTGTCGTCGTCGCGCAGCAGTGGCGCGAGCCGGTCGGCGAACAGCGTGTTGACCCGCCAGTAGCCTTCACGCTTGCTGCGGTCGTAGTCCACCAGATCCAGGCGGAAGTGCAGCAGTGGCCACAGCGCGCGGTTGGAGAAGCCGTTGTAGTAGCTGTCCAGGTCGGCCCTGGACAGGTCCAGGGTGGCATAGCGGATGGCGCCGTCGCTGTGTTCGTGCAGTTCCCCGCTGGGGCCGGACACGCTGCGCCCGCTCCAGCCGAACCAAAGCCCGCCGCGTTCCTTCAAGGCCGCCAGCAGCCCCACGGCGAGCCCGCCGGCGCGGCTTTCGCCGGGCACCGCGACCCGGTTGGAGACCACCACCAGGCGGCTCACGAGGCCTCCTGCCAGCTGCGCGACAGCCGCATCGCCGCGGTGATCAGGCCCACGTGCGAATAGGTCTGCGGGAAGTTGCCCCACTGCTCGCCATCGCTGAACGCCAGGTCCTCGGACAGCAGCCCGAGGTGGTTGCGCCGTGCCAGCACGCTTTCGAACAGGGCGCGGGCCTCGTCCATGCGGCCGATCGCGGCCAGCGCATCGATGTACCAGAACGTGCAGATGGTGAAGCTGGTCTCGGGCGCGCCGAAGTCATCCGGGGCGATGTAGCGGAACAGCGCGTCGCCGCGACGCAGGCCGTGGCCGATGGCTTCCACCGTGGCGACGTAGCGCGGGTCGCCCGCCTCCATGAAGCCGATGTCGGCCAGCAGCAGCAACGACGCGTCCAGGTGGTTGCCATCAAAGGTGTCGGTGAAGTGGCCCAGCCGTGGGTTCCAGCCGCGCTCCAGCACCCGCTGGTGGATGTGGTCGGCGCGCTCGCGCCACAGCGCGGCACGCTCGCCGAGCGCCAGGCGCGTGGCGATCTTGGCCAGGCGGTCGCAGGCCGCCCAGCACATCGCGGCGGTATAGGTATGCACCGCGGTGCGCCCGCGGAACTCCCACAGCCCGGCGTCGGGCACGTCGTGCAGGGCATAGGCGCGTTCGCCCAGCGGTTCGAGCCGGGCGAACGTGTGCGCGTCGCCCGGGTCCTTCAGACGCTGGTCGAAGAACAGCTGGGTCGAAGCCAGCACCACGGAGCCATAGACATCGTGCTGCCGCTGCAGCCAGGCCAGGTTGCCGCGCCGCACTGGGCCCATGCCACGGTACCCCGCCAGTGACGGCACTTCATGCTCGTCGAGCCGTTCCTCCAGGCCGATGCCGTACAGCGGCTGCAGGCTGCCGTCGGTGGTGGCCAGGTTGAAGATGTAGCGCAGGAAATCCTCCATCGACCGGGTGGCGCCCAGCCGGTTGAGCGCGCGCACCACGAACGCGGCGTCGCGCAGCCAGCAGTAGCGGTAATCCCAGTTGCGGGCGCTGCCCGGGGCCTCCGGGATGGAGGTGGTCATCGCCGCGATGATCGCGCCGCTGTCCTCGTACTGGCACAGCTTCAGGGTGATGGCACTGCGGATCACCGCGTCCTGCCATTCCAGCGGAATGGACAGGTAGCGGGTCCATTCGCGCCAATAGTCCTCGGTGCGCTGCTGCGCGTCCTGCGCGTAGCTGGCAAGCGCGCGGTCCAGCGGTTCGTCCACGCCCAGCACCAGCTCCATGGGGTGGGCGAGCACGAACGGCAGCGCGTCGCGGATGAAACGCACCGGTACGTCGGTGGTCAGGCGCAGGGTGAAGCCGGGCAGCAGCCAGCGCAGGTGGTTGCTGCCCCAGGTGCAGTCGGGCACGCGCGCGCCCCAGTCGGCCAGCGGCCGCGCCACTACCCGGATGCGCGGGTTGCCCGACAGCGGGCGGATGCGGCGTACCAGGCTCGGCGGCCGGTAGAAGCGGTCGTGGCGGCGCCAGCGCGGCGCGAAGTCGATCACCTCCACCTGGCCACCGTGGCTGTCGCGCAGCACCGTGCGCAGGATCGCGGTGTTGGTGATGTAGTGCTGCTCGCTGCCGGCATAATCCTCCAGCTCGATGGCGAAGTCGCCGCCGTCATGTTCGCGCGGCGACAGCAGCGCGCAGAACGCCGGGTCGCCATCGAACGCGGGCAGGCAACTCCACACCACGCGCGCATGGCGGTCGATCAGGGCACCGAAACTGCCATTGCCGATGACGCCCATCTCGAGATTGGCTTGAAGCATCGCTTCCTCCTTGCTGGTGGGGCGGCCGTGCCGTCCCCGGGGTGCGACCGCGTCCGGATCGATGGCCCGGCGCCGCGGTGTGGCATCAGGCCGCGCCCGCGCGCAGCCACGCGTGCATCGCGGCCACATCCGGCAGGGCATGGCGCGCCTGGCTGGGCGAGCGGTCGCCGACCAGGATTCCGTAGCCGCCGAGCCGTGTCGCCGCGGCGAAGCCGTACTCGTCGGTGAGGTCGTCGCCGACGAACACCGGGCGGCGCCCGGCGAAGGGCGGCGCGCGCATCAGCGTGCTCACCGCCGTGCCCTTGTCGTGGCCGGCGGACACCAGTTCGACCACGTGGTTGCCCGGTTGCAGGCGGACGCCGGGCAGCCGCGGCAACTGCGCGCGCGCGAAGGCTTCGACCGCGGCTGCGGCCTCCGGTGCATTGCGCCAATGCAGCGCCAGGGCCTGGCCCTTGGCTTCCACGCGCACGCCGGGGTGCGCGTGCGCCAGGCGCATCGCCTGCACATGCAGGTCATGCAGCCAGTGGGCGGGGTCGGCGTCTGCCGGCGCGTCGTCGTCGGTGCGGCGCAATTGCGCGCCATGCAGGCCCGCGGCGGGCAAGCGCAGTGGCGCGAACAACTGGTCAAGCTGTGCCAGCGGGCGTCCGCTGACCAGCGCCAGGGCGCCACCGAGGCGTTCGCCGATGCGGGCTATCCAGTCGCGCACCTGTGGTGGCAGGCGGACATCTTCGGGTTGTGCCGCGAACCCGACCAGCGTGCCGTCCACGTCAAGGAACAGGGCACAAGCGGGATCCAGCGCGGGGGGCGGGCTGATGGACGCTTTGACCATTTCCCTACCATGCCACGCGGCACGTGAGAGGAAAGTTATCGTTCCGCCGCGGGCGCATGAAGGCGGATGCTGGAAGCCGGGCACTGGCCCGGCTTCCAGCCGCCGGGTCAGAACGCGTAGCGCACGCGCCCGTACCAGTACGCGCCGTTGCTGCCGATCGGCGACAACACGTCGTAGGGCAGGTTGCCGAAGTAGTGGATGTCGTCGTTGGAGCGGTCCGGGTAGTTGTCGGTCAGGTTCTGTCCACCGACGGCCACGCTCCACTTCGCGGTGACGCGGTACTCCACTTCCGCATCGAGCTGCCATTCCGCGCCATAGGTCTGGGTCGGCACATAGCCGCCACCGAAATCGAACACGCGTCGCGCGCTGCCATGGCGGCTCAGGCGGCTGCCCAGCGACCAGCGCGCGTCGGCCCAGCTCGCCGCCAGCTGCGCGCGGGTGCGCGGCGCCGCGTCGGTGAGCGTATTGCTTTCCTCCACGCCGAACAGCACGTAGTCCGGATCCAGCGCCAGCAGCTGCGGCGGCGTGGCCAGCACGTTCTTCAGCTCGGTCCTGGCGTAACTCCAGGTGCCGGTGAGCAGCAGGTCGCCGCCGCCCAGCGTCTGCCGCCAGTTGGCGACGAACTCGGCGCCGCGGGTGCGTGTATCGGCGGCATTGACGAAGTAGTGCGCGCTCTGCAGCCCGCTCACGCCGAAGCGCTGCTGCACGAAATCGGTGAGCGCGTCGCCGGTGATGCTCTCCGACAGCGCGATGCGGTCGTCGATGTCGATCTGGAACAGGTCCAGCGACAGGTCCAGGTGGCTGCCGATCTGGCTGGTGAAACCGAGGCTGTAGTTGATCGACTTCTCCGGCTTCAGGTCGCGGGCGCCCAGTGCGCGCGCGATCGGGTTGTTCACCGACAGCAGCCGGCCCTGCACCAGCTGGCCGCCGGCGGTGTAGCCGGTGGAGGTGGATTCGAAGCCGGTCTGGCTCAGCGACGGCGCGTGGAAGTTGTTGGAGATGGCGCCGCGCAGCGCGAACGCCGGTGCGAACGCGTAACGTGCGCCGAGCTTGCCGGTGAGCTCGCCGCCGAAGTCCTGGTAATGCTCGTAGCGCGCGGCGAGGTCGGTGGAGAACTTCTCGCCGAAGGTCGAGGACAGGCTGCCATAAGCGCTGAACACGTCGCGGGTGAGGTGGGCCTCGTCCTGCGGGGTCAGGCCGCCGCCGGCCTGCGAGCCGGTGGGGCGATCGGTGTACGCGCCGGCCGCATAGCTGGCCGGGTCGCCGGCGCCGGTCTCGTAGCGTTCGTGGCGCGCTTCCACGCCGAAGCCGAGGCTGTGGCTGTCGTCGGCGCGCACGAAGATGCGACCGACATCGAGGTTGGCCACGGTCTGCTCGAACGCGTAGTCGCCCGTCTTGAAGCGGGTGGGGCTGGCCGGGCCGAGCGAGGCGTTGAGCGAATCGCGCAGGCGGTAGGTGAATTCGTTGCGGCCGTGGTCGAGGCTGGCGTCGTAGTTCCAGTCGCCCCACTGGCCGCGCGCGCCGCCGACCAGCTGCAGGTCCAGGTTCTCGCCTTCGGAAACCGGGCGGTAGCCGTTGGGATACAGCTGCTTCCAGTTGGCTTCGCCGTCCGGATAGCGGAAGTAATTGGCGCCTTCGGTATCGCGCTGGTTGTAGGTACCGAACGCATAGGCCTTGGAGGTGGCGCCGAACGGGATCTCGGTGTTGAACCAGGCGTTGAGATCCTTGCTGGCACCGTCGCCCAGGGCGTAGTTGCGCTTGCCGGCCAGGGCCAGGTTGTCCGGGGTCTGCGCCTCCCACGGCGGGATCTGGTCGAAGCCGGCGCGGTTGGTGGCCTCGCGGTTTTTCAGCTCCAGGCCCACGCGCAGGAAGCCGCCCTGGTTGCTCAGCACGGTGCCGACCTTGGCGCTGAAATAGCTCGTCTGGCCATCGGTGAGGGTGCGGCCGATCGGCTTGAGGTCGGTGTGGTGCGCACCGAAGCTGGCCTCGATGGCGCCGCCCTGCGGGGCATCGTCGAGGATCACGTTGATCACCCCGGCCACCGCATCGGAGCCATACAGCGCGCCGGCGCCGTCGCGCAGGACTTCGATGCGCTTGATCGCGCTGACCGGGATGGCATTGAAGTCCACCGGCGTGGTGCCCTTGCCGATCTTGCTGTCGGTGTTGACCAGCGCCGAGTTGTGGCGGCGCTTGCCGTTGACCAGCACCAGCACCTGGTCCGGCGACAGCCCGCGCAGCTGCGCCGCGCGGACGTGGTCGGCACCGCCGGAGTTGGACTGCCGCGGGAAATTGAACGACGGCAGCAGCGCCTGCAGCGCGCTGCCGAGTTCGCCGTTGACCACGCCGGCCTTGCGGATGTCCTCGGCGGTGAGCACGTCCACCGGCGAGGTGGATTCCAGGACGGTGCGGTCGCTGGCGCGGGTACCGGTGACGATCACCGTGTCGAGCGTGGTCGCCGGGGCGGATGCGTCCTGGGCGTAGGCGGGCGAGGACAGCGCCAGCACGACGGCCAGGCCGAGCGGTGCCGGGGAAATACGGGCCATGGGGGAAACTCCGGGATGACGTGGGGAAGGGGTTTCCGGATGCTTTGTTACATTCATCCGGATGGAGCGATATGTTATCTTCGCGTGATGCCGGTGCCCGGTGCAAGCCCCGCGTGGCATCAGCTCATCCGTAAACGTGATATGCCGCTGCAGCGACGGCCACGCCATCCTTGCAGGCTCCTTCCAGAGGTCATCCATGAAGTCGTCCGCTTTGCTGTTCCCGTTGTTGCTGTGCCTGGGCGGGGTTGCCACCGCCGCCGCTCCCGCCGACCCGCCGGCGGCCACCGCCGCGCTGCACGGCGACGCCGCGCGCCCGGCCGAGGGCGCGCACTGGGTGCGCAGCGAGCTGTATTTCGGCGTCGGCCGCGAGGACGGCGACTCCCGCCGCGAACAGACCGATGCCATCAGCGACGCGCAGTGGCGGGCGTTCCTCGACCGCGAGGTGACCCCGCGCTTCCCCGACGGCCTGACCGTGTTCGACGCCTACGGCCAGTGGCTGTTCCGTGGCGCCGCCGGGCCCGAGCGCCTGCGCACCAAGGTGCTGGTGGTGCTGCACGAGGACACGCCGCAGCGCCGCAACGACATCGAGGCGATCCGCCTGGCCTGGAAGCAGGCCACCCATCACCAGTCGGTGTTGTGGGCGCGCCAGGCGGTGGACGTCTCGTTCTGAGCAACGCGCGCCGGGGCAGGGCGTGGCGCCCGCGCCCCGGCGATGGTTTTCCCTTCCTTCCTCCCGGTTCCCGCATGGCTTCCCTTCCCGCTGCCCCGCGCCCACGCTGGTTCGTCGCCGGCGACCTCAACGGCTTCTTCGGCCTGGTGGTCGACAACCTGTCCATCCTCGGTTTCATCGCCATGGCGCTGGTGGGCATCTTCCAGTTCCCTGCCGAGGTGGTGTTCGGGCGCATGTTCCCGGGCACCGCCTTCGGCGTGCTGGTGGGCAACCTGCTGTACACGCTGATGGCGCGGCGCCTGGCCGCGCGCACGGGCCGCGACGACGTCACTGCAATGCCGCTGGGGCTGGATGCCCCGACCAGCATCGGCATGGCGCTGCTGGTGCTGGGGCCGGCGTTCGCCGGCTTCCGCCAGCAGGGCATGGACCCGCAGGCCGCGGCGATCGCCACCTGGCAGCTGGGCATGGCGGCGCTGGTGATCATGGGCCTGCTCAAGCTGGTGCTGTCGTTTTTCGGCGAGGCGGTGACCCGCGCGCTGCCGCGGGCCGCGCTGCTGGGCTCCATCGCCGGCATCGCGCTGGTGCTGATGGGCCTGCTGCCGCTGCTGGAAGCGCTGCGCTCGCCGGTGGCCGGCTTCGTCACCCTGGGGCTGCTGTTGTACGTGCTGGTCGCCAAGGGGCGGCTGCCGGTACGCGCGCCCGGGGTGCTGGTGGCATTCGTGGTCGGTACCGCGCTGTACTACGGGCTGGGACTGGCGGGGCTGGGCGCGCCGGGCTTCGCCCTGCCGCAGTGGACGCCACCGCAGGTGGTGCTGCCGCTGCCGACGCTGGGCTTCATCGACGGCCTGCCGGCGGCGCTGGACTACCTGCCGCTGCTGCTGCCGTTCGGGCTGCTGATGGTGGTTGGTGGCATCAACGTGTCCGAAAGCGCGCGCGCGGCCGGCGACGACTACCGCACCCGCGACATCCTGCTGGTGGAAGCGGTGGCCACGCTGGTGGCCGGGTGCTGCGGCGGCGTCGCCCAGACCACGCCCTACATCGGCCAGCCGGCCTACAAGCACATGGGCGCGCGCAGCGGCTACACCCTGCTGACTGGACTGTTCGTCGGCATCGGCGGCATGCTCGGGGTGATTTCCGGCCTGGTGCAGTGGCTGCCGCTGGCGGTGCTGGCGCCGATCATCGTGTACGTGGCCATCGACATCACCACCCAGGCGTTCGAGACCACGCCGAAGCGGCATGCCGCGGCGATGGTGCTCGGCTTCCTGCCCTCGGTGGCGTACCTGCTGGCGATCAAGGCACCGGGCTGGATCGCGCCGGAGCGGTTGGCCGAGCTGACCACCACGCTCGACGGCCACGGGCTGCCGGAGCTGGCGGTGATCTTCACTCTCGGCAACGGCTTCATCATCACCGCGATGCTGTGGATCGCCACGGTGGTGGCGATGATCGAACAGCGTCCGCGGCGCGCGTCGGTCCTGCTCCTGGTCGCCGCGCTGCTGACCCTGTTCGGCCTGATCCACTCGGTGGACCCGCGCGGCGGGGTGTACCTGCCGTGGGCACTGCAGGGGCTGCAGCGCAGCATCAGCTGGCAGTTCGCCGGCGCTTACGTGGCGCTGGCGGCGGTGCTGGCGCTGCTGTCGCTGCAGCGGCCACCGCGGCCCGGCTGAGCTGGCGGGGAACCCCGCGCGATCGCCCTGGTCACACCCTGGGTGATCGCAACGACGGAGGTGGTTCCCGATGCAGGACAGGAAAGCGGTATGGCCCTGGGCCGTGGCCGGCGTGCTGGTGCTGGGCGGCGCGGGGTGGTGGCTGTTCCGCGATGAGCTGCGCACGGCCATGCCGGCTGCCCCGCCGCGCGCGGTGGCGACGCCCGCCGGCGGCGATCGCAGCGTGCCGCCGGAGACGCCGCAGACGCCAGCGGCGGCAGCGGGCGTGAGCGCGGCACCGGCGCGATACCCGCTGCCGCGCGATGCGGCCATCGATGCGGCACTGCCGTCGCTGGCGGACAGTGATGCGCGGGTGCGCGAAGACCTCGCCGCGCTGTTCCCGGCGCCGGTGCTGGCGCTGCTGCTGCCCGACCACCGGCTGCAGCGGCTGGTCACGCACATCGACAATCTCGACCAGGCCCGGGTGCCGGCCAGCGCGCTGGCGCTGCGTCCGCTGCCGGGCGACCTGCAGGTCGAAGGCGACGCGGCGTCGGGCATCACCGTGGCCGGCGCCAACGCCGCCCGCTATGCGCCGTACGTAGCGGCCTTCACCGCGGTCGACGCCGATGCGCTGGCGGCGGCCTACATGCGCCTGTATCCGCTGGTGCAGCAGGCGTATCGCGAGCTGGGCCATCCCGGCGGCCAGTTCAACGACCGCGTGGTGGCGGTGATCGACCACCTGCTGCTGACGCCCGAGCCGGCGCGGCCGCCGCTGCTGGAGCGCGACGCGCGCGGCCGCTACCGGTTCGTCGATCCGCAGCTGCAGGGGCGCTCGATCGGACAGAAGGCGCTGTTGCGCCTGGAGGCGGACCAGGCACGCGCGGTGAAGCACCAGCTGGGCGCGATCCGGCGTGCGCTGACACGCGGTGGGCCGGGCTGATTGCGCCCGATCAAGGCGTGGCCGCGGCGCCCCGGGGATACTGCCGGGGCGGGGCGGCCGCGGCTGAACGGGCTCCAGGGGGCGGGCTTGAATCACACCGCCGCAACCGCATCTGAACGAGTATCGCCGGCGACGCCGGCCCCTGATTCGGGATGACCACCATGCGGATGGACAAGCTCACCTCCAACTTCCAGAAAGCCCTGGCCGATGCGCAGTCGCTGGCCGTGGGCCGCGACCACAACATCATCGAACCGGTGCACGTGCTGGCCGCGCTGCTCGACCAGGCCGGGGGCAGCAGCCGGCCGCTGCTGGCCCAGGCCGGGGTCAACGTGCCGCTGCTGCGCGAGCGCCTGGGCGAGGCGCTGGACGCGCTGCCCAAGGTGTCCGGCCAGGCCGGCAACCTGTCGATGGGCAACGACCTGAGCCGCCTGCTCAACGCCACCGACAAGCTGGCCCAGCAGCACAACGACCAGTTCATCGCCAGTGAATGGTTCCTGCTGGCCGCCACCGACGACGGCGGTGCGGCCGGCATGGCGCTGCGCGCGGCCGGTGCCGACCGCAAGAAGCTGGAAGCGGCGATCGACAAGCTGCGCGGCGGCGAGACCGTGCAGAGCGAGAACGCCGAGGAGCAGCGCCAGGCACTGGAGAAGTACACCATCGACCTGACCGCGCGCGCCGAGAGCGGCAAGCTCGACCCGGTGATCGGCCGCGACGAGGAGATCCGCCGCACCATCCAGGTGCTGCAGCGCCGGACCAAGAACAACCCGGTGCTGATCGGCGAACCCGGCGTGGGCAAGACCGCCATCGTCGAGGGCCTGGCCCAGCGCATCGTCAACGACGAGGTGCCCGAGGGCCTGCGCGGCAAGCGCGTGCTGTCGCTGGACATGGGCGCGCTGATCGCCGGCGCCAAGTTCCGCGGTGAGTTCGAGGAGCGCCTGAAGGGCGTGCTCAACGACCTGGCCAAGAACGAGGGCCAGATCATCCTGTTCATCGACGAACTGCACACCATGGTCGGCGCCGGCAAGGCCGACGGCGCCATGGACGCGGGCAACATGCTCAAGCCGGCACTGGCGCGCGGCGAGCTGCACTGCATCGGCGCGACCACGCTGGACGAATACCGCCAGTACATCGAGAAGGACGCCGCGCTGGAGCGCCGTTTCCAGAAGGTGTTCGTCGGCGAGCCGACGGTGGAGGACACCATCGCCATCCTGCGCGGGCTGAAGGAGCGCTACGCCGTGCACCATGGGGTGGAGATCACCGACCCGGCGATCGTCGCCGCGGCCACGCTGTCCAACCGCTACATCACCGACCGCCAGCTGCCGGACAAGGCCATCGACCTGATGGACGAGGCCGCCTCGCGCATCCGCATGGAGATCGATTCCAAGCCGGAGGAGCTGGACCGCCTCGAGCGCCGCCTGATCCAGCTCAAGATCCAGCGCGAGATGCTGAAGAAGGAGAAGGACGAGGCGTCGCAGAAGCGCCTGGCCGACCTGGAGGCGGACATCGACGGGCTGGAGCGCGAGTTCTCCGATCTCAACGAGATCTGGAAGTCGGAGAAGGCCGCGCTGCAGGGCACCACCAAGATCAAGGAGCAGATCGAGCAGGCGCGGCTGGAGCTGGAAGCGGCGCAGCGCCGCCAGGATTTCGCGCGCATGAGCGAGATCCAGTACGGGCTGCTGCCCAACCTGGAAAAGCAGCTGGCGGCGGCGCAGGAAGTCGAACGCAAGGATTTCAAGCTGGTGCAGGACCGGGTGACCGACGAGGAGATCGCCGAGGTGGTCTCGCGCTGGACCGGCATCCCGGTCAGCAAGATGCTCGAGGGCGAGCGCGACAAGCTGCTGCGCATGGAGGAGATGCTGCACAACCGCGTGGTCGGCCAGGAAGAGGCGATCCGCGTGGTCTCCGATGCGGTGCGGCGTTCGCGCGCTGGGCTGTCCGACCCGAACCGCCCCAGCGGCTCGTTCCTGTTCCTGGGCCCTACCGGGGTGGGTAAGACCGAGCTGACCAAGGCGCTGGCCGATTTCCTGTTCGATTCGTCCGACGCGATGGTGCGCATCGACATGAGCGAGTTCATGGAGAAGCACTCCGTGGCGCGCCTGATCGGTGCGCCCCCGGGCTACGTCGGCTACGAGGAAGGCGGCTATCTCACTGAAGCGGTGCGCCGCCGCCCGTACAGCGTGATCCTGCTGGACGAGGTGGAGAAGGCGCACCCGGACGTGTTCAACATCCTGCTGCAGGTGCTCGACGACGGCCGCCTGACCGACGGCCAGGGCCGCACCGTGGACTTCCGCAACACCGTCATCGTGATGACCTCCAACCTGGGCTCGCACCAGATCCAGGAGTTGAGCGCCGACGATTCGCCGGAGGCGTACCTGCAGATGAAGGCGGCGGTGATGGGCGTGGTGCAGGCGCACTTCCGCCCGGAGTTCATCAACCGGCTGGACGACATCGTCGTGTTCCACCCGCTGGACAAGCAGCAGATCAAGCAGATCGCGCGGATCCAGATGCGCGGCCTGGAGAAGCGGCTGGGCGAGCGTGGCATCCGCATCGAGTTGTCGGACAAGGCCTACGAGTTGCTGGGCAATGTCGGTTTCGACCCGGTGTATGGCGCGCGGCCGCTCAAGCGCGCGATCCAGCAGCAGATCGAGAACCCGCTGGCGCAGGAGATCCTGTCCGGCAGGTTCGTCAACGGCGATACGGTGAAGGTGGATGCCGAGGGCGGCCGGTTGGCGTTCGTGAAGTGAGCGCGGGCGGGCTGCGGCCCGCCATCGGGCAGGCGAAGAAGGCGGCCATGGGCCGCCTTCTTCGTTCCGGTGCCGGCGCGCTGCGAGGGCGTTACGGCGTGACCGCTCCAGCTCCGGCTGGCGCCGGTGCGGGTGCCGTGGGACGCTTCGCGCCCGGCCTCGCCAGTGCGTACATCTGCCAGGCGATGTCCTTGAGCAGCGCCTGGCGGTCCTCGCCGTCGGCATACAGGTCGAAGTGGGTGCGGTCCGGCACGAAGCGGAAATCCGAGCGGGCGCCCACCCCGTCCAGCGCCGCCTTCAGCCGCCGCGCGGCACCGTCCAGGTAGAAGTTGTCGGCGGTACCCACATAGACGTGCAGCTTGCCGTCCAGGTCGGGTTCCAGCTGCGGCCAGTCGCGGCGGATCCGCGCCGCGATGTCGTAGTGCTCGCGCCAGTACGCCACCACCTGCGGGTCGACCTGGCCGGTGCCGCGGTCGAACATCGGCATCGGCCGGCCGTCGGCGCCACGTGGCGAGAACACCCACTCGAACGAGGCCAGCTGGCCACCTACCGGGCCGGTCACTTCCTCCAGTTGCGCGAACTGCTGGAAGCTGGCCACCACCTTGCCCTGGTTGCGCACCAGGGGCCAGGGCTGGCCGTCGGCACGGCGGTAGACGTTGGCACCGGCCGTGTACAGGTCGATGCCGCTGAAGTCGTGGAAATCGCTGGAATCGGGCGCGGTGGCCCAGGCGCCGCCGAACAGCGCCGGATAACGCACCTGCAGCCACAGCGCGGCCCAGCCGCCGGAGGAATGACCGTTGAGAAAGCGCCCGGAGGCGTTGCCGTCCATCCGGTAGTCGCGCTCCAGCTGCGGGATCAGCTCCCCGGTCAAGGCCTGGCCCCAGGGGCCGTTGTTGACCGAATCGGCGAATTCGTGGGTGCCGGTCGCGCTGGATTGATCCAGCAGCACCAGGATCATCGGCGGCAGTTCGCCGGCGAGCATGCCCTGGTAGACGCTGGCCGCGGTGCCCACCAGCTTGCGCTGGTTGCCGGTGAAGCCATGGGTGTAATAGACCGCCGGATAGCGCGCCTGCGCGGCGGCATCGTAGCCGGGCGGCAGCACCACCCAGCCACGCATGTGGATAGGCCGGCCCCAGAATGCGCTCAGCGCCGGGCTGGTGAAATCGATCTCCCGGGTGGCGGCCCTAGCCGCGGGCGCCGCCTGGCGGACGGCCTCGGGAAGGCGTCCGGAAAGTTCCCAGGGGTCGCCGGCGGCGGCTTCCCGCTGGTCCAGCAGCAACGTGACGGTGGGCGCGTCCCTGCCCAGCACCACCCGGGTCGGGGCGCTCAGCAGGTCGTCGTGGCCGCGGCCGGCGTAGTTGTTGTCGCGTTGGGTATCGAGCACCGCCTGCACGTAGTACGTGCCGTCGGCCAGCTGCGGGAACGGCGCCGGCCAGGCCAGGGTTTCGGTGTCCACCGGCAGCGTCTGGCCGGGCGCGATGCGGGCGATGTCCATGCCCGCGACGGTGGCGTGGGTGCCGGCGAACAGGCTGGTCTCGACCGCAGGCACCTTGCCGTCCCTGGCGCGTGCTTCGGCGGTTGCGGCCGGCTCGGCGTACAGCAGCAGCCGGCCGGCCACGCCGGCCGTGGCGTCCGCGGGCAACTGCACGCGGATCTGGCCGGCGTGCGCCAGCGCGCACAACGACAGCAGGCCAATGGCATGGACCGCGCGCAGCGGCATCGGAACGGACATGGGGCGCATGGCAGACTCCCGCGTAGCGTGAGGCCGCAGTGTGCGACATGGGGGGCGACGGGGTAAAACCGGCGTTGGCCGGGCGCCGGCGCGCGCCACGGGATACCTGCTCATGCATCCGGGTTATCGGCTGATCACCACGGATCAGCAGTAACCGTTGCAACCAGCGGCCATGGCCGGCAGCGGCTCGGCTATGGTCATGGGCCACCCCTGCATCGAGCCTGTGATGTCCGCGCCGAACTGGAAGCCCGAAACCATCGCCGTGCACGGCGGCTACCGTCCCGACCCGACCACCCGCGCGGTGGCGGTGCCGATCTACCAGACCGTGGCCTATGCCTTCGACGACACCCAGCACGGTGCCGACCTGTTCGACCTCAAGGTGCAGGGCAACATCTACACCCGGATCATGAACCCCACCACCGACGTGCTGGAGCAGCGCATCGCCGCGCTCGAAGGCGGCGTCGGCGCGCTGGCACTGGCGTCCGGGCAGGCGGCCATCACCTACGCGATCCAGACCATCGCCGAGGCCGGCGACAACATCCTGGCCTCCAGCGCGCTGTATGGCGGTACCTACAACCTGTTCGCGCACACGCTGCCGCAGTTCGGCATCCAGACCCGTTTCGCCGACTACCGCGATCCGCAGGCGTTCGCGGCGCTGATCGATGAGCGGACCAAGGCGGTGTTCGTCGAGTCCATCGGCAACCCGCGCGGCAACATCACCGACATCGAGGCCATCGCCGCGATCGCGCATGCGCACGGCGTGCCGCTGATCGTCGACAACACCGTGGCCACGCCGTACCTGCTGCGCCCGTTCGATTTCGGCGCCGACATCGTGGTGCATTCGCTGACCAAGTACCTGGGTGGGCATGGCACCAGCCTGGGCGGGGCGATCGTCGATTCGGGGCGTTTTCCCTGGGCCGAGCACCGGCAGCGGTTCCCGCGCCTGAACACGCCGGACGTGAGCTATCACGGCGTGGTCTACACCGAGGCGCTGGGGCCGGCCGCCTACATCGGCCGCGCGCGCGTGGTGCCGCTGCGCAACACCGGCGCGGCGATCTCGCCGTTCAACGCCTTCCAGATCCTGCAGGGCATCGAGACCCTGGCGCTGCGCATGGACCGGATCAACAGCAACACGCTGGCGGTCGCGGCCTTCCTGCAGCGGCACCCGAAGGTGGCGTGGGTGAACTACGCGGCGCTGCCCGACCACCCCGAGCACGCGCTGGTGCGCAAGTACCTGCGCGGGCACGGCTCGGGGGTGCTGACCTTCGGCCTGCCGGGCGGCCGCGAGGCCGGCGCGCGGTTCCTCGACGCGCTGCAGCTGTTCACCCGGCTGGTCAACCTGGGCGACGCCAAGTCGCTGGCCACGCACCCGGCCTCCACCACCCACCGCCAGCTCGACGCGGCCGAGCTGGAAAAGGCCGGGGTGACGCTGGACACGGTGCGGCTGTCGGTCGGCATCGAGCACATCGACGACCTGCTGGCCGACCTGGAACAGGCGCTGGCGCAGGCCTGAGCGCGGTGATCCGCGCGGGCTCCGGCGGTGCCGAAGCGCGCCGGGCCCACCGGCGGCGTTGCCGCGCCGCCGTGCATCGCGCGGGCGGCCTTACCAGGCGATGGTGAAGCGCTGGCGCAGGTGCCGCGGCTGCTCCAGTTCGTCGACCACGGCCACGGCCAGGTCGGCCGGGCTGATGGTGCCGGGGCCGTCGGCGGCCATCAGCGGGGTGTCGCTGCCGGTGCGGTAGCGGCCGGTGCGCGCGGTCGGGCCACCGGCGTGGAAGCCCACCGGCGGGCTGAGGAAGGTCCAGTCCAGTGCGGATTCGCCCTTCAGGTCCTCCAGCGCGTCGCGCGCGGCGCGGGCGCCATCATGGAACGCCGGCGGGAAATCCGGCGTGTCCACCAGCTGAACGCCGTCGGCGGTGTACAGGCTGCCGGCGCCGCCCACCACCAGGTAGCGCTTGACCCCGGCGGCCTTGGTGCCGGCGACGATCGCGCGCGAGCCCTGCATGAAGTCGTGGTAGATGTCCGGGTTGTCCCAGCCGGCGTTGTAGGCGCTGAGCACCGCGTCGCTGCCGGCCACCGCGGCCTGAACCTGCGCGGGGTCCTGCACGTCGGCACGGACCACGCGCAGGTGGTCGCGCGCGGCGAGTTTTTCCGGGTGGCGGGCCAGCGCGGTGACCGCGTGGCCACGCGCCAGCAGTTCCTCGAGCAGGGCGCGGCCGACGAAGCCGGTGGCACCGATCAGGGCGACGTTCATGGCGATTCCTCGTGTGGATGGCAGGCCCACAGTGTCCTCCCGGCGTGGTGGCGGCGGCAGTCCCCGGGGCCCACAATCACCTTGAAGCCGCGCTTCACGATGGCGCGGCGGCAGGAGGGGCAGTGGAGAATCTCAGGCGCATGGCGCTGTTCGCGCAGGTGGTCCGGCACGGCTCGATGAGCGCCGCGGCGCGGGCGCTGGGCATGAGTACGTCGGCGATCAGCCAGCAGGTGCGCGCGCTCGAACAGGAGGCCGGCGTGGCGCTGCTGCACCGTTCGACCCGGCAGCTGTCGCTGACCGACGTCGGCGGCCGCTACTACGCGGCCTGCGCGCGCCTGCTGGATGCCGCCGGCGAGGCCGCGGCCGAGCTGTCGGCGGCGCGCCATGCGCCCAGCGGCGAACTGCGCCTGTCCGCGCCGCTGGGCATGGCCGACCATGTCGGGCCGGCACTGGGGGCGTGGCTGCGCGACCACCCGCAGCTGCGGCTGCACCTGCATTTCGAGGATGGCTGGACCGACCTGGTGCAGGCCCGCATCGACCTGGCGCTGCGCTTCGGCCGGTTGCCGGACAGCGACTGGATGGCGCAGCCGCTGGGGACCCTGCAGCGCTGGGCCTGCGCCGCACCGGACTGGTTGCGGCGGCATGGCCCGCCGGCCGACCCGCTGCAGGTACCGGCCAGCGAATGGCTGGGCCTGGCCCAGGTGCCTGGGCTGGCGTGGCGGCACCGTGCCTCCGGCCAGGAGCGGCAGGTGCCGGCGCATCCGCGCCTGGTCAGCCACAACCAGCCGGCGGTGCGCCAACTGTGCGTGTCCGGACTGGGCGTGGCGGTGCTGACCAGCCTGGACGTCATGCCGCTGCTGGCCGACGGCCGGCTGCTGCGGCTGCTGCCCGACTGGGACATCCCGGCGCTGCCGGTGTGGGCGGTGACCCCGCACCGGCAGACCCAGCCGGCCAAGGTGCGCCAGGCGATCGAACGGCTGGGCGATTACCTGGCGCGCCTTCCCGGCGCCGTCGCTGGCACGGCCTGAGCGCTCCCGGCGGCGCGGGGGCGTCAGTGGGCGGTGGCGCCCACGCGCAGCGCCCGGTACGGCGGCGTGGCCATGACCATTTCCGCCAGCGAGTGCGCCAGCTCGCGCTCGGCCAGCACCGTGCCGTCGGCGCCGTGCTCGAGCAGGTGCTTGACCTCGGCATCGCTGTGCGCGCGCGCCAGCAGGGTCAGGTTGGGGTTGATCGCGCGCAGCTTGGCCAGCGCTTCGCCGGCCTCCAGCGGCTGCGGGATGGCGAGGATGGCGATGCTGGCGCGTTCCGGATGGGCTTCGGCCAGCACCAGGTCGGCGGCGGCGCTGCCGCGGATGCCGGGAATGCCGGCGGCGTGCGCGCGCTCGACATGGTCGCGGTTGTCGTCAATCACCAGCACCGGCACGCCGCGGTCGCGCAGGACCTGCGCCAGGGTGCTGCCGACGCGGCCATAGCCGATGACGATGGCGTGGTCGTGCAGGTCCAGCGACGGCCCGGGGGGGATGTCCGGTGCTTCCGGCACCGGCAGGGCTTCCTTGTGCCGCGCCTGCCAGCGGTCGAGCAGGCCGAACACCAGCGGGTTGAGCATGATCGACACCAGCGCGCCGGCCAGCACCAGCGACTGCCCGGTGCCGGGCAGGATCTTCAGCGCCACGCCAAGCCCGGCGATGATGAAGGCGAACTCGCCGATCTGTGCCAGCGACGCGGAAATGGTCAGCGCGGTGGCCTTGGAATGGCCGAACGCGCGCACGATGAAGAACGCCGCGGCCGACTTGCCGAACATGATGATCGCCACCGTGGCCAGCACCTGCCACGGGTGCTCGACCACGATCATCGGGTCGAACAGCATGCCCACCGAGACGAAGAACAGCACCGCGAACGCATCGCGCAGCGGCAGTGAATCGTGCGCCGCCTTGTGGCTCAGCTCGGACTCGTTGAGCATCATGCCGGCGAAGAACGCGCCCAGCGCGAACGACACGCCGAACAGCGCGGCCGCGCCGAATGCCACGCCCAGCGCGATGGCCAGCACCGCCAGGGTGAACAGTTCGCGCGAACCGGTACCGGCGATGCGCTCCAGGATCCACGGGATCACCCGGCGCCCGACCAGCAGCATCACCGCCACGAACAGGCCCAACTGCACGAAGGTCCAGCCGATCGACGCCAGCACGCTGCCGAGGCTGTGGCTGCGGCCCTGCGCCTCGGGGCCGAACACCCCGGCGATCACCGGCATCATCACCAGCGCCAGCACGCAGGCCAGGTCCTCGACGATCAGCCAGCCCACCGCGATCTTGCCCCGGGTGGTCTCCAGCAGGCGGCGTTCCTCCATGGCCCGCAGCAGCACCACGGTCGAGGCGGTGGCCAGCGAGAAGCCGAAGATCACCCCGTGCAGCGGCGGCCAGCCCATCAGCGTGGCCACGCCCCAGCCGAGTACCGTGGCCACCGCGATCTGGCCGATGGCGCCGGGAATGGCGATGGCCTTCACCGCCATCAGGTCCTTGAGCGAGAAATGCAGGCCGACGCCGAACATCAGCAGCATCACCCCGATCTCGGCCAGCTGGTTGGCCAGCGCCTGGTCGGCGACGAAGCCCGGCGTGAACGGCCCGACCACCACCCCCGCGACCAGATAGCCCACCAGCGGCGACAGCCGCAGCCGGTTGGCCAGGGCGCCAAGCACGAAGGCCAGGCCCAGGCCGATGGCGATCATGTTGATCAGGGCGGTGTCATGGTGCATCGGAACTCGCAGGCAGGGGGGATGGGAGGATTCTACGGGTGCCTCCGGCGTAGACAAGGAAACCGCGCGGAAAACACGGTGTCGCGCGCGGAAAAGCAAATGCCCCGGTTTCCCGGGGCATTTGCCGACGCCTCAGGCGCGCGCGCCGCTTACCACTTGTAGCCGATGCGGCCGTAGACATAGGCGCCGTTGAAGCCGGCCGGCGCGTAGTTGCTGTACGGCATCTGGCCCCAGGCGTTGACGCTGGTGAACGCGGGGTTGACCTTGTCCGGATGCGAATCGAGCACGTTGTCCGCACCCACGGTCAGCGTCCACTGCGCGCTCGGCTTGAAGCTGGCCGACACTTCCAGCACCCACTGCGGGTCGTAGCTCTGGTCGAACGCCGGGTTGGTCTGGCGCACGGTGAAGCGGCCATAGCGGGTGGCGTTGAGGCCCACGCTCCAGCGGTCCGCGCTCCAGGTGCCGCCGACGATGGCCTTGTCACGCGGGAAGGCGTCCTCCAGCCGGCCGATCTCGTCGCGGCCCACCAGCGGCGTGGTCAGGCCCAGCCCGGTCAGCACGGCCGGCGACGGCGCCAGCCGCTTCACCTCGGTGGTGTTGTAGCTGTAGCTGGCGGTCAGGTCCAGGGCGCTGGCGGCCAGCGGGATGTTGTAGCTGCCGACCACGTCCACGCCGCGGGTGCGGGTATTGGCGGCGTTGTTGAAGTAGCGGAAGGCGGTGACGTTGTTGATCCCCAGCGAGGTCAGCAGGGCGTTGGTCGCCGGGTTGGTGTTGATGGTGGACGACAGCAGGATGCGGTCGTCGATGTCGATCTGGAACGCATCGACGGTCAGGTACAGGCGCTCGGCCGGCTGCAGCACCAGGCCCAGGCTGTAGGAGGTGGAGGTTTCCGCCTGCAGCGGCCTGGAACCCAGCGCCTGCGCCACGACGCTGGTGGCCGGGAAGGTGCCCGACTCGACGAACACGCCGTTGGAGTAGTTGCTGGTGATGACCTGGTAGCTCTGCTGCGCCAGCGACGGTGCGCGGAAGCCGTTGGAAACGGTGGCGCGCAGCGCCACGGTGTCGCTGAACGCATAGCGGGCCGACAGCTTGCCCGAGGTCTTGCTGCCGAAATCCGAGTAGTCCTCGTAGCGCACGGTGGCGCCGGCCGACAGCCTGTCGGTCAGGTCGGCTTCGAGGCCGGCGTACAGCGCGTAGTTGTGGCGGTCGGCGTGCACCGCGTTGATCGGGGTGAAGCCGCCGAAACCCTGCGCGCCGCTGCCGAAATAGGAGTTCGGTTCGCCCGGCGACTGGTTCCACTTCTCCTGGCGGTACTCGGCGCCGAAGGACAGCGTCACCGGGTAGGCCAGGCCCCAGTCCAGCGCCTGCGAGAAATCGGCATTGACGATGTTGTGGGTGTATTCCAGCGCGCCGTCACGGAAGCGGGTGGGGCTGGTGGCGCCCAGCGCGTAGTTCATCGTGTTGTCGGTGGCGAAATCGATGCGGCTGTAGCCGTAGTTGTAGCTCACGTCCCAGTTGAGCCCGCCTTCGCTGCTGCCCTTCAGGCCGGCGACCAGCGAACGGTCCTTGAGGTACTGGTTGATCTCCGGGACGAAGCCGTCCGGGTAGAGCAGCTTGGTCGCGGCGTTGTGGTTGCGCGAGCGGTAGAACGCGAACGAGGTGATGTCGCGGTTGCTGGCGATGGCCGTGGCGTAGCCATGCAGGCTGTCGCTGAAATCGAAGCCGGCATTGGCCGACACGGCGCGGGTGTCCACTTCCGGGTCGCCAACCACGAACGCCTTCACGCCCACGCCCGGGTAGTTGCCGGTGTTCGGCGTCGGGTTGCCCGGCAGGCCGTAGGCGTTGAACGGGCCGGCGCGGTTGGTGCGGTCCTGGTGCGAGAGCTGGCCGGCGAAATGCACCGTGCCGCGGCCGTCGGCGAAGCTGACGCCGGTGTCGCCGGAGAGCTGGTACTGCTTGCCGTCGCCGGCCGAGTACTGGCCCAGGTCCAGCGCCAGGCTGCCGCCCTTGCCGGCGCCCTTGAGCACGATGTTGACCACCCCGGCGATGGCGTCCGAGCCGTACTGGGCCGAGGCGCCGTCGCGCAGCACTTCCACGCGCTCGATCGCCGCCACCGGAATGGTGTTCAGGTCCACGGCCGAGGAGCCGCGGCCCATGCTGCCGTTGACGTTGAGCTGGCCGGACAGATGCCGGCGCTTGCCGTTGATCAGGATCAGCACCTGGTCCGGCGACAGCCCGCGCAGCTGCGCCGGACGCACCCCGCTGGTGCCGTCGGTCAGCGCCGGGCGCGGGAAGTTGAGCGAGGGCAGGGCGCGCGACAGCGCGGTGGCCAGCTCGGTCGAGCCGGTGGCCTGCAGGACCTCGGGGGTGATGATGTCGATCGGCGACTGCGATTCGGCCACGGTGCGGTCGGCCACGCGGGTACCGGTGACGATCACGGTGTCGAGCGTCTGCGCGCCGGACTGGGCGAAGGCGGGGGCAACCGGGAGGCCGAGGGCGATGGCGACGGCAACGGCGAGCGTACTGGACTTGCGGTTCATCTGTTTGCAGCTCCGGTATGAAGGGGCGGCACCTGCGGCGACGGAAGGTCCGTCACGGTGGGAGTGGTGCGGTGCGCCATCATGGATTAATGGAATTTTTACGTTGTGTCAAATGCCGCGGCGCCTGCCTATATCGTTGCTTTTGAAAGCATTTCGACCGGAATGCGCGGCGCGGGCGGTGGCGGGGGAGGGCGACCCGCGGGGTGATCCGTGCGCGGGAAGCGTCAGTCAAGTATTCGTTAACGCTAGAATTGCGTCGCAGGAATGTTGCTTAGGTGCACATTCCGTTTCGTTATAACGGACCCCCTCATGATTTCCCTTCGTAATTTCGCCCTGCGCCGGGGCGAGCGCCTGCTGTTGTCCAACGTCGACCTCACCCTGCATGCCGGCTACCGCGTGGGCGTGGTGGGGCGCAACGGCGCCGGCAAGTCCAGCCTGTTCGCCGCGGTGCGCGGCGAGCTGGAAGCCGACAAGGGGGACGTGTCGCTGCCGGGCAAGATCCGCATCGCCGACGTGGCCCAGGAAACCCCGGCGCTGCCCGACCGCGCCATCGACTTCGTGCTCGGCGGCGACGACGTGGTGGCCGCGGTGCTGGCCGAGGAAGCCGCGGCGACCGCGCGCGAGGACTGGGAAGCGGTCGCCGACGCGCACCAGAAGATGGCCGAGCTGGGCGCGTACGACGCCGAGGCGCGCGCCGGCAGGCTGCTGCACGGCCTGGGCTTCCCGGCCGAGACCCACGCCCGCCCGGTGGCGGCGTTCTCCGGCGGCTGGCGCGCGCGCCTGAACCTGGCGCGCGCGCTGATGATGCCCAGCGACCTGCTGCTGCTCGACGAACCCACCAACCACCTCGACCTGGACGCGGTGTACTGGCTGGAACAGTGGCTGCTCAAGTACCCCGGCACGCTGCTGCTGATCTCGCACGACCGCGAATTCCTCGACAACGTCGCCACCCACACCCTGCACCTGCACGGCGGCAGCGCGCGGCTGTACACCGGCGGTTACACCGATTTCGAGCGCCAGCGCGCCGAGCACCTGCGCCAGCAGCAGATCGCGCACGAAAAGGAACAGGCCGAGCGCGCCCACCTGCAGAGCTTCATCGACCGCTTCAAGGCGCAGGCCAGCAAGGCCACCCAGGCGCAGAGCCGCATGAAGCGCCTGGCCAAGATGACCGGTACCGAGGCGGTGCGCGCCGAACGCGAATTCCGCATCGAGTTCTCCGAGCCGGCCAAGCTGCCGTTCTCGCTGATCCGCCTGAACCACGTCGCGGCCGGCTACGGCCAGGACGCGGTGATCCTGAAGGATGTCGGCTTCGGCCTGGAGGCGGGCCAGCGCGTGGGCCTGCTCGGCCCGAACGGCGCCGGCAAGACCACCCTGGTCAAGACCCTGGTGGGCGACCTGCCGCCGCTGGCCGGCGAGCGCAGCGCACACCCGGACATGAAGATCGGCTACTTCGCCCAGCACACGGTGGAGTCGCTGCGCGAGGGCGCCACGCCGATGGACCACTTCCGCGAGATCGACCCGGACGGCGTCAACCAGAACTTCCGCGACTTCCTAGGCAAGTGGAACTTCCCCGGCGACCGCGCGTTCGAGCCGGTGGACGGTTTCTCCGGCGGCGAGCGCGCGCGCCTGGCGCTGGCGCTGATCGCCTGGCAGCAGCCCAACGTGCTGCTGCTCGACGAACCGACCAACCACCTCGATCTTGAAATGCGCGAGGCGCTGGCCGAGGCCTTGAGCGTGTTCGAGGGCGCCATCGTCATGGTCTCGCACGACCGCCACCTGATCGGCCTGGTCTGCGACACCTTCTGGCGCGTGGCCGACGGCGTGGTCGAGCCGTTCGCCGGCGACCTCGACGAGTACGCCGCGTGGCTGCGCACCCGCGCCAGCGCGCAGGGCGCGCGCAGCAAGGCCGACCGCGCCGACAAGGGCGCAAAGCCGGCCGAACCGGCGCCTGCGCCGGCGGCCGCGCCGCCGGTGCCGGCGAAGAAGCCGGTCAACCCGCACAAGCTGGAGGCGGCCGAGAAGAAGGTCGAGCAGCTGGGCGCGGCGCTGGCCGATATCGACCGCCAGCTGGCCGACCCGGGCAACTACGCCGATGCGGCGAAGATGGGCCGGCTCGGCAGCGAGCGCGAGGTGCTCGCGCAGCAGCTGGAGCAGGCCGAAGCGGCGTGGATGGAACTGCTCGACTAGGCGCCGCGGTCGGCCACCGGGTCGGCCGCTATGCCTGGCCCTGCGCCTGCAGCCACTGGCGGAAGCGCCGCAGTGGCTCGCGTTCTTCGCGCGAGCGCAGCCGCGTGAGCCAGTAGCGGCCCAGCGACAGGGTCTGCGCGAAGGGCTGCTGCAGGCGCCCGTCGGCCAGGTCCTGTTCGAACATGCGCAGCGGCAGCAGCGCCACCCCGGCGCCCGCCGCGGCGGCGCTGGCCAGGGCCAGCGAGGAATCGAACACCGGCCCGCGCGCTTCCACCCCGGCCACCCCCGCGGCCTGCAGCCAGCACGGCCATTCGTCGTTGCGGTAGGAGCGCAGCAACGGCGCCCCCGCCAGGTCGCGCGGCTGTCGCAGGCGCCGCGCCAGCGTGGGCGCGCAGACCGGCGCGAACGGCGCATCGAGGATCGGCGTGCAGGCCTGGCCCTGCCAGTCGCCGTTGCCGAAGCGGATCGCCAGGTCCAGCCCTTCGCCGGCCAGGTCGATGCGGTTGTTGTGGGTCTGCAGGCGCAGTTCGATATCCGGGTGCGCGGCCTCGAAATCGCCCAGCCGCGGCAGCAGCCAGCCGGTGGCGAAGGTGCCGACCACGCCCACCGTGAGCACTTCGCGGAAACGGCCGCCGGCGAAGCGGTCCAGGGCGATGGCGATGCGGTCGAACGCCTCGGTGAGCACCGGCTGCAGCGCCGCGCCCTCGTCGGTGAGCGCCACCCCGCGTGGCAACCGGTGGAACAGCGTGACCTGCAGGCGGTCTTCCAGGGTGCGGATCTGGTGGCTCAGCGCGGCCTGGCTGACGCACAGCTCCAGCGCCGCGCGGGTGAAGTTGAGGTGGCGCGCGGCCGCCTCGAAGGCGCGCAGGGCGTTGAGCGGCAGCTGGGGGCGGATCATGCCTGAGCCATGAAAGTGGGTGATGGGTGGCCCCATTATTCCCGCACGGAAGGCCGGAATTTCTGGCGTCGCCACAAATAAACCTGATGGCTGCCGATGGTTTTTCGTGCTGGTGGGCGACACGCGCGGCTTTCCATAATCGCGGCCACCCCGCAGGGAGCACCGCATGATCGCCCGCCGCCCGTTCATCGCCCTCGCCGGCGCCGCCCTTGCCGGGATCGTCGCCGGCCCCGTACTGGCACGCACCGCCAGGGCAGTGGCGCGCAGCCCCGCGACGCCCGGCTTCGACGCACTGGAGGCCGAAAGCGGCGGGCGCCTGGGCGTGTGCCTGTGGCATCCGGCCAGCGGGGCCCGCTTCGGCCAGCGCATGGACGAGCGTTTCCCGATGTGCAGCACCTTCAAGTTCCTGCTGGTCGCCGCGGTCCTGCACCGGGCCGCGCAGGGCCGGCTGTCGCTGGACCGGCGGGTAGCGGTGCGGGCCTCGGACCTGATCGCCCATTCGCCGGTAAGCGCGCGCCATGTCGACAAGGACCTGGGCGTGCGCGACCTGTGCCGGGCGACGCTGACCACCAGCGACAACGCCGCCGCCAACCTGCTGTTGCCGCTGGTCGACGGACCGGCCGGGTTGACCGCGTTCCTGCGCGCGCAGGGCGACGCGGTGACCGTCGCCGCACGCTACGAGCCCGACGCCAACCGCTTCGCTCCCGACGACCCGCGCGACACCACCAGTCCGGCGGCCATGGCCGGCAACCTGCAGCGTTTCGTATTCGGGCACGCGCTGGACGCGGCGTCGCGCCAGCAACTGGCCGATTGGCTGATCGACAACCAGACCGGCGACGCGCGCCTGCGCGCGGGGCTGCCGGCGGGCTGGCGGGTGGGCGACAAGACCGGCAGCAACGGCCGCGACACCAGCAACGACATCGCCGTGCTGTGGCCGCGGCGTGGCGGTAGCCCCTGGGTGCTGGCCGTTTTCCTGCAGGGTTCCGTGCTCGACGACGCGGGGCGCGACGCCATCCTGCGCCGGGTCGGCGAACAGGCGGCCACGTACCTGGGATGAGCCGTGGCGGTGTGCCGGCGGCGGCGCCGCGTGTACCCTGTGCGCCAGTTGGGGAAAGGAAACCGGGCGCATGAGCCGCGAGCTGGTCTACCTGTTGTTGATCTTCGCGCTGCTGGTGATTCCGCGCGCACTGCAGCGCTTCTGCGTACCGGCGCCGCTGACCTGCCTGGTGTTCGGCATCGGCGTGATGCTGTGGCTGGGCGATGGCGCGCACGACCCGGTGGTGGGGCTGCTGGCCACGCTGGGCATCTCCTCGCTGTTCCTGTTCGCCGGCCTCGAGGTGGACCTGAAGGACCTGCGGCGCGGCATGTGGCCATTGCTGGTACACCTGCTGATCCGCAGCCTGACCCTGGCCGGGGTGGCCTGGCTGGGCTGGCGCTACGGCGGCCTGCAGTGGCAGGCGGCGGGGTTGCTGGCGCTGGCGCTGCTGACCCCATCGACCGGCTTCATCATGGATTCGCTCGCGCGCCTGGGGCTGGACGAGGCGGAACGGTTCTGGGTGAGCAGCAAGGCCATCGCCGGCGAACTGCTGGCACTGGCGGCGCTGTTCGTGGTGCTGCAGGCCGGCGATCCCGCGCACATGGCGCTGTCCAGCCTGGTGCTGCTGGCGATGATGGTCGGCCTGCCGCTGCTGTTCGTCGGCCTCGGCCGCTGGGTGGCGCCGCATGCGCCGGGCTCGGAGTTCTCGCTGCTGGTGATGGTCGGCCTGCTCGCGGCCTACATCACCTATTCGCTGGGCGTGTACTACCTGGTGGGCGCCTTCATCGCCGGGCTGGTCGCGCGCCTGCTGCAGCAGCGCATGCCGCTGCTGGCCTCGCACGAGAACCTGCACGCGCTGCGCCTGTTCGCCTCGTTCTTCGTCCCGTTCTACTTCTTCAATGCCGGCACCAAGGTGCCCGGCGACGCGCTCAGCTTCGAGGCGCTGGGGCTGGGCGTGGTGATCACCCTGGTGGTGCTGCCGCTGCGCATCGCGGTGGTCTGGCTGCAGCGGCGGGTGCTGTTCGGCGAGAGCTTCATGTCCAGCCTGCGGGTGTCGCTGGCGTTGTCGCCGACCCTGATCTTCACCCTGGTGCTGGCCGGCATCATGCGCGAACGCTTCGACGCCCCGGCGGTGCTGTACGGCGCGCTGCTGCTGTATGCGGCGTTGAACACGCTGCTGCCGTCGCTGGTGCTGCGCGCGCCGCTGAGCGTTGATCCGCTGGGCAAGGACATCGCGCACGATGCGGACGTGGCGGTGCAGCCGCCCGCGCCGCCGCCGGCAGGCGCCGACCGGCCGGTGCTGATCGACGGCGCGCGGCCGCCCTCCGGCCAGGCGTGAGGTTTCATGGTCGTTCCCCGCAGGCCGGGGAAGGACGCTGATCCCGCCCGCCGCGGTTGCCGTTCCCGCGAAGGCAACACCATGCACAGGAAGGTACGCCCGACCCGAAGGGGTGAGAGGTCGGGTCCGGGCAACGCGCCGACGCGGTTGCCCGGGTGCCGCGGAATCCGGCGACGATGGTGCGCAAGCGGGGCGTCATCAGGCCGGTGAAGGCCCGCGGATCGCCGCCGCCCGAACGTTGCCGCGTGCCCCGCCGCCGCGCCGGGCGGCCGCCACGGCTTGCCGCCGCCGGAGGCAACGGCTAGGGTCGGGGCATGAAGCGCTCTTTTCCTGCAGGTCTGCTGCCGCTGTTGCTCGTCCCGGTCGCGTCGATGGCGGCGCCGACCGCGCCCGCCGCCGACACCGGCGCCGCCGGGTTCCTGGCTGCCCTGGCGCAGCATTGCGGGCAGGCGTTCGCCGGCCGCGTGGTGGCCAACCGGCCGGCAAGCGCCACGCCCGATCCCTTCGAAGGCCAGGCCCTGGTGATGCACGTGCGCGGGTGCGACGCGCCGGCGCAGGAGCTGCGGGTGCCGTTCCACGTCGGCGAGGACCGGTCGCGGACCTGGGTGCTGACCCGCGTCGGCGATCGCCTGCGGCTCAAGCACGACCACCGCCATGCCGATGGCAGCCCGGACAAGGTCACCCTCTACGGCGGCGATACCCGTGAGCCGGGTACCGCACGGCGGCAGGCGTTCCCGGTGGACGCCGCGTCCGTGGCGATGTTCGGGCGCGAGGGCCTGGCCGGGTCGCTGCGCAACACCTGGGCGATGGAAATCGAGCCGGGGCGGCGCTTCCTGTATGAACTTTCGCGGCCGGACGGGCGCCTGTTCCAGGTCGAGTTCGACCTCACCCGGCCGCTGCCGGCGCCGCCGCCACCGTGGGGCGCCGCGGCCGCCGCCACGGAAAAGGGCGCCTGACCGGCGCCCTTCGTTCCGATCCGATGGCGGCCCTCAGCGTGCGCCGAAGCGCGCGCGGCAGCCGCCGTTCACCCATACGCTGTTGCCGTTGTAGCCCCAGTTGCGGCCCTCCACGCACTGGGTCCGGGACAGCTGCTGGATCAGTACCGGGCGGCCCTGGCGACGCTCCCAGGCGCAGGAACGCATGCGGTTGTCCTCGCTGCTGCACTCGATGCTGTAGTTGGAACCGCCCCAGTTGCCACCGTTGTCACCGCCCCAGCCGCCACCGCGGCCCTCGGCGAACTCGGCGCGGCAGCCGTCGCTGACCCACACCGCGCCATTGCTGCTGCCCCAGCTGTGGCCTTCGATGCACTGCGACTTGGACAACTGCCGCACCAGCGTGGCGCGGCGCCAGTCGGTGCGGCACACGCGCTGGCGGTTGTCGTTGCTCTCGCAGCGGATGGTCTGGCCGTTGCCGGCATTGCCACCGCCCCAGCCGCCGCCCCAGTTGCCGCCACGGCCTTCGGCGAACTCGGCGCGGCAGCCATTGTCGACCCACACGCTGCCGTTGCCGCTGCCCCAGTTGCGGCCTTCCACGCACTGGGTATTGGACAGCTGGCGCACCAGCACCGCGCCGCGCCAGCCGGTGTTGCACACCCGCTGGCGGTTGTCATTGCTCTCGCAGCGGATGGTCTGGCCGTTGCCGGCATTGCCACCGCCCCAGCCGCCGCCCCAGTTGCCGCCACGGCCTTCGGCGAACTCGGCGCGGCAGCCATTGTCGACCCACACGCTGCCGTTGCCGCTGCCCCAGTTGCGGCCTTCCACGCACTGGGTATTGGACAGCTGGCGCACCAGCACCGCGCCGCGCCAGCCGGTGTTGCACACCCGCTGGCGGTTGTCGTTGCTCTCGCAGCGGATGGTGTCGCCGTTGCCGCCCCAGTTGCCGTTGCCGCCGCCGTTGCTCCAGCCACCGCGGCCCGGGCCGAAGTCGGCGCGGCAGCCGTTGCCGACCCACACCGTGCCGTCGCGGCTGCCCCAGTTCTGTCCCTCGATGCAGCGGGTGCTGGACAGCTGGCGCACGATGATGGCGTCGCGCCAGCCGGTATTGCAGACCTGCTGGCGGTTGTTGATGCTCTCGCAGCGCACCGCCGCCACGGTGCCCGGGCCGTTGCCATAGGGCGATTGCGCGGCGGCGCCGGGGGCGAGCAGGGCAGCCGGCAGGAGGGCGGTGAGTCCGGCGAGCAGCAGCGGGCGGTTCATGGCGGCGTCCCTGTTCAGGTTTGGATGGGCGAAACTATAGGAAGAGTCTGGCTTAAGCGGGCGTGACTGCGGCGCGGATTTGCTCCGCTCGCCGGCCGGCCGCAAAATAGCCGGCTCGCCGGCACCCTCCCGCGCCGGTATTCCCCTGCGGAGCTTTCCATGCGTACCCACTTCTGCGGCCTGGTCGACGAGACCCTGATCGGCCAAACCGTGACCCTTGCCGGCTGGACCGACGTTGCCCGCAACCAGGGCGGCGTGTGCTTCATCGATCTGCGCGACCACGAGGGCATCGTGCAGGTGACGGTGGAGATCGACAACGCCGAGGTGTTCGCGGTGGCCGCGTCGCTGGGCTACGAGGACGTGCTGCAGGTCGAAGGCGTCGTGCGTGCCCGCCACGCGGTCAACGACAAGATGCGCACCGGCAGGGTGGAAGTGATCGCCAGCCGCATCACCGTGCTCAACAAGGCCGCGCCGCTGCCGTTCCACGCCCACGAGAACCCGGGCGAGGACACCCGCCTGAAGTACCGCTACCTGGATCTGCGCCGTCCGGAGATGCAGCGCATGCAGCGCACCCGCATCAAGCTGGTGCAGGCGCTGCGCCGGCACCTGGACGCGCGCGGCTTCCAGGACATCGAGACCCCGATCCTGACCAAGGCCACCCCGGAAGGCGCGCGCGACTTCCTGGTGCCGGCACGCATGCACCCGGGCGAGTTCTACGCGCTGCCGCAGAGCCCGCAGCTGTTCAAGCAGATCCTGATGGTGGCCGGCTTCGACCGCTACTACCAGATCGCGCGCTGCTTCCGCGACGAGGCGCTGCGCGCCGACCGCCAGCTGGAATTCACCCAGCTGGACATGGAGTTCGCCTTCGTGCGCGAGCGCGACGTGCAGGACTTCGTCGAGGACATGATCCGTTCGATCTTCAAGGAAGTGGTCGACGTCGAGCTCGACGCGCAGTTCCCGCGCATGACCTGGGCCGAGGCGATGCGCCGCTACGGCTCGGACAAGCCGGACCTGCGCATCGACTTGGAACTGGTCGACGTGGCCGCGCTGGTCAAGGACAGCGGGTTCGCGGTGTTCACCGCCGCGGCCAACGACGCCGACGGCCGCGTGGCCGCGCTGCGCATCCCCGGCGGCGCAGCGCTGAGCCGCAAGCAGATCGACGAGTACGCCGCGCACGCCGCCAAGTACGGCGCCAAGGGCCTGGCCTACATCAAGATCGCCGACAACGGCGAGATCAGCTCGCCGATCCAGAAGTTCTTCAGCGATGACGCCTTCGCCGCGCTGCTCAAGCACGTCGGCGCCGGCAACGGCGACATCGTGTTCTTCGGCGCCGGTGGCTACAACAAGGTGTCCGACTTCATGGGCGCGCTGCGGCTGAAGGCCGGCAAGGACTTCGGCAGGGTCGCCGACGGCTGGCGCCCGCTGTGGGTCACCGATTTCCCGATGTTCGAGTGGGACGACGAGGAGCAGCGCTACGTCGCCCTGCATCACCCCTTCACCGCGCCGGCGGTGGACGACGTCGCCGACCTGCGCGCCAATGCGCGCACCGCGGTGTCGCGCGGCTACGACATGGTGCTCAACGGCAACGAGATCGGCGGCGGTTCGATCCGCATCCACCGCCCGGAGATGCAGAGCGCGGTGTTCGAACTGCTCGGCATCGGCGCCGAGGAAGCCCGCGCCAAGTTCGGCTTCCTGCTGGACGCGCTGAATTACGGCGCGCCGCCGCACGGTGGCATCGCTTTCGGCATCGACCGCATCGCCGCGCTGATGGCCGGCACCGAGTCGATCCGCGACGTGATCCCGTTCCCGAAGACCACCGGCGCGCAGTGCCTGATGACCGACGCGCCGTCGCCGATCGCCGACGCGCAGCTGGCCGAAGTGCACGTGCAGGTGCGTCCGCAGCCGGCCAAGGGCTGAGTGGCCGATGGCCGGCATCATCCGTCGCGCATCGCCCGACGACGCCGGCGTGCTGTGCGCGCTGGCCGAGCGTACCTTCGTGGAGACGTTCGGCCACCTGTACCCGCCGCAGGACCTGGCCGATTACCTGGCCAGCGCCTATCCGCCGGAGCTGCAGCGCCGCCAGCTGCAGTCGGGCGATTACGCCGCCTGGCTGCTGGAGGTGGGCGGCGAACCGGTCGGCTTCGCCTTCGCCGGCCCCTGCGGCCTGCCACATGCCGACGCCCGTCCCGGCGACGGCGAGCTCAAACGCCTGTACGTGCTCCGCGGCCACCAGGGCGGCGGCTGGGGTGGCAAGCTGTTCGCGGCGGCCGAGCAATGGCTGCTGGGCGCCGGCCCGCGCACGCTGTGGATCGGGGTGTGGTCGGAGAACTTCGGCGCGCAGCGCTTCTACGCCCGCCACGGCTTCGACAAGGTCGGCGAGTACGACTTCCCGGTCGGCCGCACCCGCGACCGCGAGTTCATCCTGCGCCGTCCCGCGCCCGGCGCGTGATTCCGTAGCCCGGTGCCCGCTCAGCGGGCCTTGCCGAGCACATGCGCGCCGTCGGCGGTGTGGTGCTCGGGGATGCCGTAGACCTCGCCCAGCGCCTGGATGAAACCCTCCACGTCCTCGCCACGGAACACCCCGCTGACGCGGTAGGACGCCAGTCCCGGATCGGCCAGCAGCACCGGTTTGAAGCTGTAGCGGCCGAACTCGGCCACCGCTTCCGGCAGCGGCGTGTCGTTGAACACCAGCCGCCCGGACAGCCAGCCCGGCGCCGAGCCCGCCGCCACCGCCGCGTCTGTCACCTGCAGGCGCTGCGCGGCCATGCGCGCGCGCTGTCCCGGGACCAGCACGCCCAGCCGCGTGGCCGGGTGCGCGGCGCCGTCGCCTCCACGCAACTCGACGCTGCCCTCGTACAGGGTCACGTCGGCGGCCGCGCCGAGCCGCGAGACCTCGAACTGGGTGCCCAGTGCGCGCACGCTGCCGGCGGCCGTCTGCACCACGAACGGGCGTTCGCTGTCGCGTGCCACGCGGAAAAACGCGCGGCCACCGTCCAGCCGCACCGAACGACCGCGCGGGTCATAGCGCACCTGCACCCGCGTGTCCGCGTCCAGGTCCACGCGGGTGCCGTCCTCGAGCTGCAGCGAACGGCGCTCGCCGATGGCGGTGCGGTAGCTGCTTTCGACAGCGCGCGGCGGCAGCAGCAGGGCCGCCAGGCCGGCGGCGCAGGCCAGCACCAGCGCGGCCGCCGCGGCGACCGGCCAGCGCCGCCGGCGCGGCGCGCGGCGCGCGGCCATGCGCGGGCGCGGCATCCGCACCGCGAGCTCGGGTGCGGTGGCGAACTCGCCCAGCGACGACCACAACGCCTCGATGCGGCCATACGCGGTGCGGTGCACCGGGTCGGCGTGCAGCCATTGCTGCCAGGCCTGGCGGTCGCGCTCGCTGGCGTCGTCGGCACGCATGCGGACGAACCAGGCGGTTGCCTGTTGCTCCACGAGGTTGCTGCCGTCGTGGGCGGAAGTGTCCGGTCTGCTCATGTGTCCGCCAGTCGCGACTGCAGGTGCAGCAGTGCGCGCATCATGTGTTTTTCCACCGCACTCACGCTCACCTGCAGTTGCAGCGCGATGGCGGCATAGGTCATGCCTTCGTAGCGCTGCAGCAGGAATACCTCGCGGCAGCGCGGTGGCAGTTCGTCCAGCGCCGACAGGAACTGCTGCAGCCGCTCCCTGCCTGCGTAGACGTGATACCCGGCCGGCTCCTCACTGGGCAGCTCGTGCACGGTGGCATCGAGTGGCTCGTGCTGCCCGGCGTGGTGGCTGCGGTCGCGGCGGAAGCGGTCGCGCAGCAGGTTGGAGGCGATGCGCAGCACGTAGGCCTCGGCGTTGTCCACCCGCGTCGGCGAGCGCGCCAGGCGGATCAGCGCCTCCTGCGCCAGGTCCTCGGCATCGGCATCGTGCTGCAGATGGCGGCGGAAGTAGCGCAGCAGCATGGGACGGAAGTGGCGGACGTGGTCCGGCTCCCAGCGCATGGCCAGTACCTGGTCTGCGGTGAACGGCGGCATCGCGAAGGAACCCCGGGCGGATGACCCGCCGACGGTAAGCGCTGGCGCGGCACCCGCGCAACCGTGCGGTGGCCGGGTGAGGTATGCGCATCGCGCTGCGTCTGCGAAGAGGGGAGCCTGGCACAGGCCGCCATCCGACATCGCTTGGGGGAAACCATAGATGAGAAATACCGCACGGGCGTCGAACCGCCCCGGCCGCACCATCGTCGCCAGCGCGCTGGCCACGGCACTGGGCCTCTCGCTGCTGGGCATGGCGCCGGCCTCCTTCGCGCAGCCGGCGGCCACGCACCAGTTCGCCGTCGCCAGCCAGCCGCTGGGCGAAGCGCTCAACCGCCTGGCCGAAACCGCCGGCGTGCAGATCATGGTGCCGCCGGACCTGGTCCGCGGCCACACCGCGCCGGCGCTGAGCGGCCAGTACACCGTGCAGCAGGCACTGGACCGGCTGCTGGCCGGGACCGGGCTGGTCCACCGCAGCACCCGCGGGGGCGTGATCACGCTCGCGCGCGCGCCGGCACCCGCCGCGGCGCCGCGGCCGTCGCCGCCGGCCGCGGCGGCCAAGCCCGCCGACACCCAGGAGCTGGCGGCGGTGCAGGTCACCGGTTCGCGGATCAAGCGCGCCGAGGTGGAAGGCCCTTCGCCGGTGATGGTGATCTCCGCCCAGCAGATCGAGAACGAAGGCCACGCCACCGTGTTCGAGGCGCTGGAAACCCTGGTCATGGCCGGCGGCGCGGTGGAGGGCGCGGTGGAGACGGAGCTGTCCGGGGGCTTTTCCGCCAACGCGCACCCGCTCAACCTGCGCGGTCTCGGGCCGGGGCGTTCGCTGTTGCTGATCGATGGCCGTCGTGCCGCCGACTATCCGTTTCCCTACGGCGGCCGCAGCAACTTCCAGAACTTCGGCAACATCCCCTCCGGCGCGGTCGAGCGCATCGAGGTGCTGGCCGGCGGCGCATCCGCCATCTACGGTGCCGATGCCGTGTCCGGCGTGGTCAACGTGGTGCTCAAGCGGGGCTACGAGGGCGACGTCTTCAAGCTGCGCGGCGGTACCAGCACCATGGGCGGCCGCGATCGCGCCGACCTGCAGTGGGCCGGTGGTCGCAGCGGCGACGACTGGAGCGTGACCTACGCATTGCAGTACTACGAACAGGAGCTGCTCTATGGCTTCCAGCGCGACGATTGGGACCTGCGCCGGAACCCGGCGGCGGATCCGCGCATCGGCCCCGAGCCGACGTCCATGCTGCGCATCCGCCGCGGTGGCACCAGCAGCAGCAACCCGCTGATCGCGCTGCCGGACGGCACCTGCCAGAAGTGGGGCGGCGAGTTCCTCGACTGGACCTACCGCCGCATCAGCAGTGGCAACGTACAGACGCTGGGCAATGCGTGCGGCAGCTGGAACGACGAACGTTACGTGCACCTGAGCAAGGGCAAGGAAGAGGCCGCCGCCTATGTGTTCGGCACCTACGATTTCAACAGCGCGCTGCAGGGCTGGGCGTCGCTGCAGGTGTGGGATTCCAGGGCCGAATCGCTGGGCGGCTTCGAGAGCATCACCGGGCCGCACACCGACGGCGTGGGGCGCCGTGGTGACTTCTACGATCCGCAGTTCGGCAGCGTGATCGCGCCGGCCCGTTATCTGTCGCCGGTGGACCTGGGCGGCGTGGCGGCGATGAACCAGCACTACAAGGAGCGTTCGGTGGACCTGGCCATCGGCCTGCGCGGGCGCCTGGCCGAACGCTTCGACTGGGACGCCACCCTGAGCCGCGCCGAGTACGACTTCGAGCGCACCCGCCGGCGCATGGTCGGCAACTTGGTCAACGATTTCTTCTTCGGCCCCCAACTGGGCACCACGTCCAAGGGCGTGCCGATCCACCAGCTGAACCTGGAGCGCTGGCTGCGGCCGCTGACGCCGGACGAATATGCCTCGATTTCCACCCTGGCCCGCTACGAGGCCCGGTCGTGGGTGAGCACCGGCAGCTTCGTGCTCACCGGCGACCTGTTCCCGCTGCCGGCGGGGCCGCTGGGGATGGCGGTCGTGCTGGAGGCCAGCCGCCAGGGCTACGACCTGGACAGCGACCCGCGGGTGCAGCCCGGCGTGGTGCAGCTGTACAACCTGACCGGAACCAACGGCGGCGGCGAGCGCGACCGCTACGCCGCCGGCGTCGAGTTCAGCATCCCCATCGTGGACACGCTGAAGGCGAGCCTGGCCGGCCGCTTCGACAAGTACGACGACATCACCGACGTCAACGACGCCAAGACCTGGAACGCCGGGCTGGAGTGGCGCCCGTTCGACGCGTTGCTGGTGCGCGCCAGCCACGCCACCAGCTTCAAGGCGCCGGACATGCACTGGGTGTTCAGCGAGGGCAGCGGCAGTTACGGCAACAGCGTCGATCCGTGGCGCTGCATCGCCGGCGGCGCCAACCCGGGGTGCTCGGGCTACAGCTATTCCATGTTCTCGGTCACCCGTGGTGATCCGGCCCTGGAGGAGGAAACCGGCAAGTCGTGGAGCGCCGGCTTCGTGTGGGACATCGCCGACGGCCTGTCGGTCAACGCCGACTACTGGAACATCGAGTTGAACGGCGCGCTCGAGCGTCTTTCCAACGCCGCCATCCTCGAGGGCGAGGCCGGTTGCCGCACCGGGCGCAAGCTCAACGGCCAGCCCTTCGACTTCGCGGCCGACTCGGGCTACTGCCAGCTGATCACCAGCCTGGTCACGCGCACCCCGGAGGAGGGCCAGGCGATCGGCCGCGTCACCGAGATCCGCTCGCTGCCGATCAACCAGTCGTACCGGCGCGTGGCCGGCATCGACGCCGGGGTCAACTGGCGCCTGCAGACGGCGCGGCTGGGGCGCTACAACCTGCGCCTGAACTGGTCGCACACGCTGGCATCCGAACGCCAGGTGCAGGCCACCGACCCGGTCCAGGAGGACTGGCGCGACGACCCGGACAACCTGGATTTCCGCAGCCGCATCACCACCGGCGTGGACTGGCGGCTGGGCGACTGGTCGGCCGGCGTGTTCGGTACCCGCTACGGCAGCCTGCCCAAGTACGGCGGGGTCGGGCGCACCGGCGTGCACTTCCTGTGGAATGCCAACGTCGGCCGGCAGATCACCGACAAGGCGGCGCTGAAGCTGTACGTCAACAACGTGTTCAACAGCCTGCACCCGCACGACGAGACCAACAGCAGCTTCCCGTACTTCTACGAGGTCTACAGCCCGGTGGGCCGGGAGGTGGCGGTGCAGTTCGAGTACCGGCTGCACTGAGGCGCCGCCGTGCGCGGAGCGCCCCGTGCCGGGGTGTTCCGCGCACCATGCGTCGATGCCGGGTGATGACGTCCGCCGCAGCGATGCGGGACACTGGCGGCATGAGTACCGTGTCCGCAGACAAGTCCCGCGTGATCGTGCTGCACGGCATCTGGAACGCGCGGGCGTGGGTGGGGCCGCTGGCCTGGCGGCTGCGCGCGCGCGGGTTCCAGGTCGGCGTGTTCGGCTATCCCAGCGTGTTCGGCGGGCCCGACGTGGCGGTGCCGTCGCTGATCGAGCGGCTGCGCGGGCAGGGCCCGGTGTCGCTGGTCGGCCACAGCCTCGGCGGGCTGGTCGCGCTGGAAGCGCTGCGCCAGGCGCCCGAACTGGACGTGCCGCGGGTGGTCTGCGTGGGCTCGCCGCTGTGTGGCAGCGAAACCGCGCGGGCGCTGGCCGGGCATGGCTGGGCGGTGGCGCTGGGACGCAGCGGCGGCTTGTTGCAGCACGGCCTGCCGGCCTGGCACGGGCGGGCGCAGGTCGGGCTGGTGGCCGGCAGCGTGCCGCATGGGCTGGGGGCGCTGATGGGCGCGCTGCACGGCGATTCCGACGGCACCGTGGCGCTGGCCGAAACCCGCCTGCCGGGCCTGGCCGACCACTGCGTGGTGGCGGCGAGCCACAGCGGGCTGGTGCTGTCGCCGCAGGTGGCGGCGCTGGTCGCCGCGTTCCTGCGCCATGGGCGCTTCGGCGCGGCCGCCGGGCAGCAGGCGGCCTGACGGGGCGGCCTGCGGGGATCGGGTAGAATCCGCCTCTTGTTCCCTACAGATGTACGGTAGATCCCCATGGGTAGAGGTCCCTCCATCGAAGCCCGCAAGAACGCGTCGGACGCGAAGCGCGGCAAGATTTTCACCAAGATCATCCGCGAGATCGGCGTGGCCGCGCGCGGCGGTGGAGGCGACCCCAACAACAACCCGCGGCTGCGCGTGGCCATGGACAAGGGCCTGGCCGCGAACATGTCCAAGGACGTGATCGAACGCGCCATCAAGAAGGCCACCGGCGAACTGGAAGGCGTCGAGTACGAGGAAGTGCGCTACGAGGGCTACGCGCCGGGCGGCGTGGCGGTCATCGTCGACTGCCTCACCGACAACCGCGTGCGCACCGTGGCCGACGTGCGCCATGCGTTTTCCAAGTGCGGCGGCAACATGGGCACCGAAGGCTCGGTGGCGTTCATGTTCAAGCGCCTGGGCGTGCTGACCTACGCGCCGGACGCCGGCGATGCAGCCGCGTTTGAAAGCCGCATCACCGAGGCGGCCATCGACGCCGGCGCCGACGATATCGTCGTGTACCCGGACGATGGCTCGATCGACGTGATCACCGCGCCGGAGAATTTCCAGCAGGTGAAGGCGGCGATGGAGGCGGCCGGGCTGGCGCCCGACCATGCCGAGATCACCTTCCGCGCCGACAACGACATCGCCGTGGCCGGCGATACCGCGCTGCAGGTGAAGAAGCTGCTGGACATGCTCGAGGACCTGGACGACGTGCAGGACGTGTACTCCAACGTCGACCAGGCCGGGCTGGAGCGGGCCTGACGGCGCGCCCGCGTCCCGTCACGTGAGACGGCGGCCGGCGAAGATGGCCGCCGTTTCCTCCTTCCGGCCGCCATGGCAATGACCCGCATCCTCGGCATCGACCCCGGCTCGCAGCGCACCGGCATCGGCATCATCGAAATCGATGCCGGCGGCCGCGCGCGCCATGTCCACCACCAGCCGCTGGTACTGCTGGGCGCGGCCGATTTCGCCCAGCGCCTGAAGCGGCTGGTGCACGGGGTGCATGCGCTGATCGACGAGTACCGGCCACAGGAAGTGGCCATCGAAAGGGTGTTCATGGCCAAGAACGCCGATTCGGCGCTCAAGCTCGGCCAGGCGCGCGGCGCGGCGCTGTGCGCGGTGGTGCTGCGCGACCTGCCGGTCAGCGAGTACGCTGCCACCGAGATCAAGCTGGCGGTGGTGGGCCGCGGCGGTGCCGAGAAACAGCAGGTGCAGCACATGGTGGGGTTGATGCTGGGTCTGCAGGGCAGGTTGCAGGCCGACGCCGCCGACGCGCTGGCCGTGGCCATCACCCATGCGCACGTGCGCGCCACGGCCGGACGGCTGGGCGTGGACGTGCGCTCTGCCTGGAGTCGCAAATGACGGTTTTTGTTGGCCATGCTGGTGCATGCCGCGGGCTCCGGCCCCGGGCCCCGGGTTCGCGGAGGGCGTTGCCGTGATCGGTCGCCTGCGTGGCATCCTGGCGCACAAGGCCCCGCCGTGGCTGGTGATCGACGTGGGCGGCGTCGGCTATGAGCTGGAGGCGCCGATGAGCACCTTCTACGACCTGCCCGACATCGGCCGCGAGGTGGTGCTGTTCACCCACTACGCGCAGAAGGAGGACAGCGTGTCGCTGTACGGCTTCCTGCGCGAGGGTGAGCGGCGCCTGTTCCGCGACGTGCAGAAGGTCACCGGCATCGGCGCGAAGATCGCGCTGGCGGTGCTGTCCGGCGCCAGCGTGGATGAGTTCGGCCGGCTGATCCAGGCCGGTGACATCACCGCGCTGACCCGCATTCCCGGCATCGGCAAGAAGACCGCCGAGCGCATGATCGTGGAACTGCGCGACAAGGCCGCCGACTTTGCCGGCGGCGGCGCGCCGGTGGCCGGGCCGCTGGCCACCGACCCGGTGTCCGAGGCGACCGTGGCCCTGCAGCAGCTGGGCTACAAGCCGGCCGAGGCGGCGAAGATGGCGCGCGACGCGGCAACCGACGGCGACGATGTCGCCATGGTGATCCGCAAGGCGCTGCAATCGGCGCTGCGCTGACCCCACTCCCCTTCATTACCGGGCGACCGAAACCACCATGTCCCACGCTGCTTCCCAGCCCGCCACCCCGGGCCACCCCGGCAAGCCCGGCACCGCCGCCGGCCTGGCGCTGATCGTCGGCGCCATCGGCGTCGTGTTCGGCGACATCGGCACAAGCCCGCTGTACACGCTCAAGGAGGCGTTCTCGCCGCACTACGGGCTCACCAGCGACCACGACACCGTGCTGGGCGTGCTGTCGCTGGCGTTCTGGGCGCTGATCATGGTGGTCACGCTCAAGTACGTGACCATCATCATGCGCGCCGACAACGATGGCGAGGGCGGCATCATGGCGCTGATGGCGCTGGCCCAGCGCACCCTGCGCAACGGCTCGCGCTCGGCCTACGTGGTCGGCATCCTCGGCATCTTCGGTGCCTCGCTGTTCTTCGGCGACGGCGTGATCACCCCGGCGATCTCGGTGCTGGGCGCGGTCGAGGGCCTGGAGGTGGCCGCGCCGGGGCTCGGCCGGTTCGTGGTGCCGATCGCCCTTGTGGTGCTGGCCATCCTGTTCGCCGCGCAGCGCTTCGGCACCGAGAAGGTGGGCAAGGTGTTCGGCCCGGTGATGCTGACCTGGTTCCTGGCGCTGGCCGCGGTCGGCATCTGGAACGTGATCGCCGCGCCCGAGGTGCTCAAGGCGTTCAATCCGTGGTGGGCGGTGCGCTTCTTCCTGGAGCACGGCTGGCACGGCGTGTTCATCCTCGGCGCGGTGGTGCTGGCGGTGACCGGTGGCGAGGCGCTGTACGCGGACATGGGCCACTTCGGCGCGCCGCCGATCCGCCACGCCTGGTATTTCTTCGTGCTGCCGTGCCTGATGCTGAACTACCTGGGGCAGGGCGCGCTGGTGCTGCAGCGGCCGGACGCGGTGGCCAACCCGTTCTTCGAGGCGGTGCCGGAGTGGGCGCTGTACCCGATGATCATCCTGGCGACCATGGCCGCGGTGATCGCCAGCCAGTCGGTGATCACCGGCGCGTTCTCGGTCGCGCGCCAGGCCATGCAGCTGGGTTACATCCCGCGCATGCGCATCCTGCATACCTCGCACGACACCATCGGCCAGATCTACATTCCCGGCATCAACTGGGGGCTGGCGCTGATGGTGTTCGGGCTGGTGCTGGCGTTCCGCAGCTCCAGCAACCTGGCCGTGGCCTACGGCATCTCGGTCTCCGGGACGATGCTGATCGACACCCTGCTGCTGGCGCTGGTGGCGCGCACCCTGTGGCCGCGCGCGCGCCATGGCATCGTCGCGCTGTGCGCGGTGTTCTTCGTCATCGACCTGGGCTTCGTCGTCGCCAATGGCGCCAAGCTGATGCAGGGCGCCTGGTTCCCGGTGGTGCTGGGCATCGCGCTGTTCACCATGATGCGCACCTGGCGCCGCGGCCGCGAACTGCTGCGCGACGAGGTACGCAAGGACGGCATCCGCATCGACAGCTTCCTGCCCGGGCTGATGCTGGCGCCGCCGGTGCGGGTGCCGGGCACGGCGGTGTTCCTGACCGCCGACCCGACCGTGGTGCCGCACGCGCTGATGCACAACCTCAAGCACAACAAGGTGCTGCACGAGCGCAACGTGTTCCTGCACGTGGAGACCCTGCCGGTGCCGTACGCGGCGGCCGGCCAGCGGCTGAAGATCGAGCCGGTCGGCGACGAGTTCTACCGCATCCAGGTCCGTTTCGGCTTCATGGAGACACCGGACGTGCCGTTGGCGCTGATGCGCTCGTGCGACCACGGCGGGGTCTACTTCGACCCGATGGACACCACGTTCTTCGCCAGCCGCGAGACCATCGTCGCCACCGCCAACCGCGGCATGCCGGTGTGGCGCGACAAGCTGTTCGCCTTCATGCACCGCAACGCCGCCCCGGCCAGCAACTTCTTCCGCATCCCCGGCAACCGGCTGGTGGAACTGGGCGCGCAGGTGGAGATCTGATGGGCGCGCGGCCTGCGGCCAGGGCCCGGAAAATACGGGCAGTCCTGGCCGCTTGTGCCTACAATCGCCGTTGATGAACATGCCCGAACGCTTGTCCGCCTTTTCCCGGCCTCCGGCCTCCGGCCCCTGGTCCCCATGACCGACAACCGCATCATCGCCGCCGGCGCCACCCGCGAGGACGACGCCGCCGACGCCAGCATCCGCCCGCGCCGCCTGGCCGACTACCTCGGCCAGGCGCCGGTGCGCGAACAGCTGGACATCTACATCCAGGCGGCCAAGTCGCGCCGCGAGGCGCTGGACCACGTGCTGATCTTCGGCCCTCCGGGGCTGGGCAAGACCACCCTGAGCCACGTGATCGCCAACGAGCTGGGGGTGGGGCTGCGGGTGACGTCCGGCCCGGTGATCGAGAAGGGCGGCGACCTGGCCGCGCTGCTGACCAACCTGCAGCCGTACGACGTGCTGTTCGTGGACGAGATCCACCGCCTGTCGCCGGTGGTCGAGGAAGTGCTGTACCCGGCGATGGAGGACTTCCAGATCGACATCATGATCGGCGAGGGCCCGGCCGCGCGCTCGATCAAGCTCGACCTGCCGCCGTTCACCCTGATCGGCGCCACCACCCGTGCCGGCCTGCTGACCGCGCCGCTGCGCGACCGCTTCGGCATCGTGCAGCGGCTGGAGTTCTACTCGGCCGATGAGCTGACCCGCATCGTGCGCCGCTCGGCGACGATCCTCGGCATCGACTGCAGCGCCGAGGGCGCCGGCGAGATCGCGCGCCGCTCGCGCGGCACCCCGCGCATCGCCAACCGGCTGCTGCGGCGCGTGCGCGACTATGCCCAGGTCAAGGCCGGCGGCCATATCGACCAGGCCGTGGCGCAGGCGGCAATGCAGATGCTCAAGGTCGACCCGGAAGGTTTCGACGAGCTGGACCGGCGCCTGCTGCGCACCCTCGTGGAGTACTTCGACGGTGGCCCGGTCGGCATCGAATCGCTGGCCGCGGCGCTGTCCGAGGAACGCGGCACGCTCGAGGACGTGGTCGAGCCCTACCTGATCCAGCAGGGCTTCCTAGTGCGTACCGCGCGCGGCCGCATGGCCACCCACAAGGCCTACCGGCACATGGGCCTGAAACCGCGCACGGCGCCGGCCGACCTGTTCATGGAGCAGCCGGACGATGAGTGAGTCCCGGTTCAGTTGGCCGACACGCATCTACTGGGAAGATACCGACGCCGGCGGCGTGGTCTACCACGCGCGCTACGTGGCCTTCATGGAACGTGCGCGCACCGAGTGGATGCGGGCGATGGGCTATGGCCAGGAAGCCATGCGCAGCGGCGACGGGCAGGTGTTCGTGGTCCGCGCGATGGCCCTGGATTTCCTCAGGCCGGCGCGGCTGGACGACGCGCTGGAAACCACGGTGGAACTGCTGCAGTGCCGCCGCGCCAGCCTGGTGATGCGCCAGGCGGTGCTGCGCGACGGCCAGCCGCTGGTGACCGCGCAGGTGCGGCTGGCGGCGGTCGGCGCCCGCGATTTCCGCCCGCAGGCCATGGACGACACGCTGTACGCCACGCTCAAACAATTCGAAACCCAACACGCGCAAGACTGAGGAACATCGGATGATCGCTTTGCTTCTGGCCCTGCAGGCCACCGTGACCGAGGCGCTGCCGGCGGATGTCAGCGCCGCCGCGGCGCAGACCGTGGCCGGCGCCAGCCATGGCGGCATCAACTACCTGGACCTGATGCTCAAGGCCAGCATCCCGGTCAAGCTGATCGTGCTGCTGCTGCTGGCCGGCTCGTTCATCAGCTGGGTGATCATTTTCCGCAAGGCGCGCGTGTTCAAGGCCGCCGACCGCGCCGCCGACGACTTCGAGAACCGGTTCTGGTCCGGCGCCGACCTGGCCAAGCTGTATGCCGCGGCCGCCGACCGCAACCGCTCGGTGGACGGGCTGGAGGCGATCTTCGAGTCCGGCTTCCGCGAGTACAGCCGCCTGAACGGCCGCCGCGGGCTGGACAGCCGTACCCAGCTGGAAGGCACCCAGCGCGCCATGCGCACCACCTTCGCCCGCGAGGTCGACGGCCTGGAGCGCAATCTCGAGCTGCTGGCCAATATCGGCTCCAATGCCCCCTACGTGGGCCTGGTCGGTACCGTGTTCGGCATCATGGTGACCATGCACGACATGATCAGCAGCGGCGAGCAGGCCGGCATCGCCTCGGTCGCGCCGGGCATTTCCGAGGCGCTGTTCGCCACCGCCATCGGCCTGTTCGTGGCGATTCCGGCGACCTGGGCCTACAACCGCTTCACCACCCGCGTGGAACGGCTGTCGGTGCGCTACGAGACCTTCGCCGAGGAGTTCAGCTCGATCCTGCAGCGCCAGTCCGGCGCCGACGAATGATGCGCGCCACGCGCACCAGCCCGCACAGGAACCGTCCATGATTTCCGGCATTTTCCGGCGCAAGCGCCGCAAGCTCAAATCCGAGATCAACGTCGTGCCGTACATCGACGTGATGCTGGTGCTGCTGATCATCTTCATGGTGACCGCGCCGCTGTTGACGCTCAGTTTCGAGGTCGACCTGCCCACCTCCAACGCCAAGGCGCTGGAAGGCAAGCAGGACCCGGTCATCGTCTCGGTGCTGGGCGATGGCCAGCTCAGCCTGAAGCTGCCCGATGCCAAGAGCCCCGAGCGCATCGACGCGGCCACGCTGCAGGCGCAGCTCGGCGCGATGGCCGCGCAGGACAAGGGCCTGCGCGTGATCGTCGCCGCCGACCGCGCGGTGGCCTATGAAAAGGTCGTCGCGGCGATGGACGTGATCAAGGCGGCGAAGATCGAGAAGGTGGGCCTGGCGACCGATGCACGCTGACGCTCTGCCGCCGCCGCGCGACCCCGGCAACGAATGGGGCATGCCCGTCGTACTGGCGTTGCTGGTGCACGTGCTGGTCGCGCTGGTGTTCATCATCGCCTGGGTGTGGTCGCCGTCGCGCAGCACCGAGGCCGCCGCCGGCGACCCGGTGGTGGAGGCCAGCCTGCAGCTGTCGGCGGCCGAAGCCGCGGCCGCGCGCAGCGCCCTGCGCGCGTCGGAGAAACTGCCGCCGCCGCCCGAGCCGGCGCCGGACGCGCAGCCCCAGCCGGTCCCGGAAGACACCGTCCCGCCGCCGCAGCCGATCCCCGAGCCGCGGCCGCAGGACGCGCCCACCCCGCAGCAGCACAATGCCCAGGAGCGCATCGCGCAGCCGGACACCGTCGACCAGGAGCGGGTCAGCGCGCTGGCCATCTCCCAGGAGAAGGCCCGCCAGGAGCAGGAAGCCAAGCGCCGCCAGGAGCAGATCGACCTGACCGAGCGCAAGCGCGTGGAGGAGGCCGAGCAGAAGCTGCGGCTGGCCAAACAGCAGGAAGAAACCGACCGCCAGAAGAAACTGGCCGAGGAACAGCGCAAGGCCAACGAGGCCAAGGCCGAGCAGGAGCGCCAGCAGAAGATCGCCGAGATCCGCCGCAAGCGCGAGCAGGCCGAGCGCGAGCTCAAGCTCGCCGAGCAGCGCCAGCGCCAGGTGGCTGATGCCCGCGCCCGCGCGCAGGCGGCCGCGTCCAGCGCCTCGCCGGCCAGCGGCACGCCGCAGGCCTCGCCGGGGCAGGGCGGCACCAGCACCGACCTGACCGCCAGGTACGCCGCGGCGATCCAACAGGCGGTGCTCAACCAGTGGGTGCGCCCGGACACGATCCCGCGCGGCCAGCGCTGCCGGCTGACCATCCGCCAGCTGCCCGGCGGCGAGGTGGTCGACGTGCAGTTCGCCGCCGGTTGCCCCTATGACGACGCCGGCCGGCGTTCGGTGGAGGCCGCGGTGCTGCGCGCCCAGCCGCTGCCGTACCGCGGTTTCGAGTCGGTGTTCCAGCGCACGCTGAACTTCACGTTCGAGGCGCAGGACCGCTGAATCGCGGGGGCTTCACGCGGCCCCCGGCACCCTTGGCGGCGCGCTTGCCCATCGACGGGGATGGATTTCACGGGATTTTCGTTCACGATTGCGAAAATGTTCATCCGCCTGCTGCTATCCCTTTCCCCCTGTTCATCCATCGTTGAGCACCCCATGAAGAAACCGCTTCGCTGGCTGGCCGCCCTGACCGTACTGTTGTTGCCCCTGGTGGCGATGGCACAGCAACGGGGGCTGGAGATCGACATCATCGGCGGCAACGCGTCGGCCCTGCCGATCACCGTGGTGCCGATGCCGTACCAGGGCAGCGCCGCGGCGCCGGCCACCGATGTCGCCGCGGTGGTGCGCTCGGACCTGGACCGTTCCGGCCAGTTCCGCACCCTGCCCGAGGCGCAGATCGTGCAGCGCCCGACCCGCGGCAGCGAGGTGCAGTACCCGACCTGGCGCGCGCTCAAGCAGGACTACCTGGTCGTCGGCCGCGTGCTCGACGCCGGTGCGGGCGCCTACCGCGTCGAGTACGAGCTGTTCGACGTGGCCAAGGGCGAGCGCATGCTCGGCCTGGCGATGACCGCCCGCTCCAACGCGATGCGCGACGTCGCCCACCAGATGGCCGACGCCATCTACGAGAAGATCACCGGCGTGCGCGGCGCCTTCTGGACCCGCATCGCCTACGTCACCGCCAGCGGCCGCGGCGACGCCATGCGCTATGCGCTGATGGTGGCCGATGCCGACGGCTACAACCCGCAGACCATCGTGCGCTCGGCCGAACCGCTGCTGTCGCCGTCGTGGAGCCCGGACGGCAACCGCCTGGCCTATGTCAGCTTCGAGCGCGGCAACTCGGCCATCTACGTCCAGAACATCTCCACCGGCGCGCGCGACCTGGTCGCCAGCTTCCGCGGCATCAACAGCGCACCGGCGTTCTCGCCGGACGGCCGCCGCCTGGCGCTGACCCTGTCGCGCAGCGGCAACCCGGAGATCTACGTGATGGACCTGGGCAGCAAGCAGCTGACCCAGCTGACCAACCACTTCGCCATCGACACCGAGCCGACCTGGAGCGCCGACGGCAACACCATCTATTTCACCTCCGACCGCGGTGGCCGCCCGCAGATCTACCAGGTGCCGGCGTCCGGCGGCAGCGCCAGCCGCGTGACCTTTCAGGGCAATTACAACGCCAAGGTGTCCGTGTCCTATGACGGCAAGAAGCTGGCCATGGCACAGGGCAGCGGCAACAGCTACCGGATCGCGCTGATGGACAGCAGCCTGGGTTCGCCGCGCTGGAGCACGCTGTCGCCGGGCTCGCTGGACGAATCGCCCAGCTTCGCGCCGAACGCGAGCATGGTGTTGTATGCCGCCCGCGAGGGTGGCCGTGGAGTGCTGTATGCCGTTTCGGCCGACGCGCGGGTCCGCCAGCGCCTGGTCCTGGCGGACGGTGATGTGCGCGAGCCCGCATGGGGTCCGTACCGCACCGCGCGTTGATAAAATGTTAATATCCCATCCGCATTAAACCCCATCATTGGCTCAGGAGCCTTTAGGTATCGCCATGAACAAGTCCACTCGCGTTCTGCTTGTTTCGCTTCTGTCGGTTGCCGCGCTGGCCGGCTGCTCGAAGAAGGTGAAGGAACAGCCGGCCCAGCCGCCGGTCGACACCACCCCGACCACCCCGTCGACCGGTCCGTCGACCTCCGGCCTGTACGGCCCGGGCGACCTGGACACCGACGCCTGCCTGCGCCAGCGCGTGGTCTACTTCGACTTCGACAAGGAAGAAGTGAAGTCCGAGTTCCAGGCCATCATGGCCTGCCATGCCAAGTACCTGCGTGACCGTCCGTCCTCGCGCATCACCCTGCAGGGCCACACCGACGAGCGCGGCAGCCGCGCCTACAACCAGGCCCTGGGCGAGCGTCGTGGCAATGCCGTGAACTCGGCGCTGCAGGCCAACGGTGGTTCGGCTTCGCAGCTGACCGTCGTGTCCTACGGCGAAGAGCGTCCGGTCTGCACCGAGTCGGCCGAGTCCTGCTGGTCGCAGAACCGTCGCGTCGAAATCGTCTACACCGCGCAGTAATCGATGCGTACCGGCATCAAGGCGATGATGCTCGTGGTTGCGGCAGCCCTCGTGGCTGCCGCACCCGCTCATGCGCAGCGGCAGAGCCTGGCCGACCGCGTCGGCGCACTCGAGCAGCAGGTCCAGAACAACCAGGCCAACACCGACATGCTCAACCAGCTGCAGCAGTTGCGCAGCGGGATGCAGGCGCTGCAGGCAACGGTCGAGCAGCTCCAGCACGAGAATGAACAGCTCAAGCAGCGCAGCCGGGACCAGTACCTGGACCTGGACGGGCGCCTGAACCGCCTGGAAGGTGGTGCCGCGCCGGCGACGGCGCCGGTTGCGCCGACGCCTTCGGCGGGCAACCCGACGGCGGCGGAAAAGCCGCCCACCGTGCGGGGTGATGCCGGCGCGGTGGCCGCTGCCGGTGACGAGCGCAGCGCCTACAACGTGGCTTTCGACGCGCTCAAGGCCGGCCGATACGACGAATCGGCGCGTCTTTTCCAGGGGTTCCTGGAGCAGTATCCCAGTGGTATCTACGCCCCCAATGCGCTGTATTGGCTGGGCGAGAGTTACTACGCCACCCGCAATTTCCAGCTGGCCGAGGCGCAGTTCCGTGACCTGGTCGCGCGCTATCCGACCCATGACAAGGCCGCCGGCGGCCTGTTGAAGCTGGGCCTGTCGCAGTTCGGCCAGGGCGATGCGGCCAAGGCCGAGCAGACGCTGGCGCAGGTCGTGACCCGGTTCCCGGGCAGCGACGCCGCGCGCACCGCGCAGGACCGCCTGCAGTCGATCCGGCTCGGCCAGCAGATCCGCTGAGTCCGGGCGGCAGTGTTTCCAGGGAGCCGGGCCATGCCCGGCTGCCGTCGTTTACGGCATGGCCGACGCCATCCGCCCCTCCAGAAGTTCCCGCCATGACCGCCGTTTCCCTTTCCAGCGCCGCCGCCACGCCCAGCGAGATCGTGCAGTCGCCGCTGCCGCGGCTGAAGATCACCGAGATCTTCCTGTCCCTGCAGGGCGAGGCCGACACTGCCGGCTGGCCGACCGTGTTCGTGCGCCTGACCGGCTGCCCGCTGCGCTGCGGCTACTGCGATACCGAATACGCCTTCCACGGCGGGCAGTGGCGCGATATCGACGACATCGTCGCCGAGGTGCGCGGCCACGGCGTGCGCCATGTCTGCGTGACCGGCGGCGAGCCGCTGGCGCAGAAGCGCTGCCTGGTGCTGCTGCGCGCGCTGTGCGACGCCGGCCTGGAGGTTTCGCTGGAGACCTCGGGCGCGCTGGACATCGGCGGCGTCGATCCGCGGGTGTCGCGCGTGGTCGATCTGAAGACGCCCGGGTCGGGCGAGATGCCGCGCAACCGGCTGGAGAACCTGCCGCTGCTGACCGCGCGCGACCAGCTCAAGTTCGTGCTGTGCGACCGCGCCGACTACGACTGGGCCCGGGACATGGTTGCCGCGCAGCGCCTGCACGAGCGCTGCATGGTGCTGTTCTCGCCCTGCAAGGACCGGCTCGGCGCGCGCGAGCTGGCCGACTGGATCGTCGCCGACCGCCTGCCGGTGCGCTTCCAGATGCAGCTGCACAAGATCCTCTGGAACGACGAGCCGGGCAGGTAGCCGCGCGCTTCGTTCCCACTTGCGTACCGGCGCGGGACAGCGTGCTGGCGTTCCTTCCCCCAACCGGACTATCACTCCATGAAGAAGGCAGTCGTGCTTCTTTCCGGCGGCATGGATTCGGCCGCCGTCGTCGCCATGGCCCAGGAACAGGGCTTCACCGTGCATGCGCTCAGTGTGCGTTACGGCCAGCGCCATACCTCCGAGCTGGATGCCGCCGCGCGCGTGGCGCAGGCGCTGGGCGTGGCCGCGCACAAGGTGGTGGATGTCGACCTGCGCAGCATCGGCGGCTCGGCCCTGACCGACGACATCGACGTGCCCGACGCCGGTGGCGAGGGCATCCCGGTCACCTACGTGCCTGCGCGCAACACCATCATGCTTTCGCTTGCGCTGGGCTGGGCCGAGGTGCTGGGCGCCAACGACATCTTCTGCGGCGTCAACGCGGTCGATTACTCCGGCTACCCGGATTGCCGCCCCGCGTTCGTCGCCGCCTTCCAGGCGCTGGCCAACCTGGCGACCAAGGCCGGGGTGGAAGGCGCGGGCATCCGCGTCCACGCGCCGCTGCAGTACCTGAGCAAGGCGCAGATCGCCAGCGAAGGCGCACGCCTGGGCGTGGATTTCGGGTTGACGGTGTCCTGCTACCGCGCCGACGCGCAGGGGCGCGCCTGTGGTCATTGCGACGCCTGCCGGCTGCGCGCTGACGGTTTTGCCGCCGCCGGTCTGCCCGATCCGACCCACTACGCCTGAGCGTCCCCGCGGCGCGATCGGGCGGCGTCATGCCGGCCGCCGGCGCTGCGCAACGTCCGCTCGCGCATTCTGTTTTCAGGCATTTTGCGCTAGAATGCCCACCCCGGCGCCATGCCGGGTCTTTGTTTGGGCCGTTAGCTCAGTCGGTAGAGCAGAAGACTTTTAATCTTTTGGTCGAAGGTTCGAATCCTTCACGGCCCACCATGATCAGACAACGGTCCCGCCGTGCGGGACTGCGTTCTTGCAGTGGGCGGTACGCGGTTTCTGTGAACTGTGCCAGGTCGCAGTGGCGGGCGCCGGTCCTACCATGGGCTTGGTCGGTTTCACGGTAGCAGTGGGGGACGCTTGAGTACCCAGATCACGCAACTCCTGCATCGCTGGCAAGGAGGCGACACGCAGGCGCGCGAGCAGTTGTTCGAAGCCCTGTATTCGGACCTGATGGTGGTCGCCCGCAACCGGCTGTTCAACGATACCGGCGGCACCCTGCAACCGGCAGCGCTGGTCAACGAGTCGCTGCTGCGGCTGCTGGGTTCGGAAGTGGATTTCAAGGACCGCGCCCATTTCATCGCCGTGGCGGCGCTGAAGATGCGCTCGGTACTGGTGGACCACCTGCGCGCGCGTGCCGCCGACAAGCGTGGCGGCAATCTTGTCCAGCTGACCCTGTCCCACGCCAGCGACGTCCCCGACGACGACGGCGATGCCTACGACGTGATGGCGCTGCACCAGGCCCTGAGCCAGCTGGCCGAACTCGAGCCGCGCGCGGCGAGCATGGTCGAGTTGACCTATTTCGGCGGCATGAGCCGCGATGAGATCGCCATGGTGATGGGGGTTTCGGCACCCACCGTGGACCGCGACCTGCGTTTCGCCAGGGCCTGGCTCAACCGACAGCTGGCCTGATGTCCACCGCGGAGGAGGCGGCGCGCTGGCGCCAGACCCGCGAGCTGTTCGATGCCGTCTGCGACCTGCCACGCACGCAGTGGCGGCAGCAGGTACAGCAGCACTGCCGTGATCCCGCTCTGGCCGAGGACGTGCTGCAGCTGCTGCATGCGCAGACCCAGGGCCTGAGCCGGATCAGCAGCCGGCTGGATGCCGCGCTGGCGCGCGCACTGACCCCGGAGCTGGCGGTAGGCCAGCGGCTGGGACCGTGGCGGCTGACCGCGCGCATCGCCGGCGGCGGCATGGGTACCGTGTTCAAGGCCGAACGCGACGACGGCGTGTATCGGCGCACGGTTGCGATCAAGCTGCTGCACGGCATGCCGGGCGCGGGCGAGGTGGAGCGGCTGCAGGCCGAGCGCCAGGTGCTGGCCGGGTTGAACCTGCCCGACGTGGCCCGGCTCTACGACGGTGGCACCACGCCCGATGGCTATCCCTACCTGGTGATGGAATACATTGAGGGCCTGCCGCTGGACCGCCACTGCGCCACCCATGCGCTCGGGCTTGCGGCGCGGCTGCGGCTGTTCCTGGATGTCTGCGCGGTCGTGCGCTCGGCGCATGAGCGCCTGGTACTGCACTGCGACCTCAAGCCGGGCAACGTGCTGGTGCGGCCCGACGGCAGGCCGGTACTGCTCGATTTCGGCCTGGCCCGGGTACTCAACGACGCGCGCGAGCGTGGCGAGGCCGGTTACTGCACCCCGGGCTATGCCAGCCCGGAGCTGGTGAACGGCGAGCCGGTGGGCGTGGCCAGCGATGTCTACAGCCTCGGCGTGCTGCTGGTGGAACTGCTGTCCACGCGCCGCTGCGCGCAGGCGCTGCAGCTCGGCGAGGCGCCGGTGATCCTGCCCTCGGCCAATGCGCCACCGGGCCTGCGCTGGCGCCGTGCGCTGCGCGGCGACCTCGACGCCATCGCCGCGCGGGCGTGCGCCCGCGATGTCGCCGCGCGTTACCGCTCGGTGGAAACACTGATGGCCGACGTGACGCGCTATCTGGAGCGGCGGCCGGTGGCCGCGCGGCAGTCCGGGCGCCTGTACCGGCTGGTGCGCGGCGTGCAGCGCAATGGACGGGGGCTGGCGGCCGCCGCGGGCGCGCTGTCGTTGGCGCTGATCTTCGTGGCCGGGCTGGTGCAGGCGCGCCGGCACGCCGAAGAGGAGGCCGCCATCGCCCACCAGGTGGGCGACTTCATGGTGGGCGTGTTCGAGACCGCCGATCCGTACCTGCGCACCGAGCGCGGACAGCAGGAACTGTCCGCGCGGCAACTGCTGGACAAGGCGGCGCTGCGCGTCTCCCAGGACCTGGCCGACGCGCCGGCGCAACTGGCCCGGATGCGCGCGGTGCTGGGGACGGCGTACCGCAACTCCGGGGTGCCGCGGCAGGCCGACGTGCTGCTGCAGCAGGCCTACGACGGCTTCATCGACCCGCGGGTGAACCGCCCGGCGGATGCGGCGGCGGTACTGGTGGAGTTGTCGCTGCAGAAGACCCAGGGCGGCAACGGTGCGTTGGGCCAGGCGCTGGCCGAGCGCGGCCTGGCGCTGTTGCCGTCGAGCGCGGCCATGGCCACCCGGGCCCGGCTGCATGGCGCGCGCGGCATGGCGCTGGTGAACCAGCAGCAGTTCGACCGTGCCGAGGCCGCCTTCGACACCGCAATGGAGCTGTACGCGAAGCTGCCGCACTCCGGCGTCGCCAGCGAGAAGCTGGCGCTGTCCTACAACAAGGGCCTGATGTACCTGCGCTGGGGGCGGCTGGCCTCGGCCGAGCGCGAGCTGCGCCAGGTGCTTGGCGGCAGCCCGCCGCGCCGCACCAGCATGGCGCTGGCCGCGGAAATGCGGCTGGCGCAGATCCTGCGCGAGCAGGGGCGTTTCGCCCAGGCGTTGCCGCTGCTGCAGGCGGGCCTGCGCCACGCGCAGGAGCTGTACGGGCCGGAAAGCAGCTTCGTGCTGATGCAGCACGACGGGCTTGCCGATCTGTACCGCGACTGGGGCGATTACGCCGCCGCGGAGCGGCAGTACCAGCTGCGGCAGCATCTGAGCGGGCTCATCGACGGCACCGGCTCGGTGGAATACTCGATGGGGCTGTTCAACTACGGCGACCTGCAGGAACTGCGCGGCGACCTGGCCCAGGCCGAACAGTTGTACCGGCAGGCCCTGGCGATCCGCCGCGAGCGGCTGGGCGCGCAATCGCCCACCAGCCTGCGCGCCGAGTCGGGGTTGGGCGCGCTGCTGATGCGCCAGGCGCGCATGCAGGAAGCGGGCACGCTGCTGCTGCATGCCGACGCCGGCCTGGACGCGGCGCTGCCGGCGGACGCGCCGGGGCGGATCGAGGCCCGGCTCAACCGCATCGACTGGCACATCCGCCAGGACGACACCGCCCAGGCGCAGGCGTTGCTGCGGCAACTGGGGGCGCGGATACCGGCGACCCAGCAGCTGCGCCTGCTGCGCATCCGCGCGGACCTGGCCGAGCGCAGCGGCGAGGGCGCGGCGGCGCTGGCACTGCGCCGCACCGCGCTGGAGCATGCGCGGTCGCTGCATGGCGACGGCAAGCTGGAGACTGCGACCTGCCGCATCGACCTGGCCGAAACCCTGCTGCGCCTTGGTCACCGGCAGCCGGCACTGGAAGCGCTGCTGCAGGCGCTGCCGACCATCGAGCGGCTGCAGGTCGATGACGCCCCTGCGCGGCGCCGGCTCGACGGCCTGCTGCTGCTGGCCCGCGGCGGGCGGGGGCGCGCGGCCTAACCCTGCTCGCGCACGATCTCCACCAGCCGCTGCCCGTAGCGCGCCAGCTTGCTGCCGCCGATGCCACCGACCCGGCCCAGCGCATCGAGGCTGGTCGGGCGCTGTTCGGCGATGTTGCGCAGGGTGCTGTCGTGGAAGATGACGAAGGCCGGCACGTTCTGTTCGCGCGCCAGTTCGGCGCGCAGGCCGCGCAGTGCGTTGAACAGCGCCAGGTCCTCCGGCTGCACCGCCACGCCGGTGCGCGGGGTGCTGCTGCGGTCGCGTTCGCCGCGGGCGGCAGGCGGTTCGCGGCGCATCATCACCTGGCGGCGGCCCTTGAGCACGTCGCGGCTGGCGTCGGTCAGGCGCAGCCCGCCATGCGCCTCCGGGTCCACCTCCAGCAGGCTGGCGGCGACCAGTTGCCGGAACACCCCCCGCCAGGTGCGCGCGTCCAGGTCGCTGCCGATGCCGAAGGTGCTGAGCTGGTCGTGGCCGAGCTGGCGGATGCGTTCGCTGTCGCTGCCGCGCAGGATGTCGATCAGGTGGCCGACGCCGAAGCGCTGGCCGCTGCGATACACGCAGCTCAGCGCCTTCTGCGCGGGGATGGTGGCGTCCCAGGCGGCCGGCGGCGACAGGCAGTTGTCGCAGTTGCCGCAGGGCTGGCCCGGCACGCCCTTGGGCGTGCCGACAGGCACGTAGGTCTCGCCGAAGCCGGCCAGCAGCACCTGGCGGCGGCACTGCATGGATTCGCAGTAGCCGAGCAGGTGGTCGAGCTTGGCGCGCTCGAGCTGCTTGCGTTCCTCGCTGGCCTCGCCCTGTTCGATCATCTGCTTGAGCAGCACCACGTCGCCCAGCCCGTAGCACAGCCAGGCCTCGGCCGGCTCGCCATCACGACCGGCGCGGCCGGTTTCCTGGTAGTAGCCTTCCATCGACTTGGGCAGGTCGGTATGCGCCACGAAGCGCACGTCCGGCTTGTCGATGCCCATGCCGAAGGCGATGGTGGCGCACATCACGATCCCGTCCTCGCGCAGGAAGCGGCGCTGGTTGGCCGCGCGTACCTCGGCCGGCAGGCCGGCGTGGTAGGGCAGCGCGTCCAGGCCCTCGCCGCGGAGCATGTCGGCGGTTTCCTCGACCTTGCGCCGCGACATGCAGTAGACGATGCCGGCCTCGCCGCGGTGGCCGCGCAGGAACGCCAGCAGCTGGCGCCGGGCGTTGTCCTTCTGCACTACCGTGTAGCGGATGTTGGGGCGGTCGAAGGAGCTGATGAAGTGCTCGGCCTGGGCCAGGTCCAGGCGCTCGGCGATCTCGCGCTGGGTCGGCGGGTCGGCGGTGGCGGTCAGGGCGATGCGCGGCACCTGCGGCCAGCGCTCGTGCAGCACCGTCAGCTGCCGGTACTCGGGACGGAAATCGTGGCCCCACTGCGACACGCAGTGCGCCTCGTCGATCGCGAACAGGGCGATGCGGCTGCGCTCGAGCAGCGACAGGAAGCGCCCGGTCAGCAGCCGCTCCGGCGCCACGTAGAGCAGGTCCAGGGTGCCGGCCAGCAGTTCGCGCTCGACCCGGCCGGCGGTTTCCGCGTCCAGCGTGGAGTTGAGGAACTCGGCGCGCACGCCGAGCTGGCGCAGCGCCTCCACCTGGTCCTGCATCAGCGCGATCAGCGGCGACACCACGATGCCGCAGCCCTCGCGCAACAGCGCCGGCACCTGGTAGCACAGCGACTTGCCGCCACCGGTGGGCATCAGCACCAAGGCGTCGTTGCCGGCGGTGACGTGTTCGACGATGGCCTGCTGGTTGCCGCGGAAGGCGTCGTAGCCGAAGACGCGCTTCAGCAGTTCATGGGCGGGGGAAGACATGCCGCCTAGGATAACTGCCCGGTCAAGCCCGCCCGTCCGCCGCCGTCCCGTCCACGCGTCGGGAAAGCCGAGGGCAGGTTTCTGTTCCGCACAGGGCCGCACGCCGCGGACCGGCCCGCAGTGCGCGCGGCCGCTGGATCCCGCCCCTCCCGCGTGCCCACCGATCCTGCGCAGGCCGCTCGGCAGGGGCGTGGCGGGCAACTGAGGCCGGCTCCCGGGTTCCGCGGCGCGCAACCCTGCAAGGACCGCAGGGCAAATGCTCAAAGGTTTACTGCAACCACACACGATCCCTATGGAGAGCAGCCCCCTTTGGTAAAGGGGGCGCGCCGAAGGCGGGGGGATCTGGCAGGCAGGTGAAGCAGGGTCCAGGGTTCCGCGGCGCGGAACCCTGGAAAACCCGCAGGGGCAAAGCCCCAACGGGTTTACTGCAGCAGCGAGCGCAGCATCCAGGCGTACTTCTCGTGGGTCTGCAGGCGCTGGGTCAGCAGGTCTTCGCTGGGCGCGTCGCCGGCCTTCTCCGCCTGTTCCAGCACCTTGCGCGCGGTGCGGCACACCGCCTCGTTGCCCTGCACCAGCTGGCGCACCATTTCGCGCCAGTCGGCGCTGTCGGTCAGCCCCGGTTCCTCGGCGATGGAGGTCAGGGCGACGAATTCGCGGTACGAGCCGGGGGCGTTGAAGCCCAGTGCGCGGATGCGTTCGGCGATCTCGTCCAGTGCCGTCCACTGCTCGGTGTACTGCGCCTCGAACATGGTGTGCAGCGAATTGAACATCGACCCGGTGACGTTCCAGTGGAAGTTGTGGGTCTTCAGGTACAGCGTGTAGGCGTCGGCGAGGAAGTGCGACAGCCCATCGGCGACCTTCTTGCGATCGGCATCCTTGATCCCGATATCGATGCCCGGCGCCGAGGGCGCGGAGGCGGCCAGCTGCTTCTTGCCGGCGTCGGGTTTGCTGCTGTTCTTGGCCTTGGCCATGACGCGTTGCTCCTTGTCGGGTTGAATGGCTTCACAATAGCGCCATCGGGACCATACCGGTATTTCACGTTTTCTCGTTGAACGATTGATGAGCGCTATCGAAAAGGACACTGCCGCGCGCCTGCGCCAAGCCCGTACAGCCATCGACGGGGCGATGAGCCGCGACCGCGGGCGCCTGCTCGGGCTGTGGTCACGCTGGCAGGGGCGGCCGGCCGATGCCGCCGCCGAGGCGGCGTTCCGCGGGCTGCTGGAGCAGTCCCGGGAGCAGCGTCGGCAGCGCGCGGCGCGGCCGCTTGCGATCAGCATGGACGACGCGCTGCCGATCGCGCGTGAAGCCGAGCGGATCACCGCCCTGATCCGCGACCACCAGGTGGTGGTGATCGCCGGCGAGACCGGTTCGGGCAAGACCACCCAGCTGCCCAAGCTGTGCCTGGCCGCCGGGCGCGGCGAGGCCGGGATGATCGGCTGCACCCAGCCGCGGCGCATCGCCGCGCGCGCGGTCGCCACGCGCGTGGCCGAGGAGCTGGGCAGCGAACTGGGCACGGTGGTCGGCTACCAGGTGCGCTTCACCGACAAGGTCGGCGAGGACAGCCGCATCAAGTTCATGACCGACGGCATCCTACTGGCCGAGATCGCCTCGGACCGCTGGCTGTCGCGCTACGACACGCTGATCATCGACGAGGCGCACGAGCGCAGCCTCAACATCGATTTCCTGCTCGGTTACCTCAAGCAGCTGCTGCGTCGGCGCCCGGACCTGAAGCTGGTGGTGACCTCGGCCACCATCGACACCGAGCGCTTCTCGCGTCATTTCGACGATGCGCCGGTGGTCAGCGTCGAGGGCCGCACCTACCCGGTGGAGGTGCGCTACCGGCCGCTGGACGAGGCACGGCCGGCGCCGGTCGCCGAGGGCAGGGGCGGGCGCGGCCGCGGCGATGATGCTGACGCGGACCCGGTATCGGTCAACGAGGCGATCGTCGCGGCGGTGGACGAGATCACCCGCTTGGATCCGCGCGGCGATGTGCTGGTGTTCCTGCCCGGCGAGCGCGAGATCCGCGACGCGCACCAGGCGCTGGAACGGCGCAAGTACCGCGAGACCGAGGTGCTGCCGCTGTATGCGCGGCTCTCGGCCAAGGACCAGGACCGGGTGTTCAACCCGGGGCCGAAGCGGCGCCTGGTGCTCACCACCAACGTCGCCGAGACCTCGCTGACGGTGCCGCGCATCCGCTACGTGGTCGACCCCGGCTACGCCCGGGTCAAGCGCTACAGTCCGCGGCAGAAGCTGGACCGGCTGCACATCGAACCGGTGTCGCAGGCCAGCGCCAACCAGCGCAAGGGCCGCTGCGGGCGCATCGCCGAGGGCGTGTGTTACCGCCTGTATGCCGAGGCCGATTTCCAGGCGCGCCCGGAATTCACCGATCCGGAGATCCGCCGTTCCTCGCTGGCCGGGGTGATCCTGCGCATGCTGCAGCTGGGCCTGGGGCGGATCGAGGATTTCCCGTTCCTCGAGCCGCCGGACGAACGCGCGGTCGCCGACGGCTGGCAGCAGCTGGCCGAGCTGGGCGCGATCGACGGCGAGCGCAGGCTCACCGCCATCGGCCGGCAGATGGCGCGGTTGCCGGTGGACGTGAAGCTGGCGCGCATGCTGGTGGCCGCGCAGCAGGCCGGCTGCCTGCACGAGATGCTGGTGATCGCCTCGTTCCTGGGCATCCAGGACCCGCGCGAACGGCCGCCGGAAGCGCGCGAGGCCGCCGACAACGCGCATGCGGCCTTCGCCGACCCGCGTTCGGAATTCCTCGGCATCCTGCGCCTGTGGGAAGGCTACCGCGCAGCGCACGAAGACCTGACCCAATCCAAACTGCGCGACTGGTGCGGCCGGCATTTCCTCGGCTTCCTGCGCATGCGCGAATGGCGCGAACTGCACCGTCAGCTGCGCCTGCTGTGCGAGGAGCTGGGCTGGGCGAGCCAGCGCGCTGACGCGCCACTGGCGCGTGCGCTGGGGAGCGCCCGGCCTGGGATGGCCGGGCCGGACGATCCGGGTGCAGCGCAGCCGCGCCAGGGAGGGCAGCAGGAAAACGGATCGCTGCTGCGGGCGCTGCTTGCCGCGCCGGCCGCACTGCCGGCAGGCGGCGATGGCGACGCCAGGCGCAAGGCCACGCGCGGCGAACTGCACAAGGCGGCGCGGCTGGCACGCGAAGGCGCGAAGCCGGCGAAATCTGTGGCTGCGCCGGATGTTCCGGGGGCCGGCGCAGCCGCCCGGCCAGGCAAGGCAAAAACCGACTCCGAGCCCGGTTCCGTCCCGGTGCCGGAGAAGGTGCGGGCCGCGGCCTACCAGGCGCTGCACCGGGCGATCCTCGCCGGGCTGCCGACGCAGATCGGCCACCGCACCGAGAAGGGCGACTTCCAGGCGCCGCGCCAGCGCCGCTTCCACCTGTTCCCGGGCTCGGCGCTGGCCAAGCGGCCGCCGCCGTGGGTGCTGAGCGCGACCCTGCTCGATACCCAGCGCGTGTGGGGCCTGACCAACGCCGCCATCGAGCCGGACTGGGCCATCGCCGAACTGCCGCACCTGCTGGCGCGCAAGCATTTCGATCCGCACTGGTCGCGTGCCCAGGGCCAGGTGCTGGCGGCCGAGCAGATCAGCCTGTTCGGGCTGGTGCTGGCGCCGCGCAAGCCGGTGCATTACGGCCGCATCAACCCCGGCGAAGCGCATGACATCTTCGTGCGCCAGGCGCTGGTCACCGGCGAGATCAATACCCGTGCCGGCTTCGTCGCCGACAACCTCAAGGTGCTGGAGCAGGCGCGCGAGGAAGAGGCCAAGCTGCGCCGCGCCGGCATCGTCGCCGACGAGGACTGGCAGGCGCGCTGGTACCTGGACCGGGTCCCGGCCGAGATCCATTCGGCCAGTGGGCTGGATGCCTGGTGGAAGGCACTGCCGCCCGCGCAGCAGCGCACGCTGCGCTGGTCGCTGGCCGACCTGCTGCCGGGCGAAGGCAGCGAGCAGGAGCGCTATCCGAAATATTTCGCGCTGGGCGACGCGCGGCTGGCGATGCATTACCGCTTCGAGCCCGGCGCGGCGGACGACGGCGTCACCCTGGACGTGCCGCTGCACCTGCTCAACGCGCTGGACCCGGCGCGGCTGTCGTGGCTGGCGCCGGGGTTCGTCGCCGACAAGGCCGCGGCGCTGATCCGCAGCCTGCCCAAGGCGATGCGCCGCAACTACGTGCCGGCGCCGGACTTCGGCCGCGCCTTCTTCGAGGCCTGGCCGCAGCCCTCGGCCGACGACATCCGCGGCGAGCTGGCGCGGTTCCTGTCCAAAGCCACCGGCGCGGTGGTGGCGGCCACCGATTTCGACGAGGCCGCGCTGGAGCCGCACCTGCGCATGAACCTGCGCCTGGCCGATGGCGAGGGCCGGCTGCTGGCGATGTCGCGCGATCTCGATGCGCTGCGCGCACGCTTCGGCGAGCGCGCCGGGCAGGCGTTCGCGGCGCGCGCCGGCAAGGCGCTGGCGGCCGAGGGGCTGCGCGAGTTCCCGGCCGGCGTCATTCCCGAGCAGGTGCCCGGCGAAGCCGGCGTGCCGGCGTACCCGGCGCTGGTCGATACCGGCGAGACGGCGGCGCTGCGCATCTTCGCCGACCGCAACGCCGCGCGGCTGGCGCATCCGGGCGGGGTGCGGCGGCTGCTGGAGATCGCCCTGGCCGACAAGGTCAAGCAGGCCCGCAAGCAGCTGCCGGTATCGCCCAAGACCGGTCTGCTGTATGCGGCCATCGAATCGCAGGAAAGGCTGCGCGGCGACCTGGTCGATGCGGCCATGAACGCGGTGCTGGCCGATGGCCTGGGCGAAATCCGCTCGGCGGAGGCGTTCAAGCTGCGCCGTGCCGATGCCGGCAAGCGCCTGTTCGGCGAAGCGATGGAGCGGCTGCGCCTGGCCGAGACCATCCTCGGCCTGGTGGGCGAGCTCAAGCCGCTGCTGGAGGCGCCGTTGATGGGCTGGGCGCGCGGCAACCTCGACGACATGGAACGGCAGCTGGCGTCGCTGGCGCATGCCGGCTTCCTGCGGCAGACCCCCGCCGACGCGCTGGCGCAGTTCCCGCGTTACCTGAAGGCGATGATCCTGCGCAGCGAACGCGCCAAGCGCGACCCACCCCGCGACCAGGCGCGCATGCTCGAGCTCAAGCCCTTCGTCGACGCATTGGAGGAGGCGCGGGCGCAGGGGCTGGCGGCGCGGCCGGAGTGGTCGGCGCTGCGCTGGGACATCGAGGAACTGCGGGTATCGCTGTTCGCCCAGGAACTGGGCTTCCGTTCCGGCATCTCGCCGAAGAAGCTGGCGCAGCGGGTCACCGCGCTGCGCGGTTGACCCGCGCCGCCGGCGGGGCTCGCCCGGCAGGCGGCGTCACCGCAACGGCGGTGCGGGCAAGGCCCGCCGCTACGGCGTGGGGCGGTACTGCTCCACGCAGCGCCGGCGCGCGGCGTTGACCTGGTCGTGGGCGTAGGCATGCTCGCGGCTGATCGCGCGGCGCAGGTTGTCCATGCGCGCCTGCAGGGCCTGGCTGCGCTTGGCGTCGGCGGCGTTGTCCAGCTGCTCGCCGAGCATCGCCATCTGCTGTTGGTAGGTCGCCACGCGGTCGTTGGAGGGGCCGTAGATCGACGCGGTCGCCGTGGCGATGCACGCGCGTTCGGCGCTGCGGTCCTGTTCCGCCGGCGCTGGCGGCGGGCTGCCGCTCTCGCGCAGCGGCGATTGCTCCGGCTCGCCTGCCTCCGCCGGGGGCGGTGGCGGTAGCGCCACCGGCGCCGGCAGGCGCTCGCTGCGCAGCTTCATCGGCTGCGCGTTGGCGTCGCAGGGATGCTCGGAATACGCGGTTTCCCCGGATTTCCCCTTGCACTTGTAGACCTGGGCCGACGCGCCGGCCGGCAGCAGGAACAGCAGCAGGAGCAACAGCGTGGCGGGCAGGAAGGGCATGGCGGACCAGGGCAGGGGCGGGCGCCGCGGTGCGCGGCGCGGGAACGGGCACAGGTTACTTGGTGCGGCGCACCTTGGCGCGGGTATTGAGCCCGTCGATCTGCAGGTACCACACCCCCATCAGCCCCGGGGTGATCTGCACCGCCGGCGCCTGCTTGCGGACACCGGCGGCCCGCGCATCGTCGGTCTGTTCCCAGACCTGGCCATTGTCCAGGGTGTACTGGCGGCCCTTGCCGAAGCCGCTGAACTCGCCCACCAGCGTGGCCTTGATCGGCTCGCTGGAGCCGAAGTCGAAGAAGCCGCGGTTCTTCACGATCACTTCCTGGCGGCCTTCCTCGCGCGCCTGCTCCAGCGCGGTGGCGGTGGCATTGCGCACCTTGCCCTGCAGCCAGGCGTTGAGCGCGGCCAGCTCCTCCGGCGAGAGCTTTTCCAGGCCCGCGGCCTTGAACTCGGCGGAGGACATCTGCTGCTGCAGGTCGCCTTCGACGACGCGCTGCGCGTGTACGGCGAACGCCGGTGCGAGCAGCAGGGTGGTGGTGAGCAGGAGGCAAAGGCGCGACGGCTGCATGGGCGATTGTTCCCGTGGATGGTTGGGCGCTAGTGTAGGCGCATCCGCCCGCCATCAACCGCTGTGAACCGTTCTTCCCTCTCCGGCCTGGATGCCCTGCTGCACCGCCCGTCCTGCGGCGCCCTTTCCGATCCGTTGCGGGAGGCGCTGCTGGGTGCCTGGCGGCAGCCCGGGACCGACACCCAACCGCGGTTGCCGTGGCCGGTGCTGGCCGACACGCTCGATGCGCTGGCCCTGCTGTCCGCCGACGAGGCGGTGATCGCCGCCGCGCTGCTGTTCGATCTGCCGGGCCTGCGCGCGCGCCTGGCGGAGCTGCCGCTGGGCAACGCGGCGGCCGCGGTGCGCGGGCTGCTCGATGGGCAGGATGCCGCCGACCAGGTGTGGGCGCTGCACGCCGGGCGCGAGGCCGGCCGCAACAGCGAAGGCCTGCGCCGCCTGCTGCTGTCCATCGTCCACGACCTGCGCGTGGTGCCGGTGCTGCTGGCGCGGCAACTGGCGTGCATGCGCGCGGCCGACCGCAGCCCCGAGGAGCAGCGCCGCGCGCTGGCGCAGCTGACCCGCGACATCCACGCGCCGCTGGCCAACCGCCTGGGCATCTGGCAGTTGAAATGGGAGCTGGAAGACCTGGCGTTCCGTTTCCTGGAGCCGGATACGTACCGCCACATCGCGCGCGAGGTGGACGAAACCCGGCTGGCGCGCGAGCGCTACGTCGAAGCGGTCAAACGCCGCCTGTCCGCGGCGCTGGGCGAGCACGGCATCCGCGCCGAGGTCAGCGGCCGGCCCAAGCACATCTACAGCATCTGGCGGAAGATGCAGAAGAAGAAGCTGGCCTTCGAGCAGCTCTACGACCTGCGCGCGGTGCGGGTGATGGTGGACGACGTGGCCGCCTGCTACGCCGCGCTGGGCGTGGTGCACGCGTTGTGGACGCCGATCCCCAGCGAGTTCGACGACTACATCGCCCGGCCCAAGGCCAACGACTACCGCTCGCTGCACACCGCGGTGATCGGCCCGGAGGGGCGCACCGTGGAAGTGCAGATCCGCACCCACGAGATGCATGCGCAGGCCGAACTGGGTGTGGCCGCGCACTGGAAGTACAAGGAAGGCGGCAAGGGCGCGGAGAAGGCGTTCGACCGCAAGATCACCTGGATGCGGCAATTGCTGGAGCAGGCGCAGGATGCGGCCAATCCGGAGGACCTGGCCGGCGCGCTGGATGCCGAGCTGATCGAGGACCGGGTCTACGCGCTCAGCCCCAAGGGCGAGGTGATGGACCTGCCGGCCGGCGCCACGCCGCTGGACTTCGCCTACCACGTGCACACCATGGTCGGGCACCGTTGCCGCGGCGCCAAGGTCAACGGCCGCATCGTGCCGCTGACCTACCGCCTGCGCAGCGGCGACCGGGTCGAGATCATGACCGCGCGCGACGCCGACCCGCGCCGCGACTGGCTGCTGCCGGCCAACGGCTTCCTGGCCAGCAACCGTTCGCGCGAGAAGGTACGCACCTGGTTCCACAAGCTCGACCGCGCGCGCAACGTGCAGGCCGGGCGCGAACTGCTGGACCGCGAGCTCAAGCGTCTGGGCCTGCAGCAGGCCGACCTGATGCTCGCCGCCCGGCGTTTCCACGCCGACAGCGTCGACGACCTGTACATCCAGGTCGCGCTTGGCGACACCGGCCCCAGCCAGGTCAGCCGCGCGCTGCTGGAGGCGGAGAAGGAGAAGAACCAGCCCGCGCCGGCCACCCCGGCGCTGCCGCGGCCGACCGCGCGCCGCGACGGCATCGGCCGCTCCGACTTCACCGTGCAGGGCGTGGGCAACCTGCTGGTGCAGCTGGCGCGCTGCTGCCAGCCGGTGGCCGGCGAGCCGATCGCCGGCTACCTCACCCGGACCCGCGGGGTCACCGTGCACCGTGCCGATTGCCCGGCGCTGGCGCGGTTGTCGGCAGCGCACCCCGAGCGCGTGCTGCCGGTGGAGTGGGGCCGCGCCGGCGCGGGCTACGAGGTGGACGTGATGGTCCGTGCCATGGACCGGCGCTGGCTGCTCAAGGACATCACCAACCTGATCGCGCAGGAGGATGCCTACGTGCTCAACATCAACAGCGATCCGCTGCGCGACAGCGGCCGCATGCAGCTGCGGCTGCGGCTGAAGGTGAGCGACTACGGCCAGCTGTCCACCCTGCTGGGCAAGCTCGACGCGCTGCCGGGCGTGGACGAAGCGCGGCGCATGGGCTGAGGCCGGCGTTGCCGGCGGCGTCATCGCGGGCTGCTAGGCTGGCCGCATGCACAAGACCCGTTCCCGCCTGCCAGGATGGCTGTCGCCGCTCGTCGGGCGCGTGCACCTGTACGCGCGCTGGTGGGTGGCGCGTGGCTGGGACAGCCCGCGCGCGTGGCGCTCGATCGCCATCGGGGTGCTGCTGCTGGCGGTGCTGCTGAGCGTGTTCCGGCAGCCGCTGGCGAACCTGTTGTGGCCGGAGACCAAGATCCAGCGCCTGCTCGACGACGGCCACCGCGCGCTGCGCCAGGGCCATCTGTCCGCGGCCGATGGCAGCGGCGCGCGCGAACTGTTCGAAGCCGCCGCGGCGCTGGATCCGGACCGCGGCGACGTACGCGACGCGCTGGCCGATACCGGGCGCGCGGCGCTGGAACAGGCGCGGCGGCAGCTGGCCGCCGGCGATGTGCCCGCCACCCGCGCGGCGCTGGCGCTGGCGCGGCAGCTGCAGGTGCCGCAGGGGGAGCTCGACGCCATCGCTGCGCGCCTGCAGCGCCAGGCGCGGGAACCCGAGCGCGTCGACGACCTGCTGCGCCGTGCCGAGGCGGCACAGGCGCAGGGGCGTCTGGACCAGGGCGCCGACAGCGCGCTGCCGTTGTACCAGCGGGTGCTGGCGGTACGCCCGGATCACCTGCAGGCGCTGCAGGGGCGCGACGACGCGCTGTCCGACCTGCTGGCCGCGGCGCTCGACGCGACGCGGCGGGACGATATCCAGGCGGCGGCCGGCCTGCTGCGGCGGGTGGAAGGCTATGACCCGGGGCACGCCGAACTGCCCGCGGCCCGCGCCGCGCTGAACACCGCGCTGGAGCGGCGTCGTGGCCAGGCCGCGCGCGACCTGGCGCGGGGGCGCCTGCGCCAGGCTGCGGACGGATACAGCCGGGTGCTCGCGCTCGGTGACGACCCGGTGGCGCGCCGCGGATTGCAGCAGGTCGCGCGGGCCTGGGCCGGCGAGGCCGTGCGGCTGGCCGGCGACTTCCATTTCGAGCAGGCGCGGCAGGCGCTGGAGCAGGCGCGTGCATGGGCGCCGGGCAGTGCCGACGTGGCCGCCGCCGAGCAGGCGCTGCAGCGCGCGCAGGGCGCGCACCGGGCGCTGGAGACGCGGATGCCGGCCGCCGAGCGCGAGCGCCGGGTACGCGCACTGCTGGCGCAGATGGACGCCGCGGCGGCGCAGGGGCAGTGGCTGCTGCCGCCCGGCGCCAGCGCCTACGACCGCTTCAAGGCCGCGCAGGCGCTGGCCCCCGGCGACGCGCGGGTGAAGCAGGCCGGTGCCCGCATCCTGCCCGCCGCCCGCGACTGCATGGAGCACCACCTGCAGGGCAACCGCCTGCAGGCGGCGCGCACCTGCCTGGATGCCTGGCAGGCGCTGGCGCCGGGCGATCCGCGGTTGCCCGCGGCGCGGCGGCGGCTGGCGCAGCGCTGGCTGGCGGTCGGCAGCGAACGGCTGGGCGCCGGCGACGTGGCCTTCGCCGGCCGCGCGCTGGACCAGGCGCGCGCGCTGGACCCGGCGACCCCGGAGCTGCCGGCCTTCGCCGAACGGCTGGGCAACGCCCGGCGTTAGTCCAGGAACACCCGGGTCACCACGTCGCGCGCGGCGTCCATCGAGAAATGCCGGGCAATGTTGTCCAGGCCGTTGCCGGACAGCCGCCGCCACAGGGCTTCGTCGTCGTGCAGCCGCACCACCGCGTCGGCGAACGCCGCGGCGCCGTCGGCGACCAGCACGTCCTCGCCGTCGCGCAGGTGCATGCCCTCGGCGGCGCAGCCGGTGGCCACCACCGGCTGGCCGTGGGCCATGCTCAGGTTGATCTTGCCCTTGACCCCGGCGCCGAAGCGCAGCGGGGCCACCGCGACCCGGCCACCGGCCATCCACGGCACCACGTCGGGCACGTAGCCATGCACCTGCACGCCGGGCTGCGTGGCCGCCAGCACGCGCAGGCTGTCGGGCACGTCGGCACCGATGCAGTGGAAGCCGATGCCCGGCAGGCGTTGCCGGATCAGCGGGAACACCTCGCCGATGAACCACTGCATCGCATCCAGGTTCGGCGGGTGGTTGAAGCCGCCGACGAACACCAGCCCCTGCCGCTGCGCCCAGTCCAGCCCCTGGCCGGCGACCTCGTGCAGGTTGGACAGCAGCTCGACCCGCACGCCGGGGGCATCGACCGCCAACTGCGCCTTCTCGGCGGCGCTGACCAGCAGGGTGACGTCGGTCGCGGCCATCACCGCCAGCTCGCTGGCCCGGGTGCGCTCGGCACTGCGCGCCAGCCGCGGGTCGCCGCTGAGCTCGGCGCCACGGCGTTCGCGCAGGTAGTGCAGGTCGACGGTGTCGAACACGGTGCGCGCCTGCGGCGCATGGCGCCGCAGCAGCGGCAGGCATTGGCTGGCGACGTGGTGGCGCACCAGCAGCACCACCTGGAAGCGCTGGCCATGCGTGCGCAGCCACGCGCCGACGCCGTCCAGCCACGGCGCGTGCCAGACCTCCACGCCCAGCGCCTGCAGGGCGTGGGTGGCGGCGACGCCGTGTTCGCCGCGGGTCGGCAGGAACACCACGTGGGCGCCGCCGGCCAGCAGCATGCGGATCAGGTTGAACTGGCGCAGCGAGGCCGAATCGCGATCCGGGCGCGGCACCGCCTCGTCGATGATCAGCACCTGGCGCTGGCCACGGTGCAACAGCGCCGGGCCCGGCACGCTGCCCGCCGGCAGCTGCCGCGCCAGCGCGATGCGCCAGGCGTCGGCGAACACCTGCTGGTTGCGCACCTGCCAAGCCTTGACCCCGCTGCCGGTGTCGGTGCCGTTGCTGGTGCCTTCGTCGTGGACCACGCGGCTGGCCGGCTGCACCAGCACGCGGTGGCCGGCGGCGCGCACCTTGAACGCCAGGTCGGTGTCCTCGTAGTAGGCCGGCGCATAGCGCGCATCCAGCCCGCCGAACCGCGCCAGCAGCGCACGCGGAATGGCCAGCGCCGCGCCGGAACAGTAATCGGCGTCGCGCAGGCTGGCGTAGCACGGGTCCTCCGGCGATTCGAAACGCCCGTAGCTCCAGCAACTGCCGTCGTCGAACACCACGCCCCCCGATTCCTGCAGGCGACCATCCGGATACAGCAGCTGCGCACCGACCAGGCCGGCCTGCGGAATCTGCACGAAGGTGTCGAGCAGGGCGTCCAGCCAGCCCGGTTGCGGCACGGTGTCATTGTTCAGCAGCACCACGTACTGGCCGCGGGCCAGCCGCAGGCCGTCGTTGCAGGCGGCGATGAAGCCGCCGTTCTCCGCGCGGCGGTGGTAGCGCAGGCCGTCGATCCGCGCCATCCAGCCAGCGGTCTCGTCGCTGCTGCCGTCGTCGACCACCAGGATCTCGCAGGCCGCCGCCGGCGGATGCGCGGCCAGTGCGCGCAGGCACGCCAGGGTATGCGCGGCATGGTTGTAGACCGGGATCACGATGCTGGCCAGCGGCTCGGCGCTGCTGGGCACGGCGAATGGCGCGAAGGCGGCCGCGGCCGGTGCGTACAACGGCGCGCGCCGCGGTGGCGGCTGCCGCCGCAGGCGCACGCCGACGCGCTGCAGGGTGGTGCGCCAGCCGCGGGTGCGCAGGCTGGCCAGGCCGCGGCGGATCAGGCCGACGATGCGGGCGAGGTGGTAGCGCGCATCGGCCGGGGACATCGACATTCGGTTGCAACTCCAGCTTAAGCAGGTGGGGGCCGGCAGCGGTGCGGTGGCGCGAGGCTGCGTTAGACTCGCCTGAACCTACATTCTCGCATCCCCGTGCCGCGACGCTACGATACCGACGAACTGGACGACGATACCGACGAGCCGGGCACGCCCTGGCGCAACCGGTTGATCACCTGGGGCCTGGCCGCCGCCGCCCTTGGTCTCGGTTTCCTGATCCCGTACACGCTGTACCTGAACTCGCAGGTGACCCAGCGCTTCGGCGAGCTGCGCTGGCAGATCCCGACCCGGGTCTATGCCAGGCCGCTGGTGCTGGCGCCGGGCGTGGCGATGAACGCCGGCACGCTCAAGACCGAGCTGGCGGCGTCGGCCTATCGCGATGACGGCATCGGCCAGAGCCCGGGCACTTACCGGCTGCAGGACGGCCGGTTCACCATTTCCAGCCGTGGCTATGTCGATGTCGACGGGCGCGTGGCGCCGCGCCGGATCGACGTGGTGGTCTCCGGTGGCCAGGTCGCCTCGCTGCGCGATGCCGCGCAGCGCAAGCCGCTCAAGGCCGCGCGGCTGGACCCGGCGCGCATCGCCACCCTGTACGGGCAGAAGCAGGAGGAACGGCGGCTGGTGCGCATCGCCGAAGCGCCCGAGCTGCTGGTCACCGGCCTGCAGGCGGTGGAGGACAAGGATTTCAACAGCCACCACGGCATCGACCTGAGCGGCATCGTGCGCGCGGTCTGGGTCACTGTGCGCTCCGGCGGCAAGGTACGCCAGGGCGCCAGCACGCTGACCCAGCAGCTGGCGCGCAGCGGCCTGCTCGGCATCGGCAAGGAACAGACCCTCACCCGCAAGTTCAACGAGGTGCTGTACGCGCTGATCATGGAAGCGCGCTACGACAAGCAGGTGATCCTGGAGGCCTACCTCAACCAGGTCTACCTGGGGCAGCGCGGCAGCCAGGCGATCCACGGCGTGGCGTCGGGCGCCGAGTTCTGGTTCGGGCGCGATCTGAATTCGCTGACCACCGAGCAGGTGGCGCTGTTGATCGGGCTGGTGAAGGGGCCGTCCTACTACGATCCGCGGCGCAACCCCGAGCGCGCGCTGGACCGCCGCAACTTCGTGCTGGGCAAGCTGCACGAGAACGACCTGATCGACGCGGCCGAGTACCAGCGCGCGCTGAAGGCGCCGCTGGGGGTGCCGAAGGTGCCGGGGCTGGCGGCGGCCAACCGCTTCCCGGCCTATATCGACCTGGTGCGCCGCCAGCTTGGCCATGACTACCCGGAAAGCACCCTGCAGGGCGCGGGCCTCAACGTCCTCACCGGCATGTCGCCCTCGGCCCAGGCCTACGCCGAAGGCGCGGTGGCGCATACGGTCAAGTCGCTGGAGAACAAGCGCCGCCCCGAGCTGCAGGCGGGGCTGGTGCTGACCGACGTGCACAACGGCGACGTGCTGGCGGTGGTCGGCAGCCGCGATGTCGCCGAGCCGGGCTTCAACCGCGCCATCGACGCGCAGCGGCCGGTCGGTTCGCTGCTCAAGCCGTTCGTGTACCTGCTGGCGCTGGCGCAGCCGGACCGCTGGTCGCTGGCGACCTGGGTCGAGGACACCCCGGTGACCGTGCAGCTCAGCCGCGGGCGCAACTGGACCCCGGGCAACGCCGACAACCGCAGCCACGGCACGGTGCGCCTGATCGACGCGCTGGCCCGTTCCTACAACCAGGCCACGGTGCGGGTCGGCATGCAGGTCGGGCCCGAGCGCATCACCCAGCTGATCCACGTCTTGGCCGGGCTCAAGGCCGAAGCCAACCCGGCGGTGATCCTGGGCTCCACCGACCAGAGCCCCTACGGCATGGCGCAGCTGTACCAGTTCCTGGCCTCCGGCGGCGAGATCCAGCCGCTGCACGCCGTGCGCGGGGTGGTCGACGCGCAGGGCACGCTGCTCAAGCGTTACGACAAGAGCCCGGCGCCGGCGCAGGAAGGCGATTCCATCGCCGCCAACCTGATCAGCGTGGCGCTGCAGCAGGTGGTGTCCAGCGGTACCGCCTCCGGGCTCAACGCCGACGGCCTCGGCCGGCTGCAGCCGGCCGGCAAGACCGGCACCACCAACGACGGCCGCGACAGCTGGTACGCCGGCTACACCGGCGACCACCTGGCGGTGGTGTGGATGGGCAACGACCAGAACGAGCAGGCCGGCCTGTTCGGCGCCACCGGCGCGATGCGGGTGTGGTCGGGCATCTTCCGCAACCTGCCGAGCCGGCCGCTGCGGGTGAACAGCAAGGGCCTGGACTGGCAGTACGTGGCCGCCGAAGGCACCAACAGCACCGACGAAGGCTGCCCGGGCGCACGCCGGCTGCCGTTCGTGGCCGGCTTCGCCCCGGCCTACGCGCCGTGCGCGCCGCCGGCGGTGCCGGAAGAGGAGACCCAGGAAGGCGGGGGCTGGCGCAGCTGGTTCGGGCTGGACCGCAAGGAACCGGCCGCGGCGTCAAGCACGCCTTCAGACGCGCCTGCGCGATAATGGCGGCATGAACCACACGCTCCCGATCCACCGCGCACTGGCCGTCCTGGCCGCCTCCCTGGCCCTGGCCGCCTGCACCAGCACGCCACCCCCGCCGCCGTCCCCGGTCGATACCACCACGCCTGCCCAGCGCATGGCCGCGGTACAGGCTGCCGCCGGCGCCGACGACAAGGAAGTGACCGTGCAGCCGCTGCGCGACCCGCAGGTGGACGACCTGCGCCAGATCGCCGGTGAACGCCGCGGGGCCGGCGACCTGGCCGGTGCCGCCGATGCGCTGAACCAGGCCCTGCTGCTGGTCGAGGACGACCCGGCGATCCTGCAGGAACGCGCCGAGATCGCGCTGCTGCAGGGCGACTGGGCGCGCGCCGAGACGCTGGCGCGCAAGGCGCTCGCGCTGGGCTCGCGCACCGGGCCGCTGTGCCGCCGCCACTGGGCCACCATCGAGCAGACGCACCTGGCGCGCGTGGAGAAGGAAAACGCCGCGTCGGCGCATGCGCAGATCGAAGCCTGCACCGTGCCGGGGATCATCCGCTATTGAGGGGCCGGGGATCGCAGGCCAGCGGCCCGTGGGTACCGGCTTCTTGCTGATTCCAAGCCTCCGGCCCCGGACCTCCGATGCTTAGAACCGCCAGCCGTGAAGCCCTCAGCGCCGACGGCGCGCTCGCGCGGCAGCTCGACGCCTTCACCCCGCGCGCGGCGCAACTGCGCCTGGCCGAGGTCATCGCCGATGCCTTCCAGCAGCGCGACGTACTGCTGGCCGAGGCCGGCACCGGCACCGGCAAGACCTTTGCCTACCTGGTCCCGGCGCTGCTGTCCGGGCTGAAGACCATCGTCAGCACCGGCACCCGCGCGCTGCAGGACCAGCTCTACCACCGCGACCTGCCACGGGTGCGCGCCGCGCTCGGCGTCGGCCACCGCAGCGCGCTGCTCAAGGGCCGCGCCAACTACCTGTGCCGCTACCGGCTGGACCAGGCGCGCGGGGAACCGCGCCTGGCCTCGCCCGAACAGGCCGCGCAGTTCCAGCGCATCGTTGCCTGGTCCGGGCGCACGCAGTTCGGCGACGTGGCCGAGCTCGACGGGTTGGCCGACGATTCGCCGCTGCTGCCGATGGTCACGTCCACCGTCGACAACTGCCTGGGCAGCGACTGCCCGTTCTGGAGCGAGTGCTTCGTGGTGCAGGCGCGGCAGCGCGCGCAGGAGGCCGACCTGGTGGTGGTCAACCACCACCTGCTGCTGGCCGACCTGGCGCTCAAGCAGGAAGGTTTCGGCGAGATCCTGCCGGGCGCGCAGGCGTTCGTGATCGACGAGGCGCACCAGCTGCCGGAACTGGCGGCCGGGTTCTTCGGCGAAGGCTTCGGCATGCGCCCGTGGCAGGAGCTGGCGCGCGACTGCCTGGCCGAATGCCGCGGCGTGGCCGGCGCGCAGCCGGTGCTGCAGCCGCCGGTGGCGGCGCTGGAAATGGCATTGCGGCAACTGCGCGCGGCGATGGAGCCGTTGCCGCCGCGCGGCACCCAGTGGCGCGCGCTGGCGGTGCCGGCGGTGGCCGAGGGCTTCGACGTGCTGGCCACGGCGCTGGCCGGGTTGCGCGATGCGCTGGCCGGTGTGCGCGAGGCGTCGCCGGGGCTGGACGCGTGCCATGCACGCGCGCTCGAAGGCGCGGCGCGGCTGGCGCGCTGGCTGGGCGAGGATGCGCCGCTGCCCGATTTCGAAAGCGATGACGCCGACATCGGCGCCGCCGGCAACGATGTGCTCTGGTACGAGCTGACGCCGCGCGGCTTCCGCTGCCAGCGCACCCCGCTGGACGTATCCGGGCCGCTGCGCGAACACCGCCTGCGCTCGCACGCGGCCTGGGTGTTCACCTCGGCCACGCTGACCGTCGATGGCGACTTCGGCCACCTGGCCGCGCGGCTGGGGCTGGACGACCCACACACCCTGGTCCAGCCCAGCCCGTTCGACTGGCCGGTGCAGGCGCTGTGCTACCTGCCGCGGCAGTTGCCCGATCCGGCCGCACGCGGCTTCGGCGCCGCGCTGATCGCCACCCTGCGCCCGGTGCTGGAGGCTTCGCAGGGGCGTGCGTTCCTGCTGTTCGCCTCGCACCGCGCGCTGCGCGAGGCCGCCGATGCGCTGCGCGGCGGGCCGTGGCCGCTGTTCGTGCAGGGCGAGGCGCCCCGCGCCAGCCTGCTGCAGCGTTTCCGCGAATCGGGCAACGGCGTGCTGCTGGGCTCGGCCAGTTTCCGCGAAGGCGTGGACGTGGCCGGCGACGCGCTGAGCGTGGTGGTGATCGACAAGCTGCCCTTCGCCGCGCCGGACGACCCGGTGTACGAGGCGCGGCTGGACGCGATCCGCCGCGCCGGTGGCAACCCGTTCCGCGACGAACAGTTGCCGCAGGCGGTGATCGCGCTCAAGCAGGGCGTGGGCCGGCTGATCCGCAGCGAGAGCGACCGCGGCGTGCTGGTGCTGTGCGACCCGCGCCTGCTCAGCCGCGGCTACGGGCGCGTGTTCCTGGATTCGCTGCCGCCGTTCCGCCGCACCCGCGAACTGGCCGATGTGCAGGCGTTCTTTGCGCGACAATGGCAGCCCGATGCCGACGCGCCGGGCATGGAAACCGCCATGCCGCCCCTTCCCGATCCCGATGTGACCCCATGAAGCTGCTCGCCCTGGAAACCGCCACCGAAGCCTGTTCCGTCGCCCTGCATGTGGACGGGCAGGTACTGGAACGCTTCGAGATCGCGCCGCGCCGGCATGCGGAACTGACCCTGCCGTGGGCGGAACAGCTGCTGGCCGAAGCCGGCATCGCCCGCGCGCAGCTGGACGCCATCGCCCTGGGCCGCGGCCCCGGCGCGTTCACCGGCGTGCGCCTGGCCATCGCCATCGCCCAGGGCATCGCCCTGGCGCTGGACCGGCCGCTGCTGCCGGTGTCCACGCTGCAGGTGCTGGCGATGCAGGCGCCCGCCGACGCCAGCCACGTGCTGGCCAGCATCGATGCGCGCATGGGCGAGGTCTACGCCGCGCGCTGCGTGCGCCGTGGCGATGGCCTGTGGGACGAACAGGGCGCGGAAGTGGTGATTGCCCCGGAAGCGCTGCAGCTGCCCGACGATGGCAGCCGCTGGGCCGGGGTCGGCACCGGTTTCGGCGCCGCCGAGGGGCTGCTGGCCACGCGCCTGCAGGCGCGGCTGTCGTCGGTCGATGCGCAGGCGCTGCCGCGCGCATCGGACGTGTTGAAGCTCGCCGTGCCGGCCTTCGCCCGCGGCGAGGGCATCGCTCCCGAACGGGTGCAGCCGGCCTACCTGCGCGACAACGTCGCGCTCACCCTGGTCGAACAGCAGGCGCTGCGCGCTTCGCGCTGACCTGCCCGGCAGGGCACTGCCGGGAAGGCGCCAGGCGCGGCGAGCCCCGCACCTACCGGGGCCGGTTGCCGCCGGCATCCAGCAGCGCATTGAGTTGTCCGATCATCGCGTCGTCGTAGCCGATGCCCTGCGCTGTCTGCGGCCGTGGCGCCGGCGCATCGGCATCGCGCAGTTCGGCGCGCAATCCGCTGCTGGCGCCGTAGATCGGCGCCGCGACCGTGAAACCCCGCACGGGGCGCGTGTCGAACAGCGCCCGGTACAGCTGCACCGCATCGAGCAGCGTCAGCGCCGGCCCGGGATGCATGCCGTCGGCGTCGTACCAGGCGAGCGTGCCGGCGCCGGTGGAGAGCCGGCGCAGGCTTTCGGAAATCTCCACGTAGCCGATGCCGGCCTGCGTGGCGGCGGCGCGTTCGGCCTGGACAATCGCCGCCGACGCGCGGGGATGGGGCTGGTAGCTGCCCAGCAGCAACACCCGTGCGCCGGCCTGGCGGCCCGCCGCGGCCAGTGCCTGCACCGCCTGCCGCGACGCCCGGCAGGGATCCTCGCCGGCGCCACAGAGCAGCTCGCCGCCGCGTTCCTGCAGCACCAGCACCGCCGGCCGGTAGCGGGCCAGCGCCCGCGGCACGCTGCCGTCGGCCACCCGCTGTTCGAGCGTGGCGCCGCCCTGCACGAGCATCGCGGCGTGCATATGCTGCCCGTTGGCATTGGCCAGTGCGGCGAACGTGGCCGGCAGGTTGCCGACATAGGTCAGGCTGTTGCCGACGAACAGCACGCGCTGCGGCACTGCCGGCTGCGTGGCACCGGCAGGCACCTGCATGCCGGCCAACAGCAGCGACAACAGCAGCATCCATCGACGCATGCGGACGACCTCTCCCTGGACTGTCGGTACGACCGCGCTACCAGTCGATGGTTCCGCGGATCACCGTCTGCACCTGGCCGCCGGACCACACGTCGCCGTGCGCGTCAATGCGCAGTTCCAGCAATGCGTCGTGGCCGACCTCGCGGCCCTGGCTGACGCTGTAGCGACCGCCGTGGCCGGGCAGCGCGCCGCGTTCGTCCAGCCACGCGGCGAGCACCGCATTGGCGGCGCCGGAGGCGGCGTCCTCGAAGCGGCGGCCGTTGCCGACGAAGGCGCGCACCGCCAGGTCGTGCGCCTGGCCATGGCTGCGGGCGTAGGCGAACACGCCCATCGCGCCGCTGGCCTCGGCCAGGGTGGCGATGGCGTCCCAGTCCGGGGCCAGGCCGCGCAGGGTGGCCTCGTCGGCCAGTTCCAGCAGCCACCAGCGGCGGCCGCCGTCCATCAGCACCGGCGGCAGCGCGCCCAGCGCCCAGCCAGCGATGGCCGGGCGCAGCCGCGCATCGGCGGCGTCCACGATCTCCGCCACCGATGCGCGCGGGGTGCGGATGGCGATGCGGCGGACGCCGTCGATCGTGTCCACCCGCAGCGGCAGCTGCCCGGCGATGCCGTCCTGCACCAGCAGGCCGTCGACCGGCGTGGCCAGGCCGCACTCCAGCACCGCATGCGCGCTGCCGACGCTGGGGTGGCCGGCGAACGGCACTTCCTTCTGTGGCGCGAACATGCGGATGCGGTAGCTGCTGCCCGGCACGGTGGGCGCGAACACGAAGGTGGTCTCGGGCAGGCGGGTCCAGCGGGCGATGGCCTGCATGGCGGTATCGTCCAGGCCGTCGGCATCGAGCACCACGGCCAGCGGGTTGCCGGTGCCGGGGCGCGGGGCGAAGACGTCCAGTTGCAGGAAGCGGCGGGTAGTCATGGGGATTCCGTGGGGTAGGGGAGATATCCGCAGGCGCGCGATCGGCCTCACCGGGAAGGTTCCCGCGCACGCAAGTGCGCACCTGCGGGCAGGGGGGCGGCGGTTACCAGTCGAGGTGGCCGCCGATGACCGGCTGCACCTCGCCGCCGATCCAGACATGGCCCTCGTCGTCCACCTGCACATGGACCTCGCCGTTGCGGCCGCGCTCGCGGCCCTGGCTGGCGCGGTAGTGCTGGCCGGGCGCGAGCCGGCCCTGGGCCAGCAGGTGCGCGGCGACCAGTGCGTTGGCGCTGCCGGTCACCGGGTCTTCGTCGATGCCGACGCCGGGGGCGAAGGCGCGCACCACGTACTGGTAGCCCACGTCGGGCCGCGCCGCGGCGGCGAACACGGCGAGCTTGCCGTTGCCGGGCAGGGCGGCGATGGCCGCCAGTTCCGGCCGGTAGCGGCGCAGCGCGGCTTCGTCGCCGGCCTCCAGCAGCCACCAGTCCGGGCCGTTGTTCCACAGCGCCGGCGCCACGCCCGGGCGTGCCAGTGCGGCCAGGCCCGGCGGCAGCGCGGGCGTGGCCGCGTCGCGCTGTTCCGCGCGCGGGCTGCGCACGTGCAGCAGGCGGAAGCGGCTACTGCCCTGCACCCGCACCGGCAGCAGGCCGGCGGCGCACTGCTGCAGCAGCCGGCCGTGGTCGTCGGCCGTCGCCAGGCCGTGCTCCAGCGCGGCCCAGGCCGCGCCCACGCTGGGGTGGCCGGCGAAGGGCAGCTCCATCCTCGGGGTGAAGATGCGGATGCGGTAGCCGGCGTCGGCGTCGGGCGGCAGGAAGAACACCGTCTCGGACAGGTTCAGCCAAGCGGCGATGGCCTGCATGGCGGCATCGTCCAGGCCGTCGGCATCGAGCACGACGCCCAGCGGGTTGCCGGCGCCCGGGCGCGCGGCGAAGACGTCCAGTTGCAGATAGCGGCGTGCGGTCATGGCAGGGGTCCAGGCGGGGGCCGGCCAGCATAGGCCGCGCGCGCCGGCATCGCGAGCCCGGGCGTCCTCCGCGCGCGCCGCCGTGGCCACCGGCGCAATGCGGTCGCCCGCAACCGGCGGCGGCGCGGGGCGGGGCATGGCTATAGAATCGACAGTTCCGCCCGCCTGTCGGGTCTTTCCCCACCGTGAACCCCCACGCCAATGTCCTCTTCCCCCCTCGTCGATCGCTGGATCGTCCTCAAGTTCGGTGGCACCTCGGTGTCGCGTCGTCATCGTTGGAACACGATCGGGGAACTGGCGAAAAAACGTGCGGACGAGACCGGTGGCCGCGTGCTGGTGGTGGTGTCCGCGCTGTCGGGCGTGACCAATGAGCTGACCGCGATCGCCGACGGCGCCGCCGACAGCCGCGAGCGGGTCGCCGCGCTGGTCGCGCGCCACAACGCATTCCTGGCCGAGCTGGAGCTGGGCCAGGAGGTGCTGGCCGCGCGGCTGGCGGCACTGCAGGCGCTGCTCGACGACCCGCGCGCGGCCCACCGCCCGCTGGACTGGCAGGCCGAGGTGCTGGGCCAGGGCGAACTGCTGTCTTCCACCATCGGCGCGGCCTACCTGCGCGGCAACGGCCTGGATTTCGGCTGGATGGACGCGCGCGACTGGCTGCACGCGCAGCCGCCGGCGCCCAACCAGAGCGCCTGGTCGCAGCGGCTGTCGGTGAACTGCCAGTGGCAGGGCGACGCCGGGTTCCGCCAGCGCTTCGCGGCGCAGCCCACGCGCATGCTGATCACCCAGGGCTTCATTTCCCGCCACGGCGACGGCGGCACCGCGATCCTCGGCCGCGGTGGCTCGGATACCTCGGCCGCGTACTTCGGCGCGCTGCTGGGCGCCAGTCGGGTGGAGATCTGGACCGACGTGCCGGGCATGTTCAGCGCCAACCCGAAGGACGTGCCCGACGCGCGCCTGCTCACCCGGCTGGATTATTACGAGGCGCAGGAAATCGCCACCACCGGCGCCAAGGTGCTTCACCCGCGCTCGATCAAGCCGTGCCGCGACGCCGGGGTGCCGATGGCGATCCTGGATACCGAGCGCCCGCACATGCCCGGTACCAGCATCGACGGCAGCGCCGAGCCGGTGCCGGGGGTCAAGGCGATCAGCCGCCGCAACGGCATCGTGCTGGTGTCGATGGAAGGCATCGGCATGTGGCAGCAGGTCGGCTTCCTCGCCGACGTGTTCGACCTGTTCCGCCGGCATGGCCTGTCGGTGGACCTGATCGGCTCGGCCGAGACCAACGTCACCGTCTCGCTGGATCCGTCCGAGAACCTGGTCAGCACCGACGTGCTGGCCGCGCTGTCGGCCGACCTGTCGCGGATCTGCAAGGTCAAGGTGATCGTGCCGTGCGCGGCCATCACCCTGGTCGGTCGCGGCATGCGCTCGCTGCTGTACAAGCTCTCGGACGTGTGGGCCACGTTCGGCAAGGAGCGCGTGCACATGATCTCGCAGTCGTCCAACGACCTGAACCTGACCTTCGTGATCGACGAGGCCGACGCCGACGGGCTGTTGCCGATCCTGCACGACGAACTGATCGACAGCGGCGCCATGCCGGTCTACGAGGAGCAGGTGTTCGGCCCGCGCTGGCGCGAGATCACCGGCAGCGTGCGCCCGCGGCCGACGCCGTGGTGGCGCGCGCCGCGCTCGCGCGGGCAGCTGCTGGAACTGGCCGCGCAGGGCACGCCGCGCTACGTGTACCACCTGCCCACGGTGCGCGCGCGCGCGCGCCAGCTGCAGGCGGTGGCGGCGCTGGACCGCCGCTACTACGCGATCAAGGCCAACCCGCACCCGGCCATCCTGCGCGCGCTGGCCGCCGAAGGCTTCGGCCTGGAGTGCGTTTCGCTGGGCGAGGTCGAGCACGTGTTCGAGGTGTTGCCGGAGCTGGCGCCGGCGCGGGTGCTGTTCACCCCCAGTTTCGCCCCGATCGGCGAGTACGCCGCGGCGCTGGCGCGCGGGGTCAACGTCACCGTGGACAACGTCGAACTGCTGCGGCGCTGGCCGGAGGTGTTCGGCGACCGCACGCTGTGGCTGCGCATCGACCTGGGCCATGGCGACGGCCACCACCGCAAGGTCAATACCGGTGGCAAGGAGGCCAAGTTCGGCCTGTCGGCGCAGCGGGTGGACGAATTCATGGACGTGGCGCGCGGCCTCGGCGTGCGCGTCACCGGCATCCACGCCCACCTGGGCAGCGGCGTGGAGAGCAGCGGCCACTGGCAGCAGGTGGTGGACGAGCTGGCCGGCTTCGCGCGCCGCATCGGCAGCGTGGAGATCCTCGACATCGGCGGTGGCCTGCCGGTGCCGTACAGCGACGACGACGAACCGTTCGATCTGGACGCCTGGGCCGCCGGCCTGGCCGCGGTCAAGGCGGTGCACCCGGCGTTCCAGCTGGCGGTCGAGCCGGGCCGCTTCCTGGTCGCCGAGGCCGGCGTGCTGCTGGCCCATGCCACCCAGGTGGTGGAAAAGGATGGCGTGCGCCGGGTTGGCCTGGACGCCGGCATGAACGCGCTGCTGCGCCCGGCGCTGTACGACGCCTGGCACGACATCGCCAACCTGTCGCGGCTGGAAGACGCGCGCGACCTCGACTTCAGCGTGGTCGGGCCGATCTGCGAATCCAGCGACGTGTTCGCGCAGCGGGTGAAGCTGCCGTTCACCACCGCCCCCGGCGACGTCATGCTGATCGCCGACGCCGGCGCCTACGGCTTCAGCATGGCCAGCCGCTACAACCAGCGCGCGCTGCCGTGCGAGGACATCATCGACGATGCGTCGTGACCTCCGCGCCGCCCTTGCCCCCTCGTTCCGCCGCGCCCACGCAGCACCGCGCGCGGCACCCCGCTTGATTCCGGATACGCCATGACAGCTTTCGACAAAGACCAGGTTTCCCGCTTCCGTTTCGTCCGCTGCGCGTTCGCCGCGGACACCGGCGTGGCGCGGCTGGTGTACGCCTTCGACGACGGTCCGGAGATGACCGAGACCGTCACCGTGCCGGGCGCGCCGTTCCACCTGGACCCGGCGCGTGCGGCGGCGGTGCAGCGCGCGCTGCGGCTGCTGCACCTGGTCGCCGGGGTGAGTTACTACAAGGCGGCGGTGCCGGCGCAGGTGGCCATCGACAGCTACGCCATCGACGCCGCGACCGCGGCGCTGGTGGAAACGGTCTACCTCAACGGCCTGGGCGAGTTCGCCTACCGCAACGGGCTGAACCTGCGCGGCCGCTTCCGGTTGCCGGTGGAGGCGCAGGCCGAACCGGCGGCGCAGCCGCTGGGCCTGCGCGAACACGCCCTGGTCGCCATCGGCGGCGGCAAGGATTCGCTGGTCAGCATCGAGGCGCTGCGCCACGCCGGCGTGGCCGCGACCGTCACCTGGATCGGCGGCTCGCAGCTGATCCGCGCCTGCGCCGAGCGCACCGGCCTGCCGATGCTCAACATCGGCCGCGCGCTGGCGCCGGAGCTGTTCGAACTCAACCGCCAGGGCGCGTGGAACGGCCACATTCCGGTGACCGCGGTGAACTCGGCGATCATGCTGCTGGCGGCGCTGGTGCAGGGCGTGGACCAGGTGGTGTTCTCCAACGAGCGCTCGGCCAGCTACGGCAGCCAGATCGCCGGCACCGGCGAGGTCAATCACCAGTGGTCCAAGGGCTGGGCGTTCGAGAAGGCGTTCGGCGAACACGTGCAGCGGCACGTCGCCGCCGACCTGCATTACTACTCGCTGCTGCGGCCGCTGTCCGAGCTGGCGGTGGCGCGGCAGTTCGCCAGGACCGACTACTACGACGCGCATTTCTCCAGCTGCAACCGCAATTTCCACATCCTCGGCGAGCGCCCGGTGAACCGCTGGTGCGGGGTCTGCCCGAAGTGCCACTTCGTGTTCCTGGCGCTGGCGCCGTTCATGCCCAAGACCCGGTTGGTGCGCATCTTCGGCCGCAACCTGCTCGACGACGGCGACCAGGCCGGCGGCTTCGACGCGCTGCTGGAATTCCAGGACCACAAGCCATTCGAGTGCGTGGGCGAAGGCAGGGAGTCGCGCGCGGCGATGGCTGCCCTGGCCGCGCGCCCGGAATGGAAGGAAGACGTGCTGGTCAAGCGGTTCGCCCAGGTGATCCAGCCGACCCTGGCGGCCGACGAACTGAAGATCGAGCCGCTGCTGGTGATCGACGGCGAGCACCGCATCCCCGCCGCCCTGTGGGAGCGCCTGCGTGCGGATTTCGCAGCTTGAGGGGCAGCGCGTCGCGCTGTGGGGCTGGGGCCGCGAGGGCCGCGCCGCCTTCCACGCGCTGCGCGAACGGCTGCCCGGCCTGGCGTTGACACTGTTCTGCCCCGAGGCCGAAGCCGCGGCCGCGCGCGCTGAAACCGCCGGTGCGCTGCAGGTGCAAAGCGCGGTCAGCGGCGAGGCGCTGGCAGGCTTCGACGTGGTGGTGAAATCGCCCGGCATCAGCCCGTACCGGCCCGAGGCGTTGGCCGCCGCGGCAAGTGGCACGCAGTTCATCGGCGGCACCTCGCTGTGGTTCAGCGAGCACGCGCGCGCCGACGGCACGCTGCCGGACACCGTGTGCGTGACCGGCACCAAGGGCAAGAGCACCACCACCTCGCTGCTGGCGCACCTGCTGCGCGCGGCCGGGCACCGCACCGGGCTGGCCGGCAACATCGGCCTGCCGCTGCTGGAAGTGCTCGACCCGCAACCGGCGCCGGCGTACTGGGCGGTGGAACTGTCCAGCTACCAGACCGGCGAGGTCGCGCGCAGCGGTACGCGGCCGGACGTGGCCATCGTCCTCAACCTGTTTCCCGAGCACCTGGACTGGCACGGCAGCGAGCAGCGCTACATCGACGACAAGCTGTCGCTGGTGACCGGCGGCCACCCGCGGGTGGCGGTACTCAACGCCGCCGATCCGCACCTGCGCGCGCTGCAGCTGCCGCACAGCCAGGTGGTGTGGTTCAACCAGGCCGAGGGCTGGCACATGGTCGGCGAGGTGGTGCACCGCGGCGCGCAGCCGGTCTTCGATACCTCCGACACGCCGCTGCCGGGCCGCCACAACCGCGGCAACCTGTGCGCGGTGCTGGCGGCGCTGGAAGCGCTGGGGCTGGACGCGGTGGCGCTGGCGCCGGCGGTGCGCGGCTTCCGCCCGCTGCCCAACCGCCTGCAGCTGCTGGGCGAGCGCGACGGCCTGCGCTGGGTCAACGACTCGATCAGCACCACGCCGCATGCCTCGCTGGCGGCGCTGGACTGCTTCGCCGGGCAGCGCATCGCACTGCTGGTCGGCGGCCACGACCGCGGCCTGGACTGGCACGACTTCGCCGCGCACATGCGCGACCATGCGCCGCTGGAAATCATCACCATGGGCGGCAACGGGCCGCGCATCCATGCGCTGCTGCAGCCGCTGGCCGGCGAAGGCCGCTTCGGCCTGCATGCCGCCGCCGACCTGCCGCACGCGGTCGCGCTGGCGCGGGCCGCGCTCGGGGAGCAGGGCGGGGTGGTGCTGCTGTCGCCGGGCGCGCCGAGCTTCGGCGCCTACCGCGACTACGTGGCGCGCGGCCGCCACTTCGCCGAACTGGCCGGCTTCGACCCGGACAGCATCAGCGCGATCCCGGGGCTGGGGGTCGGCTGACGGCGCGTATCCGGGCGGGGTCGGGGGTTGCCGGGTGCCGGCCCATGGGCGTGGGCCGGGCCCGTGCTTTCGCTGAGTGGCGCCGTGCGCGGCGACCCCCGACCCCGGGGAGGCCGGAGTACAGGGCAAAGGGGGCGGCACGCGCCGTTCATGCCGCATGAGGCATAGACTCGCCGCATTCCCCAGACGGAGTGACTCCCATGCGAACCGTGCGCAAGTGGCAGGTGGCGTTGCTGGTGGCGTGTGCGTCGGCGGCACTGCCGGCGCTGGCGAAGATGCAGCAGCGGCCGGTGGAGTGGCAGCTGGACGGCGCCCGCTACAGCGGCGTGCTGGTCTTCGATGACGACGGCGACGCGCGTCGCCCGGGCGTGGTGATGGTGCCGAACTGGCGCGGGGTGAACGCGTCGGCGATCGAGAAGGCCGGGCGCATCGCCGGCGACGACTACGTGGTGCTGGTGGCCGACGTCTACGGCAGCGCGGTGCGGCCGAAGGACGACGCCGAAGCCGCCGCGGCCTCCAGGCCGCTGCGTGAAAACCGCGAGCTGTTGCGTGCGCGCGCCCGCGCCGCGCTGGACGCGCTCAAGGCCCAGGCCGGCAAGGCGCCGCTGGACGCCTCGCGCATCGCTGCGGTGGGCTTCTGCTTTGGCGGCAGCACGGTGCTGGAAATGGCGCGTGCGGGCATGCCGCTGGCGGGTGTGGTGAGCCTGCACGGCGGCCTGTCCACGCCCAGCCCGGCCGCCGCCGGGAGCGGCAAGGTGCCGATGCTGGTGCTCAACGGCGCCGCCGACCGCGGGGTGACGGCCGGCGATATCGCCGCGTTCGGCGCGGAAATGGATGCCGCCGGCGCCGACTGGCAGTTCGTCAATTTCAGCGGTGCGGTGCACTGCTTCGCCGAGGCCGACGCCAACAGCCCGCCGGGCTGCGTGTACGACCCGCGCGCGGCCAGGCGCGCGTGGAAGATGATGGACAGCTTCCTGGAAGAGCGCCTGGGCGATTGAGCGCCGGGGCCGGCGCGGGCGCGGCGTCCGTTGCAGGCGGGGGCGGACGCCGCGCCCGGAACCGGCAACGCATCGCGCCTGCCGCTGGCGGTCGCCGGCCTGCAGCCGCGCGGCCGCCTAGGCGCGGGGGACGTGGCTGCGTGCGGCCGCGATGGCGCCGGCGATCGCCGCGCGCGCCTGCGGGCTGTTGCGCCAGCAGCTGCTGCCCAGCATTGCCGCGGCCTGGCCGACGATGTCGCCGGGCTCGGCCTGCGCCAGTTGCCGCAGGGTGTGGAAACCCAGTTGTTCCAGCCGTGCCACCACGGTGGCGCCGACGCCTTTCACCGCCAGCAGCGCGGCGCGCTCCTCGTCGTTGAAATGCCGCGCGGACGTCATCGGCTCAGTGGCTGCGTTCGACCGCGTAGCGGGCCAGGCCGCGCAGGGCGGCGACGGCATCGCTCTCGGGCAGGCCATCGAGCGCGCGCTCGGCGGCGTCGGCGTACTCGACCGCGCGCTGGCGGCTGTATTCCAGGCCACCGGTGGCGCGGATGGCGGCCAGCACCTCGGGCATGGCGTCGGCATCGCCCTCCTGCACGATCGCGCGCAGGCGCTCGCGCACGGCCGCGTCCGAATGCGCCATGGCATGGATCAGCGGCAGCGTGGCCTTGCCCTCGGCCAGGTCGTCGCCCAGGTTCTTGCCCAGCTCCTCGGCGTTGGCCGAGTAGTCCAGCACGTCGTCGGCGATCTGGAACGCATAGCCCAGCGCCATGCCGTAGTCGTACAGCTGCCGCTGCACCGCCTCGCCGGCACCGCTGGCCAGCGCGCCCAGGCGGGTACCGGCGGCGAACAGCACCGCGGTCTTGCGCTCGATCACCCGCAGGTAGGCCGCTTCGTCGGTATCCGGGTTGTGGACATGCAGCAGCTGCAGCACCTCGCCTTCGGCGATGCGGTTGGTGGTATCGGCCAGGATGCGCATGACCGGCATGCGGTCCAGCTCGACCATCAGCTGGAAGCTGCGCGAATACAGGAAGTCGCCGACCAGCACGCTGGGCGCGTTGCCCCACAGCGCGTTGGCGGTGCTGCGGCCACGGCGCAGGTCCGACTCGTCGACCACGTCGTCGTGCAGCAGGGTCGAGGTGTGGATGAACTCGATGATCGCCGCCAGCTGGTGGTGCTCGGGCCCGGCGCCGCCGGCGGCATGCCCGGCCAGCATCACCAGCATCGGCCGCAGGCGCTTGCCGCCGGCGGAAATGATGTGGTCGGCGATCTGGTTGATCAGCACCACATCGGACGCCAGGCGGTGGCGGATCAGGGCATCGACGGCGGCCATGTCCGGGGCGGCGAGGGTCTGGATGGCGGGCAGGCCCAGCGCGGGGCGGAGGTCTTCGGCGATGCTCATGCGATGGCGTCGGGGGGCGTGGGGCGATTATAGGCGGTGCCGCCGGTGACCGGGCGCCGCCGCCGGCACGCGCGTGAATACGTATGCACTGCGCGCCATGGCTCCGGTGCCGCCGCTAAGCTGGCGTGGTTCATCCATGCCCGGCCGCGGGCACGCACAAGCCCGGAGGGGCGCTCGATGTCGAACACTCCCTGGTGGCGGGGCGCCGTCATCTACCAGATCTATCCGCGCAGCTTCCTGGACACCAACGGCGATGGCGTCGGTGACCTGCCGGGCATCATCGACCGGCTCGACTACATCGCCTCGCTGGGCGTGGATGCGATCTGGGTATCGCCGTTCTTCCGCTCGCCGATGGCCGATTTCGGCTACGACATCGCCGACCAGCGCGACGTCGACCCGCTGTTCGGCACGCTGGACGACTTCGACCGGCTGCTGGCCAGGGCGCATGCGCTGGGCCTGAAGGTGATGATCGACCAGGTGTTCAGCCACACCTCCGACCAGCACCCGTGGTTCCGCGAGAGCCGGCAGAGCCGCGACAACCCCAGGGCCGACTGGTACGTGTGGGCCGATGCGCGCGAAGACGGCACCCCGCCCAACAACTGGCTGTCGATCTTCGGCGGGGTGGCCTGGAAGTGGGAGCCGCGCCGGCGCCAGTATTACCTGCACAACTTCCTGTCGTCGCAGCCGGACCTGAATTTCCACAACCCGGCGGTGCAGCAGGCCACGCTGGACTACGTGAAGTTCTGGCTGGACCGTGGCGTCGACGGCTTCCGCCTGGATTCGATCAATTTCTGTTTCCACGACGCGCAGCTGCGCGACAACCCGGCCAAGCCGGAGAGCGAGCGCGTGGGCCGTGGCTTCAGCCCGGACAACCCGTACGCCTTCCAGTACCACTACTACAACAACACCCGGCCGGAGAACGTCGGTTTCCTCGAGCGCCTGCGCGCGCTGCTGGACCAGTACCCGGGCGCGGTGGCGCTGGGCGAGATTTCCTCGGAGGATTCGCTGGCGACCACCGCCGAGTACACCGCGCCGGGCCGCCTGCACATGGGCTACAGCTTCGAGCTGCTGGTGGACGACTACAGTGCCGGCTACATCCGCGCCACGGTGGAGAAGCTGGAGGCGACCATGCGCGACGGCTGGCCGTGCTGGGCGGTGTCCAACCACGACGTGCAGCGCGCGGTGACCCGCTGGGGGGGCCACCCGGCCGACCCGGCGATGGCCAGGATGCTGGTCGCGTTGGTGTGCTCGCTGCGCGGCTCGGTGTGCATCTACCAGGGCGAGGAACTGGGCCTGGGCGAAGCCGACGTGCCGTTCGAGGCATTGCGCGACCCCTACGGCATCACCTTCTGGCCGAACTTCAAGGGCCGCGACGGCTGCCGTACGCCGATGCCGTGGACCGGCGGCGAGCTGGCCGGCTTCAGCACGGCCAGGCCATGGCTGCCGATCCCGGCCGAGCACCGCGCGTTGTCGGTGCAGGCGCAGGAGGCCGCGCCCGATTCGGTGCTCAATGCGTTCCGCGCGTTCCTGGCCTGGCGTCATGCCCAGCCGGCGCTGACCGGCGGTGCGATCCGCTTCCTCGACAGCGCCGAGCCGGTGCTGATGTTCGAGCGCACGCGGGACGGGCAGACGCTGCTGCTGGCCTTCAACCTGTCGGCGGCACCGGTGCGGCATCCGCTGCCGGCTGGTTCGTGGCAGCCGCTGGCGATGCCCGGCCCGGATGCAGGGCGCATCGAGGCCGGCGAACTGCTGTTGCCCGCGCACGCGGTGTACTGCGCACGGCGCGGCTGAGCGTTGCAACCCGCGACGCGGCCTGCAGGGGCGGAGAGCGATCTCCGCCCCTGCTGCGTTGTGCGTCGCCTGCGCGCGCAACGCAGTGTGTGCCGCCAGGCACCGGCCATCGTGCGCCGCATGCGCTCCGGCGCCGCGGAGCGGCGAGGAACCATGGCGGGGCGCTGGCCCGCTGCGGCGTGCAACGCGCGTCCCGGTGCCGATGGACCGCGATGCCCTCGCGCATGGGCGGCGTGCCGGCACGTCCCCGGCCGCGGGCGTCATCGGCCCGTGGGAAACAGTACGGTGTCGGCCACATCGCGATGCGACGACCGGTTGCCAGCGCCACCGGACAGGGACGCGGCGTGACCCCTCCGGCCGTTGCCAGGGTGGGGCGTCGCGGGTGCAGCCGGGGGCGGCCGCGGGGCGGCCTCGAGCGCCGGGATGGTGGCCGGGGCGCCGGCCGCGCGCATGAAAAAACCCGCTGCCGGGGCAGCGGGTCCGGTGTGCGGCTGAAACCGACGGCTCAGAACTTGTAGTTCACCCCGATCTGGTAGCTGCGGCCCCATTCCACGGTCTCCAGCGGACGGTCCTTGCTGCCGGCATAGGTTTCGTACCTGGAGTTGGTCAGGTTGCTGGCCTGCAGGTACAGGCTCAACCCGCTGAACATCGTGTCGCTGCCGAAGCTGTAGCCCAGCTGCGCGTCCAGCACGTTCTCGCCCTTGACGTAGCGCAGGGTGCGGTTGCCGTTGAAGTTGCCGATCTCGCCGATGAAGTCCGAGCGCTTGCGCTGGTTCAGGCGTACTTCGAAACCGTCGTTCTCGTAATAGGCGGTGAAGTTGTACACGCGCTTGGACAGGCCCGGCAGCATGATCGGGGCGCTGCCGACGCTGGAGACGGCGCCCGGATCCGGCGGGATGGTGATGCTGCTGTCGTTGAAGCTGGCGCTTGCGACCACGCCGAAGCCGCGCAGCGCGTCGGCGAACAGGTCCAGCGGCAGCGAGGCGGTCAGTTCCATGCCGCGCAGGCTGCCACCGCTGCCGTTGAACGGCGCGGTGTAGGTGCCGGTCGTCTGCGCCGGTGCCTGGAGCTGGGCTTCGTTGGCCGGGATCTTCAGCCACTCGGCGACCTGGCTGGTGAAGTCGTAGCCATCGCGCTTTTCGGTATAGATGTAGGTTTTCAGGTCCTTGTAGAACACCGCGGCGGCCACATAGGCCTTGTTGCCGAAGTACTTTTCCCAGGACAGGTCCACCGCGTTGGCCAGCCATGGCTTCAGCTGCGGGTTGCCGCCACTGGCGCCGGGTTTGCCCTGGCCGGTGTCCATGCCGAATTCCATCGACGCGCGCATCTCGTCCACCCGCGGGCGCGCCACCTGGCGGGCCAGGGCGAAGCGCACGGTGTTCTCGGCCGGCAGTTCGAACGCCAGGTTCATGCTCGGCAGGAGCTTGGAGTACTTGCTGCCCTCGTGGATCGGGATCACCTGGTTGCCGACCGGCTGCGAACCGTCCCAGTAGTTGGAGTGCGAGGACTGGTCCACGTGCTGGCCCTGCAGGCCGATGTTGCCGCGCACCGGGATCGAGCCGATCTGGGTGCTGATGTTGGCGCGCAGGAACAGCGTGGCGATCTCCTCGTCCACCGTCCACTGCTTGGGAATCAGGTAGCTCTCGGTGGTGGTGGGCTTGAACACCATGTACTTGGCGACCGCGGCCGGGACGTTCCAGGCCGGGATGCGGCCGGCGCCGGCGAAGCCCAGGTCGACCGGCGCGTACTGCAGGTCGGCGGCGATGCTGGTGATGCCCTGCGCGCCCAGGTTGATGTTGCCTTCGGCCTGGGTCTTGTCCTTGCTGCGGTCGGCGTAGTTGGCACCCACGTCGATATCGCTGAACCAGCCCAGGGCGTCCGGCGCCGGGAAGTTGAGCGCCAGCTTGAAGCCCTTCAGCTCGTCGTCCACATGCGGGGTCTTGCCGTAGCCCGAGCCGTAGATGGTGTTGGTCAGGAACAGCTTGCCGGCATCGGAATAATCCCGCCCCGGGGTGAACCGCGGGAAGTTGCCGCCGGCGAAATCCAGGCGCACCGAATCCAGCCGTGGGGCCGGCAGCAGCTGCAGGTTGTTCTCCAGGTTGGTCTCGTCGCGCACCGCCTTGGACCAGCTGACGTCCGCGACCAGGCGCACCTCGCCGAAGGTGAATTCGTTGTTCCAGCCGAAAGCCTTGATGCTGTCCTCGCGGTAGTTGTACATGCCGCGCACCAGCGGGTAGACGTTGTGCGCCACGCCGCTGACGAAGCTGCCGTCGCGGGTCACCGCGTCGGTCAGGTACAGCGGGTCGTAGCCACCGTTGTAGCCACCCAGGTGGATTTCCAGCTGGTTGGCGGTGTCGTATTCCTTGGCCTTGGTGTAGAACGCATCGAGCGTGCTGGTCCAGGCATTGTTGGGGCGGAACTGCACGGTGGCCATCACGCCGTCGCGCTTGGCGTTGCCGGTGCGGCGCAGCGCCTTGATGCCGTCGGAGTAGAACGTGTAGGCGGGGACGCCGGGGCGGTTCAACGGCGTTCCGTCGTCGTTGCGGTCCTTCCACGGTTCGTACAGGCCGACCTGGTTCTCCTGTTTGGGCATGTCCGAGTGCGAGTAGCCGATGGCCAGGCCGATGGTGTCGTCGGCGAACTTGTCCACGAAGCTGACGTTGAAGCGGTTGCCGTAGGGGTCGACGCCGGCGGCTTCGCCCAGCGAGTTCTTCTGGTAGCGGCCGCTGACGGCGATCACCCGGTCGCCATAGCTGAGCGGGCGCACGGTCTGCATGTCCAGGGTGCCGGACAGGCCCTGGCCGACCAGGCCGGCGTCGGGGGTCTTGTACACGGTCACGCCGCTGATCAGCTCGGACGGATACTGGTCGAATTCCACGCTGCGGTTATCACCGGTGCTGACCATCTCGCGGCCGTTGAGCAGGGTGGTGGCGAAGTCGGGCGACAATCCGCGCACGCTGATCACCTGGGCGCGGCCGGCCACGCGCTGCGCGGCCAGGCCGGGCAGGCGGGCGATCGATTCGGCGATGCTCACGTCCGGCAGCTTGCCGATGTCCTCGGCCGAGACCGCTTCGACGATCGAGGTGGCATCGCGCTTGACCGAGATCGCGCTCTCGATGCCGCGGCGGATGCCGGTGACGGTGACCGTGTCCAGGTCCACGGCGTCGGCTTTCTTCTGGCCGTCGTCGGCGGTGCTCTGCGCGTAGGCGCCACTGGCCTGCAGCGCCAGCGCGGACGCGAGCGCCACGCTCAACAGGTTGCGCTTGGTGTTCAACATTCTCCCCTCTCCCAGGTGATGTCGTTTGGTTGTTCGGTGCCTGCACCGGAGCGGTTTGCGGGCGTTCGTCGCCGTTGCGATGCGCTCGGGTTGCGACTGCCATGCATGGTAATCAGCGGGCAACGTCGTGGAATCGGCCTGCATACGTATTCAATGCGCCGACAAGCGGCGCGTCCGCCGGGATTGCGCATGACAACGATGGCAACGGCGCCACGAGGCGCCGTCGGCCATGCGCAGTCGCGGTAGGAGATGCCGGGCGTGCCCGGCATGAGGCGGCCGAACAGCCATGCCGCGCAGGCCCCGCACCCACGGCGCAATCAATCCAGCGGCACGAAGCGGATCGCGGTGCCGCCGCCGGGTGCGAGCTTCAGCACGATGCGGTCGCCGCTGCCGACCTCCCGGGTCTCGCGGGCGAAGGCGAAGGGCTGGTCGCGCCAGTTGGCGCCGTCGCCGTCGCGGTAGATCTCGGCGCGGTAGCGGCGGCCCGGCTCCAGGAACGACAACGGTGTATCCAGTTCGCGCGGCTGGTCGTCGCCGACGCTGCCCAGGAACCATTCGCCGCTGCCGCGCGCCCTGCGCGCGATGGTCGCGAACTGCCCGACTTCGCCGTCGAGCACATGGCTTTGCTCCCAGTCCACCGCCACGTCGCGGATGAACTGGAAGGCATCGGGATGCTGCGCGTAGTGTTCGGGCAGGTCGGCCACCATCTGGATCGGGCTGTACAGCACCACGTACAGCGCCAGCTGCTTGGCCAGGGTGCTGCGCAGCGGCAGGCCGTTGCGGCCCTTCAGGCTGACGATGCCCGGGGTGAAGTCCATCGGCCCGGCCAGCATGCGCGTGAACACCAGCGTGGCTTCGTGTTCCGGCGGGTTCGGCGGCGCGCCCCAGGCGTTGTACTCCATGCCGCGCGCGCCTTCGCGCGAGACCCAGTTGGGCCAGGTGCGGCGCAGGCCGGTGTCCTTGATCGGTTCGTGCGCGTTGACCGCGATGTGCCGCCGCGCCGCCTGCTGGACCACGCGCAGGTGGTGGTTGCTCATCCACTGGCCCTCGTGCCACTCGCGCACCACCGGGCCACCGGCGTGGTCCTGGCGCTGGATGTCGCCGGCGTCGCAGACGTAACCGGTCTTGACCACGTCCACGCCGTTGCGCGCGTACATCTCGAGCGCGGCCGGCAACTGCCGCTCGTAATGGCTGACCGCGCAGGCGGTCTCGTGGTGGCCGACCAGGTGCACGCCCTTGCCGGCGGCGTAGCTGGCCAGCCCCGGCAGGTCGAAATCGGCGGTGGCACGGGTGAAGTCGAAGCCCCAGCCGTTGGCGAACCAGTTGCCGTCCCAGCCGGGGTTCCAGCCTTCTACCAGCACCCCGCGGAAGCCGTTGGCGGCGGCGAAGTCGATGTAGCGCCGGGTGTTGGCGGTGGTGGCGCCGTGCCGGGGGCCGGTGGCCCAGGTCTCGGTCTCCAGGTGCAGCGACCACCACACGCCGACGTACTTGGCCGGCGTGAACCAGCTCACGTCGCCGATGGCATTGGGCTCGTTGAGGTTGAGCACCAGGCTGGATTCGGCCAGGTCGCCGGCGCGCTCGCCGACCTGGATCGTGCGCCACGGCGTACTGAACGGCAGCGCACGCACCACCGCGGCGTCGCCACTGCCGGGCGTGAGCGCGGCGCGCAGCACGTCGCCGTCGCCGCGGGCCAGGTTCATGCCCGCGTAGTCCAGCAGCGCGGCCTCGTGGATGGCCACATGCAGGCCGCTGTCATCGCGCAGGGTCAGCGGAGTCTGCGCGGTGCCGATCTCGCGCAGCGGGGTGTGGCGGTACAGGTATTCCTCGCGGTTCCATTCGAACGCCGGGATCCACCAGGCGCTCGCGGCGCGGGCGAGCGCGAACTCGGTCAGCTCGGCGCGGATGCGCGCCTCGCCCATCGCCGCCTGCCGCGGGAACTCGTAGCGGAAGCCGACGCCGTCGTCGTAGACGCGGAACACCACGTCGAAACGGCGCCCGGGATGGGCCGCGTCCACCGGCTTCTCGGCGAAGCGGGCGCGCAGTTCGTTGTAGTGGTTGCGGGTCAGGCGGCGCTCGCCCCACGGCTGCTCCCAGGTCTCGTCGAAACTGCGGCGCGACTGCCCGACCAGTTCGAGGTTGCGTTCCAGGCGCCCGTCGCCGAGCAGGAAGCCCAGCCGCGACGGGGCGATCACCGCCTGGCCCCGGCGTTCCACCCGGTAGGCGATGCGTCCTTCGTGCTGCGCTTCAAGGACGACGGCGAGCACGTCGCCGGGCGAGGCGATGCGCGCCAGGTCCGCCGCCCGGGCGACGGGCAGGCAGGCCAGCAGCAGGAGCAAGGCGAGGGTGATGCGGTGCGGGAACGGGCAGGGGCGTGGCAGGACCATGACGGGTATCGGCTCCGGAGCACGGGGGCGGCAGGCAGGTGCCACCACTATTCCAGTTGGTGCACAGCGTCATCGGCGGCAGCGGCATTGAATACGTATGCACCGGCGGTGCGCATCGCGCGGGCGGCCTCTACCATGGCCCGGCCGCCGTGGCGGCGTACATCGCATCCGTGATTCCCGGAGGGGGGAAGCGCTTGATGAAAAGCAAACCGCAGCTGTCGTTCTGGCAGATCTGGAACATGTGTTTCGGGTTCCTCGGCATCCAGTTCGGCTTCGCGCTGCAGAACGCCAATGCCAGCCGCATCTTCGAGACGCTGGGTGCGTCGATGGAGGCGGTGCCGGGGCTGTGGATCGCCGCGCCGCTGACCGGCCTGCTGGTGCAGCCGGTGGTGGGCTACCTGTCCGACCGCACCTGGACGCGCTGGGGCCGGCGGCGGCCGTTCTTCATGCTCGGTGCGGTGTTGACCACGCTGGCGCTGCTGGTGATGCCGAATTCGCCGACGCTGTGGATCGCCGCCGGCACGCTGTGGGTGCTGGATGCCTCGATCAACGTGTCGATGGAGCCGTTCCGCGCCTTCGTCGGTGACCAGCTGGCGCCGCGCCAGCGCCCGGCCGGCTATGCGATGCAGAGCTTCTTCATCGGCGTCGGCGCGATCATCGCCAGTCTGCTGCCGTATCTGCTGGCGCGCTGGGGCGTGGCCAACACCGCCGCGCCGCGCGAGGTGCCGGACACGGTGCGCTATGCGTTCTACTTCGGTGCGGTGGTGCTGCTGGCGGCGATCGCGTGGACGGTGTTCAGTACCCGCGAGTACCCGCCGGCGGAGCTGGCCGCGTTCGACGACGCCGAGCCGCCCGCCGCGCACCGGGTGGCCGCGCCCGGCGGCGCGCCGCCATGGGCGCAGGTCGCCACGTGGCTGCTGCTCGGTACCGCGCTCGCGCTGTTGATCGGCTGGCGCCAGGGCGACCGCATGCTGTACGTGCTGGCCGGCCTGTGCATCGCCTACGGCGTGCTGCTGGCGCTTGCGCGGCTGCTGCCCGGCACCCACATGCTGGCGGCCATCGTCGGCGACCTGCGCGCGATGCCGGCCACCATGCGGCGGCTGGCGTGGGTGCAGTTCTTCTCGTGGTTCGCGCTGTTCGCGATGTGGATCTACACCACCGCGGCGGTGGCCGGCACCCATTTCGGTTCCACCGATCCGCAGTCGGCCGCCTACAACGAAGGCGCCAACTGGGTCGGCGTGCTGTTCGGCGCCTACAACGGCTTCGCCGCGCTGGCGGCGCTGGCCATCCCGGCCATGGTGCGGGTGCTGGGCCTGCGCTGGAGCCACCTGCTCAACCTGTGGCTGGGCGGCGCCGGGCTGGTGTCGCTGATGTTCATCGGCGACCCGAAGTGGCTGCTGCTGTCGATGGTCGGGGTCGGTTTCGCCTGGGCCTCGATCCTGTCGCTGCCGTACGCGCTGCTGTCCGACAGCGTGCCGGCGTCGAAGATGGGCGTGTACATGGGTATCTTCAATTTCTTCATCGTGATCCCGCAGCTGGTGGCCGCCAGCGCGCTCGGCTTCGCCCTGCGCACCTGGCTGGGCGGCATGCCGATGCACGTGCTGGTGCTGGGCGGCTGCAGCCTGTTCGTGGCCGGCCTGTGCGTGCTGCGGGTGCCGTCCCGTCCGGAGGTGGTGTGATGCGCGTGCGTCTGTCGATGGCCGGCCTGGCGCCGGCGCTTTCCCTTGCCCTGCTGGCCGGCGCCGCCGCGGCCGCACCGCGCCCGGACTACGTCGGCACCACCGAGCCGTTCGCCGGCGACGCGGTGTACTTCGTGGTCACCGACCGCTTCGTCAATGGCGACCCGGCCAACGACCAGCGCGAGCAGGGCGGCGCGCACCCGACCTTCGACATCCCGGTGCATTGCGCGGACGGTATCGACGGCAACATCGGCTACCTCGGCGGCGATTTCCGCGGCGTGCTCGACAATGCGCGGTACATCCGCAACCTCGGCTTCGGCGCGGTGTGGATCACGCCGATCGTCGACAACCCCGACCAGGCGTTCACCGGCAGCCGCCCGGTCACCTGCAACAGCAGCCTGACCGACCGCGGCAAGACCGGCTACCACGGTTACTGGGGCATCAATTTCTACCGGCTGGACGAACACCTGCCCAGCGCGGACCTGGATTTTTCCGGCCTTACCCGCGGCCTGCACGATGCCGGCCTGAAGGTGGTGCTGGACATCGTCGGCAACCACGGCTCGCCGGCCTGGACCATGCCGGTGCTGCAGCCGCAGTTCGGCCAGATCTTCGACCGGGACGGAAAGCTGATTGCCGACCACCAGAACCTGCCGCCGCAGCAACTGGACCCGAAGCACAACCCGCTGCATGCCTTCTACAACGCCATCGGCCCGGTCGACGGCGAAAAGGGGTCGATCTTCGACGGCAACCTGGCCGAGCTGTCCGATTTCAACCAGGACAACCCGGCGGTGATGGACTACCTGGTCGGCGCCTACCTGCAGTGGACCGCGCAGGGCGTGGACGCGCTGCGCATCGACACCATCGGCTGGCTGCCGCACCGGTGGTGGCATGCGTTCGTGCAGCGCATCCGCGCCGCGCACCCGGGCATGTTCATGTTCGGCGAGGCCTTCGACTACGACGCCGCGCGCATCGCCGAACACACCTGGCCGGCCAACGCCAACGTCAGCGTGCTCGATTTCCCGCTGCGCGGCGCGCTGGCGGCGGTGTTCGGCAGGGAAGGCCAGGGCTACGAAACCCTGGCCGGACCGCTGCACCTGGACGGCGGCCCGTACGCCAACCCGTACGCGCTGATGACGTTCTACGACAACCACGACATGGCGCGGCTGGACGCCAGCGATGCCGGTTTCATCGACGCGCACAACTGGCTGTTCACTGCGCGCGGCATCCCGGTGCTCTATTACGGCTCGGAAACCGGCTTCATGCGCGGCCGCGCCGAACATGCCGGCAACCGCGCCTACTTCGGCCAGGAGCGTATCGACGCGGCGCCGCGCAGCCCCATCTTCGCCCCGCTGCAGCGCATTGCGCGCCTGCGCCAGGCTACCCCGGCGCTGCAGCGCGGCCTGCAGGTCAACGAACGCCTGCAGGGCGACCAGGCGGTGTTCTACCGCGTGCTGCAGCACGGCGGCACCGCGCAGACCGCACTGGTGCTGCTCAACAAGGGCGACACCGCGCAGGCCTTCGAAGTGCGCCGCTACCTGCAGGCCGGCACCTGGCGTGACGCGCTCGAGGGTGGCACGCAGGCGGTGCGCGACGTGCTGCGGGCGATGGTGCCGGCGCACGCGGTCAAGGTGTTCGTGCTCGACGCCGAGGTGCGGCAGCCGGCACTGCAGGCGCGGCTGGACGCGGCGATGGCCGACCAGGCCGCACGCGACGCGCGCCTGGCGCGCTGACACCGCGCGCGCGAACGTCGCCCCCGCCAGCGCACACGCCCTGGTCGATGGCGCCGCGGCGGTACAATTCCCGGCCCCCCCGATGCCGCACGCCATGGACACGCTTGCCCCGCAGAACCCGCTCGAAACGCTGCTCAAGGCCGCCATGGACGGGACGTTGCCGATCAGGGCGTTCATGCAGGCGTTCGTCGCCTCGGAGGTGGTGCTGCTCACCGGCAGCCTGGTCACCCCCGATGGCAGCGGCTTTGATCCGCTGCTGTTCGACAAGCAGGGCGTGCTGCACGTGGCGGTGTTCACCGACATGGCGCGGGTCGGCATCCATGCCCAGCAGGCGCCGCACACGCTGCGCTGGCTGATGCTGGACGTGCTGCGCCGGGTACCGGGCGGCTACGGCGTGGTGGTGAACCCGGGCACGCCGCTGGGCTTCGAAGTGGCGCCATCGGGCGTGGGCGAACTGCTGCGGGATTTCGGCTGACCCCATGCATGCGGGGCTGGCCCCGCCTCGGGCGTCAGCGGGAAAGCGCCATGCGCGGCAAGGCCCGCAGCTACATGCGCGAGGATTCGCGCACCGCCAGCCTGACCGCGATGCTCTGGCTGTCCACCGGCGCGCCGGCGATCAGCGCCAGCAGCTTCTCCACCAGAAGGTGCCCGGCCAGCTTGGTGTCCTGCTGCACCGTGGTCAGCGCCGGCGATACCGAGGCCGCCAGCGGAATGTCGTCGAAGCCGGTGACCGCCACGTCCTGCGGTATGCGCAGGCCGTGCTCGCGCAGCGCGCGCAGTGCGCCGATGGCGATCAGGTCGCTGGCCGCGCATACCGCGTCGAAACGCTGCCCGCCGGCCAGCAGCGCGGCGCAGGCGGCGTGGCCGGACTCCTCGGTGGTGATGGCGTCGTGCTGTAGGCCCGGCTCCGGTTCCAGGCCGCGCGCGCGCAGCGCCTGCGCATGGCCGCGGTAGCGTTCCTGGAATTCCGGGTAATGGCTGGAGGCGTGGCCGAGGAAGGCGATGCGGCGCCGGCCCTGGTCGAGCAGGTGCGCGGTGATGTCGAAGCCGCCCTGGAAGTTGTCGCTGCCCACCGATACCCCGGGCTGGCCGGGCAGGGCCGCGCCCCAGCGCACGAAATGGGTGCCCTGTTCGACCAGGCGCCGCAGCCGTTCGACCGATTGGTGGTAGTCGCCATAGCCGAGCAGGATGATGCCGTCGGCCTTGTTGCTGTCCTCGAAATCGGCGTGCCAGTCGCTGGACAGCTGCTGGAACGACACCAGCAGGTCCTGTCCCTTCAACGCGCAGGCGCGGGTGATCGAGCCCAGCATCGAGTGGAAGAACGGGTTGATCAGCGAGTCGTCCGGGGTCGGGTCCTCGAAGAACAGCAGTGCCAGCGTGCCGGACTGCTGGCAGCGCAGGCTGGACGCGTTCTTGTCCACCTTGTAGTTGAGCTGGCGGGCGATCTCCAGGATGCGCCGGCGGGTGTCGGCGTTGACCATCGGGCTGCCGCGCAGGGCGCGCGACACGGTCGGCTGCGAAACGCCGGCCATGTGCGCGATATCCAGTGACGTGGCTTTGCCCTTGATGACCATCATGACCGGCAAGGTGAAGGTGCCGGCCATCATGCCACGTGGCGGCGGCAACCGTGCCGCCGCCACGGATCAACGCAGCGCCGTGGCGCCGGTCCGCCGGCAGACCTCGGCCAGCGCGTCCTGCAGCCGCCGCGCGCGTTCGAAGTCGTGCAGGTCGGGGTCGTGTTCCAGCACGTGCGCGTCGTGCCACTGGAACGCTTCGGCGCCGTGCAGGTTCCAGGCCTGCTGCAGGCGCAGGTGCGGGTGGTTGCCCAGGCGCAGGGTGAACCACAGCCGGTTGCCGATGGTGGACAGGTCGTTGGCCGGTCCGGCCCAGCTTTCGCCGCTGGCGGTGCAGCGCACGTGGTAGATGCCGCTGCGGGTCGCGCGGCGTTTGTAGTCGGCGATCTGCTGCCGGCGCTGGTGCTTGTCCATGGGGGCTGGGGTCTGGCGGGAGGCTGATATTGCCCGGGTAAAAATGAAATGGCAATATTACCCGGGTCAAATATGGAGCCGTTGCATGAACGATCCCCTGAAGGCGCCCCACGCCCTGTTCGACGGCAGCCGGCTGCTGGTCCGCGGCGCGCTGCGCGACGTGGCGCGGGAGGCTGCCGCGCGCGCGGGCACTGGTGCGCACGGGCGCCCGCTGCTGGTGCTGGACGACCGCACCGGGCAGAGCGTGGACCTGGACCTGCACGGCGATGCCGCGCAGGTGCTGGAACGGCTGCGCGTGCGCTTCGCGGTTGCGGACGGGAGCGGAAAATCCCTGCCCAGGGAGCGCGGGCGCCCGCGGCTGGGCGTGGTGGCGCGCGAAGTCACCCTGCTGCCGCGCCACTGGGAATGGCTGGCGGCGCAGCCCGGCGGGGCCTCGGCGGCCCTGCGCCGGCTGGTCGAGCAGGCGCGCCGGGAGGACGAGGGGGCTGGCGACCTGCGCCAGCGCCGCGAGGCGCAGTACCAGGCGATGCGGGTGCTGGCCGGGGACCTGCCAGGCTTCGAGGAGGCCAGCCGCGCGCTGTTCGCGGGCGACACTGCCGCCCTTGCCATGCACTTCCGGCAATGGCCTGCCGATGTAGGCAACTACCTCGCCAGCCTGTCGGTGCACGACGCCGGCTGAGCCGGCAGGGTGGGCGGGAACGGGATGGGTTGCTACCATCCCATGTCCCGTTCCCTCCCGGCACCTGCACCGGGACCCACGGATGCCGGCTGCAGCCGGCACATACCCCGGCACACAACGCAAAGAGCGAATCCCATGGCCCGCGGCATCAACAAAGTCATCCTGGTCGGCAACCTCGGCAACGACCCGGACGTGAAGTACACCCAGAGCGGCATGGCCGTGACCCGCATCAGCCTGGCCACCACCAGCGTGCGCAAGGACCGCGACGGCAACAACCAGGAGCGCACCGAATGGCACCGCGTGGTGTTCTTCGGCAAGCTCGGCGAGATCGCCGGCGAGTACCTGCGCAAGGGCTCGCAGGTCTACGTCGAAGGCGAGATCCGCTACGACAAGTTCACCGGGCAGGACGGCGTGGAGAAGTACACCACCGACATCGTCGCCAACGAGATGCAGATGCTCGGCGGCCGTGGCGAGGGTGGCGGCGGTGGTGGCGGTTACGGCGGCGGTGAGCGCCCGCAGCGCCAGTCGGCCCCGCGCCCGCAGGGCGGTGGCTATGGCAACCAGGACCAGGGCGGCGGCGGTTACGGCCAGCGCCCGCAGCGGCAGGCGCCCGCGCAGCAGCCGGCCCCGCCGCCGATGGACGACTTCGCCGACGACGATATTCCGTTCTGATGCCGCGGCGGTAGATCGCCTGGTACTCCTGGAAAAGCCCTCGCTGCCGAGGGCTTTTTCTTTTTCATCTGCCCTGCGCCGCGCGCTGCGGCGCGGCGTCATTCCGTCATTCAGACACCGTGGCCGCCCGCGCGATGCGTCGCGCCTGCTCCGCGCCCTTGCGCTCGCTGTAGCGGTCCACCAGATGCTCGCCGTGGCCGCGCACCAGCAGGGTGAACTTCATCAGTTCCTCCATCACGTCCACCACCCGGTCGTAGTACGGCGAGGGCTTCATGCGGCCGTCGTCGTCGAACTCCTGCCAGGCCTTGGCCACCGAGGACTGGTTGGGGATGGTGAGCATGCGCATCCAGCGGCCCAGCACGAGCAGGGTGTTGACCACGTTGAACGACTGCGAGCCGCCGCTGACCTGCATCACCGCCAGGGTCTTGCCCTGGGTCGGCCGCACGCTGCCGTCTTCCAGTGGCAGCCAGTCGATCTGGTTCTTGAACACGCCGGTGACGGTGCCGTGGCGCTCGGGCGACACCCAGACCTGGCCTTCGGACCACTGCGACCACTCGCGCAGTTGCTGCACCTTCGGATGCTGCCTGTCCACGCTGTCCAGCATGGGCAGGTCGTGCGGATCGAACACCCGGGTCTCGGCACCGAGGTACTGCAGGATGCGCTCGGCTTCCCGCGCCAGCTTGCGGCTGAACGACTGCGGCCGCAGCGAGCCATGCAGCAACAGGATGCGGGGCCGATGCCGGTCGTCGGAACCCGCGGGTTCGTGCATGGGCGCGGGAAGCAGGCCGGTATCCAGATAGGTGGGGAGGTCGAAGGAGGATTGTTCGGGCTTGATAATTCGATTATTCTAGAAAAATGGAAACGAATGATGCAATCGCTGCCCTGACCGCGCTGGGACATGCGACCCGGCTGGCGGCCTTCCGTCTGCTGGTCGAGGCCGGCCCCGACGGACGCGTGGCCGGCGACATCGGCGAGGCGCTGGGTGTTCCCGGTGCAACGCTGTCCTTCCACCTGAAGGAACTGGTGCTTGCCGGCCTGGTGGTGAGCGAAAGCCAAGGCCGATATGTCTGCTACCGCGCCAACTTCCAGGCGATGAACGGTCTGATCCAGTACCTCACCCATAACTGCTGTGCCGGTTCGCCCGGTGCCGCATGCGCGCCGGCGAACGCGCCGGCCTGCGGCTGCTGAGCGCGCGGCCGGTCACCACCGCGCCCTGTCTTTCCCCACACGACACCCCCGCCCATGACCCACAACGTGCTTTTCCTGTGTACCGGCAACAGTGCCCGCAGCGTCCTGGCCGAAGCCACGCTGCGGGCGTGGGCCGGCAGCCGTTTCATGGCATTCAGCGCCGGCAGCCGGCCCACTGGCACGGTGAACCCGTTCGCCCTTGCCCAGCTGCGGGCCGAGGGGATTGCCACTGCCGGGCTGCGCAGCAAGTCCTGGGACGAATTCACCACAGCGGACGCGCCGCGCATGGACCTGGTGGTGACCGTGTGCGACGCGGCCGCGGCGGAGACCTGCCCGGTGGTATTCGGCGATTTCCTGCGCACCCATTGGGGGTTGCCCGACCCGGCAGCGGCCGATGGCAGCGATGACCACAAGCGTGCCGCGTTCAAGCAGGCCCATCGTGTCATCCAGGCCCGGCTGAAGGCCTTGCTCGCACTTCCGGCTGCGCTCTGGCACGACCGTGCCGGGCTCCAGGCCGCGCTCGACGGCATCGGCGCGATCGGCGCCGGGGACGGCGCCGGTGAGTGACGCGGCGCCACGCATGGGCTTCTTCGAGCGCTACCTGACCCTGTGGGTGGCGCTCTGCATCGTGGTGGGCACGTTGCTGGGCCACCAGTTGCCTTCCGTTTTCGTGCGCCTGGGCAGCATCGAATGGGCGCAGGTGAACCTGCCGGTGGCCGCGCTCATCTGGGTGATGATCGTGCCCATGCTGATGAAGGTGGATTTCGGCGCGCTGCGCCAGGTCGGCCGGCACTGGCGCGGTATCGGCACCACGCTGTTCATCAACTGGGCGGTGAAGCCGTTTTCGATGGCCCTGCTGGGCTGGTTGTTCCTGCGCCACGTGTTCGGACCATGGTTGCCGGCCGACCAGGTGGATTCCTACATCGCCGGCCTGATCCTGCTGGCGGCTGCGCCGTGCACCGCGATGGTGTTCGTGTGGAGCAACCTGTGCCGCGGCGACGCGGCGTTCACCCTCAGCCAGGTGGCCTTGAACGACGCCATCATGGTGGTGGCGTTCGCGCCGCTGGTCGCGCTGCTGCTCGGCATTTCCTCGATCACCGTGCCATGGGCCACGCTGGCCATCTCCGTGGGGCTGTACATCGTGGTGCCGGTGATCATCGCCACGTGCCTGCGCGCCTGGGTGATGCGCAAGGGCGGACAGGCCCGGCTCGACCGCTGGCTGGCCCGGCTCGGCCCGCTGTCGCTGGCGGCGCTGCTGCTGATGCTGGTGCTGCTGTTCGGCTTCCAGGGCCGGCAGATCCTGGCGCAGCCGCTGGTCATCGCGATGCTGGCGGTGCCCATCCTGATCCAGGTCTACTTCAATTCGGGGCTGGCGTACCTGCTGAACCGCAAGCTGGGCGTGGCCCATTGCGTGGCCGGTCCGTCGGCGCTGATCGGCGCCAGCAACTTCTTCGAACTGGCGGTGGCCACCGCGGTGAGCGTGTTCGGCGTGCATTCGGGGGCGGCGCTGGCAACAGTGGTCGGCGTGCTGGTCGAGGTGCCGGTGATGCTGTCGGTGGTCCACATCGTCAACCGGTCGCGGGACTGGTACGAACGACCGGCCGCGCACTGAGGCGCAGCCCAGGCCGTGGCCCGGGCGCGCGCCGCCGCGCCCAGAATGGGGATTTCCCCCGATGCGCCGGCCTCGTTCCGGCGCCAGCATCACGGGTGCCGTCGCCGCCGGAGCGGGCCGCGGCCGGGACGCGTGACCGCAGCCGCAGGGCTTGCTGTACCGTGCCGCCATGTCCCCGTGTCCTGCTGGAGATAGTCGAATGATGAAGCGCTGGTCCCTCCTGCTGCTCGCCCTGGCCGCCGCCGGCGCCGCATCCGCCACGCCCGCCGCCGAACAGCGGCCGCGTGCGCGCGAGGCGGGCGTGGTCATCGGCACGCTGCCGGTCGGGCCGCGCAACGCGATCACCGACGTGGCCGGGGTCGGCGTCGGCCATGCCACGCTGCGCGAGGGCACGCGCCTGCACACCGGGGTCACCGCGATCCTGCCGCACGCCGGCAACCCGTACCGGCAGCGGGTGCCGGCGGCGATCGTGGTCGGCAACGGCTACGGCAAGCTGGCCGGCATCACCCAGGTGCAGGAACTGGGCGAACTGGAAACCCCGATCCTGCTGACCGGCACGCTGAGCACCTGGAAGGTCGCCGACGCGGCGGTGGACTGGCTGCTGCGCCAGCCGGGCATGGAGCAGGTGCGCTCGATCAACCCGGTGGTGGGCGAAACCAACGATGGTTACCTCAGCGACATCCGCGCGCGCCCGCTGACCCCGGCGCTGGTGGAGCGCGCGCTGACCACGGTGTCGCGCGCCGAGGTCGAGGAGGGCGATGTCGGCGCCGGCGCCGGCACGGTCGCGTTCGGCTGGAAGGGCGGCATCGGCACCAGTTCGCGGCGGTTGCCCGCGGCCGATGGCGGTTACACGGTCGGGGTGCTGGTGCAGAGCAATTTCGGCGGCGAACTCACCATCGCCGGGGTGCCGGTGTGGAAGGTATTGCCGGATCCGGCGGCGCATGCGCGCAGCGTCGCGGTGCCGCCGCCGAGCACCGGCGACGGCAGCATCATGATGGTGGTGGCCACCGATGCCCCGCTGGACGCGGCGCAGTTGCAGCGGCTGGCGAAGCGCGCGCTGGTCGGGCTGGCGCGCACCGGCTCGGTCATGTCCAACGGCTCGGGCGATTACGTCATCGCGTTCTCGACCGCCAGCGAGAACCTGCGCGACCCTGAGGTGGCGGTGCAGCCGGCGCGCAGCGTGGCCGGCGAAGCCATGTCACCGCTGTTCCAGGCCGCCGCCGAGGCGACCGAGGAAGCCATCGTCAACTCGCTGTTCCGCGCGCACACCGTGCACGGGCACCGCGGCACCGCCGCGGCGCTGCCGCTGGCGCCGGTGCTGGAAGCGGTACGACGCGCGCAGGCGGCAGCGGCGCCGCGCTGAAGCGTGCGCCGGGGCCCGCCGCGGCGTGCGGCGGCGGGTGGTCGCGACGGTGCCGCCGCCACAGCGGCCACGCTGACCAGACAGCCCTGCCTGCCCGTTGAATGGCGTCATCCCGCCGCCGGCACGGCGCCGGTGGTCCGGCGATGCGCACCGCGCGCGCCGGGTCCGTCGAGGCCGGTCCGGGGTGGTGATCGCGCCATGCGCCGGGCGCGGGTTGTTCAGTCCGTCGGCCGCGGCTCGAACGGCCGCATGCGTCGGCGGCTCAGTTCAGCAGCCGCGCCAACTGCGTGCGGTTGCTCACGTTCAACTTGCGGAAGATCGAGCTGATCTGCGATTCGATGGTCTTGCGCGAACGGCACAGGCGCTCGGCGATGGCGTCGTTGCGCAGCCCCGAGGCAACCAGCCCGGCGACCTTGCGCTCGCTCGGCGACAGGCACGTGAGCAGGGGCAGGCTGCGCGCGGCAGCGGCGTCGCCGGCGTCGTCGCCCTCGCCATCGGCAGCCAAGATCAGCAGGTGCTGGGCGTGGCGGAATGAATTGCCGGGCGCCGAACTGATCTCCACGCGCAGGGACTGCGTCGGGCGCTGCGGATGCGCCACGGTGAAAGTGGCGCGCTGGCCGGCTGCCGCCGCCGTGCCCGCGGCGTCCTCCATCCAGCGCCGCAGCGGCAGTTCGATCGCACGCGGCAGGCAACCGTCGCGTTCCGTATCGGTGCTCCAGCGCCGGCAGATGCGCTTGGCCTCGCGCGACATGTACGACGGCACCAGGTTGCCGTCCACCAGCAACGCGGCCAGCGGCAGCGCGTACAGCAGGTCCTCCACGGCCTTGTGCCGCAGCCGGTCGGATTCGAGCATGCGTACCCGCTGCAGGCTGGCGTCCAGCAACGGATACAGCTCGGCCAGGAACGCCAGCTCGGCGTCGGACAGCTCGGTATGGGCGGTGAGGATGCGGATGCTCAGTACCGCTTCCAGCCGGGTGCCGTCCCAGAACGCCAGGTGGATGAACTCGCGCCAGCCCGGCGCCGGGTTCTGCGCCTTGAGCCGCTCCGGCGCCAGCGCGTCCTGCGAGGCAATCTGCGAGAACGTGTACCAGCGGATCCGCGGATTGGCGTCCAGGTAGGGCGCGGCGACTTCCAGGCTGGTCACCAGGCGCGCCCCGTCGTCGCCGGCGGTGGCCAGGTGATGCCGGCCCTGCAGCGGCTGGTAGCCGTCGATGTCGAACAGCAAGCTGCACGAATGGCACGGCAGGGCGGCGTTGATCAGTGTCGCGCATGCCTGCCACAGCGACGCCATGTCCAGCGCCTTCACCAGCGCCGCGCGCGCGGACGCCAGGCCATCGGCGCGCGCGCAGGGTGGGGCATCGAGCATCAGCATGGCGTCTCCGGAAGGGCGCGGGCGGCGCGCGGCATCGTGGCTATGTAGCAGTGGCCCGTAGCGCTGGCAAGCGCCGCGCGCCGGCCGCGGCCGGCCGTGGCAGCTGGCCGGGAATATGCGGGTTTTTCCCGATTCGGGGCGTTCCCCGGTATGGTCGAATGGCGACGATCAGTTCCGGCCCGGGCAAAGGTGGCGACCATGCATTACACGAACGAACGGCAACAGGTGGGAAGCGAGGCCAGGCCATGAGCGCGGCCGCCGGCAGGGTGATCCTGCACATGCCCTACCTGTTGTTCCTGGGCGAGGAAACCAACCCGCTGAAGGCCAAGACCGCCTTCGGCCTGCGCGACTGGAGCGCACCGGACTGCATCGGCCAGACGCGGTTGCCCGGCGGCACCATCGACCTCGGCCTGGCGGAGCTGGACCCGGCCGCCGCGGCCGCGGCCGGCGCACGCTCGCTGGTGATCGGCGTGACCCCGGTCGGCGGGCGCATTCCCGCGCATTGGAGCCCGCTGTTGATCGCCGCGGTGGAGGCGGGCCTGGACATCGTCAGCGGCCTGCACACGCCGCTGGAATCGGTGCCCGGCCTGGCACAGGCGGCGCTGCGTTCGGGCGTGCGCCTGGTGGACGTGCGCCGGCCGCCGGACAACCTGCCGCGCGCCACCGGCAAGCGGCGCAGCGGCAAGCGCGTGGCCATGGTCGGTACCGACTGCGCGCTGGGCAAGAAATACACCGCGCTGGCGCTGGCGCGGGCGATGCGCGGGCAGGGCATCGATGCCGATTTCCGCGCCACCGGCCAGACCGGCATCATGATCGCCGGCGCCGGCATCGCGGTGGACGCGGTGATCGCCGATTTCATCGCCGGCGCGGCCGAGTGCATTTCGCCCGACGCCGCGCCCGACCACTGGGACCTGATCGAAGGCCAGGGCTCGCTGTTCCACCCGGCCTATGCCGGGGTGACCCTGGGCCTGCTGCACGGTTCGCAGGCCGACGGCCTGGTGCTGTGCCACGACCCGCTGCGCACGCACCTGGTCAGCTGGCCGGATTACCCGGTGCCGGGGCTGGCGGCGGCGCGCGACCTGTACCTGCAGGCCGCGCGCCTGACCAACCCCGCTGCGCGCCTGGTCGGGGTGAGCCTGAATACCTCGGCGCTGGATGCCGCCGCCGCGCAGGAGGCCCTGGAGCGTGCCGAGCGGGAGCTGGGCGTGCCCGCTTTCGACCCGATGCGCAGCGACCTGGGCCGGGTGCTCGCCTCGATCATGGGTTGAGGGCATGGCCATGCGCACGCTGCATGCCAGGCCGCATGCCTGGAAACTGAGGGAGCCGTTCGCGATCGCCCGCGGCGTGCGCAGCGAGGCGCGCGTGGTCATCGTCGAACTGCACGAGGACGGCCGGGTCGGCCGTGGCGAAGCTGGTGGCGTCGGCTATCACGGCGAGACCCCGGAAAGCATGCTCGCGCAGATCGAACAGGTGCGCCCGGCACTGGAGCGCGGCTGCGACCGCCACGCGCTGCTGCGGCTGCTGCCGGCCGGCGGCGCCCGGCATGCGCTGGACGCCGCGCTGTGGGACCTGGAGGCCAGGCAAAGCGGGGTGCCGGCCTGGACCCGGGCCGGCATCGCCCATTGGCGGCCGGTCGACAGCGCGGTGACCATCGGCATCCGCGACATCGCCGCCTACGAGGCCGCCGCGCGGGCGCATGCCGCTTATCCCTGGCTCAAGGTCAAGGTCGGCAAGGGCTCGCCGGTGGATGCGGTGGCCGCGGTGCGCCGCGGCGCGCCGCGGGCGCGGCTGATCGTCGATGCCAACCAGTCGTGGAGCGTGGAGGAACTGCGGGCCTACGTGCCGGCGCTGCAGCCATTCGCGGTGGACCTGCTCGAACAGCCGGTCGCGGTGGCCGACAGTGACGGGCTGCTGGGCTACGACGGCGTGATCCCGGTCTGCGCCGACGAGGCGCTGTCGACGCGCGAGGATCTGCCCGCGCTGGCCGGACGCTACCAGTTCGTCAACATCAAGCTGGACAAGACCGGGGGCCTCACCGCCGCGCTGGAACTGGCCAGCGCCGCGCGCGCGGCCGGGTTCCGGCTGATGGTCGGCTGCATGCTGGGTGGCTCGGTATCGGTCGCGCCGGGCATGGTGCTGGCGCAGCTGTGCGAGGTCTGCGACCTGGATGGCCCCTGGCTGCAGGCCGAGGACTGGCCGGGCGGCATCGTGTACCAGCAGGGCCGGATGTCGATGCCACAACCGGCGGTATGGGGCTGAGCGCGGGGTGACCGCGACGACCGCGCCGGTTGCGGCATGCCCGCAACCGGCCTTTGCCGTACCGCCTCAATGCCGCCTCAATCCTGCGCGCTGGACCAGTCGACCGCCGGGTAGCTGCCCGGCCCCATGAACGTGCGCAGCACCTGCTTGTAGGTGGCCGGTCCGTTCTCGCTGTTGGTGAACAGCACCAGGCTTTCGCCGCTGGCCGGGTCGAGCATGAAGAACGCCTTGAAGCCGGGGTTGTCGCCCCAGTGCCAGGCCAGGCGCCGGCCATCGGCGTCCTGCAGTCCGACGCCCAGGCCCCAGGTGATGAACGCATCGGCCGGGCTGGGCGCCGCCGGGTCGTCGGCATCGCTGGACGGCGCGAACATCAACGCATGCGTGTCCGGGCGCAGGCCTTCGCCGCGGTACAACGCCCGCTGGATGAAGTTGTCGTAGTCATGGGCGTTGGTGACCAGCGTCCAGGCGGTGTTCTCCCAGGCGAATACGCGCTCGGGTTCGGCGCTGCCATTCCCTGCGTGGCCGTTGGCGTTGCGCGCGTGCAGGGCCGGGTCGGTGAGGTAGCTGCTGCTGGGCATGTCGAACCGCGAGAACACTTCGCGCGCGGCCAGCGCATTCCAGCTGCTGCCGGTGAGGTGCTCAAGCGTGCGCTGCAGCAGGTAGAAGCCTTCGCCGGAGTAAGCATAGTGCCCGCCCGGTGCGAACTTGCTTTGCAGCGGCGTGTGGTCGATCGCCGGGTTCGACGGCGATATCTGCCAGTTGGGCAGGCCGCTGGTGTGGTCGAGCACCATGCGCGTGGTGATCCGCCGCGCCAGCGGGTTGTCCCGGGTCCTGGGCGATTGCCAGTAGTCCCACAGCGGCTTGTCGAGGTCCAGCTGTCCGGCGTCGACCAGGCGCAGCGCGATGTAGGCGGCGACGACCTTGGACAACGAGGCAGCCTGGAACACGGTGTCGTCGCCGACCGTGGCCGCCGCGCGGGCATCGAGCACGCCATGGCAGTACGCCTCGGAGATGCCGTCGCGGGTATGGATCAACTGTGCGCCGGGAATGCCATGCGCGCGCATCGCTGCGTCGAACGCGTCGCGCCTGGCCTGCGCGCTGGCCGATGCCGGCTGCGCGCCACAACCGGGCCGGTCGCCGGCGCCGGGCGCGGCGTGCAGCGCCGGCGCGATGCCGACGGAAACCAGTGCGAGTGCGAGAACGGCCATGCGTGGTGCCTGGATCTTCATCTTTTCCCCGGTCTGTTCGAGAAGGTGGTGTCCGTCATGCGCGGCGATGTCCGCGGATGCAGCGATCGGCATGGACAGGCGCAAAGTGCAGCGACGGCGCGCGTGCTGTCGCGGCCTGCGTCGACCGCGGCAACGATACCGCATCCACGCGCGCCTGGAGCCACTGCGCAGGTGTCATTTTCAAAGTGGTTTCGTCGTCGCCTCGAACGCGCCGGTACCACGTCGGCGGACGCCGCCACGGCATGCGAACAATCGGGGTTTCTCCCGATGCGTGACCGCTGGCGACGCGCCTAGGATCGCCGTCATGTTCCGGGGAAGCGTGCCCGCAGGGCCGCCATGCGACCGGAACGTGCCCGGGCCTGGTGCCGCCTATTCCGGTGTTGCGATGCGCAGCGCCGGAGCCCGCCGTAGCGCCCGGAAAAGGGACAACGCCGTCCTTCGCGACAGATCGCCATCGCCGCAGTGCCTTCCAGCCGAACCACGCCGAGCAACGGGGAGACGAACCATGATGTCCAAACGCCCGCAACAACCGCAGCATCGCCGCCTTGCAGTCGCGGTCTTCATGGCCCTGGCGGTGCCGGCCGCGGCACTGGCCGCCAGCGCCGCGCATGCGCAGCAGGCGGCACCGGACGCGGCCAGCGGACAGGCCGATGCGGGCGATGTCGCGCGCACCCTGGACAAGGTCGAGGTCACCGGCTCGCGGATCAAGCGCACCGCGGTCGAAGGACCATCGCCGGTGGTGGTGATCACCAGCGAGGACATCCGCAAGCAGGGCTACAGCACCGTGGCCGAGACGCTGCAGACGCTGACCCAGTTCAACGGCGACGTGGTCGGCGGCGAGTTCAACGCCAGCTCCACGCAGCCCGATGCCGCGTTCCTCAATCTGCGCGGGCTGGGTGTCGGTTACCAGCTGATCCTGCTCAACGGCAAGCGCATGACCGAGTACGCGGCCAGCTCCGGCGCCGCCTCCACCGGCGTCAGCGTCGGCAGCATTCCCGCGGTGGTGGTGGAGCGCATCGAAGTCCTCAACGGCGGCGCGTCGGCCATCTACGGTTCCGATGCCGTCGCCGGCGTGGTCAACATCGTCACTCGCGACAACTGGGAAGGAAACCACCTGCGCGTGCGCGGCGGCACCACCACGCGTGGCGGCGGCGATACCGGGCAGTTCCAGTTCAGTGGCGGCAAGGCATGGGACCGCGGCAGCGTCACCTATGCGTTCGAACAGCTCAACCGCGAGCCGATCTTCTCCTGGCAGCGCGGCAACATCATCCGCACCGGCATGAACGCGCCGGGCAATGCGGGCAGCAACCGCCCCACCTTCGGCCTGGACACGGCGCTGATGGATGCCGGTTACAACGATTACTACTGGCTCGGCAGCGACGGGCGGCTGCTCTATGCCGGCGATGTCGATCCGGCGACGGCCACCGCGGCGCTGGAGCACACCTGCCGCAGCCTCGGGCGCAACTACTTCCCGATGTACGGCTCGGCCAGCGCTGCGCGGCCGTATGCCTGTGGCAACGCCAACTACTACGACGGCGACACCCTGGCCAACAAGCACGACAAGACCTCGGCTTACGTGTCCGGCCACTTCCGTTTCAACGACGCGCTGGAAGGGTACGGGCAGCTGCTGGTGCAGCGCTCGCGCAGCGAGGCCGCGCACCGCACCAGCATGTACCTGTATAACGCCGGCAGCGCGCATGATGTGGACATCGGCCAGTTCGAGTACTGGCGCGCGCTCGACCCCAACGACATCGGCGGCGCGCCGATGCGGGTGTGGGACGAGACCACCCTCAGCGCCAACGCCGGCGTGCGCGGCACCTTGGGCGCGCGCTTGGACTGGGACGCCAGCGTCAGCCTGTCGCGCGACGAGATGAAGAGCAGCTGGAAGCAGCTGATGACCGACCGCGTGCACCGCTATCTGTTCGGCGAGGCGCTGGGCGAGGTCGATGGTGCGCCGCTGTACCGCATCGATCCGTCGGTGCTGTTCGGGCCCATCACCCCGCAGCAATACGCGTCGATGGTGGACACCATCCGCAACCGCAACCTGTCGCAGACCCTGCAGGCGCAGTTCGTCCTCGACGGTGCGCTGTTCGCGCTGCCGGCCGGCGACGTGGAGATGGCCTCGGTGTTCGAGGCCTCGCATTCGAAGTACGAACTGCGTCCGGATCGCCGCAGCCTCGGGACGTATACAGGCGCCGACAGGACCTTCAACCACACCGGCGTGTCCGGTGGCGGGCCACGCGACCGCTACGGTGCCGGCGTCGAGTTCCGCATCCCGCTGCTGCAGCGCCTGGTCGCCAACGTGGCCGGGCGCTGGGACACGTACGACGACATCTCCGACGTCGGCGACGCGATCACCTGGCAGGCCAGCCTCGAATGGCGGCCGTTCGACAACCTGCTGCTGCGCGCCAGCCGGCAGACCAGCTTCATGGCGCCCAACATCATGTGGCTCTACGGCGAGCCGGTGACCAACTATGACGACTACATCACCAATTACTACCTGTGCCGCCGCGACGGCCTGGACCTGACCACGACGGCCGGGCTCGCCCAGTGCGGGGCCGACCACCACGAAAGTGCCTGGTACGTGGAAGGCGGAAACAACAGCCGACTGCATGAGGAAACCGCCACCTCCAACGGCCTGGGCATCGTCTGGGACGTGACCGACCGGCTGTCGCTCAGTGCCGACTACTGGGAGATCACGCTCAAGGGCAAGAGCCAGTACCTGGATACCGCCACGCTGATGAGCGAGAACGCCAGCTGCCTGCTCGGCAAGCGCGTGGATGGCACGCCGGTCGATCCCAATTCCGGTGCCTGCGCGGTGTACCTGGCCTATGTGCAGCGCGACGCGGCGGGCAAAGTCACCGGGTACTTCCTGGACGCCATCAACCAGGCGGGCGTGCGTACCAAGGGCGTGGACGCGAGCCTGAAGTACGCCTGGAGCGGGAGCAGGTTCGGCGACTTCAGCCTGAACGCCGGCTACAGCCGCACGCTGGGCTACGACGTGCAGGTCGCCGCCGGCGACCCATGGCAGGACTACATGGGCTGCTCCTATTCGGCCACCTACAGCTGCGGCAACCAGCCGCTGGCGTTCCGCTCGCGCAGCAACTGGACGCTGGGCTGGAACCGCGGCGAATGGTCGGCCAGCGTCTATGGCTACCGCAACGGCGCGCGGGTGAACTACCAGGCCAGCGCGCAGCTGCCGTCCTACGTGCAGTGGAACGCCAGCCTGTCGAAGAAGATCACCGGCAACGTGCGCCTGGGCGTGGACGTGACCAATCTGTTCGACCGCTACGGGCCCCGGGACACGAGCATGACCTGGTATCCGTTCTACCAGAACATCTACGGCATCCAGGGGCGCGCGGTGTACGTGAATCTGGACGTCGATTTCTGAGCCGCGCAGGCGGCCGCTCCCGTGCACATGGGCTTGCCGCGTGGCGAGAATCGGCCTCCATGGACGAGGCGATCAGGGAGGGGCAGGGAAGGTGAAGGTGCGTCGTTCCTGTCGCGGCACCTGGGCGGCGACACCGCGAAGTAGGGGCGCATCCGCCATGATCCCAACGGCGCCCGCTGGCGCCGTTGGTGCTCCCGCCAGGGCGCGCCCTCAGCGCACCCCGTGCATCATCCGCTTCAGCAGCGGCGCGGCGAGCAGGGCGAGCACGGCGCAGCCCAGGCCGATCCACATCAGCAGCCAGAACAGGTGTTCGTAGCGGGCCGCGGCCTGCGCGATGTCCATCACTTCGCCTTCGGGCACGTCGATGGCGGCGAGCTTGCCGAACAGTGCGGCCAGGGTTTCGGAAAAGGCGGTGGCCAGGAACCAGGTGCCCATCATCAGGCTGACCACGCGCGGGGCCGCCAGTTGGGTGACGGCCGACAGTCCCACCGGCGACAGGCACATCTCGCCGATCTCCAGGACCAGGTAGGCCAGCACCAGCCACCACACGCTGGCCATCTGCCCGCTGGCACCGACCTGCTGCGCGGCCAGTGCCAGCGGCACGAACGACAGCGCCCCGAACAGCAGCCCGAACGAGGATTTCACCGGCTTGGACGGATCCAGCCCGCGCCGGTCCAGCCACGCCCACAACGCGGCGAACAGTGGCGCCAGCAGCACCAGGAACAGCGCGCCAAGGTAGGTCAGCGAACCGGCGGTCTGCGGCAGCACCAGGCAGTCGCGCAGCAGCAGCACCAGCATCGCCGCGACGATGATGGCGAACAGCAGGCGCGGCGCGCCCGAGCCGGGGGTGCGTTCGGACAGGCGCGCGGCGACCACGAAACCCAGTGGCGCCAGCAGCAGCGAAGCGATCGACCACGGCAGCGGGGTGCCGTCGCGGATCACCAGCGACGGCACCAGGTCCTTGCTCAGCAGGCGGTCGGTGAAGGTGACCCACGAACCGTAGGTCTGTTCGTACAGGGTGAAGAACACCAGTGCCATGAATATCAGCGCCATCAGCGCGATCATCTGCTGGCGCTGCACCGGGGTGCAGCGGGTACCGGTGAACCAGGCGAACCACAGCAGCACGCCGCCCAGCACCACGACCATCAGCATCAGCGCCAGGCTGATCTCGCCGCCCAGGGCGAAGGCGCCGTTGGCCGCGGCCCACATCAGCGCCGCCACCGGCACCACCCCGGCGATGGCGACGGCGTAGATCAGCCATTCGCGCGGCAGTCCGGCCACCCGCTCGCGCAGCGCCTGCGGCCGTGGCGGCTCGGCGTGGCCCTGCAGGTATTTCTGCCCCCACAGGAACATGGCCAGGCCGACCAGCATGCCGATGCCGGCGGCACCGAAGCCGTATTTCCAGCCGTAGGCCTCGCCGAGGAAGCCGCAGACCAGCGAGGCGAACAGCGCGCCGAGGTTGATGCCGGCGTAGAACAGCGAGAAGCCCGAATCGCGGCGTGGGTCGTTGTCCGGGTACAGCTTGCCGACGATGGTGGAGATGTTGGGCTTGAGGAAGCCAACGCCCATCACGATCAGCGCCAGCGACAGGTAGGTCGCGCCCAGCGCGGCGTCGTCGCGCACCACCTCGCCGCCGACGCGCTGCGCGGCGTGGCCCTCGAAGGCCATGCCCAGGTGGCCGAGCACCAGCAGGATGCCGCCGAACACCACCGCCTTGCGCATGCCCAGCCAGCGGTCGGCGAGCAGGCCGCCGAACACCGGCACGCAGTACACCAGCCCGCCGTAGGCGCCCAGCAGGTCCAGCCCGGCCTTGTCGCCGAACAGGTGGTATTTGGTCAGGTACAGCAGCAGCAGCGCCTTCATCCCGTAGAACGAAAAGCGCTCCCACATTTCGGTGAAGAAGCAGACGTAGACCCCCTTGGGGTGGCCGAGGAAGTCGCTGGACGGGGAGGCGGGGATTGCGTGCATCGGGGCGCCGGCTGCGGAGTCGGCGGCAAGTATAGGAGCCGTGCGCGGGACGGGCCCGGCGGCGCCCGCCCGGCGCATGTGCTGGCCCGGCCGCCGGGCGGGCGCGGATGCAGGTGTCGCCGTGGCCCGGTGCCGGGGTGCGACAGGCCGCATGGCACGTCGCGCATGCTGCGGTACGGCTGGACTTGCCGTTAAGCGGACGTTAGCGTGGCAACGTTTTTTGCCAGCCGGAAATTTCCATGAACAATGCTGCACCCCCGCAGCTCACCTTCCGCGCGGTGGTCCTGGCCATCGTGCTGGCGGTGGTGCTGTCTGCCGCCAACGCCTACCTGGGCCTGTTCGCGGGCCTGACCGTGGCCACGGCCATTCCCGCCGCGGTCGTCTCGATGGGCGTGCTGCGCCTGCTCGGCGGCGGCACCATCCTCGAGAACAACATCGTCCAGACCGGCGCCTCGGCCGGTTCGTCGATCGCCGCGGGCGTGATTTTCACCATCCCGGCGCTGATCCTGATGGGCTACTGGCCCGACTTCAAATACTGGTGGGTGCTGGGCATCGCCGGCCTCGGCGGCCTGCTCGGCGTGCTGTTTTCGGTGCCGCTGCGGCGCTCGATGATCGTCGAGGAGCCGCTGCCGTTCCCGGAAGGCAAGGCCGCGGCCGAAGTGCTCAAGGCCGGCGAGAACCCCGGGCCGGGGCTGAAGATCCTCGGCCTGTCGGCCGCCATCGGCGGCGTGGTCAAGCTGGCCGCGGCCAATGGCCTGAAGGTGATTCCCGACAGCTGGGCGGTCGCCGGCTACTTCGCCAACAACAAGGTGATCGGCTATCTCGGCACCGGGCTGTCGCCGGCGCTGCTGGGCGTGGGCTACATCGTCGGCCTCAATGTCGGCATCGTGGTGCTGTCCGGCGCCATCCTGTCCTGGCACATCGCCATCCCGCTGTACCACGCGCTGTTCCTGGGCAGCGATCCACAACTGGCCGCCGGCATCGCCGGCGCGCCGGCGGCCGATGCGGCGTTCGCCATCTGGTCGTCCAAGATCCGCTTCCTCGGCGTCGGCGCGATGCTGGTGGGCGGGGTGTGGACGCTGTTCTCGCTGCGCAAGTCGCTGCTGGCCGGGATCAAGAGCGGCTTCGCCGCCGCGCGCAAGAGCGCCGGCGCCGTGCCGCTGGCCGAGACCGAGCGCGACCTGCCGATGAAGTGGATGCTGGTGGCGCTGGTGCTGTTCGTGCTGCCGCTGCTGGCGCTGTACCAGGCCATCGTCGGCCAGTGGCTGGTCAGCGTGCCGATGACGATCATCATGATCGTGGCCGGCTTCCTGTTCGTCTCGGTGTCCGGCTACCTGGCCGGCCTGGTGGGCTCGTCCAACAACCCGGTCTCGGGCATCACCATCGCCACCATCCTGTTCGCCTCGGTGGTGCTGCTGATGCTGCTGGGCGACGACGGCAAGGTGCAGGTCGGCGGCGCGCCGCTGGGCGCGGTGGCGGCGATCATGATCGGCGCGGTGGTGTGCTGCGCGGCCGCGGTCGGCGGCGACAACCTGCAGGACCTCAAGACCGGTTACCTGGTCGGTGCCACGCCGTGGAAGCAGCAGCTGATGCTGGGCATCGGCGCGTTCTCCTGCGCGCTGATCATGGCACCGGTGCTGAACCTGCTGCAGGAGGCCTATGGCATCGGCTCCAAGACCCTGCCGGCGCCGCAGGCCAACCTGATGGCCTCGGTCGCCAAGGGCCTGTTCGGCGGCGACCTGCCCTGGACCATGATCATCATCGGCGGCGTGATCGGCGCGGTGGTGATCGCCATCGACGGCTGGCTGAAGAAGACCGGCAAGCGCTTCCGCGTGCCGGTGCTGGCCGCGGCCATCGGCATCTACCTGCCGCTGGAGCTGATGGTGCCGATCTTCCTCGGCGGCCTGCTGGCCCACCTGGTCGCGCGCTTCCACAAGGTGCGCGCCGACGACGAAGAGGCGCTGGACCGCGTGCATCGCCCCGGCGTGCTGTTCTCCGCCGGCCTGATCACCGGCGAGGCGCTGATGGGCATCGCCATCGCCCTGCCGATCGTGATCACCCAGAACCCGGACGTGCTGGCGCTGCCGCTCAGCCTCGGCGCCGCGGCGCAGTGGGTGGGCCTGGCGGTGCTGTTCCTGGTCGGCTGGCTGCTGTACCGGGTCGGCCGCAAGGGCGAGCAGGCGACGCCGGCCAAGGGCTGATGCCCGCACCCGGGCGATGATCGACCGCGCAAGGCCCCGCTCCGGCGGGGCCTTGTCGTTGCGGGGGGGCAGGCATGACTTCAAGCCTTTGCGCGCGGCGCCCGGCCGCGCCTACCATCCATGGTTTGCCTGCCTTGTTCCGGGAGAATCCCATGAAGCTCCGTCACGCCCTGTTGCCGTTGTGCCTGCTTGCCGCGCTGCCCTCGCTGGCCAGCGCCCGCGGCTTCGAAGTCCGCGACATGGTGAAGCTGGACCGCGTGTCCGCGCCGCTGCTCACCGCCGATGGCGCGCAGGTGATCTTCGCCAAGCGCGTGGTCGACGCCGACCTGAAGGCCAGCAGCAGCCTGTGGATCCGCGACCTGCGCACCCGCGACCTGGCACCGCCGAAGCGGCTCTCGCCGGAGGGCTGGAACGTCAACTCGGCCGCACTGTCGGCCGATGGCCGCACCGTGTATTTCCTCAGCGCCAAGAACGGCAGCCAGCAGCTGTACGCAATGCCGGTGGCCGGCGGCGCGCCGCGCCAGCTGACCGACTTCGCGCTGGACGTGGACAGCTACCGGGTCTCGCCGCAGGGCGACCGCGTGCTGTTCAGCGCCGGCACGTTCCAGGAGTGCGCTTCGGACCTGGCCTGCACCGCCACCCGGCTCAAGCAGCGCGAACAATCCAGGAGCAGCGGCGTCGTGTTCGACAGCATGTTCGTGCGCCACTGGGATACCTGGGCCGACGGCCGCCGCAACACCCTGTTCGTGGCGCCGCTGCCGGCCGCCGGCGCGGCCGCGGGCAAGACCGCCACGGCGATCAGTGCCGGCCTGGCCGGCGACGCCCCGTCCAAGCCGTTCGGCGGCAACGAAGACTTCGTGTGGTCGCCGGATGGAACCTCGGTGGTCGCCAGCATCCGCGTGCAGGGCCGGCAGGAGCCGTGGTCGACCAACTTCGACCTGTACAAGCTCGACGCCAGCGGCAAGGCCGCACCGGTCAACCTGACCGCCGCCAACCCGGCGTGGGACGCCGGCCCGGTGTTCAGCGCCGACGGCAAGATCCTGTACTACCGCGCGATGAAGCGCCCGGGCTTTGAAGCCGACCGCTTCGGCCTGATGGCGCTGGACCTGGCCAGCGGCAAGACCCGCGAGATCGCCCCGCAGTGGGACCGCTCAGCCGACGGCATCACCCTGTCGGCCGATGGCGCCACCCTGTACACCACCGCGCAGGACATGGGCGAGCACCCGCTGTTCGCGGTGCAGGTAGCCGATGGCGCGGTCAGCAAGGTGGTCGGCGAGGGCAGCATTTCGTCCTTCGACGTGGCCGGGCAGACGCTGGCCTTCACCCGCAACTCGCTCAAGAGCGGCGACCAGGTGTTCACCGGCACCACCGCTGCCGGCGCGCCGCTGCGCGCGATCACCCCCAGCGCCGGCGAGATGCTGCCGGAGGTGGCTTTCGGTGATTTCGAGCAGTTCTCGTTCAAGGGCTGGAACGACGAGACCGTGCACGGCTACGTGGTCAAGCCGCACGACTACCAGGCCGGCCGCAAGTACCCGGTCGCGTTCCTGATCCACGGTGGCCCGCAGGGCAGCTTCGGCAACGGCTGGAGCTACCGCTGGAACCCGCAGACCTACGCCGGCCAGGGCTATGCGGTGGTGATGATCGATTTCCATGGCTCCACCGGCTATGGCCAGGCGTTCACCGACGCGATCAGCCAGCACTGGGGCGACCGCCCGCTGGAAGACCTGCAGAAGGGCTGGGCCGCGGCGCAGCAGAAGTACGGCTTCCTCGACGGCGACAAGGCCTGCGCGCTGGGCGCCAGCTACGGCGGCTTCATGGTCAACTGGATCGCCGGCAACTGGAACGAGCCGTGGAAGTGCCTGGTCAACCATGACGGCGTGTTCGACCAGCGCGCGATGGGCTATGCCACCGAGGAGCTGTGGTTCACCGAGTGGGAGCAGGGCGGCACCCCGTACGACGTCCCGCAGAACTACGAGAAGTTCAACCCGGTCAACCACGTCGCCAACTGGCGCAAGCCGATGCTGGTGGTGCAGGGCCAGCTGGACTACCGCATCCCGGTGGAGCAGGGCCTGGCCACGTTCACCGCGCTGCAGCGCAAGGGCATCGAATCCAGGTTCCTGTACTTCCCGGACGAGAACCACTGGGTGCTCAAGCCGCACAACAGCGTGCAGTGGCACGACACGGTCAACGCCTGGTTGAAGCAGCACATCGGGCAATGACCCCGTGCGGGGAGGGGCGCGCCATCGGCGCGCCCTTTTGTTCCGTGGGCCGCCAGCCGGGCGCGCCGGCACGCGCTCGCCCCTGGCCGGGCCGCAAGGAAAGCGGGGCACGCGCGGCCTTCCAGCCTCAGGCATCCGCCGCGCATGCCGCGGTTGCCGGGCCGCCGGCGATGGGGGGCCGGTTGCCGGTACGCACGGCACGCCGCACCCGCCGGCGGCGCCGGCCCGATTCGCCCAAGGCCCGTTGGCTGGGCTGCCGGGCATGCGCGGCAGTGCGCGGCCATCGCCCCGCGGCAACCCGCGCCGGGGTGACGCCCGGGCGGGACACGCCGCCGGTCCGGCGGTGAAGTGACGTGGTGCCCGGCGCGTGGACGCGCGGGGTGGGGGCGAGGGAGTCGCCGTGGTGATGGGTCCTGCGCAATCCCTGTCTCCTGCACGGAGCGGCCGCGCTGCAGGCTTTCTTGATCGGGCAGGGGCGTTGCCCCGCTCATGCAACCAGGGGAACAGACGATGACGGCAGCCGCATCCGGCGCACTCATCAGCAACGACATCATCGTGTTCGGCCTGATCGCCGCCACGCTGGGCGCGATTTTCTGGACATCGACCAGCAGCAACCGGCTGCTCAGGAAGTTCTACGGCGTCGTGCCGGCGCTGCTGCTGTGCTACTTCATTCCCGGGGTCTACAACACCTTCGGGCTGATCGACGGCGAGACCACCCGGCTCTACAACCCGATCGCACGCGACGTGTTCCTGCCGGCGGCGCTGGTGCTGCTCACGCTGTCCATCGACCTGAAGGGCATCCTCGGCCTGGGCTGGAAGATGCTGGCCATGTACGTGGCGGCGGTGCTGAGCATCATGCTCGGCGCGCTGGTGGCGTTCTGGCTGATGGGCGTGGTCCATCCCGAGACGGTGGCCGGCAGCACCTGGGGCGGCATGGCCGCGCTGGCCGGCAGCTGGATCGGCGGCGGCGCCAACATGCTGGCGATGAAGGAGATCTTCGAGGTCGACGCGACCACCTTCGGCCAGTTCGCGGTGGTCGACGTCGGCGTCGGCTACGTGTGGATGGCGGTGCTGATCTTCTTCGCCTCGCGCGCCCCGGCGCTGGATCGGCGCAGCGGCGCGGACACCACCGCCCTGGACGACCTGCGCGACCGCGTCGCCAGCTACCAGGCGCAACACGCGCGGATTCCCGCGCTGGGCGACCTGATGGTGATGGCGGGCGTGGCGTTCGGCGCGGTGGCGATCTCGCACGCGGTGGCCGGGCCGCTGTCGGCCTGGTTCGCGGCGCATGTCGGCTGGTCGGCCTCGGTGAGCCTGGACAAGCCGTTCGTCTGGGTGGTGCTGCTGGCCACGCTCATCGGCCTGGGCCTGAGCTTCACCCGCGCGCGCGAGCTCGAAGGCGTGGGCGCCTCCAAGTGGGGCTCGATGTTCCTGTACTTCCTGATCGCCTGCATCGGCATGCAGATGGACCTGCTGGCGCTGCTGGAGAAGCCGTGGCTGTTCGCCCTGGGCGTGCTGTGGATCGGCGTGCACATCGTGCTGCTGTGGCTGGCCGGCAAGCTGCTGCGGGTGCCGTTCTTCTATTTCGCCATCGCCTCGCAGAGCAACATCGGCGGCCCCGCCTCGGCGCCGGTACTGGCCTCGGCGTTCCATCCGGCGCTAGCCCCGGTGGGCGTGCTGCTCGGCACCCTGGGCTACGCGGTGGGTACCGGCGCGGCCTACGTGGTCGGCATCACCCTGCGCGCGATGGCGGGAGCGGGCTGAGCGCTTGGCCCGGTTCCCCGCCACCGCGCGGTGGCGCCCGCACCGGCATCGCCCCGCGCGGCGGCAGGCAGGGCCTCCCGCCGCCGGGCCCAACGCCACCGCCGGCATGCTAGGCTTCGCTCCCCCACGCCACGTCATCAACGTGGCGTTTTTGTTTCCCTTCGATCGACAGGAACAGGCCGTATGCCGACCGAAAGCACCCCCGCCCTCATCAGCAACGACATCGTCGGACTGGGACTCATCGCCGCGACCCTGGCGCTGATCTTCTGGCTGGCCAGCGGGCCGACCCCGTTCTGGCGCAAAGTCTTCACCTGGGTGCCCGGCCTGCTGCTGTGCTACTTCGTGCCGGCGATCTACAACACCGCCGGCCTGATCGACGGCCATGGCACCAAGCTCTACAACCCGATCGCCCGCGACGTGCTGCTGCCGGCGGCACTGGTGCTGCTGACCCTGTCGATCGACCTGAAGGGCATCGCCCGGCTCGGCCCGAAGCTGCTGGTGATGTTCGTCACCGGCACCGTGGGCATCATGCTGGGCGCGCTGGTTTCCTTCCAGGCGATGAAGCTGATCCACCCGCCCACCGTGGCCGGGGATACCTGGGCCGGCATGGCCGCGCTGGCCGGCAGCTGGATCGGCGGCGGCGCCAACATGGCCGCGATGCGCGAGACCTTCAATGTCGATGCCACCACCTTCGGCCAGTTCGCGGTGGTGGACGTGGTCTGCGCCAGCATCCTGCTGATGCCGGCGCTGATCTGGCTGGCCGGGCGCGCCCAGTCCATCGATGCGCGCAACGGCGCCGATACCTCGGCCATCGACGACATGAAGCGGCGCATCGCCGACTACCAGGCCCGCAGCGCGCGGATTCCCACCCTGACCGACCTGATGATCATCGTCGGCGTCGGCCTGGGCGTGGTCGGCGCGGCGCATGCGCTGGCCGCGCCGCTGGCGGCGTGGTGTTCGGCCAACCTCAGCTTCGCCAGGCAGGCGTCGCTGGACAACCAGTTCGTGTGGGTGGTGATGCTGTCCACCTTCGCCGGCCTGGCGCTGAGCTTCACCCGTGCGCGCGAACTGGAAGCGGTCGGCGCCTCGCGGATCGGCACCCTGTTCCTGTACTTCCTGATCGCCTGCATCGGTATGCAGATGGACCTGCTGTCGCTGCTGGAACGGCCGTGGCTGTTCCTGCTGGGGGTGATCTGGATGGGCACCCACGTGCTGCTGCTGTACGTGGTCGGGCGCCTGCTCAAGGCGCCGATGTTCTTCCTGGCCATCGGTTCGCAGGGCAATGTCGGCGCGGCCGCGTCGGCACCGGTGGTGGCGGCGGCGTTCCATCCCAGTCTGGCGCCGGTGGGCGTGCTGCTGGGTACGGTGGGCTATGCCACCGGCACGGTGCTGGCCTACATCACCGGGTTGATGCTCAAGTGGATGGCCGGCGCCTGACGCCCATCACCCGGTATCCGGCGCTGCCACCCCGGGCATGACGAAGGCCGCCTCACGGCGGCCTTCGTGCTTCCGGGCCCGGCACCGGGGCTTCAGCAGCAGCGGAAGCCCTTGCCGCCGCCGAAGCGCGCTTCCTGGCGCTCGCGGAAGAAGGTTTTGTAGTCCATGACCTCGCGCTCGGGGTGTTTCTCGCGCATGTGCCGCACGTAGTTGTCGTAGTCGGGCACGCCGCAGCACAGGCGCGCGGTCTGCACCAGGCGCCGCCAGGTGCGGCGGAACGCCTGGTGCTGGCCGGCCGGGACCAGCGCGGTGCCCATTACAGGTCCACCTCGTGCGGCTTCAGTGCCACGTACGGCGTTTCATGGTCGGTGCGCACCGGCGAGCGGCGCGCGGCGGCGATGGTCCTGACCGAATACACCAGCACCGCGAACACCACGAACAGGAACAGCGCGGTGAGGCCGGCGTTGATGTAGTTGTTGACCATCACCTGCTGCATCTGCCCGAAGTCCTTGGACGGCGGCAGCAGGTTGCCGGCGGCGATGGCGTCGCGGTACTTGTGCGCCTGCGCCAGGAAGCCCACCGCCGGCTCGGCGGAGAAGATCTTGATGAAGCCGGCGGCGGTGGTGCACACCAGCAGCCAGATCGCCGGGATGATCGGCACCCAGGCGTACTTTTCCTTCTTGGCCTTGAACAGCACCACCGCGCACAGCATCAGCGCGACGCCGGCCAGCATCTGGTTGGCGATGCCGAACAGCGGCCACAGCATGTTGATGCCGCCCAGCGGGTCGGTCACGCCCTGGTACAGGAAGTAGCCCCACAGCGCGACGCAGCCGCCGGTGGCGATGAAGCTGGCCACCCACGAGTCGGTGCGGCGCAGCGCCGGCACGAAGTTGCCCAGCAGGTCCTGCAGCATGAAGCGGCCCGAGCGGGTGCCGGCGTCCACCGCGGTGAGGATGAACAGCGCTTCGAACAGGATCGCGAAGTGGTACCAGAACGCCATCATGCCGTCGCCCGGCAGCACCGCGTGCAGGATCTGGGCGATGCCCACCGCCAGGGTCGGCGCGCCGCCGGCGCGCGAGAGGATGGTGTTCTCGCCGATCTCGGCGGCGGTGGCGGTCAACTGTTCGGGCGAGATGGTGAAGCCCCAGCTGCTGACCACCTGCGCGGCGTTGGCCACATCGGTGCCGATCACCGCCGCCGGGCTGTTCATGGCGAAGTAGATGCCCGGCTCGATGATCGAGGCCGCGACCATCGCCATGATCGCCACGAACGATTCCATCAGCATGCCGCCGTAGCCGATGTAGGCGGCGTGGCCTTCGTTGGCCAGCAGCTTGGGCGTGGTGCCGGAGGAAATCAGCGCATGGAAGCCGGACACGGCACCGCAGGCGATGGTGATGAACAGGAACGGGAACATGCCGCCCTTCCATACCGGGCCGCTGCCGTCGGTGAACTGGGTCAGCGCCGGCATCTTCAGTTCCGGCATCACGATCAGGATGCCGATCGCCAGGCCGACGATGGTGCCGATCTTGAGGAAGGTGGACAGGTAGTCGCGCGGCGCCAGCAGCAGCCACACCGGCAACACCGCGGCGACGAAACCATAGCCGATCAGCATCCAGGTGATCTGCACGCCGGTGAAGGTGAACATCGGCCCCAGCACCGGGTCGGCGGCGACCCTGCCGCCGTACCAGATCGCCGCCAGCAGCAGGACCAGGCCGACGAGGGAGATCTCGCCGATCTTGCCCGGGCGGATGTAGCGCATGTACAGGCCCATCAGGATGGCGATGGGCATCGTGGCCATGACCGTGAACATGCCCCAGGGGCTGTCGGCCAGCGCCTTGACCACGATCATCGCCAGCACCGCGAGGATGATGATCATGATCATGAACACGCCGAACAGGGCGATGGTGCCGGGCACCGGCCCCATTTCCTCGCGCACCAGGTCACCGAGCGAACGGCCATTGCGGCGGCTGGAGATGAACAGGATCATGAAATCCTGCACCGCGCCGGCCAGCACCACGCCGGCGATCAGCCACAGCGTACCCGGCAGGTAGCCCATCTGCGCGGCGAGCACCGGGCCCACCAGCGGGCCGGCGCCGGCGATCGCGGCGAAGTGGTGGCCGAACAATACGTGCTTGTTGGTCGGCACGTAATCCAGGCCGTCGTTGTGGATCACCGCCGGGGTGGCGCGGGTCGGGTCCACGCCCAGCACCTTGTTGGCGATGAACAGCCCGTAGTAGCGGAACGCGACCAGGTACAGCGACACCGCCGCGGCCACGATCCACAATGCGTTGATGTGTTCGCCGCGGCGCAGCGCCACGACACCCAGGCAGAATGCGCCGATCAGGGACAGCAGCGCCCAGCCGGCCTTGGAGAAACCTTTCATCGAGTCACCTCGCGGGAAGACCGTTGCAAGAGTCCTCCCGCCGCGGCCGGGGGTCAACGCTCCGGCGCGCCGGCGGCGTGCGACTTTGGTCTTAGCCGGCGCGGCTGCCGGGGTGGGATCGCCCGGCAACGCGACACCAACGCCTGTGCTGGAACAATCGGTTGCGGAGATGGCGATTGGCGTGGCCATGGCCGGCGCCCATTGTCGGGAGATCACAAGGGAGGCTTGACCATGAGCGACCACAACCTCGCGCGGGTGCTGCGCAGCATCCGCGGGATGCCCACCTCAGACGGTGCCGGCGTGCGCCTGACCCGGGTGATCGGCACCCCGGCGCTGCCCGATCTGGACCCGTTCCTGATGCTCGACGAGTTCGGCACCGACCGCCCGGAGGACTATATCGCCGGCTTTCCGGAGCACCCGCACCGCGGCTTCGAGACCGTCACCTACATGCTCGACGGACGCATGCGCCATCGCGACAACCACGGCAACGAAGGCCTGCTCACGCCCGGCAGCGTGCAGTGGATGACCGCCGGCCGCGGCCTGGTGCATTCGGAAATGCCCGAGCAGGAATCCGGGCGCATGCGCGGCTTCCAGCTATGGGTGAACCTGCCCGCGCGCGACAAGATGACCGAGCCGAAGTACCAGGAGTTCGCCCCGGACCGCATTCCGCAGGTGGCACCGGCCGAGGGCGTCACGGTCAAGGTGATCGCCGGGCAGGTGGGCGAGGTGCATGGCCCGATCGTGCAGCCGGCCACCGATCCGCTGTACCTGGACGTGGAGCTGGCGCCGGGGCGTGACTGGGCCTACGACCTGCCGGACGGGCACAACGCCTTCACCTACGTGTTCGAGGGCGGGCTGACCCTGGGCGACGGCGAGGCCGCGCGCGAAGTCGCGCGGCACGAGCTGGCCGTGCTCGGCGGCGGTCGCGGGCTGCGCCTGCGCGCCGGCACCGACGGTGCGCGCCTGATCGTGGTGGCCGGGCGCCCGCTGCGCGAACCGGTGGCGCGCCACGGGCCGTTCGTGATGAACACCCGCGAGCAGTTGATGCAGGCCTTCATCGACTACCAGGAAGGGCGCTTCTGAGCGCCGCGCGCGGCCCGGCATGACCGCCGGGACCGCGCCGGCGGGGCGTTACTTGCCGGCGAAGTTGGCGGTCGCGTCGCCGAGGGTGCCGGTCAACTGCTGCAGGCTGGCGAGCTCGGCGGCGTCGCCGGCGTCGATCCAGATCTGCGCGTAGCGGTTGCGGTCGAGCTTGACCGCGGTGATGCGCCGCGTCTCCAGCCCGGGCATGTCGCGCCCGCCCATGTCCAGCCTGTACCAGTACAGTTCCTCGCCGGCGAAACGGCCCTTTTCGGCGCGCAGCGCACGCACCAGGCTCAGCCCCGGGTCGCGCCCGGTCAGCATCACGTTCAATACCGTGCGGCCATCGCCGGTGGTGGCCTTGCAGACGATGAAATCGCTCTGCGCCTGCTTCTGCCACTGCAGGCCGCTGCCGGACGGCAGCAGCGGGCATTGCCCGGCCTGCTGGGCGGAAACAGCGGCGCTGCCGGCCAGCAGCAGCGCGCAAGCAACGATACGAGCGTGTTTGAGCATGCGTTGTCCCCCGGACGCCGGCCACCGCGGGCGCGGCGGCAATGTTGTCTGTCTGCAATCGGATACACCCGCGGGTGCTGTTGCCCCTGCCCGATGCGCGCGTCCCCGTTGCGCGCCAGGTGTGTTTCCACGGTATTACAAAAACGCCGGGCGCCGCAAACCGGCCGCTGGCCGACACGACGACGGCCCCGCGCGGGGGCCGTCGCCGGTGCAGGCCGCGGGCGGCGTCAGCGCGTGTCGCTGCCCATCCACTTGTAGGCCAGGCCGCCGATCAGCGCCCCGAGCAGCGGCGCCACCCAGAACAGCCACAGCTGGCCGATCGCCCCGGGCCCGGCGAACACCGCCACGGCGGTGGAGCGCGCCGGGTTCACCGAGGTATTGGTGACCGGGATGCTGATCAGGTGGATCAAGGTCAGCGCCAGGCCGATGGCGATCGGCGCGAAGCCCGCCGGCGCCTTGCCGTGGGTGGCGCCCATGATCACCACCAGGAACATGGCGGTCATCACCACCTCGCACAGGAACGCGGCGGCCACGCCGTAGCCGCCCGGCGACAGGCTGCCGTAGCCGTTGCTGGCGAAGGCGCCGGCCTGGGTGCCGTCAATGGCGAACCCGGCCTGGCCCTGCGCGATCTGCAGCAGGATGAAGGCCGCCAGCAGGCCGCCCAGCACCTGGGCGACCATGTAGGGCACCAGGTCCTTGCCGGCGAAACGGCCCCCGGCCCACAGGCCGAGACTGACCGCCGGATTGAAGTGCGCGCCGGAGACGTGCCCGAACGCATACGCGCCGGTCAGCACGGTCAGGCCGAACGCCAGCGCCACGCCATGGAAACCGATCCCCAGTGGATTGCCGTCACCGCCGAACTTGGCCGCCAGCACCGCGCTGCCGCAGCCGCCCAGCACCAGCCAGAAGGTGCCGAGGAACTCGGCCGCCAGTCGTTTCCCCATGCTCATCGTCCGCTCCCCCGCAATGACCCGGAATGGGCACCGCGAACATACCCAAGAACCGGCGGGGCGGCGTATTCAAAGCGTTAACCCGGCCCTCAGCCCGGCAGCGGGATGAACTCCTTGTCGTCGCCGGGGATGGTGCCGAAGCGGCCCTCGCGCCAGTCGTCCTTGGCCTGTTCGATGCGTTCCTTCGAGCTGGAAACGAAGTTCCACCACAGGTGGCGGGGGCCGTCGAGCGGCTCGCCGCCCATCAGCATCGCCTTGAGCGGGGTCCTGGCGCGCAGGCGCCCACGCGCGCCCGGCTCCGGGATCACCAGGTGCTGCACCGGGATGTCCACGCCGTCGAGCTGGGCCTGGCCCTCCAGCACGTAGAGCGCGCGTTCCACGTGCGAAGCGTCCAGGTCGATCTCCGCGCCCGGTTCCAGGTCGATGGCGACATTGAGGGTGTCGGCGAACACCCGCACCGGCGATTCCTCGCCGTAGGCGCGGCCGGCGATCACCCGCAGCCAGGCGCCGCCGCGGTGCTGCTGCGGCAGCTGCGCCGCGCTGAAGTGATGGAACTCAGGTGCGGTTTCCTCGTGCTCCTTGGGCAACGCCACCCAGGTCTGCATGCCGTGCAGCGGGTGGTCGTGCGCGCGCTCGGGCGGCGGCGTGCGTTCGGAATGGGCGATGCCGCGGCCGGCGGTCATCCAGTTGACGTCGCCGGGGCGGATGACCTGCTCCGAGCCGAGCGTGTCGCGGTGGCCGATGGCCCCGGACCACAGGAAGGTGACCGTCGCCAGGCCGATGTGCGGATGCGGGCGCACGTCGATGCCCTGGCCGGGCGCGAACACCGCCGGGCCCATGTGGTCGACGAACACGAACGGCCCGACGCTGCGCGCCTGCAGCGTGGGCACGGCGCGGCGCACCTGGAAACCGCCGAGGTCATGGACGCGGGGGCTGATGATCGTGGTCATGGGCGGGCTCCGGTACGGGGACGGGCAGGATGGCATGCGCCGCACGCGGTTGTCGGCGGCGGGACCGTAACGGACCGTTGCCGCGGTGGGCTCAGGCCGCGCCGCGGTCGCGGCGCGAGGCCAGGCGGTCGGCCAGGCGGGTGGGCTCGGGCAGCCGGTAGCGGGTGAGGCAGGCCAGCACCAGCGGCAGGCAGGCCTCCACCGAGACATGGTTGCCCGGGGAGATGAACAGCGGGTTGCAGCGCGGCTTGCTGCGCAGCACCCAGCCGACCTGGCGGCCCTTGTGCGACAGCGGCGCATGGTCGCCCCGCTGCGGACCGGGTTCGCTGTATTCGCCGACCAGCCGGCTTTTGCCCACGCCGATGCTGGGCAGGCCGGTCAGCACCCCCAGGTGCGCGGCGATGCCGAGCCCGCGCGGGTGGGCGATGCCGTGGCCGTCGACCAGCACCAACTCCGGCGCCTCGCGCAGTTGCGCCAGCGCCTGCAGCACCGCCGGCAACTCGCGGAAGCTGAGCAGGCCGGGGATGTAGGGCAGGGCGGTGGGCAGCCGCACCAGGGTCGATTCGAGCGGCTGCAGGCTGCCACCATCGACCCGCACCGCCACCGAACGGGTGGTGCGGCCCTCGTCCTCGAAGCCGCTGTCCACCCCGGCCACGCGCGACGGCAGCGCCGACAGGCGGTCGTCCAGCCGCACCTGCGCGGCCAGTTCGACCTGCTGGCGGCGCAGCGCGGCCAGGGCGGCGGGGGCGATGTCGGCGGGGGGCTGGAAGCGCATGCGGCAAGCCTGCCATGCGCGCCGTGTCGGCGCAGTGCAGGCGGGGCGCGCGGAGCGATGCGGCTACAATCAGCGCGTTGCCTTCCCCCGACCGGAGACTTTCGCAGTGACCCGCAAACTCGTGCTGTTGCGCCATGGCCAGAGCCAGTGGAACCTCGACAACCGCTTCACCGGCTGGGTGGACGTGGACCTGACCGAGCAGGGCCGCCGCGAAGCCGCCGCCGCCGGCCGGCTGATGAAGGAGGAAGGGCTGCAGTTCGACGTCGCCCACACCTCGGTGCTCAAGCGCGCCATCCACACCCTGCAGGGGGCGCTGGCCGAGCTGGGCCAGGACTGGCTGCCGGTGAACAAGTCCTGGCGCCTCAACGAGCGCCACTACGGCGGCCTGCAGGGCCTGGACAAGGCCGAGACCGCCGCGAAACACGGCGAGGAACAGGTCAAGGTATGGCGCCGTTCCTACGACATCCCGCCGCCGCCGATGGACCTGGAAGACCCGGGCCACCCGATCCACGACCGCCGCTACGCCGGCCTGGACCGCAATGCGCTGCCGGGTACCGAATCGCTGGCCACCACCCTGGAGCGGGTGCTGCCGTACTGGCACGATGCCATCGCCCCGCAGCTGAAGGACGGCAGGACCGTGCTGGTCACCGCCCACGGCAACTCGCTGCGCGCGCTGTACAAGTACCTCAACAATGTCAGCCGCGAGGAGATCCTCGAGCTCAACATTCCCACCGGCATCCCGCTGCTGTTCGAACTGAACGATGACCTGAGCGTGCAGTCGTTCCGCTACCTGGGCGACCCGGAAGCGGCCAAGAAGGCGGCCGAGGCGGTGGCCAACCAGGGCAAGGCGAAGTAACCCCGGCTTGCTTGAAGCATCGAGACACCCGGCTGCGGCCGGGTGTTCTCGTTTGTGTCCCCGCCGCTGCCGGTTACCCGACGCCCCCACTGCCCAGCGATGCACCTTCAGTACCGATACGGGACGGGCGCGGTCGCGAGGCAGCTCGGCGTTTGCACTGGACCGGATTGTCGGCGCAGCGCGCGTTGTCGCGCAGGGCGAGATCCTTGCCGACGCCGTAGCCGAACCAGGCCAATGCCAGCAAAAAGAGCATTGCCCAGGGAATGATCCTTTCAAGGTGATCCGGGTTCTGCATTGAAGCGGACGCTGCCTGCGGCGGCGTGTCGGCTTCGAGCAATCGTTCCGGTTCCACACCCAGCGCGGCAGCCATCGCCATCCGTGATTCGTGCGCGGCCCTGCCCCGGCTTCCAGCCGCTGCGCGGTGCGCGGGCTCAACCCGGCCACGGCCGCCAGATGCTCCTGCGACCAGCCGCGCGCCTCGCGCAGTGTCCTGATCCGGTTGCTGTCGATCTTCATCGGTTCCTGGTCCATGTGACCGCATCCATCCTGCCAAAGCAGCGGGCACACTGCCGCAGCGTCGTGGCGGCCGGCCACGACAGCCACACGCCAGATCCACGACAGCCCTTTCCGATCAACGGTTTGTGGAAAGGCCGGGCGCCCGGGCTATGCTGCGGCCGGTTGTTCCATCCAAACGCACGGGGAAGCGCATGAACACGTCCACGGAACGGCGCCATTTCTGGCGCGCACCCTTCCATTCCCCGGCCTGGCTGGTGCGCGCCGATGGCAGCATCCATGGCGGGCAGGTGCACGATGTGTCGCTCAAGGGGGCGTTGTTCGAGACCGAACCCGGTGGCGACTGCAGGCTGCACGAGCGCTGCCAGCTGCAGGTCGAACTGTCGCAGGACACACCGATCCGCATGCAGGCCACCGTGGTGCACGTGGAAGGGCGCCATGTCGGCCTGCGCTGCGACGAGATCGACCTGGACAGCATCACCGCGCTGCGCCGCCTGATCGAACTCAATGCCGCCGATCCGGCGCTGCTGGAGCGCGAACTGGGCGCGCTGGTCCGGTACGGCTGAGCCACGCCGGCCCCGGGGCCGCGCGATGTGCGGGTTGCCTCCCGAGATACGCCCCGCGTCGGCTCGCCGGACCATGACGGCTGGGGGCGTGGCGCTGCGCTACGCTGCACCGGCCCGGCGCCATCGCGTGCGCGTTGCGCCGCCGGCAGGCCTTTCCCGACGAGGAGCAGCGTGATGACCGGCAAGAACACGATCTGCCTGTGGTACGACGGTACCGCCCTGGATGCCGCCACGTTTTATGCGGCGACGTTTCCCGACAGCCGCGTGGGTGCCGTGCATCGCGCGCCCGCCGATTACCCCGCCGGCCGCCAGGGCGATGTGCTCACGGTCGAGTTCACGGTGCTCGGCATCCCGTGCCTGGGCCTCAACGGCGGCCCTGCGTTCCGTCACAGCGAGGCGTTCTCGTTCCAGGTTGCTACCGACGACCAGGCCGAAACCGACCGCCTGTGGAACGCGATCGTCGGCAATGGCGGGCAGGAGAGTGCCTGCGGCTGGTGCCGCGACAGGTGGGGCCTGTCCTGGCAGATCACGCCGCGCGCGCTGACCGCCGCCATCAGCGATCCCGACCCGGCCGCGGCCAGGCGTGCGTTCGAGGCGATGATGGGCATGCGCAGGATCGACATCGCCGCGATCGAGGCCGCGCGTCGCGGCTGAGTCGCGCATCGGCGCGGCATGACCTTCGGCCTATCCGCGGGCGGGCGCCATCGCCTACGCTCGCGGATTGGCCGCGCGCAGGCGCGGCGTTCCCTGCAAGGCCGGAGATCCGCATGACCCTTTCCAAGCTCGTCCCGTTGTCCCTGACCGTCGCCATCGCCGCCTCGCTGGCCGCCTGCGGCGGCAACAGCGACGCCGCACCGCCCGCCGCCGACGCGGCCGCCAAGCCGGCGTTCGACCTGTCGCAGATCAAAACCCCGTCGGTGGCGTTCAACGTGGCCGACCTGGACCCGGCGGTGTCGGCCTGCGCCGACCTCAATGGCTTCGTCAACGGCAAGTGGCTCAAGGCCAACCCGGTGCCGGGCGACCAGGTGACCTGGGGCAGCTTCGAGATCCTGCGCGAGCGCTCGCTGGAGGTGCAGCACGCGCTGGTGCAGCAGGCCGCCGCGGCCAACGCCAAGGCCGGCACCGTGCAGGCGCAGATCGGCGACATCTGGAAGACCGGCTCGGACGAGGCCGCGATCGAGGCCGCCGGCATCACCCCGCTGCAGCCGGAGCTGGACAAGATCGCCGCGCTCAACGACAGCGCCGCCATCGCCGGCTACCTGCGCCAGGCCTACGCCCAGGGCCAGGGCTTCCTGTTTTCGCTGTACGCCAGCCCGGACTTCAAGGACTCGGGCAATGTCATCGCCTATGTCGGCCAGGGCGGCCTGGGCCTGCCGGAAAAGGGCTACTACTTCGACGAATCGCAGGCCGGGATCCGCGAGGCCTATGTCGCCTACATCGAACGGATGCTGGTGCTGTCGGGCGTGGAGGCCGCGCAGGCCAAGGAACAGGCCCAGGCGGTCATGGCGTTCGAAACCCGGCTGGCCAAGGCGTCGCTGTCGCGCATCGAACTGCGCGACCCGGCCAAGCGCTACAACCCGGTCAGTGCCGCCGACGCCGACCGGCAGACGCCGAACTTCAGCTGGACCGCGCTGTTCGACACCCTGAAGGTGCCGGCCAAGGACAAGTTCTCGCTGGCGCAGCCGGGCTTCTTCGCCGAGCTCGACAAGATGCTGGCCGAGGTGCCGGCCAGCACCTGGCAGGCCTACCTGCGCTTCCATACCGTGGACAACGCGGCGCCGTACCTGAGCAAGGCCTTCGAGCAGGCCAATTTCGATTTCTTCAGCAAGACCCTGCGCGGCCAGCAGGAAATGCAGCCGCGCTGGAAGCGCGTGCTGGAGTCGGTCAACGGCGCGATGGGCGAGGCGCTCGGCCAGCTGTACGTGGACGCGGTGTTCCCGGCCGAGTCCAAGGTGGCCATGCAGCACCTGGTGGAGAACCTGTCGGCCGCGCTCAAGGCGCGCCTGGAGACCCTGCCGTGGATGGGCGAGGAAACCAGGAAGAAGGCGCTGGAGAAGTGGGCCAGCTTCACCCCCAAGATCGGCTATCCGGACAAGTGGCGTGACTGGTCGGGCCTGGCCACCCGCGGCGACAGTTACCTGGGCAACATGCAGGCCGCGCGCGCGTTCAACTACCGCTACATGCTGGACAAGATCGGCAAGCCGGTGGACAAGACCGAGTGGGGCATGACCCCGCAGACGGTCAACGCCTACTACAACGCGACCAAGAACGAGATCGTGTTCCCGGCCGCGATCCTGCAGCCGCCGTTCTTCGACGCCAAGGCGGACCCGGCGCTGAACTACGGCGGCATCGGCGCGGTGATCGGCCACGAAATGATGCACGGCTACGACGACTCGGGCAGCCAGTTCGCCGCCAACGGCAACTTCGACAACTGGTGGACCGACGCCGACCGCAGCGCCTTCAACGGCCGCACCGACCAGCTGGTCGCGCAGTTCGATGGCTACGAGGCGCTGCCCGGGGTGAACGTGAAGGGCAAGCTGACCCTGGGCGAGAACATCGGCGACCTCGGTGGCCTGACCGTGGCCTACGACGCGCTGCAGATGGCGCTCAAGGAAGACCCGTCGAAGAACGTGGCCGTCGACGGCTACAGCCAGGACCAGCGTTTCTTCATGAACTGGGCCACGGTGTGGCGCCGCAACTTCACCGAGGGCGAGCTGCGCGTGCGCCTGAACACCGATCCGCACGCACCGGCCAACTTCCGCGCCAACGGTGCGCCGTCGAACATGCCGTCCTTCGCCGCAGCGTTCCAGTGCAAGGCGGGTGATGCGATGGTGCGTGGCGACGACAAGCGCGTGGTCATCTGGTAAACCGCCGGTAGTCCGGCTGGCAACCGACGCAGGGCCCGGCGCATGCCGGGCCTTTGCGTTCTGGCGCCTGCTGCCGCGTACGCCCGCGTGGCGGGCCCGCTGCGGCGATGGCGGTGTCCTGCCGACGGTGGCCGCAGCGCCGGCCTGCGGCCCGCGCTGGCGTCCGTCGCGGGCGACTCAGTGCGCCCGGCGAAGCGGCGCCGCCGCGCGATGCCGTTCGCGCAGATACAGGAACAACGGCAACGCCAGCGACGGGCCGACCAGCAGGCACGACAGCGGCAGCCACAGCCGCGGCATCGCCAGCCTGCGGCCTTCGGCGACCACCAGCACGGCCACGGCGATGCCCGAGACCAGCACGTCCGCCCAAGCAAAGGCCGCGATGCGGCCGGAGGTGGCCTGCTGCACCAGCAGCGGCAGGTCGAGGCCATGCGCGGACAGCCACGGAACGAACTGCGACAGCGGCAATGCCGTGCCGGCGATGCACAGAAGCAGGTAGAGGAACTTCACGGTGTCTCCTGACGTGGGCAATGCGCCATGCGGCTGGGCGCTGCCGGCATGGAGGGGCGGTGGGACGGCACGCGCGCCGGTGCGCCACACCGGTAGCGGTAGCGCACGCATTGCTGGCCGGTGCGGGTGGCGACGCGCCGGCGCCGGTCCGCGTAACGCTGGAAGCCCGCGCCGGCGCGCCAGGTCGCACCCTCGCCGGACAGCCCGGCGATCAGCGCCGGCCCGGTGTCGCCGCGGACCACGACGGCTTTTGTCGGACCGTCGCTTTCCCGGCAGGCGAGGGGGCGGGGCGCGATACGCAGGGCAGGCTTGTCCGCGTCCGACGCGCAGGCGTCGGGGCTTCCGGCCCAATGCCCGGTGAAACGCGCCGGTACGGCCACCCTGCCAGCGCCCGCCAAAGCCGGCAGTGGCGGCAGCCACAGGGTCAACCACAGCAGGTTATCCATTGCTCTCCCTGGCGATCCCGCGCGGCGAGCCGCAGGGCCGGTCGGCCGGCCGCGCTCACCGTGGCGCGTATTGTGCGGCATGCAGCCGGTCACCGGGGCCGCTGCGGCGCTGCCGCGGAGATGCCGGCCGCGGTCGGTCGTGGTATTGATCGGCCACGCCACGGGATGGCGGATCATCGATCAACGGGAGGCACGCATGGTGCCGGAAGCAGGCGGGGCGCACGCGCCGCTGCAGTGGACAATCGCCGCGCTGGCATTCGCCGCGCACCTGCTGGTCGCCGCGCGTGCGCTGACCCGGGCCAACCGCACCCCGGCCTCGCGCGCGGCCTGGGTGGCGGTGGTGATGCTGGCCCCAGGGCTGGGGATGCTCGCGTACCTGCTGCTGGGCGAGACCAGCATCGGCCGCGCACGGTTCCGCCGGATGGAACAGGTACTGCGGCGGATGACGGCGGCCGCGGCCCTGGCGCCGCCGCCCGCAGCGGTTGCGGTGGTGGACGGCGCGGTGCCGCTGCTGGAACTGGCGCGCACCATCAACGGCCTGCCGGCGGTGGGCGGTAACCGGGTGGAGCTGCTGGGCGAGGAGGACAGCCCGGCCGATGCGCCCGAGCGCGATTGCCGCCGCGCGCTGGACGCGCTGGTCGCCGATATCGAACAGGCCCGCGAGAGCGTGCACATCGCCGTCTACATCTGGCTCGACGACGGCGCCGGCGGCCGCCTGGCCGACGCGGTGGCCGCCGCCGCACGGCGCGGGGTGGCGTGCCGGGTGATGGTCGACGCGCTGGGTTCGCGCGCCTTCATCGACGGGCCGCGCTGGCAACAACTGGCCCAGGCCGGGGTCCGGCAGCTCAAGACGCTGGACGACATCCATCGCCTGCAGCACGTGGCGTTCAGCCGCATGGACCTGCGCGACCACCGCAAGATCGTGGTCATCGACAACCGCATCGGTTACTGCGGCAGCCAGAACCTTGCCGATCCCGAGTTCCGGATAAAGCCGGCGCAGGCGCCGTGGATCGACCTGCTGCTGCGCTGCCAGGGGCCGGTGGTGGCGCAACTCCAGTTCCTGTTCCTCAGCGGCTGGATCCCGGAAACCGGCGAAGCCGGGCTGGATGGCTACGCCGCGGCGGCGGCCCCGGCGTGGCATGACGACGGCTGCGTGGCGATGGCCTTCGAGACCGGGCCGGTCGCGCGCCACAACGTCATGGCCGACGTGTACGTGGCCTGCATCTACGCGGCGCGGCGCGAGCTGGTGATCACCACGCCGTACTTCGTGCCGGACGAGTCGATCCTGCGCGCGATCTGCGCGGCGCCACGGCGCGGCGTGCGCACCACGCTGGTGCTGCCGCGGCGCAACGACTCGTGGCTGGTCGGGCAGGCCAGCCGCAGCACCTATGGCGACCTGCTGCGCAGCGGGGTCGAGCTCCACGAGTACCCGCTCGGCCTGCTGCATGCCAAATCCATGACCGTCGACGGACAGGTCAGCCTGGTCGGCTCGGCCAACATGGACCGGCGCAGCCTGGAGCTGAATTTCGAGAACAGCCTGCTGGTCGCCGACCCGCGGGTGACCGCGGCGATCCGCCAGCGCCAGCAGCGCTACCTGTCGGTGTCGGTGCCGGTGACCGTGGAGCAGGTCCAGCGCTGGTCCTTCGCCACGCGGCTGGTGCAGAACGCGGTGGCGATGATGTCGCCGGTGCTGTGAGCGCGCCGGCCCGGCCAGTCAGCCGGCCGGGCGCGCGTGCGCCCGGGCGCGCAGCAGGCCACGGAACTCGCCGAGCAGGCGCGCGTCGACCAGCCGGTTCTTCTCGCGGTTGAGGATCGCCAGCGCGTCGTCGGTGTGCATCGGGCCCCGGTAGGGACGGCGCGAGGTCAGCGCGTCGTAGCCGTCGGCGATGGTCAGGATGCGCGCCTCCAGCGGGATTTCCTCGCCCTGCAGGCCGTGCGGATAGCCGCTGCCGTCCCAGGCTTCGTGGTGGTGCAGGATCAGCCGCGCCACGGCGGCGGCGTCGTCGCGGCCGGTGGCCGCGAACAGGCGCGCGCCGCGCTCGGGATGGGTGCGCATCTTCTCCATCCGCGGTTCGTCCAGGCGGCCGGGATGCAGCAGCACGTCGTCGCGGATGCCGATCTTGCCGACGTCGTGGAAGCGCGCCGCCAGCGCCAGTTGCTCCAGCTGCGCGCCGGACAGGCCGCAGCGTTCGCCCAGGCCATGGGCGAGCAGCGAAACCCGGTCGCAGTGCTGGTCGGTGTAGCTGTCGCGTTCGTCCAGCGCGGCGGCCAGCACGGAGATGCCGCAGCTGTCGTTTTCAAGGGGAATGGACAGGCCCGGGGCCGAGAAGGTCGAAGACATGGAGCGCCGCACCGCAGTGGGAAAACGGCCTGGCCGGGAGGAGGGCGGCTATTGTCCTCGCCGCCCCCGTTCCTGGCAAACCTCTCATCCGCTCACGCCGGGCGCAGGGTGGCCAGCAGCGCGCGGGCGGCGTTGAAGCGGTCCGCGCCTTCCGGCAACGGGTGGCGGATGCGCAGCTTGTCCGGGCCATCCATCTGGTAGAGCCTGGGCTGCTTCTGGATCAGCTGGATCACCGCCATCGGGTCGATGTCGGGCTTGGCCTCGAACACGATGCGGCCGCCGTTCTCGCCCAGTTCCAGCTTGCGGATGCCCAGCGCATTGGCCTGCAGCTTGAGCTCGGCAATGGCGAACAGGTGCTTGACCGCATCCGGCAGCAGGCCGAAGCGGTCGATCATCTCCACCTGCAGTTCGCGCAGGGCGGCGCTGTCGCGCGCGCTGGAAATGCGCTTGTACAGGGTCAGGCGGGTATGCACGTCGGGCAGGTAGTCCTCCGGGATCAACGCCGGCACGTGCAGCTCGACCTCGGCACCGCGCACTTCCTCGCCGGCGTCCAGGTCGGGCAGCTTGCCGGAGCGGATCGAACGCACCGCGCGTTCCAGCAGTTCGGTGTAGAGGCTGAAACCGACTTCGGCCATCTGCCCACTCTGGTCCTCGCCGAGCAGCTCGCCGGCGCCGCGGATCTCCAGGTCGTGGGTGGCCAGGGTGAAGCCGGCGCCGAGCTCGTCCATCGAGGCGATGGCGTCCAGCCGCTTCTGCGCGTCGGGGGTGATCGAGCGCTTGTCCGGCACCACCAGGTACGCGTAGGCGCGGTGGTGCGAACGGCCGACGCGGCCACGCAGCTGGTGCAGTTGGGCCAGGCCGAAGCGGTCGGCGCGGTTGATGATGATGGTGTTGGCGTTGGGGATGTCGATGCCCGACTCGATGATGGTGCTGGCCAGCAGCACGTTGAAGCGCTGCTTCTGGAAATCCAGCATCACCTTTTCCAGCTCGCGCTCGGGCATCTGCCCGTGGGCCATGCCGATGCGCGCTTCGGGCACCAGCTCGGACAGCTCGCGCTGCATCCGTCCCATGCTCTCCACGTCGTTGTGCAGGAAGTACAGCTGGCCGCCGCGCGACAGTTCGCGCTGGAACGCCTCGCGCAGCTGCGCGTTGTCCCATTGGGTGACGAAGGTCTGCACCGCCAGCCGGTTCGGCGGCGGGGTGGCGATGATCGACAGGTCGCGCAGCCCGGCCATGGCCATGTTCAGCGTGCGCGGGATCGGCGTGGCGGTGAGCGTGAGCAGGTGCACGTTGGCGCGCATCGCCTTGAGCGCTTCCTTCTGGCGCACGCCGAAGCGCTGCTCCTCGTCGACGATGACCAGGCCCAGGTCCTTGAATTTCACGTCCGGCTGCAGCAGCCGGTGGGTGCCGACGATCACGTCGATGCTGCCGTCGGCCACCTTGTCCAGCTCGGCCTTGATCTCCTTGGTGCTCTTGAAGCGCGACAGCACTTCCACCTTGAGCGGGTAATCGGCGAAGCGGTCGCGGAAATTGCGGTAGTGCTGCTCGGCCAGCAGCGTGGTGGGCACCAGCACCGCCACCTGCTTGCCGCCGCTGGCGGCGGCGAAGGCGGCGCGCACCGCCACCTCGGTCTTGCCGAAGCCGACGTCGCCGCAGACCACGCGGTCCATCGGCTGCGACGACTGCAGGTCGCGCAGGGTGGCCTCGATCGCGGCCAGCTGGTCCGGCGTTTCCTCGAACGGGAAGCCGGCGGCGAACGGCTCGTACATGGCGCGGTCGATGTCCAGCGCCAGGCCGGCGCGGGCCTGGCGCCGGGCCTGGATCTCCAGCAGCTCGGCGGCGACGTCGCGCACCTTCTCGGCGGCCTTGCGCTTGGCCTTGGCCCATTGCTCGCCGCCGAGCGAATGCAGCGGCGCGGTTTCCGGCGAGGCGCCGGAGTAGCGGCTGATCAGATGCAGCTGCGCGACCGGCACGTACAGGCGGTCGCCCTTGGCGTACTCGATCTCCAGGAATTCGCCGGGCATGCCGCCCACGTCCATCGCGATCAGCCCGCGGTAGCGGCCGACGCCATGGTCCTCGTGGACGATGGGCGCGCCCTCGGTCAGTTCGCCGAGGTCGCGGATGATCGCCTCCGGCTCGCGCCCGGCGCGGCGGCTGCGGCGCGGCTGGCCGGCGCGCTCGGGGAACAGCTGGCGTTCGGTGAGCACCGCCAGCGGTGGCTCGGCCAGGGCGAAGCCGTCGTCCAGCGGCGCCACGGTGATCGCGAAGCGCGGCGTGTCGGCGGCCAGGAACGCCGGCAGCCCGGGCACCACCGGCGGCCGCAGGTCGGCGGCCTGCAGCACTTCCAGCAGCGCCTCGCGGCGGCCCGGCGAGTCGGCCGCCACCAGCACCCGGCCGGGGTAGTGCTCGAGGAAGGACTTCAGCGCCTGGCCGGCGGGGGCGTCCTTGGCCGCCACCGGCAGCGGCGGCAGCGGCTGGTCGCCCAGCGCCTGCGCTTCGGCGATGCGCGGGTGGTCGGCCGGCCACACGTCCACCCGCGGCTGCCGGTTGAACTGCTCGCGCAGGCTGTCCGGCGACTGGTAGATCTCCTCCGGCGGCAGCAGCGGCCGTTCGATGTCGTGGCGGCGCTGCTCGTAGCGGCTGCCGGTCTGCGCCCAGAACGCGTCGGCGGCCTCGCCCACGCCGGGCGCGACCACGGTCAGGAAGCCGCTGGGCAGGTAATCGAACAGGGTGGCGGTGCGCTCGAAGAACAGCGGCAGGAAGTATTCGATGCCCGACGGCAGCACGCCGGCCTTGAGGTCCTGGTAGAGCGGGCTGCGGCGGGTGTCCACGTCGAAGCGCTCGCGCAGCGTGGCCAGCACCTTCGCCAGGCTGGCCTCGTCCATCGGCACTTCGCGGCCGGGCAGCATCTTCACCGCCGCGACCTTGTCCAGCGAACGCTGCGATTCGGGGTCGAATTCGCGGATCGAGTCGATGTCCTCGTCCAGCAGCTCGATCCGCAGCGGCGTGTCGGCGCCCATCGGGTAGACGTCGAGCAGGCCGCCGCGCACGGCGAAATCGCCCGGATCCATCACCTGCGGCACGTTGCGGTAGCCCGCGCTCTCCAGGCGGCGCTTTTCTGCGTCCATGTCCAGGCGCTGGCCGACCCGCAGGTCGAAGCTGCCGCCCACGATGTAGCTCAGCGGCGCCAGCCGCTGCAGCAGGGTCTGCACCGGCACCACCACGATGCCATGGGTGAGCCCCGGCAGCCGGTGCAGCGCGGCCAGGCGCTGGGAAATGATGTCCGGGTGCGGGCTGAACTGGTCGTAGGGCAGGGTTTCCCAGTCCGGGAACGGCACCACCGGCAGCGTGGCGTCGTCGCCCAGCAGGGTCTGCAGGTCGGCCACGGCCTGGTGCGCGCCGTGGTTGTCGCGGGTGACCAGCAACAGCGGCTTGCCATGCGCCTGCGCGGCACGGGCCACGTGCCAGGCCAGCGCGCTGGTCGATGCGGGGGCGCGCCACCAGGCGCGGAGCTGGCCCGCGCGGGGCAGCGGCGGAACGGGATAGGAGGTGGGGAGCGACATGACGTCGCTGATTTTATAGGAGTGAGTGGAGAGGAGTGAGGAGTGAGGAAAAGCAGGGGCAAGTGAAGATGCGTGAGTAGTGGGAAGGGGCAACGGCAACGGCCAAAGCCGGGGTTGAAAGCCAAAGCCGTCCTTCCTTCGAAGGTGGAAATCGCGCTTGCTTCCCGCTCCTGCCTCTTCTCACTCCTTTCGCTCACTCCCGCGCTTCAGCCACCTGTGGGGCAAGAGCGATCTCCGCCGTCGCGGAGATGACGGCTTTTGCTCCTGCTTTTTCTCACTCCTCACTCCTCTTCACTCACTCCTGGCCCTCAGCTGGCCAGTTCCAGCACCATCCGCACCAGGCCCGGGGTGCCGGACGGGTGCGGCACCTGCTTGAAGCCCAGCGAAGCGGCCAACTGCAGCATCGGTTCGTTGTCCTGGGCGATATCGCCGTACATGCGGTCCAGGTACTTGCCGCGCGCCCACTTGACCAGCTTGCGCATCAATTGCCGGCCCAGGCCCTGGCCGGCCAGGAAGCGGCTGACGAGGATGGCGTACTCGGCGTCGCGGGTGCCGGGGATGATCGAGGCGCGGGCCACCGCGCCGACCACGGCCTCACCCGGCGGCAGCGGCTCGGCCGCGACCAGCGAGATTTCGGTCTTGGGATTGGGATGGGTCAGGCGCTGGGCGGTTTCGTCCGACAGCACGTCAACGGCCTGCAGGAAGCGGTCGCGGACTTCCTCCGGCCCGAACAGCGCGAATGCGCCCTGCAGCGGGGCACCGTCCTCGGGGCGGATGGGACGGATGAGCAGTTCCCGGCCGCTGGGTGCCTTGAAGTTTTCATGCCACGGGGGCATGCGGTTGCGGGTAGCCATGACTGCGGTTCCTCCAGAGTCCACCGATTCTTGCACCTGTGGCGTGAGGTTCTGTGAACGTGATTCAACCGTGGCGAGCGGGGCCGCCCAGGGGCCACGCGCCATGCCGGCAGGTCCGCCGCGGCCACCGCCGTCGCGCGCTGGCCCGGCTCAATCGCCGCTCTTTATCCACTCCAGCCGGGTCGAGGCGCCGGCTTCGCCCAGTTCGCGCTGCAGCACCGGCAAGGCCGGCGCCAACGCCTGGTCGAACTGCCAGGGCGGATTGAGCAGCAGCATGCCGCTGCCGTTCAGGCGCAGCGGCGAATCGTCCGGGCGCACCATCAGTTCGGCCACCAGCGCCGATTTCGCCGGCAGCGCGGCGGCCTTGCGGAAGAATGGCAGCAGGCTGCGGCGCTGCTTGATCGGGTACCACACCGCGCACTGCGCCTGCGGCATGCGCGCCAGGATCTCGCGCACGGTGGCGATGATCTGCGGGTATTCGGCGTCCTGCGCCTCGTAGGGCGGGTCGATCAGCACCAGCGCGCGGCCGATCTTCGTGGCGCCGGCTTTGGGCGGCAGCAGGGCGCGGATGCTGTCGTAGCCGTTGCCGGCCAGCACCTGCACGCGGCGGTCGCGCGCGAACAGCTCCCTCAGCGCCGCGGCTTCCTCCGGCTGCAGCTCGCAGGCGGCCAGCCGGTCCTGTTCGCGCAGGGCCTGGGCGGCCAGCAGTGGCGAGCCGGGGTAGGCAACCAGGCCACCCACCGGGTTGTTGGCCTGGATCGCGCGCAGGTAACGCTCGACCACTTCCGGCAGGGCCGGCGCGGCCATCAGCCGGCTGATGCCGACGTCGGCCTCGGCGGTCTTGCGGCTTTCCTCGGCCGACAACAGGTAGCGGCCGCGGCCGGCATGGGTGTCGAGCACGAAGAACGGCGCGTCCTTGCGCTTGAGCGCATCGATCAGGGCGAGCAGGACGATGTGCTTGAGCACGTCGGCATGGTTGCCGGCATGGAAGGCGTGGCGGTAGTTCATCGGTGCAGTGTACGGGCGCCGCCCCGGGGCGGCTATGCTGGCGCCATGTCCGAACAGCCTGCCCGGGTGCTCGTCGTCGAAGACGAGGCCGCCATCGCCGATACCGTCCTGTATGCGCTGCGCAGCGAGGGCCACGCGGCCGAGCACTGCGCGCTGGGACGGCTGGCGCTGGAGCGGGTGCGCGCCGGCGGCATCGACGTGGTGGTACTGGACGTGGGCCTGCCCGACCTGGGCGGCTTTGAGGTCTGCCGCCAGCTGCGCACGTTCAGCCAGGTGCCGGTGATCTTCCTCACCGCGCGCAACGACGAGTTCGACCGGGTGCTAGGGCTGGAGCTGGGCGCCGACGACTACGTCGGCAAGCCGTTCTCGCCGCGCGAACTGGTGGCGCGGGTGCGCGCGCGGCTGCGGCGGCCGGCGCAGCCGCTGGCCGCGGACGCCGAGCCCGGCTGGGTGCGGCAGGGGGTGTTCGCGATCGACCGCGAGGGTCGGCGGGTGCGCTACCGCGACGTGCCGCTGGACCTGACCCGCTACGAATACGCGCTGTTGGCGGCGCTGCTGCAGCGGCCGGGGGCGATCCTCAGCCGCGCGCAGCTGATGGAGCGCGGCTGGGACCATGCCAGCGACAGCGCCGACCGCACGGTGGATACGCACGTGAAGACCCTGCGCGCCAAGCTGCGCGCGGCGGGGGCGCAGGACGATCCGATCCGCACGCACCGGGGCGTGGGATATGCGCTGGATGTCTGATTGCGGAAGATCCAAGGCTTTCGCCGCCCTTCGGAGCGCGGGCTGTTTCTCTTTGCCTGTGCAAAGGGAAGCCGCCAGGGCAAAGCACGGACCGGACGCGAGCCGATGCGATCAAGCCGCATCGGTTCCCTGTGCTCCTCGCGGGCCAGGGAGACGACGCACCGCGCGCTTCATTCAGATGTGTGCGCATGTCCGCTCCTCGGGTCGCTGCGGTACTCGGCCCGCTTTACGGCCATGGGAAGTCAGCATCCAGGAGCAAAAGCACAGTCGCGGCACCGGCCGGATGGCAATGCTGGACGCCGGCAGCCAAGAGCAGCGGAATGGCGTCAGCTGCTTTTGCCTTTCGAAATCCCCTTCCGCCGCGACGGAGCCGGCGGGAAAAACCCGAAGGGCGACGTGCATGGGTGTACGTTTTTTTTCCACGCGCCAGGGATGCCGCGTAGCAAAATCCCGCCGGCGGAGTGGACCCGATGCGCTTGCGCAGCGGGCGCGGAGGCAGGGGCGTGCTTTCTCTTGGTTACTGCTCCTTGCACGAGCAAAGAGAACCAACTCGCTCGCCGAAGGGGACCGAAAGCGTTTGCTCCAGAAACGAAGGCGGCGATAAATGCGCCTGGGCCTGAAACTCTTCCTCGGCTTCTTCCTGATCGTCGGCATCGCCGCGTTCTTCGTGATGCGGGTGTTCGTCGACGAGGTCAAGCCGGGCGTGCGCCAGGCGATGGAGTCCACCCTGGTCGACTCGGCCAACGTGCTGGCGGTGATGGCCGCGCCGGATCTGAAGGCCGGGCACATCGCCGATGGCCGCTTCGCCGCGCACATGGCGACCGCGCAGCGGCGCGACCCGCGGGCGATGGTGTGGCGGTTCCCCAAGCGCAGCATCGACTACCGGGTCACCGTGACCGATGCCCGCGGCATCGTCGTCTACGACTCGCGCGGGCAGGACGTGGGCCGCGACAACTCGCGCTGGAACGATGTCTACCGCACCCTGCGCGGCCAGTACGGCGCGCGCTCGAGCCCGGGGACCCCGGGCGACGCCGACAGCACCGTCATGCACGTGGCCGCGCCGGTCTACGATCCGGACGATGGCCGCACCCTGATCGGGGTACTGACCCTGGCCCAGCCCAATGACAGCATCGATCCGTTCATCACCGCCAGCCAGCGCGCCATCGTCGCGCGCGGCGCGTGGCTGATCGGCTCGGCGGCGCTGATCGGGCTGTTGATGACCTGGTGGCTGGCGCGCGGCATCGGCAGCCTGAGCCGCTATGCGAAGGCGGTCAGCGCCGGCGAACCGGTGCCGCCGCCGAGGCCGCGCGGCGACGAGATCGGCGACCTCGGCCAGGCGCTGGAGACCATGCGCCGCAAGCTCGAGGGCAAGGCCTATGTCGAGCAGTACGTGCAGTCGCTCACGCACGAGATGAAGAGCCCGCTGGCGGCGATCCGTGGCGCTGCCGAGCTGTTGCAGGAACCGCTGCCCGAGGCCGACCGCCAGCGTTTTGCCGCCAACATCGCGCAGCAGGAGCGGCGCCTGACCGAGACCATCGACCAGCTGCTGCGGCTGGCCGAGGTGGAACAGCACGGCTGGCTGCAACGGCGCAGCGCGGTGGACCTGGCGGCGCTGTGCCGGCAGCTCGCCGAGGACGCGGCGCCGCGCCTGCAGGCCGCCCGCCTGGCGCTGCACTGCGAACTGCCCGCGCACGCCAGCGTGCAGGGCGATGCGTTCCTGCTGCGGCAGGCGCTGGACAACCTGCTGGACAACGCCATCGCGTTCTCGCCGGAAGGCGGGCGGATCGGGCTGCGGCTGGCGGCCGCGCAGGGCGGCTGGGAGGTGGCGCTGTCCGACCAGGGGCCCGGGGTGCCGGACTACGCGCTGGAACGGGTGTTCGAGCGCTTCTATTCGCTGGCCCGCCCCGGCAGCGGCCAGCGCAGTTCCGGGCTGGGCCTGCCGTTCGTGGCCGAAGTCGCGCGCCTGCACGGCGGCCACGCGTACCTGCGCAACCGCGTGGAGGGCGGTGCGGAGGCGAGCCTGTGGTTGCCAATGACGTAGGTGCCGGGCTTGCCCGGCACGGGGCTGCGCCGGGATAGCTTCATGCGGGGCAAGCCCCGCAGCTACGCCGGCGGTGATGCGTCATCGCCCAGCGGAGCAGGTTCCGGCGCAGGGCGGTCGGCGAAGACCGGATGGTCGGCGCGCGGCCGGTCCAGGTGGTAGCCCTGCACCATGTCCACGCCCAGCGCGCGCAGCATCTGCAGCGTCGCCTCGTCCTCGACGAACTCGGCCACGGTCAGCTTGCCCATGCCGTGCGCCACTTCGATGATGGCGCGCACGAACACCTGGTTGTCGCGCTCGCTGGGCAGGTCGCGGATGAACATGCCATCGATCTTGAGCACGTCGGCCTGCAGGTTCTTGAGGTAGGCGAACGAGGAAAACCCGGTGCCGAAGTCGTCCAGACAGATCGGGCAGCCGGTGTCGCGCAGGGCGGCGATGAAGCGCGCCGCGTCGCCCATGTCCGAGACCGCCGAGGTTTCGGTCAGTTCCACCAGCAGCCGCCGCGGCGCGACCTGCCACTGGCGCAGCTGGCCGCCGATCCATGCCGGCAGCTCGGGGTCGTCGAACGAGCGCCCGGAAATATTGACGGCGATGGCCGGCAGGTTCGGGTGGCTGGCCAGCAGTTCGATGCTGCGGCCGATCACCCAGCGGTCGATCTGCAGGATCTTGCCGCTCTTCTCGGCGGGTTCGATGAACTGCGCGGGCATGATGAGCTGGCCGGGGTTGGCCTCGTCCTCCATCCGGATCAGCGCCTCCAGGTGCGCCAGGCGGCCGTCGGCGGCGTGGTGCACGCCCTGGAAATGCAGGCGCAGCAGGTCGTGCTCCAGCGCGCGCGCGATGCGGTCGTTCCATGCCAGGCGGGTGGCCATCTCACGCGAGCTGTCGCGGTCGGGGCGGTAGACGTTCCAGCGGTTCTTGCCGGTGTGCTTGGCCTGGTACATCGCCGCGTCGGCATGGGCGACCAGGTCCTCGGCATTGTCGGCGTGGGTGGGGAAGTGGGCGATGCCCAGGCTGGTGGTCAGGCGCACGGTGTGTTCGTGCAGGCGCAGCGGCGTCTGCGAGATCCGCGCCACGATGCGTTCGGCCAGGTGCTGGGCGTCGTCCAGGCTCGCATGCGGCATCAGTACCGCGAACTCGTCGCCGCCGAGCCGGAACAGGGTCTCGCCGCTGCGCACCAGGGTGCGGATCTCGACCGCCATGCGGTTCAGCACCGAATCGCCGGCGCGGTGGCCGAAGGTGTCGTTGATGTACTTGAACTCGTCCAGGTCGAAGAACAGCAGCGCGGCCTGGCTGGGGATGCGTTCGGCGGCGTGGAAGAAGCGCGCCAGCTCGTCCTCGAAGCGGCGCCGGTTGTACAGGCTGGTCAACGGGTCATGCTGGGCCAGCCGTACCAGCTGTTCGGCGGTCTGGCGCTCGTGGGTGATGTCCTCCTGCACCCACAGCCGGCCGATGAAATGTTCCTGCGCGTCGCGCACCGGGTAGGCGTCGTGCATGACGATGCGGCCGTCGTGCAGGCGGATTTCCAGCCGCTTGTGCAGTTCGGGCGAGACCTTGGCCTCGTCCATGTGCCGGCGGAACTCCAGCGGGTCGATCATCAGCCGCTGCGACGCTTCCAGCCACTGGTCGGTGGTGTTGCCGACCACGGTGATGCCTTCGGGGAAATCCCACATGGCCAGGAACGCGGCGTTGCAGTAGGTGGCGCGGTTCTCGTGGCTGACGAACAGGATCCCCAGGTTCATCGCGCCGAGCAGCGCCAGCAGGCGCGCGCGCTCCTCCTCCAGCCGGGTCATGAACTGGCGGCGTTCGTCGATCTCGGTCTGCAGTGCCTGGGCGTGCGCGAACTGCAGGGCGCGCTGCTGCACCAGTTCCTCGACCATGTCGTCGAACGCGTCGGCCAGGTGCCCGAGCTCGTCGTTGCCCTGCATCGCGATCGGCCTGGGTTCGCGGCCCTGGCTGAGCTCGTCCACCGCCTGGGTCAGGCGGGTGAGCGGTGCCCCGAACAGCAGGCCGACCCGCCGCCGCAGCAGCCACATCGCCGGCAGCAGGCCGAGGATGCCGAACGCCGACACCGCCAGCAGGCCCCACATCAACACGTGGTCCACCCGTGCCTGCGGCAGCAGGAACACCTGGTACCAGCCGGGGCCGTGGATCCTGGACCATGCGACCCAGTGGCTGCCGTCCGGGGAGCGGCCCACGCCGTGGTCGCCGCGGCCATGGGCGATCATCCCGTGCACTTGGGCCAGCAGCGGGTCGTCGAGCGCGGACAGCTTCAGTTGCCCGTCGGCGGCGGCGATGCGGCGGCTGAACTGCGGGTGCGCGATGAGCGCGCCGTCCGCGGCCATGACCAGCTGCACGCCGGTGCTGTCGTTGTCGGTGGCGTGGTCGATCAGGCTCTGCACAAGCACATCGTGGCCGAGCGTGCCGACCCAGCGCCCCTCCCAGTCCAGCGGCTTGATCACCGACACCATCCAGGTATTGGCCTGCCGGTCCAGGTAGACCGGCGTCCAGAACACCCTGCGCTGCGGGTTGCGTCGCGGGTCCGAGCCCTGCATGGTCGGGTAGCCGGCATTGGTGGCGCTGGCGTCGGCGTTGCTGCCCCAGTCCATGCCATGCGCATAGACCATCAGCCCGTCCTCGACGAAGTCCATGTAGACCGAGAAGAACGGCGGCACCAGCGCCGGGCCCTGTTCGCGCAGCAGGTCGTAGGCGACCACCGCGCGCAGGCGCGCCGAAGCGTCCAGGCCGTGCGCGGGCTGGTGCAGGTACAGGGTGGGCGCGCGCTCCGGGTCCACCTGCCCGGGCTGCAGCCGCCACAGGCCGTCGGGGCTGCGCGCGAACAGGGTGTCGAAGCGGGCCAGCACGGCCTGCCGGTCGGCGTGGTCCAGCCGCCACAGCAGTTCCCGCTGCAGCCGCTGCACGCTCTGTTCGGCCTGCAGGAACTGGCCTTCGCTGGCCTGGGCGCGCAGGTCGACGCTGCGCTGCGCGACCATCGGCACCACCCGGTCGGTGATTACCCGCATGGCCACGTAGCCGAATGCGCAGAGCAGCACGAGGAGGGCGAGGAACAGGCCCCAGATGCTCAGGGACAGCCGGTGGATCAGCGACGTACGCGACCTGGCATGCAGCACGTAGGGTTCCTTCGGGGAATGGCGGCGCAGCCAGAGGGTGCCGGGCGGCGGGACAGCGCGGATTCATACTATGTCGTGGCAGGTGTCCGCAACCGGCCGCTGCCGCCGCTGCGCGGCACTCGCCGCCAGCGGCTTCACCCCCACTTCAAATTCGCCACAAACCGCGCCCATCCGGCACGGCCACGCTGTGCCCGTTTCCACACGAGGACGGGCCATGACTTCCCTGAAACTGCTGTTGCGCTTCGCCGTGGTCGGCGGGCTGGCGTTGCTGCTGCTGATTCCCCTGCTGCTGATCCGCGGCACCATCGCCGAGCGCGAGCGCTACCGTGACCAGGCCATCGAACGGGTGGCGCAGAGCCGCGCCGGGGCGCAGTCGCTGATCGGCCCGGTGCGGGTACTGCCGTGGACCCAGCAGCGCGAGGTCGAGGTGGTCGAGGCGGGCATGCGCAAGAGCGAGCTGCGGACCGAGCATGGCTATGACCTGCAGATGCCGCGGCAGTTGCGGATACAGGGCGAGCTGCGCCCGGACGAGCGCCGGGTGGGCCTGTTCCGGGTGCCGGTGTACAGCTGGCACGCGCGGGTGCAGGCCGAGTTCGCCGATGCCGCCTATGCCGCCGTGCCGGGCCGCGTCTACGGCCGGCCCTACCTGGCGCTGGGCATCGCCGACGTGCGCGGCCTGGTGGGTACGCCCAACCTGCGGGTGGACGGGCGCGCGCTGCCACTGCACGCCGGTTCGCTGGCGCTGGAGGGCGCGTCCAAGGGGCTGCACGCCATGCTGTCGCCGCTGGGCCAGCCGCAACAGGGCACCTTGGCCGAGGGCCGCAGGGTGGAGCTGGAGTTCGTGCTCGACGGCACCCGCTCGCTGTCGGTGGTGCCGGTGGGCGACGACACCCGCGTGTCGCTGGCCTCGACCTGGCCGCATCCGCTGTTCGGCGGCAGCTTCGCGCCCAATGAGCGCCACATCGACGATGCCGGGTTCAAGGCCGACTGGGCGGTGTCCTCGCTGGCCTCGGCCGCGCAGGAACAGCTGCGCCGCGACCTGCGCAGCGATGGCGGCTCGGTCGAGGCGCTGGAGGTGGCGCTGGTGGACCCGGTCGACGTGTACACGCAGGTCGACCGCGCCAGCAAGTACGGCATCCTGTTCGTGCTGCTGACCTTCGTCGGGTTCGCCCTGTTCGAGCTGATCAGGCGGCTGCGGATCCATCCGCTGCAATACCTGCTGGTCGGGCTGGCGCTGGCGATCTTCTTCCTGCTGCTGCTGAGCCTGTCCGAGCACATCGTCTTCTGGCAGGCGTACCTGGTGTCGGCGCTGGCGTGCATCGGCCTGCAGGGTTTCTACCTCAGCGGGGTGTTGCGCAGCTGGCGGCACGGGCTGGGCTTTGCCACCCTGCTGACCCTGCTGTACGGGGTCCTGTACCTGCTGCTGGCGTCGGAGAACAATGCGCTGCTGATGGGCTCGCTGCTGCTGTTCGGGATCCTCGCGGCGATCATGTGGCTGACCCGCAAGGTGGACTGGTACGACCTCGGCGGCGGTCTGCGGTGAACCCGATGCGGTTGAGCACACGGTTGCTCCGGCGGCTGCGGCAAGGGCTGCCGCCGGGGCTGGCGGCAGCGGTGCTGCGGGTGGAGCAGGGCGCTGGCTGGGCCGCTTCGCCGCTGGCGGCACTGGGACTGGGGACGGCCCCGCGCCACGGCTGCCTGTGCCTGCAACTGGACGCAACGCTGGCCGAGCGGATCCGCCAGCGCGGCGCCGCAGGCCTGCCCGCGCTGGACGGTGCGGGCCGCTGGCAGGCGCTGGGCCGTCGTGGCCTGCGCTTCAGGGCGGTGCTGCGGGAACGCCAGGTGGTGGTGTGCGATGCCGTGCACCGGCGGCTGTGGCTGTTGTGGCGCGAACCGGGAGCGGCCCGGTGCGCACGCGGTTACTGAAGCTGGAACGGGGGCGCGATGCGTTTCCATCATGGACTGTCACTGCTCGCGATCGTCGCGCTGCCGCTGCTGGCCGGCGTGGCGGTGGCCGTCGAGGCGGGGTACAGGAGGGTTCCGGCCGTCGGCGTGGTGTTGTCGGCGTTGCCCGCGATGGGGCTCGCTTTGATCGTCATCGTGCCGGTGGCATCCCGGTGCTCGGCGTCATGGGATGTCAGCCTGGCGATGCCACGGCTGCTCGCGCCGGAAGAACGCCGGACCCTGTGGCGCACGAGCGTGCTTTGCCCCACGGTCTACCGGTTCAGGCGCGATGGCCGCGGCGGATGCCTTGTCTCCGACGGGGATGGCGGTGCCCTGGTCGGCTGCGGTTGAGGCGCTGCTGCGCGGCAAACGCGCGGCGCTAGAATTCCGCCATGGACGCCTCTCCCTCCATCGCCGCCCTGCGCGGCACCGACCTGCTGCCGGTACTGGACGACGTGGCGCGCCTGCGCATCCGGGTATTCAAGGACTGGCCGTATCTGTACCGGGGCAGCCTGGACTACGAGCGCGACTACCTGGCCGCCTATGCGGCCACGCCGGATGCGGTGTGCGTGGTGGCGCGGGCCGGCGATGAGGTGGTGGGCGCCTCCACCGGCCTGCCGTTGCTCGATGACGGCCCGGCGTTCCGCGCGCCGTTCGAGGCGGCCGGCATCGATCCGGCGCAGGTGTTCTATTTCGGCGAGTCGGTGCTGCTGCCGGCCTGGCGCGGGCGTGGCATCGGCCATGCCTTCTTCGACGCCCGCGAGGCGCATGCGCGCGCGCTCGGGCGCTTCGCGATGACCGCGTTCTGCGCGGTGGACCGTGACCATGACGACCCGCGCCGGCCTGCCGGCCACCGCGACAACGACGGGTTCTGGCGCAGGCGCGGCTATGCGCGGCAGCCGGGCATGACCCTGCACCTGTGCTGGGACGAGGTCGGTCGCGGCGAGCTGTCGCACGCGCTCACTGTCTGGACCCGTGCCTTGGAGCCGGCCGCATGAAGATCGCCGTTGCCCGTTACCGGATCGGCGCTCCGGCCGGTTTCGACGCCTTCGCCGCGCGCCAGCGCCAGGAACTGGAGGCCGCCGCCGCGGCCGGCGCGCGCATCGCGGTGCTGCCCGAATACCTGTCGCTGGAACTGGCGGCCACCTTCGACGCGGGCATCCAGCGCGACCTTGCGGCGTCGCTGGCGGCGATCCAGCGTTACCGGCAACCCTGGCTGCAGCTGTTCGCCGGCCTCGCCCGCGACCTGGACATGCACGTGGTCGCCGGCACGTTCCTGCTCGACACCGGTCATGGCCGCTACCGCAACCGCTGCGACTGGCTGACGCCGCAGGGCACGCACCTGTGGCAGGACAAGCTGCAGCTGACCGGCTTCGAGCAGGCCACCGGGCTGATCGACGGCGGCGACGTACTGAAGGTGTTCGAGATCGACGGCATCCGCGCCGGCGTGGCGGTCTGTTACGACAGCGAGTTCCCGCTGCCGGTGCGCGCGCAGTACGAGGCGGGTGCGCGGCTGCTGGTGGTGCCCAGTTGCACCGACACCGAGGCCGGCGCCACCCGCGTGCGCGTGGGCTGCCTGGCGCGGGCATTGGAGAACCGCATGTTCGTGGCGCAGTCGGTGACCGCGGGCGAGGCCGGCTGGAGTCCGGCGCTGGACGTCAATACCGGCGAAGCGGCGGTGTATGCGCCGATGGACCGCGGCTTCCCCGACGACGGCATGCTGGCGCGCACCGCTGACGGCCAGCCCTGGACGGTCGCGGAACTGGATTTTGCCGCCTTCCAGGCCAGCCGCGCGCAGGCGCAGGTGGCCAACGACCGCGACTGGCCGGGGCAGTGGCGACCGGCGCTGCAATGCGCCGTGGTGTCGCCGGGCTGAGCCCGCGCCGGCGCTGCGCAGGCCCGCTGCGGCGGCAACGCGCCGCTGCCCATGCGCGACCATGACCATTGGCCGGCTCGGCCGCCGGCGGCGCTGGCTAGACTCGGGCCTTTGTCGTGATCGGCCGCGGGCCGGGGGAAATGATGATCAAGCGGTGCTTGCTGGTACTGGGCATGGGGCTGGCGTTCGCTGGTGGCGCGGGCGCGGCCGAACAGGTCGATCTGGACATGGTGGGCAAGATCCGCCAGGAAGCGTTCCACCGTTCGCAGGTCATGGATACCTTTTCCTATCTCACCGAAAGCATCGGCCCGCGCCTGACCAACTCGCCGGCCATGACCCGGGCCAATGCCTGGACCCGGCAGAAGTTCGGCGAATGGGGGCTGACCAGCGCGCATGACGAGGCCTTCGACGACTTCGGCCGCGGCTGGGAGTTCGAGTCGGCCAGCGTGGAGATGCTGGAGCCACGCCTGACCCAGCTGTATGCGCTGCCCAAGGCCTGGACGCCGGGCACCAACGGCACCATCGAAGGCGAAGTGGTCAAGGTCGACATCAAGAAGCTGGCCGACCTGGAAAAATACAAGGGCACGCTGCGCGGCAAGATCCTGCTGCTGGGCGACGCGCGCGAGTACAAGCGCGGCACCGAGGCCGACTCGCACCGGCACGACGCCACCTCGCTGGAGGGGCTGCAGGAGTTCACCATTCCCAAATCCGCGGACAAGGACCGCGCCAAGCGGGTCAAGGAGTACGCCGAACGCCAGGAACTGGTGCGTGCGACCAATGCCTTCTTCGCCGCGGAGGGCGCGCTGGCGTCGATCAGCATCAGCGGCTGGGACAACGGCATCATCCGCGTCGGTGGCGGCGGTTCGCGCAAGGCCGGCGAACCGGTGGGCATCCCCGAGCTGGCGATGATCGCCGAGCACTACAACCAGCTGGCGCGCGCGCTGGAGCGCAAGCAGCCGGTGAAGCTGCGGGTCAACGTCGATGCGCGTTTCACCGACGAGACCGACCAGCCGGGCCACAACACCATCGCCGAGATCCGCGGCACCAGCAAGGCCGACGAGATCGTGATGCTGGGTGCGCACATGGACTCCTGGCACACCGGCACCGGCGCGGCCGACAACGCCGCCGGCGTCGCGGTGATGATGGAGGCCATGCGCATCCTCAAGGCGGTGGGCGCCAAGCCCCGGCGCACCATCCGCGTGGCGCTGTGGAGCGGCGAGGAGCAGGGCCTGATCGGCTCGCAGGCCTACGTGGCCAGGCACTTCGCGCATTACCCCGAGCCCACCGACCCGGCGCAGAAGGCGCTGCCGGCCTCGCTGCGCGAGCCGACCGGTCCGCTGCAGAAGCTGCGCGACTACGACAAGTTCTCGGTGTACTTCAACATGGACAACGGCTCGGGCCGCTTCCGTGGCATCTATGCGCAGGAGAACATCGCCGCGATGCCGATTTTCGAGGCCTGGCTGAAGCCGTTCAACGACGTCGGCGCCGCCACCGTGGCCAGCCGCAACACCGGCAGCACCGACCACATCAGCTTCGACCGGGTCGGCCTGCCGGGCTTCCAGTTCATCCAGGACCGGCTGGACTACTTCAGCAACGTCCACCACAGCAACCTGGACACCTGGGACCACGCCGAACCGGAAGACCTGAAGCAGGCCGCGGCGATCGTCGCCGCGTTCGCCTACAACGCCGCCATGCGCGAAGAGAAGATGCCGCGCAAGCCGCTGCTGGAAGACTGACGCCACGCAACGCAGGCGGAAACGACAAGGGGCCGCATCGCGGCCCCTTCGTCTTCCGGCGGTCCTTCGCTGCCGCCGGCAGCGGCCATGGCTCAGCTCGACGCCGCGCGCACGGCCTCGGGCAGTGGCGCGCTGCGGCCGGTCTGGGTGTCCATCCACACCACCACCACGTTGCCGTCGGAGTACAACTTGCCCGGGTCCTTCTGGTCGACGATGCGGTGGCCGATGGTCACGCTGCTGTTGCCCAGGCGCTCGACGAACAGCTCGACCACGATGTCGTCGGGCCACACGATCGGCAGCCGGTAATTGACGTTGGTCGCGGCCACCACCGGGGCGATGCGGTCGGTCATCGACACGCCGTCCACGCCGAGCATCCAGCGCACGCGCGCCTCCTCCAGGTACGAAATGTACTTGGCGTTGTTGACATGGCCCATGCTGTCCATGTCGCGCCAGCGCACGCTGATCGGGATGCGGGCCAGGATCTTGTGTTCGCTGCTCATCAGGCGTCCTTCTTCTTGCTGGCAGTTGCGGTCTTGCTGGTCTTGCCGGTGCTCTTGGCGGCCACCGCCTTCTTCGCCACCTTTGCGGGCTTTTCCTTGCGCGGCGGTCGCGCGTCGGGCTTGTTGGCCACGGCCGCGGGCTGCTCCGGGCGCGCGCTGGTGGAGGGCAGCAGCTTGGCCAGGAACTGGCCGGTGTACGACTGCGGGCAGGCCGCCACGTCTTCCGGCGTGCCGGTGACCAGCACGGTGCCGCCGCGGTGGCCGCCCTCGGGGCCGAGGTCGACGATCCAGTCCGCGGTCTTGATCACGTCCAGGTTGTGCTCGATCACCACCACCGTGTTGCCTTCGTCGCGCAGCTTGTGCAGCACCCCCAGCAGCGCCTCGATGTCGTGGAAGTGCAGGCCGGTGGTCGGCTCGTCGAGGATGTACAGGGTGCGGCCGGTGTCGCGCCGCGACAGTTCCTTGGACAGCTTCACGCGCTGCGCCTCGCCACCGGACAACGTGGTCGCGCTCTGGCCCAGCTTGATGTAGCTCAGGCCCACGTCGACCAGGGTTTCCAGCTTGCGGGCGATGGCCGGCACCGGCTCGAACAGCTTCAGCGCATCCTCGACGGTCATTTCCAGCACGTCGTTGATGTTGTAGCCCTTGTACAGGATCTCCAGCGTCTCGCGGTTGTAGCGCTTGCCGTGGCAGACGTCGCAGGGCACGTACACGTCCGGCAGGAAGTGCATCTCCACCTTGATCAGGCCGTCGCCCTGGCAGGCCTCGCAGCGGCCGCCGCGCACGTTGAAGCTGAAGCGCCCCGGCGAATAGCCGCGCGCGCGCGCTTCCGGCACCTGCGCGTACAGTTCGCGCAGCGGGGTGAACAGGCCGGTGTAGGTGGCCGGGTTCGAGCGCGGGGTGCGGCCGATCGGCGACTGGTCGATGTCCACCACCTTGTCGAACAGGTCCAGGCCCTCGACCTCGCGGTACGGCGCGACCGGGTGCGAGGCGCCGTTGATCTCGTTGGCCGCCAGCGAGAACAGGGTGTCGTTGATCAGGGTGGACTTGCCCGAGCCGGACACGCCGGTGATGCAGGTCAGCAGCCCGGCCGGGATGTCCAGGTCCACGCCCTTGAGGTTGTTGCCGCTGGCCCCGCGCAGGTGCAGCGTCATCTTCGGGTTGGGCCTGTGGCGCCGCGCCGGGATCTCGATCGAGCGCTTGCCCGACAGGTACTGGCCGGTCAGCGAGCGCGGCGCGGCCAGGATGTCCTCCAGCCGGCCTTCGCCGACCACCTCGCCGCCGTGCACGCCGGCGCCGGGACCGATGTCCACCACGTGGTCGGCCAGGCGGATGGCGTCCTCGTCATGCTCGACCACGATCACCGTGTTGCCGAGGTCGCGCAGCCGGGTGAGGGTGCCGAGCAGGCGCTCGTTGTCGCGCTGGTGCAGGCCGATGGACGGCTCGTCGAGCACGTACATCACCCCGACCAGGCCGGCGCCGATCTGCGAGGCCAGGCGGATGCGCTGCGCCTCGCCGCCGGACAGCGTGTCGGCCTTGCGCTCCAGGGTGAGGTAGTCCAGGCCGACATCGACCAGGAAGCCGAGCCGCTCGCTGATCTCCTTGACGATCTTGGCGGCGATCTCGCCGCGCCAGCCCGGCAGGCTGAGTTCGCCGAAGAAGCGCTTGGCCTCGTCGATCGGCAGCACCGCCAGTTCCGGCAGCGGACGGTCGGCGACGAACACGTTGCGCGCGGCCTTGTTCAGGCGCGCGCCGCCGCACTCGGGGCAGGGCCGTTCGCTGATGAACTTGGCCAGTTCCTCGCGCACCGCCGGCGATTCGGTCTCGCGGTAGCGGCGCTCCAGGTTGGGGATGATGCCCTCGAAGCGGTGCTTGCGCTGGCTGCGGCCGCCGTTCTCGGTGAAGTAGGTGAAGGTGATCTGGTCCTCGCCGCTGCCGTACAGCACGGCCTGGCGCACGTCCGCGGGCAGCGACTGCCACGGCGCGTCGACATCGAACCGGTAGTGCTTGGCCAGCGAGGCGATCAGCTGGAAATAGTAGGCGTTGCGGCGGTCCCAGCCGCGCACCGCGCCGGCGGCCAGCGACAGCTCCGGGTGCACCACCACGCGCGCCGGGTCGAAGAACTCGGCCATGCCCAGGCCGTCGCAGCCGGGGCAGGCGCCGACCGGCGAGTTGAACGAGAACAGGCGCGGCTCCAGCTCCGGCAGCGCGTAGTCGCAGACCGGGCAGGAGTACTTGGACGAGAACAGCTGCGGCGGCGCCTGCGCGTCGTCCAGCGACTGCACGGTGGCCATGCCGTCGCCCAGCTTGAGCGCGGTCTCGAAGCTCTCGGCCAGGCGCTGCTTGAGGTCCTCGCGCGGGCGGAAGCGGTCGATCACCGCCTCGATGGTGTGCTTCTGGCGCAGCGCCAGCGGCGGCACCGCGTCGATCTCGTGCAGTTCTCCGTCCACGCGCACGCGCACGAAGCCCTGCGCGCGCAGCTGGTCGAACACCTGTACGTGCTCGCCCTTGCGCTCGCGGATCACCGGTGCCAGCAGCATGTAGCGCTGTTCCGGGTCCAGCGCCAGCACCTGGTCGACCATCTGGCTGACGGTCTGCGCTTCCAGCGGGTAGCCGTGGTCGGGGCAGCGCGGGCTGCCGACGCGGGCGTAGAGCAGGCGCAGGTAGTCGTAGATCTCGGTGATGGTGCCCACGGTCGAGCGCGGGTTGTGGCTGGTGGACTTCTGCTCGATCGAGATCGCCGGCGACAGGCCCTCGATGTGGTCCAGGTCGGGCTTCTCCATCACGCTCAGGAACTGCCGCGCGTAGGCCGATAGCGACTCGACGTAGCGGCGCTGGCCCTCGGCGTAGATGGTGTCGAACGCCAGCGACGACTTGCCCGAGCCGGACAGGCCGGTGATCACGATCAGCTTGTCGCGGGGCAGGTCGAGGTCGATGTTCTTGAGGTTGTGCGTCCGCGCGCCGCGGATGCGGATGAAATCCATCGCCATGGGAGGTCCGTTCTGGGCCGCGCGGCGGAAACCGGGCGCGGTGGGGGCAGGGGATGCAGCTGACGGCAGTCGATCAGCCTAGCGAGCTTGGGATTTGGGGGCAATTGCCGGAATTGCCAGCGCGCACGCCTGCGCCCGGGCCGGGTGCAGGCCGTTGTTCAGGCACGGGTTTTCCGCCCCGGGGGCGACTTGACCCGGGCAGCTTGGTGCCGGTAAAATCCCGCTTCTGTCCGCCCTCGATGGTGGGCAGATCCCAAGAATAACTACAGAAGAGACATCCCATGTATGCAGTCCTGGTAACTGGCGGCAAGCAGTACCGCGTCGCGCAGGGTGAGACCCTCCGCGTTGAGAAGCTCGAAGCCGAAGCCGGCAGCGAGATCAAGTTCGACACCGTCCTGATGCTCGGCGACGCCGACGGCATCAAGATCGGCGATGCCCTGAAGGGCGCTTCGGTGACCGCCAAGGTCGTGGCCCACGGCCGCGCCGACAAGGTGAAGATCATCAAGTTCCGCCGGCGCAAGCACCACATGAAGCGCCAGGGTCATCGCCAGTACTACACCGAAATCGAAATCACCGGCATCGCCGGCTAATCCAAGGAGAATCCGTCATGGCACATAAAAAGGGCGTAGGCTCCTCGCGCAACGGCCGCGACTCCAACCCGAAGTACCTGGGCGTCAAGATCTTCGGCGGCCAGGCCATCGAAGCCGGCAACATCATCGTGCGTCAGCGCGGCACCCAGTTCCACCCGGGCGCCGGCGTCGGCCTGGGCCGTGACCACACGCTGTTCGCGCTGGTCGACGGCAAGGTCGAGTTCACGGTGAAGGGCCCGAAGAAGCGCCGCACCGTCAGCGTCGTCGCGGAAGCCTGATCTTCCGCACGTGCAGGCGCCCGGGCCACGGCGTGGGCGCCGCCGACGAAAGCCCCGCTTCGGCGGGGCTTCTCGTTTGCAGGTGGTCCCGCGGGCCGCGCATGGCAGGAGGCAGGGAAGGTGATCCGTTACCGGGCTGTGGCCCTGCTGTGCGGCCTGCTGGCCTGCGCGGGATGCGCGGCCGACATTCCCAGCGACCGTGACACCCTGGCCGTGACCGGGCCGCTGGCATCGCTGCAGGCTGATACCCTGGCCCTTCCGCCGGGTTCGCCGCAGTTGCCGGCGTTGTTGGCCGATCCGCAGGGCTGGCGGCCGGCGCCCGGTGTCGGGGGCGTCGAGCGCAGCAGTGCCCGTGGCGATTTCGATGCCGACGGCTGGCTGCGCACCACGGTATTCAGCTGGGACGGGAGTCGCGGCTGGGAAGTCCACATGGCGTACGGCGAGGATGGGCGCGCGCCGCCGGCCACGGTGCGGATCTGGCTGCGGGCGCCGCAGGGCAGCGGGCAACCGGACTGGCCGATGGGCGAGGGCACGGTCCGCTATGCTGGCGCCACGCGCACCCTGCGCTATAAAGGCCAGCGTCCGGGCATCGAAGGTCGCGAGGACTTTGAAAGAACCCTGACCCTTGGTGCGTCCAACCGGGTCGAGCTGGAAGAGTCCACCAGCGTCGCGCCCGATGGCGCCCCCGTGCACAAGCGCCGCCAGGTCCTGGCGCGCGATGCGCAGGGGCGTCCACTGGACGACGCGGAGCTGCTGGAAGGTGCGCAATACCGCGTCTCCAATCACTATTTCCTGCCCGACGGGCGGGGCAACCCCCGCCGCATCGTGCGCCTGTACCGCGCCGCCGGCGCGGCGCAGGACGCGCCGGTGCTGCGGGCCGAAGTAATTCTGAGAACCTTGCGATACCAAGATGAAACTCGTTGATGAAGCCGAAATCTCTGTAATCGCCGGCAACGGCGGCAATGGCTGCGTCGGTTTCCGCCGCGAGAAGTTCATTCCGCTTGGCGGGCCGGACGGCGGCGACGGCGGCGACGGCGGCAGCGTCTGGCTGCGCGCCGACGAAAACCTGAACACCCTGGTCGACTTCCGCCACGAGCGCATCTTCAAGGCGCAGCGCGGCGAGAACGGCATGGGCCGCCAGGCCTACGGCAAGGGCGGCGAAGACCTGGTCATCACCGTGCCGGTCGGCACCGTGGTCATCAATGTCGACACCGACGAGGTGATCGGCGACATGACCCGCCATGGCGACCGCCTGCTGGTGGCCAAGGGCGGCAAGGGCGGCCTGGGCAACATGCACTTCAAGAGCTCCACCAACCGTGCGCCGCGCCAGGCGCTGCCGGGCGAGGAGGGCGAGCAGCGCCTGCTCAAGCTGGAGCTGAAGCTGCTGGCCGACGTCGGCCTGCTGGGCTTTCCCAATGCCGGCAAGAGCACCCTGATCCGCGCGGTCTCGGCGGCGACGCCGAAGGTGGCCGACTACCCGTTCACCACCCTGTACCCGAACCTGGGCGTGGTCAAGGTGGAGAACTACCGCAGCTTCGTGATCGCCGACATCCCCGGCCTGATCGAGGGTGCGGCCGATGGCGCCGGGCTGGGCGCGCAGTTCCTGCGCCACCTGCAGCGCACCCGGTTGCTGCTGCACCTGGTCGACATCTCGCCGATGGAGGGGGGCGTGGAAGGCGTTTCCCCGGTCGAGCAGGTGCGCGCGATCGAGCGCGAGCTGGGCAAGCACGACCCGGCGCTGCTGGAGAAGCCGCGCTGGCTGGTGCTGAACAAGGCCGACCTGATGTTCGAGGACGAGGCGCGGGCCGCGGCCGAGCAGGTGGTCAAGGAGCTGGGCTGGACCGGTCCGTGGTACCTGGTCTCGGCGCTGGGCCGCGAGGGCACCTGGCCGATCATGAAGGACATCATGGCCTTCTTCGACCAGCAGAAGCTGCTCGAGGCCGAGGCGCGCGAAGCGCAGGGCTGAGGCGGCGTTTGCCCCGGAACGCGCGAAAAACCCGGCCGCGGCCGGGTTTTTCGTTCCTGTCCGCGCCCCCGGCGCCCGCTCGTGGGGGCGCGGTTGCGGCCGCGATGCCCCTTTCCGATGGGCTCCGCCCATGCCGTCACGGCAGCTGCCGGATGCCTCGCGGCGCCGGGCGGCAGAAATCCGCAGGGGGAGGGGCTTCCCAGGTCTTCGGTCGGCGGCCCGGCTGGTGATCGGTGGAGGGGCAGTGCCCGGAAGCCGCCGGGAGCGGCTTTCGACCTGGCCAGTCGCCATGGTCCGCAGCGGGTCGGCGATGGAAGGCGGGCACAGGGAAGCTGCCTGGAGCGGTTTCCGGTATTGCCTGCCGATGGCCCGCAGGGTCGTCGTTACCGGATGGCGGGCACAAGGAAACCGCCGAGAGCGGTTTCCGACATCGCCTGTCGGTGGCCCGAAGGGTGTCCGCCCTGGATGGCGGGCACAAGGAAACCGCCGGGAGCGGTTTCCGACATCGCCTGTCGATGGCCCGAAGGGTGTCCGCCCTGGATGGCGGACACAAAAAACCCGGCCGGAGCCGGGCTTTTCGCGTCGGGAGCCGGGCGGCTCCCGGTGATCGCGCCGATCAGGCGGCCTTGAGGGCCTTGATGCGGGCGGTCAGGCGGCTCTTGTGACGGGCGGCCTTGTTCTTGTGGATCAGGCCACGGGCGCTGAAACGGTCGAGGATCGGCTGGGCGACAGCAAAGGCAGCCTCGGCGCCGGCGGCGTCATTGGCATCCAGAGCCTTGATCACCTTCTTGACGGCGGTGCGCAGCATCGAACGCTGAGCCGTGTTACGCGCGTTGCGCACAACGGTCTGCTTGGCGCGCTTCTTGGCGGACTTGATATTGGCCACGGTGGTGGTTTCCTGAAAATCGGTATGGTGGGAACAGCAAGCACGCAAGTATGATGGTTGGCCGAATGAACGTCAAGTCAAGTTGTCAAGGGGGCCGTGGGTGAGTTCACCGCGCATGTTGCGGGGGCTGCTGTCGTTCAGCAGCATGACGATGATCTCGCGGGTGCTGGGCCTGGTCCGCGACCAGGCGATTTCCATCACCTTCGGTGCCAATGCCACCACCGACGCGTTCTGGGTGGCGTTCCGCGTGCCCAACTTCCTGCGCCGGCTGTTTGCCGAGGGTTCGTTCGCCACCGCCTTCGTGCCGGTGTTCACCGAAGTGAAGGAGACCCGTCCGCACGCCGACCTGCGCGAACTGATGGCGCGGGTGTCCGGCACCCTGGGCGGGGTGCTGCTGGTGCTGACCGCGCTGGGCCTGATCTTCACCCCGCAGATCGCCTGGCTGTTCGCCGATGCCGACGCCGCCGACCCGGTCAAGTACGGCCTGCTGGTGGACCTGCTGCGGCTGACTTTCCCGTTCCTGCTGTTCGTGTCGCTGACCGCGCTGGCCGGCGGGGCGCTGAACAGCTTCCAGAAGTTCGCGATGCCGGCGCTGACCCCGGTGATCCTCAACCTGTGCATGATCGCCGGCGCGCTGTGGCTGGCGCCGCGGCTGGAGGTGCCGATCCTGGCCCTGGGCTGGGCGGTGCTGGTGGCCGGCATGCTGCAGCTGCTGTTCCAGCTGCCGTCGCTGAAGGGCATCAACCTGCTGACCCTGCCGCGTTGGGGCTGGAACCATCCCGACGTGCGCAAGGTACTGACCCTGATGGTGCCGACCCTGTTCGGCTCGTCGGTGGCGCAGATCAACCTGATGCTGGACACGGTGATCGCGGCCCGGCTCAGCGACGGTTCGCAGTCCTGGCTGTCGCTGGCCGACCGTTTCCTGGAGCTGCCGCTGGGGGTGTTCGGGGTGGCGCTGGGCACGGTGATCCTGCCGGCGCTGGCCCGGCACCACGTCAAGACCGATGGCGAGGGCTTCTCCAACGCGCTGGACTGGGGCCTGCGCATGACCCTGCTGATCGCGGTGCCGTCCATGCTCGGCCTGCTGCTGCTGGCCCAGCCGCTGATCGCCACCCTGTTCCAGTACCGCGAATTCACCGATTTCGATACCCGCATGACCGCGCTGTCGGTCTACGGGCTGAGCTTCGGCCTGCCGGCGTTCGCGCTGCTGAAGGTGGTGCTGCCGGCGTTCTATTCGCGCCAGGACACCAGGACCCCGGTGCGCGCCGGCGTGGCCGCGCTGGTGGCCAACATGGTGTTCAACTTCGTCCTGCTGGCGGTGCTGTACCAGGTGATGGTGCCCGAGGCACTGAAGGCGCAGGGCGTGATGGCGGCGCTGGCGGCGCAACCGGGCCTGCACCTGGCGCTGGGCATCGCCAGCGCATTGTCCAGCTACCTGAACCTGGCACTGCTGTGGTACTGGCTGGGCAGGACCGGGGTTTACCAGCGCCGCCCGGGCTGGGGCGGCTACGTGCTGCGTCTGGTCGTGGCGTGCGCGGCCATGAGCGCGGTGCTGCTGGGGCTGCTGCACTGGCTGCCCGGCTTTGGCGGCATGGACAAGTGGCAGCGCATCGGCAGCCTGGCGCTGCTGGTGGGCGGCGGCGGCCTGACCTACCTGCTGGCGATGCTCGCCATGGGCTTCCGCCCGCGCGACCTGCGCGAGCAGTGAGGCGGCCGTGCCCGCGCCGCCGCTATACTTCCCGGCTACACATGGCAAAGCGCCGGCCCGCCAGGGCCGGATCCGGGTTTGAATGAGCAGGCTGTTTAGAGACGTCGAGGGCGGGGTGTTGTTCCCGCAGGGAAGCGTGGTCTGCATCGGTGCCTTCGATGGCCTGCACAGGGGCCACCGGGTGCTGGTGCGCCACGCGGTCGAGCGCGCGCGCGCGCTCGGCGTGCCGGCGGTGGCGCTGGCCTTCGAGCCGCTGCCGCGCGAGTTCTTCGCCCGCGACACCCCGCCGCCGCGGCTGATGCTGGCCCGCGACAAAGTGGCCACGCTGCGCGGGCTGGGCATCGACAGCGTCGGCCTGCTGCGCTTCGACGCGAAGATGGCGGCCATCACCGCCGAGGATTTCGTGCGCGGCATGCTGGTGCGCCGGCTGGGCGCACGCGAGGTCTGGATCGGCCCGAAGTTCCACTTCGGCCATCGCCGCGGCGGCGACCTGGCGCTGCTGCAGGCCATGGGCGCCGAGCTGGGCTTCGCCGCCGGCGAGATCGCGCCGGTGCACCTGAACGGCGAGCGCATTTCCAGCACCCGCATCCGCGAACTGCTGGTGGCCGGTGAATTCGGGCAGGCCGCCGACCTGCTGGGCCGCCCGTACACGATCGGCGGCCGGGTGGTGCGCGGGCAGCAGCTCGGGCGCACCCTGGGCTTCCCGACCGCCAACTTGCGTTTCCCGCGGACGCCCGCACTTTCAGGGATCTACGCTACCTGGGTGCACGGCGTCTTCGAGCAACCGTGGCCGTCGGTGTCGAGCTTCGGCACGCGCCCGACCGTGCAGGGCGTGGAGCCGCTGCTGGAAGCCCACCTGTTCGATTTCCAGGGCGACCTGTACGGCCGCCACATCGAGGTCGAGTTCGTCGCCAAGCTGCGTGACGAAGAGAAATTCAACGATCTGCCGGCATTGACCGCGCAGATGCACCGCGATGCCGAACAGGCGCGCACCCTCCTCAACGAACAACGACTGCGAGCCACTGCGTGAGCCAGGACTACAAAGCTACCCTCCACCTGCCGGCGACGGAATTCCCGATGCGCGGCGACCTGCCCAAGCGCGAGCCGGGCATCCTGGCGCGTTGGGAAGAGCAGGGCATCTACGCGCAGTTGCGCGAGAACGCCAAGGGCCGGCCGCTGTTCGTGCTGCACGACGGCCCGCCGTACGCCAACGGCCAGATCCACCTCGGCCACGCGGTCAACAAGATCCTCAAGGACATCATCGTCAAGTCGCGCTACCTGGACGGCTACGACGCGCCCTACGTGCCGGGCTGGGACTGCCATGGCCTGCCGATCGAGATCGCGGTCGAGAAGAAGTGGGGCAAGGTCGGTACCAAGCTCGATGCCGGGCAGTTCCGGCAGAAGTGCCGCGAGTACGCCGAGGAGCAGATCAACCTGCAGCGCGCCGACTTCAAGCGCCTGGGCGTGATCGGCGACTGGGACAACCCGTACAAGACGCTGAGCTTCGATTTCGAGGCCAACGAGATCCGCGCGCTGGCCAAGATCGTCGCCAACGGCCACCTGGTGCGCGGCGCCAAGCCGGTGCACTGGTGCTTCGACTGCGGCTCGGCGCTGGCCGAGGCCGAGATCGAATACCAGGACAAGACCTCGCCGGCGATCGACGTTGCCTACACCGCGCGCGATCCGCAGCAGCTGGCCGCCCGTTTCGGCGTCGCGCTGCCGGCCGGGGTGGAGGTGGCGGTGCCGATCTGGACCACCACCCCGTGGACCCTGCCGGCCTCGCTGGCGGTGTCGCTGGGCGCGGACATCGAGTACGCGCTGGTCGAAGGCCCGGCCCACGACGGCCGGCCGCGCTGGCTGGTGCTGGCCGCGGCGTTGGCCGAGCGTTCGCTGGCCCGCTACGGCGTGGCCGAGGTGGTCGTGCACGGCCATGCCAAGGGCGCGGCGCTGGAGAACCAGCTGCTGGCCCACCCGTTCTACGCCGAGCGCGACCTGCCGCTGCTCAACGGCGAACATGTCTCCGATACCGACGGTACCGGTGCGGTGCACACCGCGCCCGGCCACGGCCAGGAGGACTTCGCGGTCAGCCAGCAGTACGGGGTGATGGATGCGTACACCGCCGCCCAGATCAACCCGGTCGATGGCCGTGGCGTCTACCTGCCGTCCACGCCGCCGGCCGGCGACGTCGAACTGGCCGGCGTGCACCTGTGGAAGGCGCAGCCGCTGATCGTCGACGTGCTGCGCGGCAACGGCGCGCTGCTGGCGTTCGCCGAGATCCAGCACAGCTACCCGCACTGCTGGCGCCACAAGACGCCGGTGGTGTTCCGTGCCACCCCGCAGTGGTTCATCTCGATGGACAAGGCCGGGCTGCGCGCCGATGCCATGGCCGCGATCGACAACGTCGGCTGGTTCCCGGGCTGGGGCAAGGCGCGCATCGCCAGCATGGTCGATGGCCGTCCGGACTGGTGCATCAGCCGCCAGCGCACCTGGGGCGTGCCGATCGCGCTGTTCACCCACCGCGAGACCGGGCAGCCGCACCCGCGCACGGTCGAACTGATGCAGCAGGTGGCCGACCGCGTGCAGGACGGCGGCATCGACGCGTGGTACTCGCTGGACCCGGCCGAGCTGCTCGGCGACGAGGCCGCGCAGTACGAGAAGGTCACCGACATCCTCGACGTCTGGTTCGACTCGGGCGTCACCCATGAAGGCGTGCTGCTGGCGCGCGGTTTCGGCAAGCCGGCCGACCTGTACCTGGAAGGCTCGGACCAGCACCGCGGCTGGTTCCAGTCCTCGCTGCTGACCGGCGTGGCCATCGACAAGGCGGCGCCGTACAGGCAGTGCCTGACCCATGGTTTCACCGTGGACGAGCACGGCCGCAAGATGTCCAAGTCGCTGGGCAACGGCATCGAGCCGCAGGAAATCATGCGCACGCTGGGCGCGGACATCCTGCGCCTGTGGATCGCCTCGGCCGACTACAGCAACGAGATGTCGCTGTCGCAGGAGATCCTCAAGCGCAATGCCGACGCCTACCGGCGCCTGCGCAACACCGCGCGCTTCCTGCTCGGCAACCTGGACGGCTTCGATCCGTCGCGGCACCTGCGCCCGCTCGAGGACATGGTGGCGCTGGACCGCTGGATCGTGCACCGCGCGTTCGAGCTGCAGGAGAAGATCAAGGCCGCCTACGCCAGCTACAACATGGCCGAGATCGTGCAGCTGCTGCTGAATTTCTGCAGCGTCGACCTGGGCTCGCTGTACCTGGACGTGACCAAGGACCGCCTGTACACGATGCCGGCCGATTCGCGCGGGCGCCGTTCGGCGCAGAGCGCGATGTACCGCATCGCCGAGGCGTTCGTGCGCTGGGTCGCGCCGATCCTGACCTTCACCGCCGACGAGCTGTGGGGCTACCTGCCGGGCGAGCATGCCGGCAACGTGCTGTTCACCACCTGGTACGACGGCCTGGCGCCGCTGCCGGCCGACGCGCAGCTGTCGGCCGCCGACTTCGAGCAGTTGCTGGCGCTGCGCGAGCAGGTGGCCAAGGTGCTGGAGCCGATGCGCGCCAATGGCGCCATCGGTGCCGCGCTGGAGGCCGAGATCACCGTGGCCGCCAGCCAGGAGCAGGCGGTGCGCTGGCAGCCGCTGGCCGATGAGCTGCGTTTCCTGTTCATCAGCGGCGACGTGAGCGTGCGCCCGGCGACCACCGACGAGGTGTTCGTCAGCGCCCAGCCGACCGAGAAGGCCAAGTGCGTGCGCTGCTGGCACCATCGCGGCGACGTCGGCGCCAACGCCGACCACCCGGAGCTGTGCGGCCGCTGCGTCGGCAACATCGACGGTGCCGGCGAAGACCGCCGCTGGTTCTGACCCGGGCGTTACCCGGGACGGAGGCCGTGCGATGGCGCCGCCTCCGTCCCATGCCACTCCACTACAGGCGCATTACATGCAAGCAAAGGCTGTCAAACCCAACGCATTGATCTGGCTGCTGGTGTCGGCAGCGGTCATCGGCCTGGACCAGTGGAGCAAGGCCTGGGTGCTGGCCAGCCTGCCCGAATTCACGCCGGTGCCGGTGATCGACGGCTTCTGGAACTGGTACCGCACCTACAACACCGGCGCGGCATTCAGCTTCCTCAGCGACGCCGGCGGCTGGCAGCTGTGGTTCTTCACCGCGCTGGCGGTGGCCATCAGCGGCCTGATGGCGTTCTGGCTGTCGCGCACCGCGCGCGGCAACTGGCGCGCGGCGCTGCCGTACGCGCTGGTGATCGGCGGTGCCATCGGCAACGTCATCGACCGCCAGCTCCACGGCCACGTGGTGGACTTCATCCAGTGGTATGTCGGCGACCACTACTGGCCGTCGTTCAACATCGCCGATTCGGCGATCGTGGCCGGCGCCATCGGCATCGCCCTGTCCGGGCTGTTCGACGGGAAGAAGCGCGAACAGGGCGCCGGGAGCGGGCAATGATGCGGCGCGGTTTCGCTCCGGTTCCCCTTGTTTCCCGTTGCCGCCGTTAGAATCGCCGCATGGACGTATTGCTTGCCAACCCCCGCGGCTTCTGCGCCGGCGTCGACCGCGCCATCGAGATCGTCAAGCGCGCGATCGAGACGCTGGGCGCCCCCATCTACGTGCGCCACGAAGTCGTGCACAACCGCTTCGTGGTCGACGACCTGAAGCAGCGCGGCGCGATCTTCGTCGAGGAGCTGCACGAGGTGCCGGACGGCAACACGGTGATCTTCAGCGCCCACGGCGTGTCGCAGGCGGTGCGCGACGAGGCCGACCGGCGCGGGCTCAAGGTGTTCGACGCGACCTGCCCGCTGGTGACCAAGGTGCATTTCGAGGTCGCGCGGCATTGCCGCGCCGGCCGCGACGTGGTGCTGATCGGCCACGAGGGCCATCCCGAAGTCGAGGGCACGATGGGGCAGTGGCGCAATGAAGCCGGGGCCGGTGCGATCTACCTGGTCGAAGACGAGGACGACGTGGCCGCGCTGGTCGTTGGCCAGCCCGAGAACCTTGCCTACACCACCCAGACCACGCTGTCGGTGGACGACACCCGCAGCGTGATCGCCGCGCTGCGGGCCAAGTTCCCCGCCATCCAGGGGCCGAAGAACGACGACATCTGCTACGCCACGCAGAACCGCCAGGACGCGGTGCGCGAACTGGCGCAGCAGTGCGACCTGGTGCTGGTGGTCGGTTCGCCGAACAGTTCCAACTCCAACCGCCTGGCCGAACTGGCCCGCCGCGAGGGCGTGGAGTCGTACCTGATCGATGGCGCGCACGAGATCGACCCGCAGTGGGTGGCCGGCAAGCAGCGCGTCGGCCTGACCGCCGGCGCCTCGGCGCCGCAGGTGCTGGTCGATGGCGTGATCGAGCGCCTGCGCGAACTCGGTGCCGGCGGCGTCGCCGAGCTGGCCGGCGAGCCGGAGTCGATGGTGTTCGCGCTGCCCAAGGAACTGCGCCTGCGCCTGGTCGATTGACCACATCGCCGGCCAGCCCCTACAATTCGCGGCTCCGCCGGAATAGCTCAGTTGGTAGAGCGGCGCATTCGTAATGCGTAGGTCGCAGGTTCGACTCCTGTTTCCGGCACCAGCATCGAACCAGAGGCCAGGCGTCCGCGCCTGGCCTTTTGTTTTGCCGCGCGTGCCGGCCGGCGGCGGTCAGTGGAACTGCAGGGTGAGCTGGAAATAGCGCCCCAGCGGATCGTCCAGGCCGGCGGACAGGCCGCCGTTGCCGGGCAGGTAGTTCACCGGCTGGGTGTCGAGCAGGTTGAGGACGTCCAGCGCCGCGGTCATGCGCGTGCCGATGCGGCGATCCAGGTGCAGGTTCCAGCGCAGCTGCGCCGGGTTGCTGCACTGGTCGTTGCCGCGCTGCGCCGCCGGGCAGCTGCCTGCGGCCGGCCAGGCGCGGGTGCTGCCGGCATAGCGCGCATGCAGCGCACTGCCCCAGCGCGCGCCCTGCCAGTGCAGCGAGGCATTGGCCGCCGTGCCCGGGGTGGCGTGGCCACGCAGGTCGATCCAGCGGTTGCCGGCGCGCTCGCGACGGCGCAGCGTCTGCTGGTGGACCGCATCCAGCGACAGTCGCCACTGCCCGGCGGCGGAGCTGCGCAGGTAGTCGCCGTGCAGCACCCAGTTGCGCGACACGGTGCGCCCGATGTTGTCGAAATACAGGCGCAACGACTGCAGCCGGCCGCGCTCGTCGATCAGCCAGGTATCCGCGTTCCAGCCGGCATCGGCCGGGCGCAGCGCCAGGATCTCGTTGCGCAGTTCGACGCGGTTGTGGGTGAGCGACAGGCTGAGTGCGGGCGTTGGGCTCCAGATGGCGCCCAGGCTCTGGTTGCGCGAGGTTTCGGCGCGCACGCCGGTGTTTTCCACCACCTGCACGTCCACCAGGCAGGCGCCATCGACGGGGTGCGCGCAGGCCGGCAGCGTGGGCGACCACGGCACGGCTTCGGCGCCGAAGTAACCCGGTGGGCGGCGTCGTTCGAACAGGCTCGGCGCGCGGTAGCCGCGGCCGCTCGAGAACAGCATCGACCACGCCGGCGAGGGGTTCCAGCGCAGCCCGGCGCGCGGCGAGAACGAGAATTCGCCGGCGTCGTGGTCCAGCCGTGCGGCCAGGTCCAGGCGCAGTGGCTCGGCCAGCGGCAGGCCCAGTTCGACGTAGCCGGCGTTGCTCTGGCTGGAAAGGCGCCGGCGGTCGGTGGGCAGGCCCAGCGCCAGTTCGCCGTCCTCGAGCAGCCGGTCCGGGCGCGAGGTCCAGGTTTCGTGCCGCAGGTCGATGCCCGTCGCCAGTTGCGCGGTACCGCCTGCCAGCGTGCCCAGGGCGTGGCGCACGCCCCACCACGCCAGCCACTGGTCGGTGCGGCCGCGGTTGCGGCTGCGCGGGAACAACTGCGCGCGCAGGGCCGGGTCCAGCGCGGTGAAGCCCGGGATGTAGCCGTCTGCCATGGCATCGAACAACCGCGCGGTGCGCACCGCGCCCTCGGTCGAGAGCGTGGTTTCGCTGCGCTGCCGGCCCAGCCCGGCTTCCCAGCCGCCATCGCCGCGGTCGCGGCCGATGCCAGCGGCAAGGTCCAGTTCGAGGCTGCGGACCGCCGGGCGCACGCTGCCGCCTTCTTGGAACACATGGTTGATCAGGCTGCCGTCGGCCAGGCGCAGGGCCGCCGCCGTCGGCCCCAGTTCGTAGCGCTGGCGGGCAAGGCTGGCGCGCAGTTCGGCATGGGCGTGCAGGCCGTTGCCCGCGTCGTGCCGCCAATGGCCGTAGGCGGCGGCGGTGGAGGCGGCGGGCTGCAGCGAGCGCGGGCGCGAACTGTCGTACCAGCAGCCGCTGTCCTCGCGCATGCCCGACGGGCACAGGTAGGCCGGCAGGTAATACCCGTCGCGGGTCAGCAGGCCGATCGGATAGCGCTGCCGTTCGCGGTGCCAGCCACGGCGGTCGCCGGCGACATGGTCGGTCCGTTGCAGGTCGATGCCGAGGAACCAGTCGTCGCCGGCAGCGCCATTGCCGGTGGCGGCCTGCACCCGGTACTGGGCGCCGTCGCCCTGGTTGCTGGTGCCGGTCTGCAGCATGGCCTCCGGGCCATCGGCGTGGTCGCGCAGCACGATGTTGACCACGCCGGCCATGGCATCGGCACCGTAGATGGCCGAGGCGCCGCCGCGCACCAGTTCGATGCGTTCGACAAAGCTCAGCGGCAGGCCGCCTAGGTCGGTGAGGGCGCCCTGCTGCAGCGACACCATGGGGTAGCGCGGCAGGCGCCTGCCGTTGACCAGGAACAGGGTGGCGCGCGGCCCCATCCCGTCCAGGCTGGTGGCCGCCGCGGCGCCGCCGGGCAGGTAGGGCGAATCGCCATCGCGCGCGCCTTCCACCGGCGGCCGCCCGTTCATGCCGGGCAGGTGGCGCAGCAGGTCGAACAGCGAGCCGTAGCCACTGCGTCGAATGTCGTCGCGCTCGATCACCTCCACGTTCATCGTGGTCTGCAGCGAGGTGCGCGGCAGGCGGCTGCCGGTGACGTGCAGCGGCGCCAGCTCGACCTCCGGCGCCGTCACCACTGGCGCGGCCGCCGCCGCAGGCGCAGCGGTGGGTTTGCGGACGGGGCGGGGCGCTGCCTGCTGGCGGCGTACGGTGAAGATGCCCGCCGGCGAGCGCGCCAGCCTGACCGGCAGTCCCTGCAGCAGGTGTTCCAGTGCGGCCACCGGCGGCAGCGTGCCCTCGACCCCGACGCTGTCCAGCCCGGCCAGTTCGCGGGCGTCGAACAGCAGCGGGGTGTCACCCTGTCGCGACCATTCGCGCAGGGCCTGCACCAATGGGCCGCGCGCGACCCGGTACTCCACCTTCTCGCCCGCCGGCGCGGCCATGGCCGGCGACACGGCCAGCAACGCCAGGTACAACAGGGTCGGGCGCAGACGGTCGATCAGCGTACCCATTGCGCGGTTCAGCGCTCGCCGCGCAGCTCGAGCGCACCGTCGGCGCGCGTGCGCGCGCTGACCGACCAGCCCAGTTCCAGCGCGGACAGCAGCGCGGCCTGGTCGCCGGCGGCGAAGCTGCCGCTCACGGCCAGCGGCGCCAGTGCCGGATCGCCAATGACCAGCGGCGTGGTGGTGTAGCGGTTCATCCGCGCGATCACCACCGGCAACGGCGTGGCGTCGAACAGCAGCCGGCCCTGCGGCCAGGCCTCGGCCTGTGGCTGCACAAGCGCGCGGGCGGGCTCGATCCGGCCCGACCGCAGCACCCGCAGCTGCTGCCCCGGGCGCAGCGTCGCGTGCATGCCCTGGGTACCCTGGCTGTCGATCTCCAGGGCGCCCTCGAGCAGGGCGATGTCGATATGTCCATCGTCCAGCAGCTCGACCTGGAAGGTGGTGCCGATATCGCGCAGCACGCTGTTGCCCGCCTGCACCCGCATCGGTCGGGACGACGCCGCCACCTGCAGTTGCATCCGGCCCTGCTGCAGTTCGATGCCGCGCCTGCGCCAGCCGAACCGGGCGGTCAGGGTGGTGCGGGCATCGAGCACCACGACGCTGCCGTCGCCGAGCACCTGGCGTTGCGGGGCCAGGCCGCTGTTGACGTAGGTGTGCGGGGTGGGGCTGCCGTCGGTGGCCAGTACCCAGGCGGTTCCCACCGCCAGGCACAGCGCCGCGGCCGCGGCCAGCCCGAACAGCGGGCGCCGGTAGAGAGGGCTCCGGACCACGGCGCGCGCGCCGGCGCGCAGCCAGGGGTCATCGCGCAGCGTGGCCGCGCGCGCGTGCAGCCGTTCGGCCTCGGCCCAGGCGTGTACGCGCGCCGGATCGGCCGCCAGCCACTCCTCGAACGCCGCGCGTTCGGCGCGCGTGCAGTCGGCGGCATCCAGCCGTGCCACCCAGGCCGCGGCGCGCGCGAACAGCGCGTCGCCGGCCGCTGCATCGCGCCCGCTCATTCATCCCCGCCCATGCCGAACGCGTCGGCACCCAGTTCCCGGCGCAGCCCCTGCAGGGCCCGCGCGACATGCTTTTCCACGGTCTTGGCGGTGATGCCGCGGTGGCGCGCGATCTGGCTGTAGCTCATGCCGGTGATGCGGTTGAGCAGGTAGACCTCGCGGCAGCGCTCGGGCAGTTTCAGCAGCGCCTGGCGCAGCGCATTGAGCATCTGCCCGGATTCGGCCTGGCGCAGCGGCCCTGGCGTGGTGAACGGCGCCTCGGTCGGCAGGTCCTGTTCGGCCAGTGGCAGGTGTGGCGCGGCGAGCGGCGAACGGCCACGGTCGGCCAGGCGGTTGCGCGCGATCCGGTACAGCAGCAGCTTCAACTCCGTGTGTGGATGCCCGCGGTAACGGATCAGCCGCTCCATGCAGTCCTGCACGATGTCCTCGGCGTCCTCCTCGCCGGCGCCGCGCGCGCGCAGGAAGGCGCGCAGCGGCTCGCGCTGTTCGCGCAGAAACAGCGCGAAGCCATCGCCGGCGGGGGCGGCACCATCGACCGGGGCACGGGAAGCGGACAGTCGGGGGATCCGATGCGGAAGATGGCGGAGAGTGTACGCAGCGCGGCGCCGGTGGGCAGCCCCGGGGGAATTCCGCGCGGCTTGATGAACGCGTTCATGTCCGGCGGACCGGGCGACTGGGGGTGGTGGGTGCCTCGTCGCGTTCTGCTGGGGTCCCGCAGGCGCGGGATGAGCGGGAATACCGCTGCAACCATGGAGAGAGAAGTGCGAATGAAACGATCGGTATTGAGTATGGCGCTGTCCGGACTGCTGGCCACCGCCGCTGTCGGTGTGGCCGGCGACGCGAGCGCGATGACGGTCCACGTCAACGGTGACCGCATCTTCCTGAGCGGCGACGTCACCCTGGCCGACATCGTGGCGCTGCCGGCGATGCTGGCCAAGGCCGAGGCCGAAGGGCGGCCGTTCCGCGAGGTGGTGCTGCGCACGTCCAACGGCGGCGCGCTGATCAGCGGCGAATGGCTGCAGGCGGTGATCCGCACCGCCGGCCTGAACACCATCGTTTCCGGCCGCTGCATCTCTTCCTGCTCGATCATGCAGTCCGGTGGCGTCGAGCGTTACATGGCCGGCGACCTGCCGACCGAAGTGGACTCGGTGCAGATCCACGCCGCCAGCTCCGGCGGCCGCGTGACCTACGGGCCGTCGCCGCGCATGTTCGGCATCTACACCGGCAACTACGGCGGCGGCATGGACGAGGGGCTGCTGTACAAGGCGCTGTTCGAGGTGACCCAGCCCAACGGCCTGCTGGTGTTCGCCGACCCGGCGCGCACCAACGGCGACTCGGTCAGCTTCGATCCGGACGGTACCGGCCGCGCGGAAGAGACCTTCCCCGGCCAGGACATGTTCAACAACAACATCATGACCTCGGCCGACTACCGCAACCCGGGCGACACCCTGCGGGTGACGTCCAACGTGACCGGCGACATCAATCCCGGCTACCTGCGTACCGGCCGGCTGCTGCAGGCGCTGGTGGACGACGATTTCGCCCGCTGGACCGACGCCGATTACGGCACCACCTACATCAACCTGGCCGTCACGATCTACAACCTGGCGCAGAACGGCCCCAACGGCATCGGCCAGTTCTCGCTCCAGGATTACCTGAGCGATCCGGGGATCCAGGCGCTGCTGGGCTCCAAGCTGCGGCTTGACCAGCTTGATGCGTCGGCCCTGGCCGACTCGGCCGGCGTGATCAGCATCGGCAACGGTGCGGTATGGCGGACCGCGGCCACCACCGGCGCCGACCTGATGCGCGTGGAGAACGGCACGATCGCACTGGAGGGCGGTGCCCTGCGCACCACCGAGCTGCGCGTGCAGCGCGCCGGCGCGCTGGTCGGCCATGGCGACATCGGTTCGGCGACCATCGACTCGGACGCCATGCTCGGCATCACCGGGCCGTCGTGGCGCGAGGACGGCTTCAGCCGCGTGGTCGTCAATGGCCTGCTGATGCCGCGTGGCGGCGACCTCACCACCCATGGCTACGTCAACATCCAGCCGGGCTCGCTGGTGGCCTTCGACGTGACCGAGGCCGGCGGCGCGGCCGCGGGCCGCCTGCGCGTGGGCGGGTTCTTCGACGGTGGCATGAACGAGGGCGCGCTGGTCGTGGCGCCGGGCGCACAGCTGGCGCTGAACGTGGCCGAGGGCTTCTATGGCGCCGACTATACCCGCGAGCTGATCGACGGCCCGATCTACATGGCCGGGGCCTACAAGGGCTTCCAGCAGGTCGCGCGCCTGGGCGATGACGCCTACAGCGCCAGCATCGTCGACGGCGAGGTGTTCCGCCCGCGCGCCAACTCGCTGCTGAGCTTCAACGTGCACCAGAGCGCCGATGGCCTGTGGCTGACCGCCAACACCGGCTTCGAGCAGACCGGGCTCTTCGCCAACACGCAGTCCGGCGATGGCCTGGGCCGCGCGCTGGCCGCGGCCGCCAACAGCGGTCGCGCCGGCATGAAGCCGCTGCTGGGCGCGCTGCAGTTCTCCGACCGCGACGTGATCCGGCAGCAGGCCGGTGCGCTGCGCGGCGACGCGCACGCCACCCTGCAGCTGGCCGACGCCGCGCTGGTCGACAGCATCGGCAACGTCATCCAGCGCCACCAGTTCGACATGCGCAGCAACGGTGGCGATGCCGATGGCCTGGCCGCGCGTGCGGCGCAGGCGGCGTCGGCGCAGCCGGGCATGGGCAGCAGCAGCCTGTTCAGCCAGCTGGCCATGCACCTGGTCGAGCCGGCCGCCAATGGCGAAGGCGAGGGTGGCATGCAGGGCGGCGACAGCCGCCGTGGCGTCGGCATCTGGGGCCGCGGCTTCAGCACCCAGGGCCGGATCAAGGCGCAGGGCGACGTTGCCGGGATGAAGCAGAACATCGGCGGCATCGTGGTCGGCGCCGACACCCGGGTGGCCGACGACAAGGTGGCGCTGGGCGTGAGCGTGGCCGCGGCCGACATGTCGGCCAAGGGCCGCGATGGTTCGGATTTCCACGGCGACGTGCGTGCCCTGGACATCGGCGGCTACCTGGACGCGGCCTATGCCAAGGGCTACGTGACCGCCTCGGTGCGCTATACCGACCTGCGCCACGACACCCGTCGCGGCATTGCCGGCATCGCCGGCCTGGACGCCCCGCTGCGCGCCAAGTACGACAGCGACGCGCTGTCGGCGCGCGTGGAGCACGGGCTGTCGTTCACCACCGCCGGCGGCACCGTGGTGCAGCCGCTGCTGCCGGTGGTCGACTACACCCGCCTGTCCAACGCCCGCTTCAACGAAGGCCAGGCCGTGGGCGCGCTGAGCGGCCGCAGCGGCAGCCTGGAGAGCCTGCGCGTCGGCGCCGGCCTGCAGCTGTTCAAGAGCTTCCACGGCAGCAACGGCGAGCGCATCACCCCGCACGCGCGAGTGCTGTGGCAGCAGGAGCTGGGCGATTCGCAGGCCCGCTTCACCTCGGCCTTCGCCGCGGCGCCGGACCTGACCTTCGGTGCGGCCAGCCAGGCCGTGGGCGAGCAGCTGCTGTCGTGGAACCTGGGCGTCAGCAGCCGCGCCAGCGAACGCCTGTCGGTGATGTTCGACTACGTCGGCGAGCGCCGCGACGGCCAGACCGTGAACGGCGTCATGCTGGGCGTCGGCTACCGCTTCTGACCCCGCAAGCCCCCCCGGTGGCCGGCGCCGGCCACCGGGAGGCGGCATGAATCCGCGCCCTGCGCGCGGGTGCGACAACATGTCGCATGCTGAATCGGGCTCCAGCTGCGCTGGATCATTGTCAATGCCTTTCTAAAGTGATGGGCGAAGCCTAGAATTGCCGCGCTGAATCCGGCAGTCCCGTATACGTTTTCCCCGGTGGTCCATCACCGGGTGGTCGTTTCGCGCAAGCGTGCAAGGGAGTGCCGGACCAGGCCCCCCCTCGCAATTGGATCGACCGATGATTCCGTTGAAATCACTTGGACGCAGCCTGCGTCCGGGCATGCTGCTTGTCCTGTCCGCGCTGTTGGCGGGCTGCGACGCGGCCATCCTCAACCCCAAAGGCCAGATCGGCCAGGACGAGAAGACCCTGCTGATCACCGCCACGGTGCTGATGCTGCTGGTCGTCGTCCCCGTGATCGTGATGACCCTGGCGTTCGCGTGGAAGTACCGCGCGTCCAATACCAAGGCCCGCTACGAGCCCAAGTGGTCGCATTCCACCGCCATCGAAGTGGTGGTGTGGTCGATCCCGTGCATGATCGTGCTGGTGCTGGCGGTGCTGACCTGGCGGTCCTCGCATGCGCTGGACCCGTACCGGCCGATCGAATCCGAGCGCGCCCCGGTGGTGGTCGAGGCGATCTCGATGGACTGGAAGTGGCTGTTTGTCTACCCGGAAGAGAAGGTGGCCGTGGTCAACGAGCTGACCTTCCCGGTCGATGCGCCGCTGAACCTGAAGATCACCTCCGACACGGTGATGAGCGCGTTCTTCATCCCCAGCCTGGGCAGCATGGTCTACTCGATGGCGGGCATGCAGACCAAGCTGCACCTGATCGCCAACGAGGCCGGTGCGTTCGAGGGCATGGCCTCGCATTACAGCGGCTCGGGCTTCAACAAGATGCATTTCACCGCGCATGCGGTGAGCGAGGAGCAGTACCGCGCCTGGCTGGACAAGGTCCGCGCCAGCGACAGGCTGCTGGACAAGGCCGCGTTCACCGACCTGGGCGCCGAGAAGAACCATGACTGGTATCCGGTGACCTATTACGGCCGCACCGAAGCCGGCCTGTTCGACTGGATCCTGGCCCGCCACATGGGCGACAACCACCACTTCGGCATGAAGAAGCACGACCCTGCGGCCGCGCCGCAGGACGCCGCTGCGCACGAGGGCCACGAGGGCCATGAGGGCCACGACGCGGGCGACAGCCGGCCGGACGCTGCCGATGCCGCTGGACACAACGCTGACGAGCACGCCGCCCACGCCGGGCACGGCGCCTCGGGAGAATGACAATGCTGGGCAAACTGACTATCGAAGCGGTCCCGTACCACGAGCCGATCATCATGGTCACGCTCGGTGCCGCCGGGCTGATCGGCCTGCTGGTGCTGGGCCTGATCACCCGCGCCAGGCTGTGGGGCTACCTGTGGAACGAGTGGTTCACCTCGGTGGACCACAAGAAGATCGGCGCGATGTACCTGATCGTCGCCTTCATCATGATGCTGCGCGGCTTCGCCGACGCGATCATGATGCGCCTGCAGCAGGCCGTCGCCGCCGGCGGCGCCGAGGGCTACCTGCCACCGCATCACTACGACCAGATCTTCACCGCCCACGGCGTGATCATGATCTTCTTCGTGGCGATGCCGCTGATCACCGGCCTGATGAACCTGGTCGTGCCGCTGCAGATCGGCGCGCGCGACGTCGCCTTCCCGTTCCTGAACTCGCTCAGCTTCTGGCTGTTCGTGGCCGGCGCGGGCCTGGTGATGATCTCGCTGGGCGTGGGTGAGTTCGCGCAGACCGGCTGGCTGGCGTTCCCGCCCCTGTCGGGCAAGGAATACAGTCCCGGCGTCGGCGTGGATTACTACATCTGGGGCCTGCAGGTCTCCGGCCTGGGTACCACGCTGAGCGGCATCAACTTCTTCATCACCATCCTCAAGATGCGCACCCCGGGCATGAAGCTGATGCACATGCCGGTGTTCAGCTGGACCGCGCTGGTGACCAACGTGCTGATCATCGCCGCGTTCCCGGTGCTGACCGTCACCCTGGTGCTGCTGACCCTGGACCGCTACCTGGGCATGCACTTCTTCACCAACGACGGTGGCGGCAACGCCATGCTCTACATCAACCTGATCTGGATCTGGGGCCACCCCGAGGTCTACATCCTGGTGCTGCCGGCGTTCGGCGTGTTCTCCGAAGTCATCGCCACCTTCTCGCGCAAGACCCTGTTCGGCTACAAGGGCATGGTCTACGCCACCGCCTGCATCGGCGTGCTGTCGTTCATCGTGTGGCTGCACCACTTCTTCACCATGGGTTCGGGCGCCAACGTCAATGCCTTCTTCGGCATCACGACGATGATCATCTCGATCCCGACCGGCGTGAAGATCTTCAACTGGCTGTTCACGATGTACCGCGGCCGCGTGCACTTCACCTCGCCGGTGCTGTGGACCATCGGCTTCATGGTCACCTTCGTCATCGGCGGCATGACCGGCGTGATGCTGGCGATCCCGGCCATCGACTTCGTGCTGCACAACTCGCTGTTCCTGATCGCCCACTTCCACAACGTGATCATCGGCGGCGTGGTGTTCGGCATGTTCGCCGGCATCACCTACTGGTTCCCGAAGATGTTCGGCTTCAAGCTGGACGAGACCTGGGGCAAGCGTGCGTTCTGGTGCTGGTTCATCGGCTTCTACGTGGCCTTCATGCCGCTGTACGTGCTGGGCTTCATGGGCGTCACCCGCCGCCTGCAGAGCTATCCGAACGCCGACTACCAGCCGTACTTCGTGGTCGCCGCGATCGGTGCGTTCATCATCGGCGCCGGCATCCTGTGCCAGGTCATCCAGATCATCGTGTCCATCCGCGACCGCAAGAAGAACGTGGACCTGACCGGCGACCCGTGGGATGCGCGCACGCTGGAGTGGGAAACCGCTTCGCCGGTGCAGTTCTACAACTTCGCCGTGCTGCCCAAGGGCGAGGAACTGGATGACTTCTGGGAGCGCAAGCAGCGTGGCGAAGCCTGGCCGAAGCCGGCCCGCTACAGCGACATCCACATGCCGCGCAACACCGGCACCGGCGTGGTGATCGGCGCGTTCAGCCTGGTGTTCGGCTTCGCGATGATCTGGCACATCTGGTGGCTGGCCATCGTCGGCCTGGTCGGCATGATCGGCACCTTCATCTACCGCACGTTCGACAACGACGTGGATTACTGGGTGCCGGCCGCCGAAGTGGAACGCATCGAAAACGAACATCGCCGCCACCTGGAAGCGCAGGGGCTGGTGAAGACCGAGGTGAAGGCATGAGCACGACCGCCCACACGCTGAACCATGGCCACGCCGCGCACGCGGCGGACCATGGCCACGACCACGAGCACCACCACGACACCGGCGAGAAGACCATCTTCGGTTTCTGGGTGTACCTGATGAGCGACCTGCTCATCTTCGCCTCGCTGTTCGTCACCTACGTGGTGCTGGCCGGCGGTACCAACGGCGGCCCGGGCGCCAAGGAGCTGTTCGACCTGAAGTTCGTGGCCGGCGAGACCGCGCTGCTGCTGATCTCTTCGCTGACCTTCGGCCTGGGCATGATCGCCATGCACCAGAAGAAGGTCGGCCTGATGTTCACCTGGCTGGTCATCACCTGGCTGCTGGGTGCCGGCTTCATGGCCATGGAGATCTGGGAGTTCAACCACCTGGTGCACCAGGGCTACGGCCCGGACCACAGCGCCTTCCTGTCGGCGTTCTTCGCCCTGGTCGGTACCCACGGCCTGCACGTCAGCGCCGGCCTGCTGTGGCTGCTGGTGATGTTCATCCAGCTCAAGCGCAACGGCCTGACCCAGACCAACAAGACCCGCATGGCGTGCCTGAGCCTGTTCTGGCACTTCCTGGACCTGGTCTGGATCGGCGTGTTCTCTGTCGTCTACCTGTCGGGAGCCCTCTGATGTCCGCACATGACAACCACGCCCACGGTGCCGGCGGCGAGAGCCACGGCAGCGTCAAGTCCTACCTGATCGGCTTCGTGCTGGCGGCCATCCTGACCATCATCCCGTTCTGGGTGGTGATGAGCGGCGGCCTGTCCTCGACCTTCGCCACGGCGATGGTGATCCTGGTCTCCGGCCTGCTGCAGCTGCTGGTCCACCTGGTGTTCTTCCTGCACCTGGACCGCTCCTCGGCCGCGCGCTGGAACGTCAACGCCGGCCTGTTCACCGTGGTGGTGATCGGCATCATCGTCGCCGGCACGCTGTGGGTCATGTGGAACATGAACTACCACATGATGCACTGACGCCTGACGACGCCGTGATCGAAAAGGCCGCCCTCGGGCGGCCTTTTCCTTTGCCGGGTGGCGGACGTCCGCGCCGCGCTGCGTGCGCGGCCCGCCTGCCCGCGCGCGCAGTGCGGCAGCCGTTCGCGGCCTGTGCGGTTCGCGGCGGCCGGGACCCCGACCCGGGCATGCGTGCAAGGCGGGCCGCGACGCCGGGCCCGCGCCATGGCGGTGGCCCGCGCCGCGGACGCCCCGCGCGCTCAACCGGCCTGGCGCAGGAACGTCTCCGGGTCCATCGGCCGGCCGAGGTGGTAACCCTGCAGCAGGTCGCAGCCCAGCTGGTCGAGGAAGTCGCGCTGGGCCTCGGTCTCCACGCCCTCGGCCACCACCTGCAGCTGCAGCGAGCGGCCCAGCGCTACGATCGAGGACACGATGGCCGCGTCCTCGGTGTTGTGCTCCAGGTCGCGCACGAAGGCGCGGTCGATCTTCAACTCCGTGGCCGGCATGCGCTTGAGGTACAGCAGGCTGGAATAGCCGGTGCCGAAATCGTCGATGGCGATCTTCACGCCCATCGCGGTCAGCGTGTTGAGCCGCTGCAGGCTGTCCTCCACGTCCCTCATCGCCGTGGTCTCGGTGACCTCCAGGGTCAGGTGGCCGGGGGCCAGCGCATGGCGCTGGAGCGTGTCGCGCACCGTCTCCACCAGCCCCGGCGAGGCGAACTGCAGCGGCGACAGGTTCACCGCCATCGACCAGCCGCCGTGGCCGGCATCGTGCCACGCGCGCAGCTGCGCGCAGGCGCGGTCCAGCACCCAGTCGCCGATCGGCAGGATCAGCCCGCTGCGCTCGGCGATCGGGATGAAGGTGTCCGGGCCGAGCAGGCCCAGTTCGGGATGCTGCCAGCGCAGCAGCGCCTCGGCGCCGATCACCGGGTGGCCGCTGGCCGGGAACTTGGGCTGGTAATGCAGCACCAGTTCGTCGCGGGCGAGCGCGCGGCGCAGGTCCTGCAGCAGGCGCAGGCGGCGGCTGGCGCTGGCCTGCATGGCGGGGGTGAAGAAGGTGTAGCCGTTCCGGCCCGACTGCTTGGTGTGGTACATCGCCGCGTCGGCGTGCGCCATCAGTTCGCGCTCGCTGGTGGCATCGTCCGGGTACAGGGCGATGCCGAGGCTGGCGCTGAGCTGCAGTTCGGCCGCCTCGATCACGAACGGCTCGGCCACGGCCGCGGTGATGCGTTCGGCCACCACCACCGCGTCGTCGGTGGTCTCCACGTCCAGCACCACGACGAACTCGTCGCCGCCCAGCCGCGCCAGGGTGTCCTGCGGCCGCAGCAGCCCGCGCACGCGCTCGGCCATGCGCACCAGCAGGCGGTCGCCGAACTGGTGGCCGTAGGCATCGTTGACCAGCTTGAACCCGTCCAGGTCGCAGAACACCACCGCCACCGCGGTGCCGCGCCGCTGCGCCTTCTCGATCGCCTGCTCGATGCGGTCCTGCAGCAGCATGCGGTTGGGCAGCCGGGTCAGCGGGTCGTGCAGCGCCGCCTCCACCAGTTCCTGGTTGGCGCGCGCCAGCGAGTCGGCCAGGCTGCCGGTACGCCGGTGCAGGCGCTTGTCGAACAGCGAGGCGATCAGGGTGATGCCGATGATGCCCAGGGTGGTGACCACCACCAGCACCGCCAGCCAGCGGGTCTCCAGCCCGCCGTCGACCACCGCGCCGCAGATGCTGCCGGGCGGGAAGTCGGCAGCGGCCATCCCGGTGTAGTGCATGCCGACGATCGCCAGCCCCATCACCAGCGAAGCGGCCAGCCGCAGCGGCCGCGTGTGGCGGCCTTCGCGGCGCAGGCGCAGGGCGATCCACAGCGCCGCGCCCGAGGCGCCGATGGCGACCAGGATCGACGCGCTGAACCACAGCGGGTCGTAGTCGATGCCCGGCTGCATGCGCATCGCCGCCATGCCCAGGTAATGCATGGCGGCGATGCCGCTGCCCATCAGCACGGCGCCGGCCAGCAGCCGCGGCCACGGCAGCTGCGGCCGCGACGCCAGCCACAGGGCATAGGCCGACGCGCCCACCGACGCGGCCATCGAATACAGGGTGATGGCCAGGTCGTAGCCGACCGGGATCGGCAGGTGGAAGGCCAGCATGGCGATGAAGTGCATCGACCAGATGCCCAGGCCCATGGCCAGGGCGCCGCCGGCCATCCAGCCACGCAGGCTGCGGCCGCTGGCCGTGGCCAGGCGCCCGGCCATGTCCAGGGCCGTGTACGAAGCCAGGATGGCGACCAGCAGCGAAATGACCACCAGGGTCGGGTTGTAGGTGCCAACCATGCGCGCAGCGTCCGCCGATTCGTGGCCAAAGAATGCACCAGACAACGGCATGCCGCCGTGCTTCTTTAGTCGTGCCGGTCGCATCGGCTGCGACGGCCGGCGGGTATCCTGTGCGCGCATCCACTCGAGGACCCCCGATGGCGAAGAACCGCACCGCCTATGTCTGCAGCGAATGCGGCGCCGAATACAGCAAGTGGCAGGGCCAGTGCACCGAATGCGGCGCCTGGAACGTGCTCGGCGAGGTCGTGCTGGAGAGCGCGGCCGCGGTGAAGGCGCCGGCCGCGCGTCGTGGCGGCTGGGCCGGCAAGGTCGAATCGCCGAAGATCACCGCGCTCAAGGACGTGCGCCAGAGCGAGCACGCGCGGGTGTCCACCGGCATCGGCGAGTTCGACCGGGTGCTGGGCGGCGGCCTGGTCGAGGGCGCGGTGGTGCTGGTCGGCGGCGACCCGGGCATCGGCAAGTCGACCCTGTTGCTGCAGGCGCTGGCGAAAATGGCCGGCACCCTGCCGGTGCTGTACGTGACCGGCGAGGAATCGCTGGCGCAGGTGGCCGGGCGCGCGGTGCGCCTGGACCTGCCGCTGGACGGCCTGGACGCATTGGCCGAGACCGGCATCGAACTGATCCTGCAGCATGCCGCCGCGGCGCGCCCGAAGCTGATCGTTGCCGACTCGGTGCAGACCCTGTGGACCGAGACGCTCACCGCCGCGCCCGGCTCGGTCAGCCAGGTGCGCGAGAGCGCCGCGCGGCTGGTGCGCTTCGCCAAGGAGACCGGCACCGCGGTGTTCCTGGTCGGCCATGTCACCAAGGAGGGCGGCATCGCCGGCCCGCGGGTGCTGGAGCACATGGTCGACGCGGTGCTGTATTTCGAGGGCGAAAGCGGCAGCCGCTTCCGCGTGCTGCGCGCGTTCAAGAACCGCTTCGGCGCGGTCAACGAACTGGGCGTGTTCGCCATGGGCGAGAAGGGCCTGAAGGAAGTGCCCAACCCCTCGGCGATCTTCCTGTCCGGCGGCAGCACCCGCCAGCCCGGCAGCTGCGTGATGGTCACCCGCGAGGGCACCCGGCCGCTGCTGGTGGAGGTCCAGGCGCTGGTCGATTCCTCGCCGTTGTCCAACCCGCGCCGGGTCGCGGTGGGGCTGGAGCAGAACCGGCTGGCGATGCTGCTGGCGGTGCTGCACCGCCATGGCGGGGTGATGGTCGGCGACCAGGACGTGTTCATCAACGTGGTCGGCGGCATCCGCGTGCAGGAGACCGCGGTCGACCTGCCGGTGCTGCTGGCGGTGCTGTCGTCGCTGCGCGACCAGCCGCTGGCGGACAAGACCATCGCCTTCGGCGAGGTCGGCCTGTCCGGCGAGATCCGGCCGGTGCCCAACGGCGAGGAGCGCCTGCGCGAGGCGGCCACGCATGGTTTCAAGCGCGCCATCGTGCCCCGTGCCAATGCGCCCAAGGCCGGGTCGGTGAAGGGCATGGAGGTGATCGCGGTCGAGCGCCTGGCCGAAGCGATCGAGGCGGCCTGAGTGGCGCGCGCTGGATCGGTGATGCGCCGCCGGGGCAGGGCATCGATGCGTATTTCCCGGGCCATGACCGGTGCCGGGGTGCTGGGCTTGCTGCTGGCGCCGGTGGCGCAGGCCGCACCCGCCTGCGCGGCCCCGCTGGCGGTGGCGCGGGCATTGTTCCAGGCCGGGACGTCCGCGCGCTTCCTCGACACGCCCGATGCCCTGCTGGCCCCGGGGTTCGCACGGCTGATCGCGGCCGAGCGCGATTGCCAGCAGCGCGAGCAGGGCATCTGCCGGCTCGACCATGACCCGTGGCTGGACGGGCAGGATGGCGAGGTGGATGCCGGACCCGGCTACCAGTGGGTGGCGCAGTCGCCGGCGGCCGGAACGGTGGAAGTGCGTTTCGCGGTATGGGGCGAGCCGCGCCTGGCGCGGTTGGCGATGCGCCGCCAGGCCGATGGCTGCTGGCGGGCCGAAGACCTGATCACCGATCGCGGGCAATCCCTGCGCGCGCTGCTGGTGCGGCCGTTTCCCTGAGTCGCCGGCGCGGCGCCGGGGCGTGGGTCAGCGCGCGTGCCCGAACACCAGTTCGATCACGAACTGGCTGCCGAAGAAGGCCAGCAACAGCAGCACCATCGCGCTCAGCGTCCAGTGCACCGCCTTCACCCCGCGCCAGCCATGCCGGCGGCGGCCGATCATCAGCGTGCCGAACACCAGCCACGACAGCACGCTGAGCACGGTCTTGTGCACCAGTTTCTGCGCCAGCAGGTCGTCCACGAACAGCACCCCGGTGACCAGGGTCAGGGTCAGCAGGCAGAAACCGACGGTGATGGTGCGGAACAGCAGCGTTTCCAGGTCGTTCAACGGCGGCAGGGCGCGCAGCCACGGCCGGAAATCACGCCGGCGCAGCGCCCGTTCCTGCAGCCACAGCATGATCGCCAGCAGCGCGGCGATGCTCAGCGTCGCGTAGGCCAGCAGCGCCAGCCAGGCGTGGGTGGCCAGGCGCCAGCCCAGCACCCGGCTCGGTTCATGGCCGTAGCCGTGGTAGGCCAGCAGCAACAGCGCGGCCATCGGGAACACCAGTACCCCCAGCGCCGCCATGCGCCCGCGCGCGCCCACCACGGTGGTGAGCGCGGCCATGCCCAGCGCCACCAGCGACAGCGCGGCGAAGAAATGCATGTCCGGCCCGCCACTGGTGCGCATCGCCACCAGCAGGTGGTAGCCGGCATGCAGCACCACCGCCGCGGACGCCGGCCACAGCCAGCTGCGCGAGCCGCTGGCGCGTTCGGCGGCCAGGCCATGGACGAGCAGGCCGGTGGACAGCAGGTAGAGCGCGGTCGCGATGAGAACGATTGTCATCGCCACAGTTTCGCACACGCGCCCGCCGCTGGCGATGCGCGCGGCGCCAGGGCGGCGGCAAGCGCCGGCGGCCGCTATAATTTGGCCTCTTTGCCAACGTTCCCGCAGGTTGCACCGCATGTTCGAGTCCCTGACCCAGCGCCTTTCCGGCACCATCGAGCGCCTGCGCGGCCGTGGCCGCCTGACCGAGGAGAACATCCGCGAGGCGACCCGCGAGGTGCGCATCGCGCTGCTGGAGGCCGATGTCGCGCTGCCGGTGGTGCAGGCGCTGATCGAGAAGATCAAGGTGCGCGCGGTCGGCCAGGAGGTGCTCAAGTCGCTGACCCCGGGCCAGGCGCTGATCAAGGTCGTGCGCGACGAACTCACCGCGGTGATGGGCTCGCAGGCCACCGACCTGAACCTCAACGTGCCGGCGCCGGCGATCATCCTGATGGCCGGCCTGCAGGGCGCGGGCAAGACCACCACGGTCGGCAAGCTCGCCAAGCACCTGAAGGAAAAGCGCAAGAAGAAGGTGATGGTGGTCTCGGCCGACGTCTACCGCCCGGCCGCGATCGAGCAGCTGAAGACGCTGGCCGAGCAGGTCGGCGTGCTGTTCTTCCCGTCGTCGGCCACGCAGAAGCCGGTGGACATCGTGCGCGCGGCCATCGACGACGCCCGCAAGTCGTTCGTCGACGTGCTGCTGGTCGACACCGCCGGCCGCCTGGCCATCGACGAAGCGATGATGGCCGAGATCAAGGCCCTGCACGCGGCGGTCAACCCGGCCGAAACCCTGTTCGTGGTCGATTCGATGACCGGCCAGGACGCGGCCAACACCGCCAAGGCGTTCGGCGAGGCGCTGCCGCTGACCGGCGTGGTGCTGACCAAGACCGACGGCGACGCCCGCGGTGGCGCCGCGCTGAGCGTGCGCTACATCACCGGCAAGCCGATCAAGTTCACCGGCACCGGCGAAAAGGTCGACGGCCTGGACGTGTTCCACCCCGAGCGCGTGGCCAGCCGCATCCTGGACATGGGCGACGTGCTGTCGCTGGTGGAGCAGGTCGAGCAGCAGGTCGACAAGGACAAGGCGCAGAAGCTGGCCGAGAAGGTCGCCAAGGGCAAGAAGTTCGACCTCAACGACATGCGCGACCAGCTCGAACAGATGCAGAACATGGGCGGAATCGGCGGGCTGATGGACAAGCTGCCGGGGCTGGGGCAGATCCCCGAGCACCTCAAGCAGCAGGTGCAGCAGAGCAAGGAAGTGCCGCGCATGATCGCCATCATCAACTCGATGACCAAGAAGGAGCGGCGCAACCCGGGCCTGCTCAACGGCTCGCGCCGCGCCCGCATCGCCCGCGGCTCCGGCACCCAGCCGGCCGACGTCAACAAGCTGATGAAGCAGTACATGCAGATGGAAAAGATGATGGGCAAGCTGTCCGGCGGCGGCATGAAGGGCATGCTGCGCAACATGAAGGGCATGCTCGCGATGGGCGGCAAGGGCGGGCTGCCGTTCCGCTGAGCCGCGCAGGCGCCGGTGGCGGCGCTTGTGCCGGTGCGGCCGAACCCGGCACCCGCCATCGCGTCGCCGCCGGGCGGGCCACCGTTGGCGGCGCCGCACGGCCCGGCGATGATGGTGGCTCCCGATTGGAGTGCGGCATGAACCCGGACATCCGTCAACGCACCGAGCGTTTCTGCCGGCGTTTCGGCCTCGAACTGCCGGTGCTGCTGGCGCCGATGGCCGGTAGCTGTCCGGTGGCCCTGTCCGCCGCCGTGGCCAATGCCGGCGGCATGGGCGCGATGGGCGCGGTGCTGTCCACGCCGGAACAGATCGGGCAGTGGATGGACGACTTCCGCCGGCAGTCGCGCGGCCCGGCCCAGGTCAACGTCTGGGTGCCGGACCCGGCGCCGGTGCGCGATGCCGCCGCCGAGGCCGCGACCCGCGCCTTCCTCGAGCGCTGGGGGCCGGCGGTGCCAGCCAGCGCCGGCGATGCCGGCCCGGCCGATTTCGACGCGCAGTTCGACGCCCTGGTCGCGGCGCGGCCGGCGGTGGCCTCGACCATCATGGGCTTGTTCTCCGCCGCGCAGGCCGCACGGCTGAAGGCCGCCGGCATTGCCTGGTTGGCCTGTGCCACCACGCTGGACGAGGCGTTGCAGGCGCAGGCCGCCGGCGCCGACGCGGTGGTCGCGCAGGGGATGGAGGCCGGTGGCCACCGCGGTGCGTTCGTGGACGCGCGCGCCGAGGCGCAGATGAGTGGCCTGTTCGCGCTGCTGCCGCGCCTGGCCGACCGGCTTGAGGTACCAGTGATCGCGGCGGGCGGCATCGGCGACGGTCGCGGCGTGGCCGCGGCGCTGCTGCTGGGCGCCAGCGCGGTGCAGGTGGGCACGGCGTTCCTGGCCGCCGACGAATCCACGATCGCCGAGACCTGGAAACAGGCGCTGCCCGTGGCGGAACCGGAACATACCCGCACCACCCGCGCTTTCAGCGGCCGCCTGGGCCGCGCGCTGGACACCGCCTACGTGCGGGCCGCCGAGGCCGCCGATGCGCCACCGCCGCGGCCGTACCCGGTGCAGCGCGGGCTGACCGCCGGCATGCGCCGGCAGGCCCAGGCCGACGACCGCCTGGACGCGATGCAGGCCTGGGCCGGGCAGTCGGCGTGGATGGCGCGGCGCGGCCCCGCCGCCGGCCTGGTGCAGGGGATGTGGCAGCAGGCGCAGGCGCTGCTGTGACGGCCGTGTCCTGCAATGGCCAACCGGTCGATGCCGGGCTGCTCGACGCGGCCCTGGTCAACTATGGGCATTTCACTTCGCTGCAGGTGCGCGGCGGCGCGGTCCAGGGCTGGGCGCTGCACCTGCGGCGCCTGCAGCAGGGCACGCGCGAACTGTTCGACGCCGAACTGGACGAAGCGCGCCTGCTGGGCTGGCTGCGCCAGGCGCTGCAACGCAGCGGCATGACGGACGCCTCGCTGCGCATCACCGTGTTCTCGCGCGCGTTCGACTTCCGCCAGCCGTCGCGGGCGGTGCCGGTGGACGTGCTGGCAAGCGTCGCGGCGCCGGCCACGGTGCCCGCCGACGCCCGCGCGGTGCTGCCGGTGCGCTACCAGCGCGACTCGCCGCAGCTCAAGCACGTCGGCACCTTCCCGTTGTTCCGGCAGCGGCGCCTGGCCATGCGCCAGGGCTTCGACGATGCGCTGTTCGTCGACGCGGCCGGGCGGGTCAGCGAGGGCAGTACCTGGAACATCGCCTTCCTGGCTGGCGAAGAGGTGGTGTGGCCGCAGGCGGAAGCGCTGCGCGGCACCGCCGAACAACTGCTGGTGGCCGGACTGCAACGGCTGGGGCGGGCGCAGGCGTGGCGCGAGGTGCCGCTGGAGGCCCTGCCGGGCTTCTCCGGGGCCGTGGCCTGCAACGCCACCGGGCTGTGGCCGCTGGCGCGCGTCGGCGACTGCCGGTTCGCGGAGTCGGCGGCATTGCTGGAGCGGCTGCGGCAGGCGCTGGCGCAGGAACCCTGGCGGCCGCTCTGAACCGGCCCGTTCAGGCAGGGCAGGGGGCGGGCTTGGAATGGGCCGGGGGCGCGGCTATAATCGCCGGCTTACCGCGCCATCCTGGCGACTGGGCTACAAAGGAAAAACCACCATGGTCAAGATTCGACTGACCCGCGGCGGCGCCAAGAAGCGTCCGTTCTACCACATCATCGTCACCGACGTCCGTAGCGCCCGCGACGGCCGCAACATCGAGCGCGTCGGCTACTACAACCCGGTCGCCCAGGGCGCCGAGCAGCGCGTGGTGCTGGACATCGCCGCGGTCGACAAGTGGGTCGCCAACGGCGCCCAGCTGACCGACAAGGTTCGCAACCTGTACAAGGAAGCGACCAAGGCCCAGGCCGCAGCGGCCTGATCCTGGCGGACCGCGCGCAAGCGCGGCCCGACTGCTTTATGAAGAAAGATTCCGAGCGCCGGATCCTGCTGGGCAGGGTGACCGGCGCTTTTGGTGTGCGCGGCGAGCTCAAGCTCGAGTCCTGGACCGAGCCGCGGCTGGCCATCTTCAACTATCAGCCCTGGATCCTGCGCAGCCCCTCGGGGCAGGAGTCGCAGATCTCCGGCGTGCGCGGCCGCGAGGCCGGCAAGACGCTGGTGGCGACCTTCCCCGGGGTGGACGACCGCAACGTGGTCGAGGCCATGCGCGGCACCGAGATCCATATCCCGCGCAGCGCGCTGCCGCCGCCGAAGCCGGACGAGTACTACTGGGTCGACCTGGAAGGCCTGGACGTGCGGACCGTGGACGGCGTCAGCCTGGGCCGCGCCTCGCACCTGTTCAATACCGGCGCCAACGACGTGCTGGTGGTGCGTGGCGACCGCGAGCGCATGGTGCCGTTCGTGATGGACGACTTCGTCAAGTCGGTCGACTTCGATGCCAACCTGATCGTGGTCGACTGGGACCCGGAGTTCTGAGCCCGGTGCGCATCGACGTCATCACCCTGTTCCCGGAGTTCATCGCGCAGTCGGCCGCGCTGGGCGTGGTCGGCCGCGCCCGGGAGCGCGGCCTGCTCGACCTGCACGGCTGGAACCCGCGCGACCATGCCGAGGGCAACTATCGCCGCGTGGACGACCGCCCGTTCGGCGGCGGCCCGGGGATGGTGATGCTGATCGAACCGCTGCGCGCGGCGCTGGCCGCCGCCCGTGCCGCCGACCCGGCCCCGGCGCCGCTGATCTACCTGAGCCCGCAGGGCCGGCCGCTGACCCAGGCCCGGGTGCGTGAACTGGCGGCGTTGCCGCGGATGATCCTGCTGTGCGGCCGCTACGAGGGCGTGGACGAGCGTTTCCTGGCCGCCGAGGTGGACGAGGAAATCTCCCTGGGCGACTACGTGCTGTCCGGTGGCGAGCTGGGCGCGGCGGTGATCATCGACGCGGTGACCCGGCTGCAGGAGGGGGCGCTGAACGACGCCGAATCCGCGGTCCAGGACAGTTTCGAGGGCGACGGCCTGCTGGACTGCCCGCACTACAGCCAGCCGGCCAGCCACGCGCTGGGCGACGTGCCGGAGGTGCTGCGCTCGGGCAACCATGCCGCGATCGCGCGCTGGCGCCGGCAGCAGTCGCTGCTGCGCACCGCCCTGCGCCGTCCCGACCTGCTGGACGAGGCCCGCCTGGGCAAGGCCGACCGCAGGCTGCTGGACGAGGCGCGGCAGGCCCTCGCCGGCGAAGGGGATGCCCCCACTGGCGCCGGCGGCGGCGCATAGGCTAGAATTGCGGATTCCCATGGCCCCCGGGCCCTGCGGACCGCCAGAACAACAATCGTGCAGCGCAATCCGGCGACTGCATCAGCCCAAGTTGTCGAAACGACACGTCCACCCGAATACATCGGTGCAATCATGAGCAAGCTGAACAAATCCATCGTCGCGGACTTCGAATCCGCCCAGATCACCCGCGAACTGCCGAAGTTCAGCCAGGGCGACACCGTTGTCGTCAACGTCAAGGTCAAGGAAGGCAACCGCGAGCGCGTGCAGGCCTACGAAGGCGTCGTGATCGGCACCAAGAACGCCGGCCTGAACTCCTCGTTCACCGTGCGCAAGATCTCGCACGGCTACGGCGTCGAGCGCGTGTTCCAGACCCACAGCGCGCTGATCGACTCGGTCGAAGTCAAGCGCCGCGGCAAGGTCCGTGCCGGCAAGCTGTACTACCTGCGTGGCCTGGAAGGCAAGGCCGCCCGCATCAAGGAAGACCTGGCCGCCGCTGCGCAGGCCAAGGCTGCCCGCCAGGCCGCCAAGTCCGCCGAGTAATTCCCGCCGCGCGGGCCTCGTGCCCGCCGTCGCGCAACGGCCGCCTACGGGCGGCCGTTTGCGTTTGTGCCTTCCACGCGGGGAAGTGCGGCATCCAACGACGGCGCGCCTGCGCTGCCGCGCCTCGGGCGTGGAGGCGCCGGTTGCTTCCGGTTGCGGGTGCAGGTGCCCGGAACGGGCGGATGAGGGCACGGCGAAGCCGCACGGCATGTCTGCCGCCCGTGTTTCGCGCAACGCGCGGGGTGGTGCGGTTGCCGCCGCGCGGGCTTGCGGCACGACGGGTTCCCCACGTGCGCCGCCCGGGTTCCGGCCACGTCTGCGGCGCGCAGCCGCGCGTTGCCGCTCCGGGCGAGGGCCGGGTTGCGGGGGCCGTCCGGTTCCGGCCTATGCCGCCGCTTCGGCGACCACGACCTCGATGCCGCGGCGCTGCAGCCCCTCGCGCGTGGCCTCGTCGATGCCGGCGTCGGTGATCACCGCGTGGATCTGGTCCAGGTAGGCGATGCGGTGCAGGCTGACGCGGCCGAACTTGGAGGCGTCGGTCAGCACCACGATGCGCCGCGCGCGCTCGACCATGCGGTGGTTCAGGCGTGCCTCGGCCTCGTCGTGGGTGGTCAGCCCGAACTGCAGGTCCAGCCCGTCCACGCCGAGGAACAGGGTGTCGAAACTGTAGGGGTTGAGGCTGGCCTCGGCCTGGCTGCCCTGCAGCGACAGCGACTGCTTGCGCAGCTGGCCGCCGGTGAGCAGCACGTTGACGCCCGCGGCGTTGGCCAGCTCCCAGGCGATGTTCAGGCCGTTGGTCATCACCGTCACGTCGCGGTGCCCGCGCAGGTGGCGGGCCAGGGTCATGGTGGTCGAGCCGGAGTCGATGATGATGTTGTCGCCGGGCTGCACCAGCTGCGCGGCGCGCGCGCCGATGGACTCCTTGAGTGGCAGGTTCAGCGCATCCTTTTCGTGGATGTTCTGTTCCTCGGGCGGGGTGCGCACCAGGGTGGCGCCGCCATGGGTGCGGGTGGCCAGGCCCTGCTCCTCGAAATGGCCCAGGTCGGTACGGATGGTCACTGCCGACACTGCGTAGCGCGCGACCAGTTCGGCGACCTGCACCGAGCCCTGCTCGATCAGTTGCTGCAGGATCTGCTGGCGGCGGGAGCGGGTGTTGCGCATGGCCATTGCGTGCTTTCTCCGGGAAAGGGCGAGCTTAGCCGTTCGCAAGGTTTGCCGGGGCGGAACTTGCGTTGTGCCTGCGCGGGCCGGCGCTGTTGGCGGCGCAGGCGCGCGCGTACGCGTCCAGGCACAGGCCGATGCGGTGCCGCACCAGCGCGTCGGGCGTGTTCGCCAGGCTGCCCTCGCGCACCGCGCGGAACTGCTCCGGCAGGTATTGGCTGAGCAGTGGCAGCGGCGGCGCGTGCCGCTCCAGGTTGGCGAACAGCGTGCGTACCGCCTCGCGCAGCGCCGGCTCGCCCCAGTAGTAGCGGCAGCGGTCGCTGAAGGCGAACGCGCGCAGCCGCCGCAGCGTGTCCGCGTCGCCGTGGTAGTGCGCCTGCCAGTGCCGGGGCTGCGCGGTCATTACCTCTTCCAGCACCTGCGGCAGCCGCGAGCATTGCGCCGCCGGCAGCAGCTCGGCTTCGATCGCCGCCAGCGCGAACAGCGCCTCGCGGTAGGCGAAGGTCGCGGCCGGGCCGACCTTGAGGATGGCGAAATGGTCGCGCACCAGCGCGTGCAGGCCGCTCTCGCGCTGGTAGTCGGTGGAGTGCGCCTCGAACACGATGCGCGGCTGCCGCTCCAGGAACGCGGCCAGCGCGTCCGCGGCGGCCGGGTCGTAGTCGTGCACGCTGCTGTGGTCGAAGTCCACGCCCGGCTGCACCACCATCGCGATCACCCGCTGCCAGGCGTCGCGCAGGTGCGGGGTGTCGAACGCCTGGCGGTGGATTTCCAGCGTCTGCGCGGCCGCGGCCGGCGTGGTCACCTGCAGGCCCCCGGCCAGCGAGGCTTCGCCACCGGGAACCGGCACCTCTGTGCCGATCACGTAGACCGGCGGCGGCAGGCCGTGTTCGGCGGCGGTGCGCTCGGCGATGGCGGCCAGCTCGGCCGAGCGCGCGGCGACGATGGCGTCCGGCAGCGGCACCGGATCGTCGGCGCAGGACATGCTGCAATCGAGGTGGATCTTGTGGAAGCCGGCGGCGACGTAGGCTTCGATCAGCACGCGCGCATGGGTCATCGCTTCGGCGGCCGGGCGCTTCTGCCAGGCATTCGGGCCGAGGTGGTCACCGCCCAGGATCAACCGCTCGCGCGGGAAGCCTTCCCCATCGGCCAGCGCGCACACGTAATCGCGGTACTGCGCCGGGGTCATGCCGGTGTAGCCGCCGAACTGGTCGACCTGGTTGGAGGTGGCTTCGACCAGCAGCACGGTGGCGTGGCGCGCGGCCACGTCCAGCGCCGCGCGCAGCACCTGTTCATGGCTGCAGCAGACGCTGTACAGGCCGACGTTGTGGCCGGCGCGATGCGCGGCGAGCAGGGATTGCAGCGGGGACATGGACCAACTCCCGGGGTCAGGAAAAAGTGGGCTGGCAGGCGAGCAGGGCGGCGCCACGCGCGCCACCGGCATCGCCGAAGCGGGGCGGCACGATCGGCGGCACCTGCACGCCGGCGAAAAGGTGCGCGGCGATCGCCGCCGGCAGCTGCTGGTACAGCGGCGCGTACTGCGACAGGCCGCCGCCGAGCACGATCACATGCGGGTCCAGCGCCAGTACCAGCGCCGCCAGGCTGTGGCCGAGCAGGTCGCAGTGGATGTCCAGCGCCTGCCGCGCGCGCGCGTCGCCGGCCTCGGCCAGGGCGATGACGTCGCTGGCGTTGCCGGCGCCGCCGCCGAGGTGGCGCTCGATCATCGCCACGCCGCTGCCGGAGACATAGCGCTCCACGCAGCCGCGCAGGCCGCAGCCGCAGTCGAGCAGCGGCAGGCCGTGGCGCTGCAGCAGGTTGGCGGGCACGCTCCAGTGGCCCCATTCGCCGGCCAGGCCGTTGAAGCCGCCGATCAGCCGGCCCTGCACGCAGTAGCCGCCGCCGGCACCGGTGCCGAGGATCGCGCCGAACATGCTGGGGTAGCCATCGGCGGCCCCGCCATGCGCTTCGGACAGTGCGAAGCACTGCAGGTCATTGCCGAAATGCAGCGGGCGCTGCAGCAGCGCCTGCAGGTCGCGGGCGACGTACTGGCCGGTGAGGGCCGGTACGTTGGCACTGAGCTGGCGGCCGCTGGCGCGCTCGCGCACCCCGGGCAGGGCGATGCCGATGGCCCGTGCGCCCCGGCCCAGTGCCGCATCGGCATCGGCGACCAGTTGCTGGACGGCCAGTAGGAAGCCGGCATAGTCGCCCTGCGGGGTGGCGATGCGCTTGCGCCAGGCCACCTGCAGCGCCGCATCGCAGGCCACCAGTTCGATCTTGGTGCCGCCGATATCGATGCCGTAGCAGGCGTTGGCGATGGACTCAGCCATGGTGGATGGTGACGCCCTTGACCACGCGGTTGACGGTGCCGTCGGGGAACGGGTTGTCCGGCGTCAGCCCCAGCGCGGCCGAGCGGCGCAGCGCGTAGAGCTGGGCGAACGGCAGCCACGCCGGCGCCAGCCAGGCATCGGCCAGCGCCGGCACCTGCAGGGTGAAGTCGTCGCCGGCGCCGATGTCCGAATGCGGGCCGAGCGACAGCACCCTGCCGGCCACGCCGTCGCCGCGCAGTTCTTCCAGCAGGTCCTGCTCGTAGCGGCGCGCCAACGGTTGCACGCTGCGCAGCATCACCACCAGGGTGCGCGGGTCGAGGGTGGATTTGGGGCCATGGCGGAAGCCCAGCGGGGTGTTGGCCATCGCCAGCACGCGGCCGGCGGTGAGCTCCAGCACCTTCAGCGCGGCTTCGCGCGCCAGTGCCTCCAGCGGGCCGCTGGCCAGGTAGATCACCCGCTCGAACGGCTGCGTGGCGAGCGCGGCCACCGGCGCGTCCCATGCGCGCAGGCCCTGCCGCGCCAGCGCGGCGACCTGGCCGATGCGCGCGCCGCGTTCGTTCCATGGGGCGCGCTCGAACACCGCCAGCGCCGCCAGCAGCATGCAGCTCAGGCTGCTGGTCATGGCGAAGGCGCGGTCGCAGCTGGCCGCCGGCATCAGCAGGGTGCAGGTGTCGGCGCGGCCGGCGCCACGCCGCGCCAGTTCGCCGTCCGCATTGCAGGTGATATCCAGGAAACAGGCATCGTCCACGTCGGCACGCACGCGCTCGACCGCGGCCACGCTTTCCGGGCTCGAGCCGCTGCGGCCGAAGGACACCAGCAGGGTCGGGCGTTCGCGCTGCAGATACAGCGCCGGATGGGTCAGCAGGCTGGTGGTATGCACCGCGCGCACGTCCGCCGGCCACTGCGCGTTGATATGGTCGGCGACCATCTCGGCGATGAAGCCAGAGCTGCCGGCGCCGGTGAACAGCACGCGCTGCGCCGGGTCGGACAGGCGCTGGCCGAGGAACGCCTGCAGGCGTTCGCGGTCGCGCCCCAGGTCTGCGGCCAGGGCGTCCCACAACGCCGGCTGCTGGGCGATTTCGGCGGCGGTATCGGCTCCGCCCAGGCGCTGCCAGGCAGATAGATCGGTAAGCAGGGTGGCGTCCATTCTTGGTTCCTGTTGGGCCAGCGCACGATCTGCTTTTTCTTTCGAAATGTCAAACATCGAAAGAAAAAGGAAAGATAACTTTCGGCGCACGAGCCTGTGCGGGTCATGACGCCGAACGAAAGTTCTGTGCGCCCTATCTTTCGTTGCCACGATACGGCAGGTGAATGCCGATAAAGAAAGTGGTGCTTTGCACAAACTTTCGATTTATCAAAAAATCCTTATCTTTTGCTTTCATTTTGTTGACATCTTTCGAATTGCTGCCCTAGAGTCGGCGCAACGCCATCGGATGCCCGATCGGGCCTGGGGAGCAAGGGTGCACAACCGCGTACGACGTCTGCCACTGCCGGTGGCGCTGCTTTCCGTCCTGCTGCTGCCGGCGCTGCCGGCGCAGGCCGAGCCGGTGGGCAACCTGCGTGCGGTCAGCGCCGGCGATGGCCGCGACGGCGTGCGTGGCTGGGACCTGCTCACCGACACCGGCACGCGCGTGCGCATCGAACTGCCGGCCGCCGACATCATCCGCGTGCAGGCCGGGCGCAAGGGCAGGCTGAGTGGTGCCGGTGACAAGGCCGCGCCCATCGTGCTGCCGCAGCCCACGGCCGGCGTGCAGGCGCAACTGGAACAGGACGCGCAGGAAATCCGCGTGCGCACCGATGCCCTGGTGCTGCACGTGCAGCGGCAGCCGCTGCGGCTGCGCCTGGAGCGGCTGGACGCTGGCCGGCCCACCGCCCTGTGGCAGGAACTGCAGCCGCTGGACCTGGATGCCGCGCAGAGCGTGCAGGTGCTGTCCTCGCAGGCCGACGAGGCGTTCTTCGGCGGCGGCCAGCAGAACGGCCGCTTCCAGTTCAAGGGCCGCGAGCTGGAGATTTCCTATTCCGGCGGCTGGGAGGAGGGCGACCGCCCCAGCCCGGCGCCGATGCTGCTCAGCTCGCGCGGCTGGGGCATGCTGCGCAACACCTGGAGCGATGGCAGCTACGACCTGCGCCAGCCCGACCAGGCCACGCTGCTGCACCGCGAGGACCGCTTCGACGCCTACTACTTCGTCGGCGCCGACCTGCCGCGGCTGATCGAGCGCTACACGCAGCTGACCGGCCGCCCGAACATGGTCGCGCGCTGGGCGCTGTCCTACGGCGATGCCGACTGCTACAACGACGGCGACAACATCAAGAAGCCCGGCAGCGTGCCCGAAGGCTGGAGCGATGGCCCCACCGGGACCACGCCGGACGTGGTCGACAGCGTCGCCAGGCAGTACCGCGAGCACGACATGCCCGGCGGCTGGATCCTGCCCAACGACGGTTACGGCTGCGGCTACAAACAACTGCCCGAGACCGTGCAGGGGCTGGCGAAGTACGGCTTCAGGACCGGCCTGTGGACCGAGAACGGGGTGGACAAGATCGCCTGGGAAGTGGGCAAGGCCGGCAGCCGCGTGCAGAAGCTGGACGTGGCCTGGACCGGCCAGGGCTACCAGTTCGCGATGGACGCCAACCGCCAGGCGTTCAACGGCATCCTCGACAATTCCGACTCGCGCCCGTTCCTGTGGACGGTGATGGGCTGGGCAGGGATCCAGCGCTACGCCGTGGCCTGGACCGGCGACCAGAGCAGCAGCTGGGACTACATCCGCTGGCACGTGCCGACCCTGGTCGGCTCGGGCCTGTCCGGCATGGCCTACGCCAGCGGCGACGTCGACGCGATCTTCGGCGGCAGCGCCGAGACCTTCACCCGCGACCTGCAGTGGAAGGCGTTCACCCCGGTGCTGATGGGCATGTCGGGCTGGTCGTCCAACGCGCGCAAGCACCCGTGGTGGTTCGACGAACCCTATCGCTCGATCAACCGCGACTACCTCAAGCTGAAGATGCGCCTGACCCCGTACATGTACGGGCTGGTGCACGAGGCCGCGCAGACCGGCGCGCCGCCGGTGCGCGGGCTGATGTGGGACTACCCTCGCGATCCGCACGCGCGCGACGAAACCTACAAGTACCAGTTCCTGCTCGGCCGCGACCTGCTGGTGGCGCCGGTGTACCGCAGCCAGGCCGCCAGCCGCGGCTGGCGCCGCGACATCCACCTGCCGGCCGGCGGCTGGATCGACTACTGGGACGGCCGCCGCGTGCAGGCCGGCGCCGACGGCCGCCAGCTCGACCGCCAGGTGGACCTGGCGACGCTGCCGGTGTTCGTGCGCGCCGGCGCGATCCTGCCGATGTACCCGGCCATGCTGTTCGACGGCGAGAAGCCGCTGGATGAGGTGACGTTCGACCTGTATCCGCAGGGCGATTCGCAGTACACGCTGTACGAGGACGACGGCAACACGCGCCGCTACCAGCAGGGCGAATCGAGCACCCAGCAGATCCGCGTGCAGGCGCCGGCGCAGGGCAGTGGCCCGGTGCAGGTGCGCATCGAGGCGGTGCAGGGCGAATACCGCGGCCAGCTGGCGCAGCGCCGCTACGGCCTGCGCGTGCTCAACCGGCAGGCACCGGCCGCGGTGCGGCTGGACGGCCGCGCGCTGCCCGCGCTCGCCGATGCCACCGCTTTCGATGCGGCCGGCGAAGGCTGGTACTTCGACCCCGGCGAGCGCCGCGGCACCCTGCACGTGCGCACCGCGGCGGTGGACATCCGCCAGCCGCTGCAGCTGCAGCTGGACTTCCCGGTGGCCGCCGCGGCAGCCGACGACGCGTTCCCGGCCGCCCCGGAACAGGGTCGGGCGCTGCCGCCGGACAGCCTGCTGGTGGTCAACCGCCCGGCCGAGGAAAACGGCTACCCGCTGGAGAACGCCTTCGACGACGATCCGGCCACCTGGTTCCGCACCGTGCGCAACCAGGCCATCCGCACCGGCGCCCACGAATGGGTGATCGGCTTCGGCGAGCGCAGGATGATCGACGGCATCGAACTGGCACCGCGCAACGACCAGCACTGGAAGCACGGCCAGGTACGCGACTACGAGGTCTACCTGGCCGACAGCAACGGCGAATGGGGCGAGCCGGTCGCACGCGGCCGCCTGCCGCTGAAAGAAGGCCTGCAGCGCATCGATTTCCCGGCCCATGCCGGCCGCCTGCTGCGCTTCCGCGTGCTGGGCGTGCAGAACCCGGACGGCGACGGTGCCGCGGCCAGCGACCCGATGGTCAGCGCCGCGCAGGGCGCCATGGCACGCGCCGTCGATGCGCTGCGGCCGCGCGACGTCGGTCCGATCGCACTGTCCACTTTCCGCATCCTCGAGCAACGCCGACCGGAGCGGCCGGCACGGCAGCAATACCTCTCCCGGCTGCCGCTGCCCGCCGCGCTGGCCGGCCAGGTGCGGGCCGACCGCGCGTTCCGCGGCGATGCCGGCATGCGCATGAACGGCCTGCAGTTCCGCAGCGGGCTGGGCGTGGGGGCCGACAGCCGCATCGACCTGGCACTCACCGGCCACTGGCAGCTGCTGCGCGCCGACCTCGGCATCGACGATGCCTGCCGCGCCGCCGGCGGCCTGCAGTTCCAGGTCTGGGGCGATGGCCGCCTGCTCTACGACAGTGGCCTGGTGAAGGCGCCCGGCGTGGTCAAGCCGGAGCTGGACATCCGCGGCCTGTCCGCGCTGAGCCTGCGCACGCTGGGTGCGCAGGGCAGCCAACCCGCCCAGGTCTGTGGCAACTGGGCCAATGCCGTGCTGATCGGCGAGGAGGGCGACTCCGCCGAACTCGTCGCCCCATGACCCCCGCGTAACACCGCTGCTCCCCCAACACACCGCCCACGGCCGTCGCGGCCGTGGAACGGGATCGCCATGCCCGCCATCCGCTGTTCCGTGCGTCACCGCCAGGAGAGAACCCCGATGTTGCCAGCCCGCCGCAATCCCACCCGTTGCCTGTCCACGCCGCTGTCGCTGGCCGTGGCCAGCGCCCTGATCGCCATCGCCGCGCCGGCCCTCGCGCAGGATGCCGGCAAGGACAAGGACAAGGAAAAGACCACCGAACTGGCCCGCGTCGAGGTCACCGGTTCCAACATCCGCCGCACCGACGTGGAAACCGCCTCGCCGGTACAGGTGATCAGCAAGCAGGACATCCAGAACATGGGCGCCCGCACCCTGCTGCAGGTGCTGGACAACCTGCCGGCCGCGCGCCCGGCCCAGGTCGATTCCAAGTCGCTGTTCACCGGTTCCGACGGCGCCTCGCAGGCCAACCTGCGCGGCCTCGGCCCGCAGGGCACGCTGGTGCTGCTCAATGGCCGCCGGCTGTCGTACTACGGCGCGCCGTCGGGCTTCCAGACCCAGTTCGTCAACATCGACGCCATTCCCGCGGCCGCGATCGAACGCATGGAAGTGCTGACCGACGGTGCCTCCGCGGTGTACGGCACCGATGCGGTGGCCGGCGTCATCAACGTCATCACCAAGCGCAGCTACCAGGGCCTGGAGGTCAGCGGCACCTGGGACACCGCGCCGCGCTTCGACTCCTACGGCGAGAAGCAGGCCAGCATCACCGGCGGCTTCGGCGACCTGTCCCGCGACCGCTACAACGTCTACGCCAGCGTCAACCTGTACGAGCGCGACGGCATCCCCGACAGCGAGTGGTACGACAAGAACCCGGCCCAGTTCTACGTCAACAATCCGGACTACATCAAGAACCTGCGCCTGGGCACGGGCAGTGCGCCGGGGGTGTTCAACCCGGGGTACTACTTCGCCTTCGACCCGGTCACCAAGGCGCGCGTGGACGAGGCCGCGCCGGGCTGCAAGAACGTGCTGCAGGTGAGCAGCGGCACCCGCTGCATCTGGCAGACCTGGATGAACCGCCAGATCAACGGCGGCGCCGACTCCCGCCGGGTCACCGCCTACGTCAACGGCCACTTCGTGGTGAACGATGCCACCGAGGCGTTCGCCGAGGTCACCTATACCGACATCGACCTGCGCGCCAATGGCGGCACCCCGCGCGCCTACGGCACCACCACCGGCAACCCGCAGAGCTGGTTCTCGCGCAATACCGGCAACACGGTCAACCAGTTCCTGTATCCGTTCCTCGGCCCGAACAACGAGTACAACCACGCCAGCCCCGAGCTGAAGGCGCTGATGGGCGGCGTGGTCGGCCTGGGCTACCTGCTGCAGGACGTGGGCGGCAACCACTTCGGCCAGCGCAATACCGACAAGAGCTACCGCGCGGTGGCCGGCCTGCGCGGCAGCATCGGCGACTGGAACTGGGAAACCGCCTTCGCCACCGCCGGCTCGCATTCGGTCACCTACCAGACCACCAACGTCAACCTGCGCGGCTTCGAGAAGGCCTTCGGCCCGTACACCGTCGACCCGGGCACCGGCCGGGTGATCATTTCCGACCACCCGGCGTACAAGTTCGGCGAGCTGAGCGAAGCCAATGCCGCGCTGATCCGCGAGGCATTCCCGACCTTCGACATCCAGTCGTGGACGCGCCTGCATACCCTGGACGGCAAGATCGAAGGCCCGCTGTTCAACCTGCCGGCCGGCGAAGTGCGCGCCGCGTTCGGCTTCAACGCCACCCGCGAGACCTTCTATACCCCCGGCAACCCGGACGCCGCCAACGGCCTGATCACCCAGCAGGGCGGCTCGTGGTTCGACGGCAAGCGCAACACCTACGCGCTGTTCTCCGAAGCGGTGGCGCCGATCACCGACAAGCTGGAGCTGGACGCCGCGCTGCGCGTGGACAAGTACCCCGGCTTCAGCGCCAACCTGGCGCCGAAGATCGGCCTGAAGTACCAGGCGCTGCCGCAGCTGATGCTGCGCGGTACCTATTCCGAAGGCTTCCGCGCGCCCAGCCTGGCCGAGTCCGGCAGCGGCGGCGTGTACGCGCAGATCGGCGGCTACCGCGACGAGACCCGCTGCGCCGAGACCAATGCCATCGCCGGCCTGCTGCGCCAGTCCGCGCGCGGCGTCGACAAGGACCTGGGCAACAGCCTGTGGAACAGCGACTGCAGCCGCAACGTGGCGCGCATGACCCAGCCCAACCCCGAGCTGAAGCCGGAGAAGGCCAAGATCGCCACCGTCGGCTTCGTGCTCGAGCCGACCGACTGGCTGTCGCTGTCGGCCGACTACTGGTTCGTGTACCGCCGCAACGAGATCGTCGCGCCGGACTACAGCAAGCCGGAAGAAATCAGCGCGATGACCCGCTTCCCGATCACCGAGACCGACCTGGCCAACCTGGCCGCGCTGGCCCGCATGTGCGCCGACCCGGCCAGCGGCGTGGCCTGTCCGGCGACCCTGCCGGGCTACAGCACCGGCAACGTGGCCAGCGTGATCGGCCAGTACAAGAACCGCGGCCGCACCCTGGTCGACGGCCTGGACGTGGACGCCCGCGGCCGCTTCGACCTGGGCGAGTGGGGCCGGCTGAACGTCGGCGTGGCCGCGACCATCGCCAACCGCAACATGTACAACGCCGATGATGCCGACGGCTGGTACTACGGCAACTTCGTCGGTTACTACAACAACCCGCGGCTGCGCGCCACGTTCAACACCAACTGGACCTACGGCAACTGGGACACCGGCTTCTACATCAACTATGTCGGCGGCACCAAGTGGGCGTATGACCGCATCGACGCGGAAGACAACAACGCCGAAACCTGCACCGGCAGCTACGTCGACGTGTCGCCCAGCCAGTGCGAGGGCGCGCCGTCGTGGTGGACGGCCAACCTGAGCGTGAACTGGCGGCCGGTCGAGAAGCTGAGCGTGGGGGTGACGGTGAAGAACCTGTTCAACCGCCTGCCGTTCTACGACCCGAACGACTGGATGAACTTCCCGGGCTACACCAACAACTTCGGCCGCATCTACAGCGTGACCGCCACCTACCGGTTCTGATGCCGCACCGTTGCGTGCTCCCCCGCGTGCATGGCATGAAGAGGAGCACGCCTGCTTCGCCCGCCCGGGGCGTGCCATGGCGGCCGCCACGGGCGTGATTCCAAGCCAAAGAGGACATGCAATGAAACGCAGGGAATTCATCCTGGCCGGCGCCGCGCTGGCCGCCACCAGCCTGTTGCCGGAGACCCCGGCCTGGGCGCGCGGACGCAGGCTGCGGCTGGGCATGATCGGCACCGGCATGCGCGGCCAGGTGCTGCTCAAGGAACTGCTGCGCCGTGACGACGTGGACATGGTGGCGCTGTGCGACATCGAGCCGATCATGCTCGGCCGCGCCACCGCCATGGCAACCCGGGCCGGCAAGCCGGTGCCGCGGACCTACGGCGCCGATGGCGATGCCAACGCCTGGAAACGCCTGCTGGAGCAGCGTGGCCTGGACGGGGTGATCATCGCCACGCCATGGGAACTGCACGCGCCGATGGCGATCGCGGCGATGCAGGCCAGGGTCGCGGTGGGCTGCGAAGTGGTGGCCGGCATCACCCTGCAGGACCACTGGGACGTGCTCAACACCCAGCTGCAGACCGGCACCCCGTACATGCTGCTGGAGAACGTGTGCTACCGCCGCGACGTGATGGCGGCGCTGCAGATGGTGCGCGAAGGCCTGTTCGGCGAGCTGGTGCACCTGCAGGGCGGTTACCAGCATGACCTGCGCGGGGTGAAGTTCAACGACGGCAATCCCGACCATCCCTACGGCAGCGGGGTCGAATTCGGGCCCAAGGGCTGGTCCGAGGCGCGCTGGCGCACCGAACACTCGGTCACCCGCAACGGCGAGCTGTACCCGAGCCATGGCATCGGCCCCTGCGCGATGTACACCGGCATCAACCGCGGCAACCGCTTCACCCACATCAATGCCTTCGCCAGCAAGGCGCGCGGGCTGCATGAATACACCGTGGCCAGGAGTGGCGGCACCACGCATCCGAGCACCCGGGTGCAGTTCAAGCTCGGCGACATCGTCACCACCACCCTGGCCTGCGCCAACGGCGAGACCATCCTGCTGCAGCACGACACGTCGCTGCCGCGCCCGTACTCGCTGGGCTTCCGCGTGCAGGGCACCAAGGGCCTGTGGATGGATCTCAACCACGGCATCCATATCGAGGGCCGCAGCCCGCCGCACGAGTGGGAGGACTTCAAGGCCTACCAGGACCAGTACGAGCACCCGCTGTGGAAGCAGCATGCCGATACCGCCGCCGGCGCCGGCCACGGCGGCATGGACTGGTTCGTGATCCACGCCTTCGTCGAGGCGCTCAAGGCGCAGGCGCCGATGCCGATCGACATCTTCGACGCGGTGACCTGGAGCGCGATCACGCCGCTGTCCGAGCAGTCCATCGGCAACGGTTTCCAGACCCTGGAGTTTCCGGATTTCACCGGTGGCCTGTGGCGCCAGCGCAAGCCGATCTTCGCGTTCGACGGGCGCTATTGAGCCCGCAGCAGCGCACCCCGGTGCGCGAGGGGGCTTTCCCCGGATATCCCGCACCTGGGTGTGCCGGCAATGCGAAGGGCCTGCGTGCAGGCCCTTCGCGCACTGAAGTGGGCGCCTGCCGCCTGCCGGCTTTCAGCGGGTGGCGGTTTCCGCATCGGCGTCGGCCACCGGCGAGGGCGGGCACGCCGGCACTTCGGCCGGCGTCGCCAGCTCCCCGGCATGCGCCGGCGGCGCCAGCATCCTGGCCCTGCGCCAGCCGCCCCAGCGGTAGTAGGCCAGCGACAGCAGCATCGAGACCAGCGAACTGACCGGGAAGCTCCACCAGATCGCATCGGCGCCCCAGTACGGCTGCAGCAGTTCGGCAAACGGCACGCGCACGCCCCACAGTGCGGCGGCCAGGATCAGCAGCGGGGCCATCACCGCACCGGTGGAGCGGACCACGCCGGAAATCACGAAGCTCACGCCGAAGAACAGGAACGACCACACCGCGATGTGGTTCAGGTGCCGCGCGACCGCCAGCGCCTGGCTGCCGTCGGGCAGGAACAGTGCCAGCGAGTGCCGGTCCAGCAGGACCAGCGGCAGGATCAGCACCCCGGTGAGCACGAAGTTGTACAGCACGCCCTTGCGCGCGGTGCCGCGGACCCGGCTCCAATGGCCGGCGCCCACGTTCTGCGCGGCCATGGACGAGCATGCCGCGCCGATCGCCATCGCCGGCATCTGCACGTAGGTCCACAACTGCAGCGACGCGCCATAGGCCGCGGCGGTATCGGTGCCGTAATCGTTGACCATGGTCATCAGCATGATCATCGACAGCGAGATCAGCACCATCTGCAGGCCCATCGGCACGCCCTTGACCACCAGTGCGCGCAGGATCGCCAGGTCGATGCGCAGCAGCCCCAGGTCCTTGCGCCCCAGCCACAGCACATGGCCGCGCTGGCGCATGTAGGCCAGCAGGCCGAGCAGCGACAGCGACTGCGCCAGCAGCGTGGCCCACGCCGCACCGGCGATGCCCAGCCGCGGGAACGGGCCCACGCCGAAGATCAGCAGCGGGTTGAGCGCGATGTCCAGCGCCACCGACAGCAGCAGGAAGCGGAACGGCGTGCGCGAGTCGCCGGCACCGCGCAGCGCCGCGCTGAGGAAGGCGAAGGCGTACAGCGTCGGCGTGGCCAGGAAGATGATCCGCAGGTAGGCCTCGGCCAGCGGCAGCGACGCGGCCGGGGTACCCATCGCCCGCAGCAGCGGATGCGCCATGAACCAGCCGGCGATGGCGATCAGCACCGAAATGCCGATGAAGAAGGTGGCGCTGGTGCCCATCACCCGCCGTGCCTGGACCACGTCGCGCGCGCCCATCGCCTGGCCGATGAGGATGGTGGCGGCCATGCCGATGCCGAACACCGAGCCGATCAGGAAGAACATGATGTTGTTGGCGTTGGCCGTGGCGGTCAGCGCCGCTTCGCCGAGGAACCGGCCGACCCAGATCGCGTTGACCGAGCCGTTGAGCGACTGGGCGATGTTGCCGGCCAGGATCGGCAGGGCGAACAGCAGCAGGTTGCGCCCGATGGGGCCTTCGGTCAGCGAGCGGGCGGCAGGGGCGGGGGCGGTCATGGGCGGCGGTCGGCGACTGAATGCGGACACTAGCATTGCCGGTGTGACGGTGGACGCAGGTCCCGCTACGATGGCGTCCGGGTATGTCCAGTGGAGGAACGGGAGTGCGCAGACAGCTGTGCGGCGCAATGGCGGTGCTGGCCCTGTCGGGCTGCGCCAACAGCGCGCGGCTGATGGACGCCGGCGTGCGCCCGTCCGACCATGCCGACTGCCTGGTCGGCGCCGGGCCCGCCGAGCCGGTGCCCAGGGGGGCCGCGCCATCGATGCGCAGCCGGCGCTGCAACCCTGACGAGGGCCTGAACTGGACCATCGGTTCGTCGCGCAGCGAGACGATGGACGTGGACTTCAAGAAAAAGCATGACTGAAACGCAACAGGTACCGGCGACCATCCGCCTGGACGTGTGGCTGTGGGCCGCGCGTTTCTTCAAGACCCGCAGCCTGGCCAAGCACGCGGTGGAGACCGGCAAGGTCGAGGTGGACGGGCAGCGCCCGAAATCCTCGCGTGCGGTCCGCGTCGGCGACGCCCTGCGCGTGCAGCGCGGCGATGAGGTTTTCGAGATCGGCGTGCGCGGTCTCAGCGACACGCGCGGGCCGGCACCGGTGGCGCAGGCGCTGTACCAGGAGACCGAGGCCTCGCGCAGGGCGCGCGAGGAACAGCGGCTGCAGCGCGCCGCCGCCCGCGACGGCTACCTGCCCCCGGAGCACAAGCCGGACAAACGCGCGCGGCGGCTGATCCGCGCGCTGGGCGACATCGACGCGCTGTAGGCGAGGCCGCGCCCTGGCGGCGCGTGGCAACGGCCGCCTGCGGCACGGGCGGGGCCGCTCCCCGCCGCCAGCGGGTGCCGTTCAGACCGCGCGGGCGCCGGCTCAGCGCTTGCCGCTGCCGAGCAGGCCGCTGCCAAGCCGGATCAGGTCGGATACGCCGAGCTGGCCATCGCCGTCCTGGTCGAGCAGGCTGCCGAGCAGGCCGCCGGCGACACCGCCCTGCTGCACCACCTGTTGTCTTTCCTCGCCAAGCAGGCGGCCCAGGCCACCGGCGTCGACCTGGTCGCCCGCGGACAGGCGCTGGGCCAGGTAGGCCATCACCACCGGCGCCAGGATCCGGAGCAGTTGCCCGGCGCGCTCGCCGCCCAGGCCGGTGGCCTGCGCCAGCCCGGCCTCGGCGCGGCCCTGGTTGCCGCCGAAGATGTGGCCGAGGATGCCCGCGCCGTTGGTGGCCGGGCTGCTGCCGCCGCCCAGCACCGCGCCGAGCACGCCGCCGATGTCCAGGCCGCTGTGGTTGTCCTGCAGCGCGCCGAACAGCGCCTCGGCGCCCTGCGGCCGCGCGGCGTTGTTGCCCAGGGCGCCCAGCAGCAGCGGCAGTGCCGCGCTGACCGCGCCGGCGGCCTGCCGGCTGTCCAGTCCCAACTGCTGGGAGACCTGTTGCAGCGGCGCGCCCTGCAATTGGGAAAGAAGCTCGTCGGTAAGGCTCATCGGGCGGATCCTTGCGGTGGGTATGCCCGGCCATGGTAGCGCCGGCGGACGCCATGCGCGGCCGCCGGCGCACGGGGCAGGCGGCAGGGGGGCACGCTGGATGCGGCCGGTATGCCGGTGCGGTGCGCGCCCGGCGGCCATTGCGGCGGGGGCGCGGACCGCCAGCGCAGCGCCACCCCGGCGCCGGTCACGGCCGGCGCGGCGCCGGCATGTCCGCCCTGGCGGGGAGCGGGCGGTGGGGCGGCAACCGCCCGCTCCGCGTGGCGGCGCAGGCGCCGCTTGCAGGTGTCCGCGGCCCCGCCGCGCAGGGCGGGGCCAAGGGCGTCACAGCGTGATGTCTTCCGCGCCCGGCGTTGCCCTGGGGAACGTCGCTTCCGGCTGTGCCGGCGCGAACGGGTCGGCCGGCCCCGCCTCCGCCAGCTTCTTCAGTGCCGCCGCGACGCCGGCGCCATAGGCCGGGTCGGCCTTGCTGCAGTTGTCCACGTGGCGCTGCTTGATGAAGTCCGGGGCGTCGCCCAGGGCGCGCGCGGTGTTGTCGAACAGGCGCTGCTTCTGCGCGTCGTCGTAGCTGCGGAACAGCGCGCCGGGCTGGCTGAAGTAGTCGCTGTCGTCCTCGCGGAAGTTCCAGAAGTCGGCATCGCCGCGGATGCGCAGCGGCGGCTCGCGGTACTGCGGCTGCTCCTGCCACTGGCCGTAGCTGTTGGGCTCGTAGTGCGGCAACCCGCCGTAGTTGCCGTCCACCCGCATGGCACCGTCGCGGTGGTTGCTGTGCACCGGGCAGCGCGCCGCGTTCACCGGGATCTGGTGGTGGTTGACGCCCAGCCGGTAGCGCTGCGCGTCGGAGTAGGCGAACAGCCGCGCCTGCAGCATCTTGTCCGGCGAAGGACCGATGCCCGGTACCAGGTTGCTCGGCGCGAACGCCGACTGCTCCACGTCCTGGTACCAGTTCGCCGGGTTGCGGTTGAGCTCGAACTCGCCCACCTCGATCAGCGGGTAGTCGCTCTTGGGCCACACCTTGGTCAGGTCGAACGGGTGGATGCGGTAGGTCTCAGCCTCCAGCTCCGGCATGACCTGCACGAACAGCTTCCACCGGGGGAAGTCGCCGCGCTCGATCGCCTGGAACAGGTCGCGGCCGTGGCTTTCGCGGTCGTGCCCGACCAGCACCTGCGCCTGCGCGTCGGTCAGCGCTTCGATGCCCTGCTGGCTGTGGAAGTGGAACTTCACCCAGAAGCGCTCGCCGTCGGCGTTGGTGAAGCTGTAGGTATGCGAGCCGAAGCCATGCATGTGGCGGAACGTGCGCGGGATGCCGCGGTCGCTCATCACCACGGTGACCTGCAGCAGCGCCTCCGGCAGCAGGGTCCAGAAATCCCAGTTGTTGCGCGCGCTGCGCAGGTTGGTGTGCGGGTCGCGCTTGACCGCCTTGTTGAGGTCGGCGAACTTGCGCGGGTCGCGCAGGAAGAACACCGGGGTGTTGTTGCCCACCAGGTCCCAGTTGCCTTCCTCGGTGTAGAACTTCAGCGCGAAGCCGCGGATGTCGCGCTCGGCATCGGCCGCGCCGCGTTCGCCGGCCACGGTGGTGAAGCGGGCGAACATCTCCGTCTTCTTGCCGACCTCGGAGAAGAGCCTGGCGCGGGTATAGCGGGTGATGTCGTGGGTGACGGTGAAGGTGCCGAACGCGCCGGAACCCTTGGCGTGCATGCGCCGCTCGGGGATCACTTCGCGGTTGAGGTTGGCCAGCTTCTCCAGCAGCCACACGTCTTCCATCAGCAGCGGTCCGCGCGGCCCGGCGGTGCGGCTGTTCTGGTTGTCCACCACCGGCGCGCCGAACGCCGTGGTCATTGGCGTGGTCGGCGCGTCACCGTGCTTCTGGGCCGGGGTGGTACTGGTGTCGCGCTGCGACTGCGCGGCCTGCGCCGGCGTGGGCGCGGCATGGTACGGGCAGGTGGGTTTGCTGTCGTTGCTGCTCATGGCGGGCTCCTGGCTGGCATCGGGAAACATAGTGCGACGACGATAGCGACGGGACGGTGAAATGAAAAATCGAATGATCCGCTCGGAACCATAGGGTCCGCCTATGGCGTTGCAGGCCGGTCGAGCCCGCCGCCTGCGCTCAGTCGCGGTCCGGCGCGCCCAGCGGGAACAACGCGCGATACGGCCGCGCCGCGGCGACCGCGCGCGCGAACGAAGGGCGGGCGAGCAGCCGCGCCCGGTAGTCGCGCAGCACCAGGTAGCGGGCGTCGATGCGGTGGGTCCAGTCGGCATAGAACAGCGCCGGCGCGGCGGCGCAGTCGGCCAGGGTGAAGTCCGCCCCGGCCGCCCACCGCCTGCCGGCCAGCGTGTCCTCGAGCCAGCCGTAGGCCAGCTCCAGCCGTTCCACCGCGCTGGCCAGGGCATCGCCGGCCTTGCCGGCGTCGCCGCTGAGCGCGCCGCCGACCGCGTGCTGCACCGGGCTCATCACATGCAGGTCGAAGAAGCGGTCGAGGAAGCGCACCTCCAGCGCGGCGCCGGCATCGTCCGGCAGCAGCGGCACCGGTCCGCGGTGCCGCTGCTGCAGGTATTCGATGATGATGCTGCTCTCCACCACGCTGCGCCCGTCGTCCACCAGCAGCGGGAACCTGCGCAGCGGCCAGCGCTGCAGCCATTCGGCCGCGTTGAGCGGCGCATCCGGGCCGAGCATGCGGAACTCGAACGCGGTGGCGTTCTCGTACAGGGCGATGAGCACCTTCTGCGTGTACGAGGAGAACGGGTGGCCATACAGCAGCAGCGACATGGAAGCCCTCCGCGGCGGATGCCGACGCCGGCAATGTGGGCGCAATGCCGGCGCCGCGCAAGGTGGCCCGGCCGGTGCCGGATGTCGGCGGTGGCCGGCATCTGCCAGACTGCGCCTGCCCCCGGACCGCCCTGGATTGTCCCGCATGAGCGAACGTGCCACCCGCCTGCTGCACCTGCTGGACGAACTGCGGCGGCGGCGCAAGCCGGTGCGCGGCGCGCACCTGGCCGAGCACCTGGGGGTGAGCCTGCGCACGCTGTACCGTGACATCGACGCGCTGCGCGGGCAGGGCGCGGACATCGGCGGCGACCCCGGCGTCGGTTACCAGCTGCGGGGCGGATTCCTGCTGCCGCCGATGATGTTCTCGGCAGAGGAACTGGAGGCGATCGTGCTCGGCGTGCGCTGGGTGGCCTCGCATGCCGATCCGGACCTGGCCGTTGCCGCCGGCGCCGCGCTGGACCGGGTGACCGGGGTGCTGCCGGAGAACCTGCGCCTGCAGGTCGAGACCAGCGGCCTGTACGCGCCGCAGTGGCACCCGACCGAGCCCGAATCCTGGTTGCCGGCGCTGCGCCGCGCGATCCGCGCCGGGCATGCGGTGCGCATCCATTACCGCGATGCCGAAGACCGCGCCAGCGAGCGGGTGATCTGGCCGTTCGCGATGGCCTTCCTGGCCGAGGTCCGGCTGTTGGCGGCCTGGTGCGAGATGCGCGGCGACTTCCGCCATTTCCGCGCCGACCGCGTGCTGGCCCTGCACGACACCGGCCAGTGCTACCCGGAGCAGCGGCACCGCCTGCTCAAGCGCTGGGGCGAGCAGCGGCGCCAGCGCCAGGCACTGGCGGCTGACTGCTGACAGCGGCTGTCAGCAGTCCCCGCGCACACTGCCGGCTCCTTCCCGTACCGGAGCCCGCCATGACCACGCTGACCTTCTACACCCATCCGTTCTCCCGCGGCCGCATCGCGCGCTGGATGCTGGAAGAGACCGGCCTGCCCTACGAGGAGGTCATCCTCGATTACGGCACCACGATGAAGGCGCCGGCGTACCTGGCGATCAACCCGATGGGCAAGGTGCCCGCGCTGCGCCACGACGACACCGTGGTGACCGAGAACGCGGCCATCTGCCTGCACCTGGCCGACCTGGTGCCGGAAAAGGTGCTGCTGCCGCCCCCCGGCACCGCCGCGCGCGGTGCGTGCTATCGCTGGGTGCTGTTTGCCGCCGGTCCGCTGGAGTCGTTCATCACCGCGCGCCGGCACGGCGCGCTGGCGCCGGCGAGGGAGGCTGGCTACGGCAACGAGGCCGACCTGATGCGCACCGTGGAGGGCGCGCTGGCGGGCAGGCGGTATCTGGTGGGTGACCGGTTCAGCGTCGCCGATCTGTACATGGCGGCGTTGCTTGGCTACTACATGCGTATCGGCGAGCTGGAATCGCGGCCGGTGTTCGAGGCGTATGCGGCGGCGCATCTGCAGCGGCCGGCGGCACAGCGGGCCAATGCGCGCGACGATGCGCTGGTGGCGGAACGGGCAGAGAGCGCCTGAGAGCGGCACGCTGCCCACCGTTGCTGTTGCCGTTGCCATGCTTGTGAAGTTGCTCCGCTTTTGACTTCCGGATCCCTTTCCGCAGTGACGGAGCCAACGGACAAGACCCCGCAGGGGCGACGTGCAGGGACGCACGTCGTTTTTCGACACGACAGGGGCGAACCGGAAATAGGCGAAGCACTGCTTCGCCCCGGTGAGCGGGCTGGCGCCGTGAGGCGACTGCCCCGGCCCCAGCTGCATCGCAGCTGGGTCGTGTCGAAAAATCCCACCGGCGGAGTGGACCCGGCGCGCGCAGCGCGTCGGGCGCGTAGACAGGGGCGTGTTGACCAGCCATCCGGCTGTTGAAAAGCGCCTCTTTGGGCCACGTTTCTTTGCACGAGCAAAGATGCGTTTTTCAACAGCCGGATGGCTGGTCAAGGTGGCTCGCGCACCGAAGGGGAGCGAAAGCCTTTGATCCTGTTTCTGCCCTTGCTCTCGCTTCTCTTGGAGGCGTGTGTCAAAGCGATAGGCAAAGGACCAAGCCAGAGGCCAAGCCAGTGCCAGAGGAAAGGATAGAGCCCAAGGCTAAGCGCAAGGCAGAGGCCAAGCATGAAGCGGAAGCTTGAAAGCAGAGCTTTCGCCCCTGCTTCGCAGGAGCGAGTTACTTCTCTTTGCTCGTGCAAAGAGAAGTAACCAAGAGAAAGCACGCCCCTGCCTACGCGCCCAGCCCACTGCGCGGGCTGGGTCCACTCCGCCGGTGGGATTTTTCGACGAGACGTCCCTGTCTCGTCGAAAAACGACGCGCGTCCCTGCGCGTCGCCCTTCGGGTTTTTCCCGCCGGCTCCGTCGCTGCGGAAGGGGGCCCGGAAATCAAAAGCTGGAGAGCAACAGCACAATCACGGGCAACCGCAACCGCAACCGCAACCGCAACCGCAACTGCAACTGCAACTGCAACTGCAGGGGCGTGCAGCCGGCGGGCGTGCGCTCACAGCAGCGACTTCATGCGGTACAGCGCCTCCAGCGCCTGTTTCGGCGTCAGCTCGTCCGGGTCGATCGCCTGCAGCGCCTCCAGTGCCGCCGAGGAAACCGGCGCGAACAACCCGAACTGCTGCGGTGCGTCCAGCGCCTGTGGCGCCATCTGCGCGGCGTGGGTCTCGCCGCCACGCTGTTCCAGCTCGGCCAGGCGGCGCCGCGCCTGCGCCACGGTGGCGCGCGGCAACCCGGCCAGCGCGGCCACCTGCAGGCCGAAGCTGCGGTTGGCCGGGCCGTCCTTGACCGCGTGCATGAACACCAGTGTCTCGCCGCCGCTTTTATCGTGATGTTCCACCGCGTCCAGGTGCACGTTGGCGATACCACTGGGGCCGCCCTCGTGGGTTTCATCGGCCAGCGCGGTCAGTTCGAAGTAGTGGGTGGCGAACAGGGTGTAGCAGCGGTTGACGTGGGCCAGGTGGCGCGCGACCGCGTCGGCCAAGGCCAGGCCGTCGTAGGTGGAGGTGCCGCGGCCGATCTCGTCCATCAGCACCAGCGAATGCGCGGTGGCGTGGTGCAGGATGTAACTGGTCTCGGCCATTTCCACCATGAAGGTCGACTGGCCCTTGGCCAGGTCGTCGCCGGCGCCGATGCGGGTGAGGATGCGGTCGATCGGGCCGATCACCGCGCGGCTGGCCGGCACGAAGCTGCCGATGTGGGCCAGCAGCACGATCAGTGCGTTCTGCCGCATGTAGGTCGATTTGCCGCCCATGTTCGGGCCGGTGATGACCAGCATGCGCCGCTGTGGGTGCAGGTCCAGGTCGTTGGGCTCGAACGGCGCCTCGCGCACCGCTTCCACCACCGGATGGCGGCCGCGCTCGATCTTCAGGCACGGCGCGGTGTCCAGTTCCGGTCGCGCCCAGTCCAGCGCCTGCGCGCGCTCGGCGAAGCAGGCCAGCACGTCCAGTTCGCTGAGCGCGGCGGCGCAGCGCCGGAGCGGTTCCAGGCGCTCGCCGATGCTGTCCAGCAGGCCTTCGTACAACAATTTCTCGCGCGACAGCGAGCGCTCCCGCGCCGACAGCACCTTGTCCTCGAAGTTCTTGAGCTCCTCGGTGATGTAGCGCTCGGCGTTGGCCAGGGTCTGCCGCCGGGTGTAGTGCACCGGCGCCTTGTCGGCCTGGCCCTTGCTGATCTCGATGTAGTAGCCGTGCACCCGGTTGTAGCCGACCTTTAGGGTCGGGATGCCGCTGCTCTCGCGCTCGCGCAGTTCCAGGTCGATCAGGAACTGGTCGGCGTGGGTGGACAGCCGACGCAGCTCGTCCAGTTCGGCATCGAAGCCCTCGGCGATCACCCCGCCGTCGGACAGCTTGAGCGGCGGTTGCGTGGCGATGGCGCCGGCCAGCAGCTGCGCGCTGTCGTCATGCGAGCCGAGCTCGGCGCGCAGTTGCTGCAGGCGCGGCGAATCCAGCGCCTGCAACTGCGTGGCGATCGCCGGCAGCATGCCCAGGCCGTCGCGCAGGGTGGAGAAATCGCGCGGGCGCGCCGAGCGCAGCGCCATGCGGGTGAGAATGCGCTCGATGTCGCCAAGCGCGCGGAACGACTCGCGCAGGTCGGCATCGACGCCGCGGTCGATCAACGTCGCCACCGCGTGGTGACGCTGCTGCAGCACCTCGCGCAGGCGCAGCGGGCGGTGCAGCCAGCGTCGCAGCAGGCGCCCGCCCATCGGCGTCACCGTGCTGTCGAGCACGCCCAGCAGGGTGTTGCGGGTGTCGCCGTCCACGCGCGTGTCCAGCTCCAGGTGGCGGCGGGTGGCGGCATTCATCGCGATCGCCTCGCCGGCGGTTTCCACCGCGATCGAGGTCAGGTGCGGCAGCCGCTGCTTCTGGGTTTCCTCGACATAGCCGAGCAGCGCGCCGGCGGCGGCGGTGGCGCGCGGCTTGTCGTCGATGCCGAAGCCGGAAAGGTCGTGCAGCTTGAAGAAGGCAAGCAGCTGCCGGCGGCCGCTGTCGGCGTCGAACAGCCACGGCGCGCGGCGCCGCACGCCACTGCGCTGGCGCAGGAATCCCGGCCAGTTCTCCTCGTCCGGCACCAGCAGCTCGGCCGGCTCCAGCCGTGCCAGCTCCGCTTCCAGCGCGTCCTCGGTCTCGACCTCGTTGACCAGGAAGCGGCCGCCGGCCAGGTCGGCCCAGGCCAGGCCGTAGCCCTGCTTGCTGCGCGACAGCGCCATCAGCAGGGTGTCGCGGCGTTCGTCCAGCAGGGCTTCGTCGGTGACCGTGCCGGGGGTGACGATGCGCACCACCTTGCGTTCGACCAGGCCCTTGGCCAGCGCCGGGTCGCCGATCTGCTCGCAGATCGCCACCGACTCGCCCAGCGCCACCAGCCGTGCCAGGTAGCCCTCGTAGGCATGCACCGGCACCCCGGCCATCGGGATCGGCGCGCCGCCGGAGCTGCCGCGCTGGGTCAGGGTGATGTCCAGCAGCCGCGCGGCCTTGCGCGCGTCGTCATAGAACAGCTCGTAGAAATCGCCCATCCGGAAGAACAGCAGCAGGTCTGGGTAATCGGCCTTGGCTGCGAAGAACTGCTTCATTAAAGGCGTGTGTTCTGCGCCACCCTTGCTGGGCTTGCTTGTTTCATTGGTATCAGTGGCTTGCAAAATAATCGGCCTCGGTTTGTAGCGGTCGATACCGGCCAGAAACGGCGAGTAACGGGGTTTTCTGTTGCGATCATGTTGCGACGGGTTCCGGTTGAGGCCAGAATCCTGTTGCGACGACAAGGATCGAGGTTTCGGCGATGGCCAACGGTGTTGCGACGAAGGCAGGTGCCCGCCGAGCGGGCTTCAAGTTTAGTCTGACCCACGCGCAGGTGATGCAGCTTTCCACAAGCGTCGTGCCGGAGGTCGTTGGGAGCGGGCGGATCAAGTTGGTTCCCCGTCCCAAGGCCGACCAGGGCAAGCCCTATCGGATCGTGGACGCCAGCCAGGGCGCCCCGGTGGGTTTCGGCTTCTACGTGGGCAAGACGAAGGTGACCTACGAGATGGTCCGGCGCGGCCCCAACGGGGTGCGCCGCTTCGCCTTGGGCAATGTGACGGACATAGGCCTGGCCGAGGCCCACGAGAAAGCGCGGCAGCAGGTGGCGATCCTGCTGAGCACCGGCGAGAACCCGAAGGCCCACCAAGCCAAGGCCAGGGAAGCGGCCCAGAACATCGAGCGGCTGGCGAACATCACGGTCCACGAGTGCATGGCTGCCTACCTGGCGGACATGGAAGATCGCCTTGCCCGGGGCCAGGTCAAGGCGAACAGCGTCGAGGCTTACCGGGACAGCATGGCGCGGTTGGCCCGGCCGGAAGTGGGCATGGCTGATCGGATCGTCAAGGACCTGCGCGAGAAGGACATCAAGGCGGCTTACGTCGCCATGCGCAAGAGCGCCATGGTCCGCTCCAACCGCATTCCCCCGCACCTTCGAGCCGTCCTCGCAGAGTATGAGGACTGGGCGGAACTCGACACCGCCAAGCTCGAATCGTTGGGCATCACGGGCAAATACATCCAGCGGGTGAAAGCCGCCGGGGTAGCCGCGGCTGAGCACACGTTCACCGACGCCTACCGGGGCGTGAAGCACGTGGTGCTCAAGGAAGTGGAATTGGCCAGCATTGAGGGGCGTGCGCCGCTGCTGTCCTTCAACCCCTTCTCAATCATCTTCAGCAAGAAGCTGGTGCGCAGCGCTCGGGAACTGCGTCGGCACTACGAACGAGCGGAGGTCCGAAACCCCCTCAACGACGACACCTTGCCCAAGGTGCTCAAGGCCATCGTGGCTCGGCGGGACGAACAGGGAGGGCACAACGCAGGGGCTTCCGATTACCTGCTGCTGACCCTGCTCTGGGGAACGCGCCGCAGCGAAGCGGTGCAGTTGCGCTGGTTCGACCGGTGCTCCAAGGGCGAGCTGTCCCAGCGGGAGGTGTCCTGGGTCTGGCTCGGGGCAGCGGACGCGGTGAACCCCTACACCGGCCGCACCGGACCGCAGGTGTTCATGAGCGACACGAAGTCAGGGGAGAGCCGATTCCTGCCGGTGAGCTATTTCGCCGAGCGGATTCTGCGCCGCCGTTTCGAAACCCGCCTGGACGACACCGCCGCCAAGAAGGAACTGACTGCAGCACGGCAACTGCTGGAGTCGGCGCGCAAGAGCGGTGCGAGCAAGGCCGTGATCGCGGGGCTCCAGGAGGCCGTGGAAAAGGCAGAGCACGAGGTTCAGCGGTCGAAGTATGTGTTTCCCGCCCGCTCCAATCGCAGCAAGACGGGGCACTACTCGGACAGCAAGTCGATCCTAGCCAACGTTCGCCGCGATGCCGGCCTGGCAGACCTTCGGGACGAAGTCGACCAAGGCCTGACCCCCCACGATCTGCGCCGGACCTTGGGGCGCTACGCCAGCCTCCACCTGGGGGACAGCCGAGTGGTCTCGCAGATGCTCCACCACCACGTGTCCCAGCCGGGAGACCACGGCATGGCCGAGGTGAGCAAGCTCTACACCGATCAGGAATGGAAGCGCCTGCGCGAGGCGTTTTCCGAGGTAGAGGAATTGATGATCGCCAGTAGCCCCCGGGTCTGGAACCGGCTCAAGGGGGTGGACAAGCCCCGGCTGGACGAGTCGCGGGATGAACCGGTTACCATCTTTGCTCCCCGCAACCAGATCACCGCGCTGGATGACGATTGAGCTTCAACGCACCGAAGAGCAATACCTGGCGCTTCAGACCACGGCGGTAGACCGGGAGCTGGAACGGGCTGCGGCTGGCCTGCCGCCTCCCACGGTGAGCACCAAGGCCGCGGCGAAGTTCTTGGGCGTCCACTTCGACACGCTTGGCGAATGGCGGCGGCGCTCGCCTCCCCTGGGCCCCCCGTTTCAAAAAGGTGCAGGACAGGTTGGGGGCGGGCTGAACCAGCACGTGCGCTACCTCTACAGCGACCTGGTGGAGTGGCAGAACGCCCGGTTGGGCAAGTCACCGAAAGAACGCCGCCTGCAGAACGAGCTGGATCTGGCCCAGCAGCGCGTGCGCGAGCTGGAACTGGAGCTTTCCCTCCGCCAGGCAAAGGAAGAACTGGCCAAGCTCCAGAAGAAGTTGGGCCGCATTTCAAACCTGGCCACCCTTTCGGACGTGGCGGTGGTGTTGCACGACTGGGCGCTGGTTGGGGATCGCATTGCGGGCCATGTCCTGGCCGTGGACGACGCCACGCTTGCTCAGGCCTTGGCCGAGGGCAACGTGTGGGAGGGCACTGTAGAAGATGCCTTGGGCCAGCCGTGGATCAACACCGAGAGCCGACAGCCCTACCAGGACGCGTTCGTGGGAGTGCTTACCAGCACCCAGCACGCCATCGAGGCGGCGCGGTCACGCCAACGCGCCAGTGATCTGGAAGGGCGGTTGAGCGGCAATGTGGTGGAAGGCAATGGGGTCCGGCCATTCGGAAAAGGGAAAGGTCGGCTTTGAGCACTCGCGACAATGGCCTCATGGGTGGACGGCCTGGCCGTCCGCCTAAGGCGCCTGGCCCCCTTACTATGACCGTCACTGAAGAAGAAGAGCTGGCCAAGGCGAAAGCGGGCGCGCGCGAATGGGTAGGGCCAGGGGTAGCGGCCTACATGCTGGGCATCTCCAAGGACGCGTTGAAGAAACGTCGCCAACGCAACGAAGGGTTGATCCCGGAGCACCGGCAAGCGAAAAGCAATCGCCAAGGCGCGCAATACCGGTGGTCATCGGTGGTGCGATGCGCTGGTGCCGAACGCATTCAATCCGACATCCTGGCGCAACGCCTCGAGGACGTCGTCGCCGCGCTGAAGAAACGTGGCCTTGAAGGCCTGGAGCAGGACCTCCCCTGGGCCTATAACCACGCCGATCGCCTGGTGGGGTTTGCGTCGCTTCATCCCCAACTGCCAGCGCGTGCCCTCACGGTGCTTGAAGCCCTTGATGCCCCCTGGGTCAGCAGCGAGGCGCGCCAACCATTCCACGACTGGGCCATGGGCGTCCTTCAGGCCGCCGCCGAAGGCGCCGTTCAAGCCGCCTGTTAAGTCTCACATCCTGTCTATTTAACGGGAAACGCTCAGGCGAAGCGAACCAGTGCTTCCCAGCCTTTATCGGGACAATTGTCCCGATAAAGGGACGTTTTCGCGTGGCTGCTCTACAGGTGCACACCCGCAATCTCGCGTCCGTTCCGATCGGGAACGACATGCGAGATCGACATGCAGTCCAACGTTCTTCAATTCAAACCGGCTGCCCGCCCCAAGCGCCTCTCAGCGTCCAGGGCCACCCGGCTCACCACCGCTTGCTACAAGGCCTGCGACAAAGACCACTCGACCGTCGATTGGTATACCCCTCCGGCCATCGTGGAAGCGCTGGGTGGCACTGAGGGGTTTGACCTCGACCCTTGCACGCCGGAAGACCCCTACCGTCTGCCGGCACGCACGGCCCGCCGGATGATCCGGCCCAGCGAGGATGGCTTGGCCACACCGTGGTGTCCGCGGGCCTTCGTGTGGTTGAACCCGCCTTACGGCAAGGGGATGGACAAGTGGATGGCCAAGCTGGCCAACCACCCCGGTGGCGGCGTCGCGCTGGTGCCAGCGCACATGGATCCGGGCTGGATGCACGAGTTCGTGCTCAACCACCGCAACACCACCGCGCTCCTCCTCACCCGTGGCCGCCTGAAATTCATGCGTCCCGATGGAAGCACTGGCACGGCGGCGCCGACCGGGTCGGTGTTCGTGGCTTACGGCCAGCGCGCTGCACGCAATCTCCAGAGGGCGCAGGCAAGCGGTGTGCTGCACGGAAAATTCTTTGCCATCCAGCGGGTAACGAAGGTGGCCAACGCCAACCAGGAGAGTGCCAACGATGAGTAATCAGACCGACGGTGCCCTGCGCGTGTTGCAGTGGCTTGGGAACATGGAGGCTCGCGTCAGCAACCTCTCGAATACCGAGGACGGGCGGCAGGTTCCTGGAAAAGTCCCGGTTCGCCCGTGCAACCGCGATTTCAAGAAGGAGTGGGAGCAGAAGGTCGCCCATCGCAAGGGAGCAGCGAACAAGCGGTTGGTGAAGGCTATTCGGGCCATCCCCGCCAGCAACAACCGCGAGCGGATGACCTTGTTCGTCAACTACGGACTAAAGGCGGCTGTCCATCGGCAGCTCGAAAAGTTCGTGGCCAGCTCTGGATTGCCCGTGATGCCGTGGGTGGACATGGACTTGCTGGGAGCCCTGAACGAAAAGCAGGCCGATTGGCACGGGGAGGCAACCGATGCCTACGTGTCCGCCATGCAGCACGCCGCACCCTTCGAATGCCTGCTGGGGGAGCTGTTCAATGTGGTCGTGGGGGCGGGGCAGAAGTCGGATTGTCAGCACTTCACGCCCTGGGGCGTGGCCAGTGCAATTCCGCGATTTCTTCCCGAGGGCATGCAGGTGACGGAGGAAGCCAGCGCGGCGCCGGTCACGGTGATGGACCCCGCGAGTGGCGCTGGAACACTGCTGTTGGCTCAGATCCAAGACCATCTTTTGAAGGGGGGCAGTCGCCCTGACGCCTTGAGGAATCTGGTGGTGATGGCCAATGACCGGGATCCGCTTTGCGCCGCGATGACCTCCCTTCAGTTGCTCATGAACCAACTCGTGTGGGAATGGCCGATTGGTCTGGTCAACGTGGAGTGCAAGGACGCCATCACTCAACACCTGGAGCCTAAGCCGGTGTTCGGAACGGTGATTGCGAAGTGGATGACGGAAATGACTTCGAAGGAGAGCTCTCATGGCGCCTAAGGAAATGTCTTCCAAGATGGCAAGTAGGCTGATCGAGGCGATCCGTGGAATTCCTACGCGGCCGAACCATCCCTGGAACGCCCGTGAAGCCATGGAGCTGTTTGTCCAGCACACCCTGGTGAGTTTCATCCAGGCGGGGAATGAGATGGTGATCGACAAGCTGGGTGCATCCTTCAACGGCCCCGCGCTTGGTTTCCAAACGTTGAAGGAACACAGCCCTCCCGTGGAGCCATTGGCTCATGCCATCAGGGCCTACACGGAATTGGTGATCGAGTGCCGACCATTCGAAGACGTGTTGGTGTGGGTGCATGCCGAGTTGTTGGCCACCAAACGCGGCGACGGACTTGGTCAGTTCTTTACGCCGCCAGACCTGGTGGAATTGCAAGCCGCACTTTCTCGGCAATTCAAACCTCATTCTGCAAATCCTCGCCACATCAGGATTCACGAGCCTGCATGCGGTGCCGGTGGGTTGCTGTTGGGTCAGATTCGTTCGCGAATGGAAGAATTTCCCACCGAGACGATCGAGGTGAGTGCCATAGATCTGGATCCGTTCTGCGTGGCGATGACGGCTTTGCAGCTGCAGGCAGCCCAGGTGCTGCACTACTCCCCGCTCAAGCACGTCGATCTCTGGGTGGGAAATACTCTGGCAGGGCCACGGAAGCTGGGTTACGTCACCAACCGGTGGAAAGGAACGATGGTGGAGTTGTCGCGCCGGATGAGTTTGATTGATGTTTAGTCAAGCGTGGTCTCTGTTTTAGCAGTAACAAGCACCTGTTACACCCGTCACGGGTGCTTGTTACGGAGCAATCTCCAGTTGATTCAATGGCTTTGCAGTTGTGGCAGTGCTTGTAACGGGTGTAACGGGTAGGGGGGTATTACTTCCCAGTGCATTGGAGAGACTGGCGTCAAATGTCGTCTAGTTTTTCAGATTGATGGATCCACTTGTTACACCTGTTACACCCGTGACAAGCCTTGTCTGGTAAGGGTTTCAGCGGTAACAGGGGGTGTAACAAGCACCTGTTACACCCTGGGCTGAAAGCGCGAACTACCTCACGCATTTGAAAAAAATGCTGTTGAGGCAGCAGAAATTGGTTTTAGTCAAAAGATCGGTCTGGACAAGTTCGTGAGCTCTGTTTGGATGGAGTTGTGGCCACAACGAGGCCACATAATCCAGGACACGAGCAATGACGAACATCCAGACATCGAAGAAGGCGACTCAACCGCGAGACGAATTGTTGAAGGCTCGGGTAAGCCGGGCGTTCAAGCAGCGGCTACAAGCGGCGGCTGATTCCCAGGGCAAAACGCCATCAGAAGCCATGCGCCAAGCGCTGGTGGAATGGATGAGTCGCGTCCAGCAGGCCGCGTAACCAATAAAAAACCCCGGCGGCAACCGGGGTTTGAAAGGGACAACACACACATGAACGATACAACACCAACTTCGGGTGTCAATGGACGCCCCACCAACATTCTTTCCTTCCGGGGAAATGCGGCGCCCAAGGCGGCCTTTGGCGCGCCAGCGCCCAAAGCAACCTTGAGTGACCAAGCGTTTGAGGCCGATTTCGCCGACCACCTGAAAGCCACGGAAGAGTATGCGATCGGCGGCAAGCTGCCGGATGGCGACGACGATTGCAGCTTCTTTCGTTGGCTGCCCGAGCAAGGCTACTGGGATCGGTGCTCCGAGAAAGACATGGCCGCCAAGGCGCTTTCCTGGCTTCGATTGGAGCGCAAGGACAAGGCGAACGCAGGTCACGCCACCAGTTGCATCAACACCGCCGTGCTGGAGTTGATGGGGGATCGGAAAAGCTGGCTGCCCAAGAAGTCCGATCGCCGGGCCATCGTTCCCCTCAAGGGTGGCTACCTTGAGATCGTCAAGCCGGACGAACCGAGCCGCGCTGAGGCGGCAGATGGTGGTGAAGTGGTGGTCGATCAAGACGTCTTCTCACCCACCTACGGTCAGAGCTTGGGGCTGAGGCAGGCCATCTTGTTTCCGGAAGACGTGGCTCCCTCCCGGGCGCGAATCCGGGTGCTTGCGCCGAACAAGGACTATGGCATCACTTACCAAGTTCCGGCCAAGCTGCGGATGGATCAGGTTGACGGCGATGGCTACTACACCCCCATGCCGTTGAACCCCAATTCGAAGTTCGGTCAATACCTGGATCTCTTCCAGCCTGACCTGGAGGTGCGTGCGCTCCTTCAGGAGGCGGTGGCCAGCTCGCTGATGTCGATCTGCTTTGAGAAAGCGTTCTTCCTGGTTGGGTCGGGCAGCAATGGCAAGTCCACGTTCCTTCACATCCTGCGCGCCCTTCATCCCCGAAACGTGTCGCTTCGCCTGGAGAAGCTGGACGGCACTTTCGCCATGGCCCCGTTGGTGGGCAAAAGCGCCTACATCGTCACGGAGACGCCAAAGGTCCTGGCCGCTTCTATCCAGGAAGTGCTGAAAGCGCTCATTTCGCGTGACCCCATCCAGGTCGAGGCCAAGCGCAAGGACGCCTACACCACGCTCCCGATCGGAACCCTGTTCGCCAGCGTCAACTCCTGGTTCACGGTGTCAGGGCACGAGCACGGGTTCTGGCGAAAGGTTCTGGCCATCCCCTTCAACGTTCGGATGGGTGAGAAGGCCCATGAGTGTGCGAAGGGTGGAAATGGAAAGAAGCGTGAGCCTGACTTCCACCTCCAGATCACCGAAAGCGAGGAGGAGATGGCCCAGGTGCTGGACTGGGTGCTGGAAGGCGCGCTGCGCCTCATGGAGCGGGGCGGGTTTTCCGAGAAGCTGCCCGACGCCGTGCTGGCGCTGGCTGAGCAGAACCGGATGGAGTCGGACACCACGATGGCCTACATGGCTGACCGGGATGCGGCCTACGACAGCGGTGTCTGCACCGACAAGACCGCCATCTACGCCGACTACCGCCAATACGTGTTGGAGGAGCTGGGCAAGAAGCCCGTCAACGCCGAGGACTTCTGGAAGCGCGTTCGCGAGAAGTTCCCGGAGGCCGGCATCTACCAGATCTCCCATGGGGGCAAGAAACCACGTGTGGCCGAGATTCGGATTGCTGGCATCAAGCCGCTGCGGGACCTAGCCGACCTGGAGACGCCTGTATGAACCCCAATCCTGACCTTCAAGCCCGCCTGGCCGTAGCCGCCAACCTGGGGAACCTCGACGAATGCCGCCGGCTGCTGGCAGCGGGCGCCGACCCCGCCTTCGCTGACGCAGACAAGTTCACCCCGCTACACGAAGCCGCCCAAGGAGGTCATCCGGCCGTGTGCGCCTTGCTCCTCGAGGCCGGCGCCCCACTGGACGCGGTCGACAAGACGAACAACACGCCACTTCACTATGCCGCGCGGTTCAACCATCCCGAAGTGGTGCGCACCTTGGTGAAGGCAGGGGCAGAGCTGGAGCGTCCAGCCTTCGAAGGGCGGACCCCGCTGTGCCAAGCCGCGCTCTACGGGTCAAAAGATGCACTGGAGGCCTTGATCGACGTCGGCGCCGACGTGAACGCCCGAATCGACCACGTCACCAGCAGGAGCGAGTCCGGCAAGAAGCTGGGCTATCTGAAGCTCGATATCGGCGTGACAGTGGAGACCCAGTTCAGCGGCACGACGGCGCTTCACCTTGCCGTTCAAGCTGGAACGAGCTGCTCAACGCCCAACCGCCCCGACCACCTGGGGTGCGCCGAACGCTTGCTGGCCGCAGGGGCCGACGTGGGCGCCAAGGATCGAACCACGGAAACGCTGAAGAACCTGCTTCCCACCGGGGACGTGCTCCATTCGGCCACCGCTCTGATCCCACTCAACTACGCCGGCACGCTGGACATGGCCAAACTGCTCGTCGCCCACGGTTCCCCGTTGGACGCCTCTCACTCACCCTTCGCCAGTGCGGTGGGTGTGCTCAAGGGCCAGCAAGGCATGGACATCGCGGCCTTTCTGTTGAACCAAGGCTACGAGCCGAACGACAGCGATCGGGCGGTCATGACGAAGGCGGGCGTGGAAGAGGCTGTGGTCCACCATCGGGCCCACGAGATGCGCGCCACCGAGCGGCAGAAGCATCTAGAAGAACGGTTGAACCAGGCCTCATCCGCGGCTCCCCATGCGAGCGCCCCCAACACACCTTCCATGGTGATCGGCGGTGCGGTCTGGAATCCGCGTGAGGAGGTCCAGGCGCAGCCAGCGGCTGTCCAGCAAGCGCCACGTCAGCGGATGCGCTTGTGATGGTTGCAATGTCCAGCCGGGGCTCCGTGCGAGCGAATGGCTATCAGGCAGCGACCAACAGGATTTCTCTGGAATCTTGAGCTTGTTGCAGCAAGCCCGGACGACGAGAGTCAAGTTCGATGACATCGGCCTGATATGTAATTGCAGGAGTCATGTCGCGTCCGGATTTCAAGAAGTCGGAAATCTTTGTCAATTGCGCTTGCTTCATTCGAGTCGCTACATCGACGCTGCGCATGGCTTCAATTCGCTTGGCGTTGAGGGAGCTGATGTCGCTGGAAAGCTCAATCAGTGTTGCCCTGCCAAAGGCTGGTGCTCCAGTCTTCATTTGAACATGAGTCAATCCTAGCCCAAGATTAATGAGGCGGCTCTGAAGAAGCTCAAGCTCATTGAAGTTGTCAAGATTACTTGCTCCGATCAGGGCATTGCGTTCAAGCACCAGCTTGGTGAACTGATATTCCTGATGGAACTGGGGTATCAGCGATTTGAGATAAGCCACATCTCCTTGTTCGCAGAACTGTTGTGTAGAAAGGATCAAAGACCGAAACCTGGCTTCATCGTTCAGCAGGCTTCTTTCATGAATTTGTCCAACGACGTGTAGCGTGCGAGCGATCCCTTCAGACTGCGCCTCAATCTGCGCGCTGATCTTGTTGAGCTTCTTGCACACGATGACGAAGCCGGCTGTCGTGACAGCTAGATTCAGTCCTGTCATCACCAAATTGGCGGTTTGAAGGCCCTGAAGAACATTCATGCTCTGCTGAAGGCCTTCCATGCCGCTCTGCAGTGTGTTCATCCCGTTGGATATCGTTGACTGCAGCTCCTGAAGTCGCTGCTGCGTCTGCATGGAATCGCCTGGGAAAAGGAGGTGACCAACAATCTGCCCACCTCGACCCGTTCCTGCAGCATGCCGAACGACACCACCGTGAAGCGTGTAGGCTCCATCTGCAAGCTTGGCAAGAATGTCAGGTAGTTCGGGTAGCGAACGCACGAGGGAGTCTGGACTTACATGCATGCTTCTAGTGCCTTGTGGTAGTTGGCCAAATCGGCCTCAAAACGGATGCGTCGGATCTTCGCGATTTGAAGAACGGCCGGCATAGTAATTCTCGTTGCAGGAGAAGAGGCCTGATAGAGCGCTGTTCCTGCGGCAATCACTGCGAGTGGGGGAGCAACCAGTGATGCTGCTCTGCCTCCTATGAATCCTGCTACCCCAGTAGCACCCGCCGTAGCTGTGGATCCCACCAGGCTCCCAGAGGCAACGACCAGAGAGCTGACGATTGGGCCTAACTTCGCAGTCAATACGCTAGGAATCATGTCTGAAAGGTCGGGTGACTTGCCTTCAAACTTCAATACCGCGCCTTCGATAGCTATATCTTCTACACCGAAGATATCGTGGTCCTGGGTTGGCTTTCCACCAAGCTCTTTAGCGACATCCATTGAAATTTCTTTGTAGCTAACCTTCTCTGAGCGAAAGAGGTTGGCCAGCGTATTGCCCCCAAATGCGCGAATTTCAGATTCGAGGACGTCAGCTATCGACTGCAGGTCGCCTAGCTCTTTTCGCTTCAGGATGATCACCTTTACCGAGCTGTCCAGCGCGAGCCGTCCCTTACCGCCATCCGTGATGAGGTCAGCCAAAACATTCAGGTCCTCAGACGAGGCTTTTGAAAGCAAGTCGGTGAGTTCCCGATCGCGTGGCACAACCAAATCCATGTGATCCCCCTTTGACCGGTAAAAAATGTAGTCCAGCGTGGTGCAGAAGCATGAGCCTGCACGATCCCCGTCTCAATTCTAGCGAAACCCCGTAAGCTGGTGAGGAACCGGTATGGGACTTGCTAAATCCTGACGCCGTCGCATGCTGAAGCCATGGACTTTTCCGACGCCCTCCACGAACCCGCTCTCGATCGCCAGGACGCTCTGGCGGCGTCCCCCCGTTTCGTGGTCCTCAAGACCCCCGGCGGCATCCGCCTCCAGCTCCAGGACGACGATGGGGACCCCGACACGCGGCTGACCATCGACCGAGCGATGGCATTGCTGGAGAGCGCGTTGGAACAAGGCCGAGCCGTCACCCTCCACGATTAACCCACCCACCACCATCCGCACCGCCGACAGGGTGCGTCTTCTTCCCAGGAGATCCCTGTCGTGTCCGATTCAACCAACGAAAGCTTCCTTCAGCGCCACTCGCGCGATGTCGTCGAACGCCTGATCCGCCAGATGGAGGAGGGAACCGGTCCCTTCGTCCAGCCGTGGGACGCCCGCATGGACCTGGGGCTCCCGATGAACCCCACGACCGGCAAGACCTACAAGGGCGGCAACCTGCTGCACCTCTGGGCCTTGCAGAACGCCTGGGACCTGAAGGACAACCGTTGGATGACCTACAAGCAAGCCGCGGCGGTTGGTGCCCAAGTCCGCAAGGGCGAGAAGGCCAGCGTCATCGAATTCTGGGACTGGTCACCGGTCGAAGAAGCGAAAAGGAGCGGGGACCCGGAACTCATCGCGAAGGCGCACCCGAAGGTGTTCTTCCCCAGAGTTTTCAACGCATCCCAGATCGACGGATTGCCGGAGTTGGCGCTGACGGCGCAGCGGCCAGAACCGGAGATCCACCAGGCCTGCGAGAAGGTCATCCAAGACAGTGGGGCCAAGATCAGCCACGACGGGGGCAACCAGGCGTTCTACCGCCCGATGACCGATAGCATCCACCTGCCCGAGCGCAGCACCTTCCACTCGGCCAGCGGCTACTACGCCACCGCCCTCCACGAACTGGGCCACTGGACCGGCTTCCCCTCCCGCTTGAATCGCCCGATGACGGGCGGCTTCGGCTCCGTGGACTACGCGAAGGAAGAACTGGTGGCCGAAGTGTCGTCCATGCTGATGGGCGAACGCTTGGGCATCGGCCACGACCCCACTCAGCACGCGGCTTACATCCAGCACTGGATTCAGATCCTCCGCAATGACCCCCGCGAACTCTTTCGAGCCGCGGCAGCGGCCGAGCGGGTGGTGGAGTTTCTGAGGGTCCCCGAGCTCGTCCACGAACCACTGCCGAAGGTGGAACAGGAACGGCAGCCGGTGGCGGCCACCCAGCAGGAGCTTGAAAAACCTAGCGTCGAAAAGTCCTGCGCCTGGGGGCATGCGAAGACCAAGCAGCGGGAACACGTGATGGTGGCCTGACTCCCCTTGCGTGTTTGCAATTCTCCATTATGAGTAAGTGAGGTCAAGCAGTAATGGGAGGTTGCATGAACATTGAGCAGCGCAGAAAGGAAGTCGTTCGCTTGGTGGGAGAAGGAATGTCAGTTAGGGAAATAGCGCAGTTGTTTGATAGATCACTGTTCTCGATCTATACAGACCTCAAGTTCATGGGCGTTCCGGCCAGCGGGTCCATCAACAGAAAATCGATCGAGACAAAGCGGAAGGTGGATGAGCGGTTGAAGCAAGGTGTTAGTAATCGTTCGATTGAATTGGAGTTTGGCCTATCGAGTTCCTACGTTTCATGGCGGCGGAGAAAGCTTGGGCTGCAAGTCCGTTATCGCTCACCGCCGGATGTCCTGGCCCGCAGAAGGGCGATTGTTCCAGCCTTGGTGGCTCAAGGGCTAAGCGCAAGTGCAATTGCAGAAGTGCTTGAGGTCGCTGTTGAATCGATCGCGGATGATAAGAGAATGACAATGTCGTTCACGAGGTGCTTCAAGAAGCCAATTGACATCAGCGTGGCTGATCTGGACGCGTGGGTTGCTCAAGGAAAGTCCTTCAAGGAGATGGCATGCCATCTCGGGGTCCATGTCGGGCGACTGCGGTATGCGGCGGATAAGCTCGGCTGGAAGCGTCCCCGCCCATCGCAACCAATCCCAGAAGAATTGCGTGGGGTCTTGCCAAGCCTCTGCGGTCCGGAGCGCGTGCAAGATCTGATCGACGAAGGGCACTCACTCGGCAAGATTGCGAGGCACCTTGGCGTGAGCAGGCAGGGGCTCTCTGACTACTGCCGGCGAAAGAACTTGAAGATCAACCCAGTTATTAAAGTTAAACGTTCACGTGCAAGTTTGACCCCTTGCGGATCCACCAATTCGAGTTATGCATAGGGATACCTACTCACGAATTGGAGGTGTCCCTTGAAACCCATCGTTCTCGCCATCGCCCTGGCCGCACTCGTCCCCTCGGCCTTCGCCGCCGACAACACCTCCTCGCGCCGCTACGGCACCTCCGAAGCCCTGTCCGTCCAGGACGCCCGATTGGGTGAGGTGTTGATGGTGCGACCCGTCGAGCTCAAGAGCGACAAGAAGGTCAACGCCGGTTCGGCCATCGGTGGGGCCGTGGGCTACGGCGTGTCGCGCCAGGTCAAGGGCGACCAGCGCCGGGCGGCCCAGGTGGCCGGCACGGTCATTGGTGGGGTGGCGGGCACCGCGGTCCACAACGCCATGACCGGCAAGCGCGGGCTGGAAATCTACGTGCGCGATTTCAGCGACAAGCGAGGCCGGGTGCTGGTCGTCGTCCAGGAGGCGGACGTGATGGTGCGCCAAGGCGATCGCGTGTTCCTGGTGGGCAAGGGCAAGAAGACGCGGGTGGTGCCCGTGATTCCCCAAGCGCTTCTGGACCCCACCCGCATGGCTCCATGCGACGCCAGCGTAGGGACCTGGGACCCCGATGCTTGCCCTGCCCCTCGACTTACCCGTGTGGGAACAGGGCTCGAAACGCTGATTGCTGATGGAATGACCGTCCAAGAGGCGATTGAGGCGTCCGGGGCACTCGCCGCGCTCGAACGTCGCATCCACGCGATGGATGCAGCACCGCCCATGAGCAACCCGCAGTTCACGCCCGTGGGTTCAACGGGCATTGGCGGCCCCACGCAAGCAGCTGGCGCGTGCGGCGAAGAGACGCAGACGCGCATTGGTTGCGTGGCTCGCTGACATGTGGGCCTTTCTGAAGGGTCTGCTCACTCCGCGCCGCATCCCAGCGGATCGTCGTCCCCTAGACGAGCTTGGCGATGCGGGCTTGTCAGACGATGCAAAGGCGGAAATCGACCGGCTGCGTGAGGCTCGAGGCTGGGGGGTCAGCCGCACCGGTATGACCAACTGCCATTTGCGTCCCGTCGCGCGGCAATGGTGCGCCCGCACCGGCGGCAAGTGATGGGCCCGGACTGGACCGCCGTGTGGTTCGCCCTTTGGACCACGGTCGCGTTCGCGGGCTGGCTGGCAGTGCTGGCATGCACCGCCTTCCTCCTGCCCACGTGGACGGGCCGCAGGTTTCGCGCGGCCGCTGACGCCTGGCCCAGCCGGCGGGCTGGCTTGAACGTGGTGGGCTTCTATTTCGGGGTTTGCGTCCTGGCCTGGTGGTGGGCACTGCTGCTGTCCGTCGTGGTCGTCCAGGACGCCGACGTGGACGTGCGCCAGGGGGATCAGGTGTTCCTGGTGGGGAAGGGCAGCAAGACCCGGGTGGTTCCGATCCCGATGGTTCCGCGCCAAAAGCCTATTCCTCGAACGGCTTGCGGTGGCGGTGGTTGCTTGAACAGCAATCCGCCCCCCATTTCATACGGGTTTACTCGTCCTTACGTGGCTTGTGGGTGGGGTGGCTGTTCGAATAACAATGCAGAAGATGGTCCGTGGAATGGAACAGTCCAGAGCGCATCCCATCGGGACACCTACTGATGGACGCCTCCACACATGAAAGCTGCCTAACGAAACGGGACAAGGAGTTGTTCGAGTTGTTTTCACTTCGTCTGAGGCTTGAACAGATGGAGATTCAGGCGAAGAGACAAATGGGAGCCACCGAGCACGAGCTTCAGGTCAACTGGTGGCACGGATTCTTCATTGGCGTATTGGTGACATTAGCCGCCATTGGGCTATGGGTGGCCGCAATTTTGTGGATCGCCGGTTACTGGGAAAAACCATGAATCCCAAGCGCCCAACCTCCCACGGCCATCTCCGCCCCGGCCCGATCGACGTGCGCGACCCTGCGGATCTCCTCTTCCTGCCCGACGGGAAACGCGACCTGCTGCTCCAGGCCCTCTACACGGAATCGCTGGTCAACCGCCGGGACGTGGACCCCATCGACCGACTGCTGGACGCCCACCGGATGGCTTACGGCGAGCCGGAGCAGGTGGCCTACGCCCAGCAGCGGGATGGTCTACATGACCGGCCGGTGCCCTTGGTGAGCAGCGATGGGTGCGTTGGCGACGCTGGCCTCCAGCACTACCTGGAGGAACACCGCGCCTGGAATCCGGTCACCCAACGGGAGCGCGCCTTGTCCTCGCAGACCCTGGGGATGAGCGCATGAGCCTGTCTGCTTACCACGTGGCGCGGGAGGACATGCGAGCACTGCGACGCCAAACGTTGGCCAAGGTATTCCGTCACGGGATGACGGCCATTGAGGCATCGCACGCGCTCGCCATGGAACTGGGCTACAGCTTCACGGACACCACCATTCATTCCGATCTGAAGGCGCTCGGGCTCAAGCCCGAATCGGGCACCGAAAGGGTGAGGGCGATGACCAAGGCTCGCCGAATGGAGGTCAAGAAGGGCGTGCTCGCGGGGGAGTCGGTCCAGTCCCTGGCCGAGCGATTGAGGGTCCCTGTTCACACCATCAAAGCCGATTGCCACGTCCTGGTCGAGGCCGGGGATCTCCCCGCCGACATGCTTGCGCGGGGTCGAGTTCAACGTCGCCTGGCCGCGATGACGGCGGACATGGCTCGCTTGGGGCCGGAAGCCCGAGCTGCCTATGAGGCCTTGTGGGAAGCGGTGGCGGACGATCCCTATGGGTTGCCTGGGAGCTCCCCATGAACCTCATTCGTAGCGCCGCGTCCTGGTGGAACGCACGCCGAAGCCCTTCGCTTCAAAGGACATTCGACGAGCAGCAGCGCAACCTTGATAAGGAGCGTTGGCGGAAGAATCGTCTGGCTCGGGGCGCTGAAAATGCACCGGGCTGGTTCAATCGCGGTGGCGTTGTGCAGGAGGTGCTTTATTTTCTGCTTATTCTCACCGTCATTGGGCTGCGCTATTTCGTCTTCTTCATGGCGGCCCTACTGGTCCTCACTCTATTTTTCGGTCGCTGAAGCCAGCCGTTCACTTCAAGTATGCACCGGGCAGTGGCCTCTTCACTGGGAATCTTGGCTCCGCTTGCCCCTCCCGCAAGGGCAGGCCTCCTCCACGGTGTTCCGGCCCTTCGCTGCGCGCCTGGCGGTGCTCGCTCCCGGGTGCGGGAGTTGCTGATCGCTTCGCCCATCGGTTCCCACGAGGCGCATCCCGCGCCGGTGGAGAAAGCAGATGAAGCGAGCGAACGACATCCGGGCCCAATATCAGCTGACGATGGACGAGGAGGGCATCCTCCTGGCCGCCTCGCAAATCCTCGAACGCCGCCTGCAGCGCCAGGGCGCCATCACCGACCCCAGCGACGCCGCCGACTTCCTCAAGGCCCGCTGCGCCGGCCTGCCGCACGAGGTGTTCGGCGTGGTCTTCCTGGACACCCGCCACCGCATCATCGCCACCGAGCATCTCTTCCAGGGCACCATCGACGGGTGCGAAGTTCACCCCCGCATCGTGGCCAAGCAGGCCTTGGACCACAACGCCGCGGCGGTCATCTTCTTTCACAACCATCCCAGCGGAAACCCGGAGCCCAGCGCGGCCGACCGCGCCCTGACGGCCCGCCTGAAGCAGTCACTGGCACTGCTGGACGTTCGAGTGCTGGACCACCTGGTGGTTGCGGGAACCTCGCACGTGTCGATGGCTGCACGGGGGTGGGTGTGACCACCCCCTTTCTCACTCAGGAAAGGCCTGTCGCCGCCACCGGCCGCTGCGCGACCGGCGATCTGAAAAACCCTCGATGGAAGAAAGACAGCGTCGCCTTCGGCACGCATTCGATGTTAGGAATATTTGCGTGAAATCACGCAGTATTTGATTTTAGTCTTGAAAAGATCCATTGCAGCCATGGACATTTTCATGTGGCGATCTACCTTGAAGGTGTGGAGGGCAACCCGCTAACCAAACGCAAAAAAGGAAGATCAACATGAACATCAAACCCTATACCCCCGCCGAAGCCCTTCAAGCCGCCACCGCTGAAGGCTCCATTGAAATGGTGTGTGGGGTCTATCTGAATTCCCGGGAAAACATTCTTGCGGACCAAGCCGATTGGGCCGACGAGGACGAGGAGAAGCGGTTCGACTTCTCGAAAGCCCCGTTCTGGATCACCAGCCCCTACGGCCTGGCCCCCCAACCGGTTTATGGCGAGGACGACGAGATTCTGTTCAACGTCCTGGCCGAGGCCTGAGCCTTTTATTGCGGATTCAAGGAGCCCTTCATGAGCAACCACGATCAAAATGATTCATTGTTCACCAGCACCGTTACAGCAAGGGAGGCGAGAGAGAGGGTTCATGCTTTAGCTGCAGAAAACCCCAAACATTTCGCCGGCCTTTCAACATACGTCGAATCATCCCTGGAATATACCGGGGATCTTGGGGATGCTCTTGTTTCCGCTCTGTTGAAGAGTAAGCCAGATGATTTCAGCGAAGGGGTGGAGGGCCTTATTCTTGACCAGGCAATATCTCTGCATGCCATGCTGGATGCTGATGGGCGGCCTCTCTATGAGTTCGCTTTTACGACATGGATTTCTGATTCAGGAAGAATTCCCGACTGCTCAGTTGGAGATTTAACAGAGGACAATTGGTTGTTCTCCTCCACCAGCAGGGCTGGGAGGGCTCTGATACTGCTCCGGCATGTTTCGCCCACGCTGGCCACGTCCGTTTCCTCTGCCACGCGCCAGGGCATCCGTGAGTTCCTGGCGTTCGCAGAACCCACCGGGATGTTCCTGGACACCATTGCCCAGGAGATTGATCCCCTGGTGTCCACGCTCTCCGGCCAACCCCACGCCTATCTCCAGGCCATACTCGCGATGCAGCGCCTGCGCGACTGGGGACGTGACGATGAACCATTGAACACCAACGGTTCTGCCGATGATGCGTTGGGGCTGGCGTTGCTGATCCAGGCCGAGCTCAAGAATCTGCAGCCGCCCGTCCAGGGGGACTTGTTTCACGACGGGGAGGGTGAGGTCTGCATTGAGCAACGTCAGTGGTGACCAAGATGAGCTTCGATCTAGATTTTTCTCTGCCAGAACGCCGATTGTTGTTCGACTTTGATTTCTCAGATGTTCAACAAAGGCTTCTTGTCCTCAAGTCGCATCGTAAAACGCTGAGGTTTCTTGCTCGATTCAGCGGTGAAAAAGATTCGCGCGGCCAGGTGCAAGCCAAGTGGGAAGCTCGCAAGCGTGCGCGGAGCTTAGCCGGGAAACTTGATACCGTGCCAGTGGCCGATGCGCCACCGAAACCCCGCGCCCGCCTATGAGATTCTTTCGCCGTTCTTTCGGCACCCCTTGCCAACTCGCCGATTCCAGGTATCGGTAGAGGGATGGTCCATGTCGGGCCACTCACCCCTACTCACATTCCTAACAAGGAGCCGATACCCATGAATCGCAAGTCCATCCTCCGTTCCATCCTCCCCATCGCCTTGGTCGCTCTGGCGGCCCCGGCTTTCGCCGGCGACACCACGGCTGACCTGAACATTCAGGGCACCTTGAACAACAGCTGCAATTTGTTCGTTTATTCGGTCACCGATCTGGATTGGTCGGGCACTTCCAACAATTCCGCCGTTAATTCTTCGCTGAGCATCACCTGCAACCAGGGAACCACTTACTCCATCTCCCCGGGGCAGGGTCAGAACTTCGGTGCATTGGCGGGTTACGAAACCTACCGCGCCGTGACCAACGGAGCTGGAGCCTTCATCCCCTATGGCTTGTTCAAGGACATTCCGGGCACACAAGTGTGGGGCGATGGAGTCGATGCGTTCGCGGGCACCGGCAACGGTGAGGTGCAGACCCACGAATTCGCGGTGAAGTTCCTCGCGCTCAAGCAGGCCGTGGGTGGCAACTACACCGACACGGTCACCATCACTGCCACTTACAACTGATCCCCGCCGTTGGCCTGCCCCCGGTTGTTGCCGGGGGCTTTTTTTGTGTTGAAAAGATGAGTAGGCATGGGTTGACGGAAATTCATTCCGATCTAGCTTGAAAGGAGACCTTGTAGAGGAGACCCCATGACGCATCCCCAACAACACCTGGCCATGGCTGCCGCGTGCTTGCTGTCGTTTTCTGCCTCAGCCGGTTCCATTTCCGTCGGCCCGACCACCCTCATGGCCGATACCTCCGCCAAGCACGTTGCCGTGACGCTGCACAACAACGGCGACACCGCGGTGCGTTACCAGGTGAAAGCCGTGGGGTGGGATCAGACCACGGGGAAAAACGTGTTCGCCCCCACGTCAGAAATCGTTGGCGCACCCACCCTGGTGGAGGTGCCGCCTCGATCCAAGCGCACCGCTCGGCTGATGCGGGTGGGCGGAGTGGGGGAGCGGCGCTACTACCGCGTGCTCCTGATGCAGCTCAAGGATCCTGACGCCCAAGGCGTTCAGTTGCTGGTCAACCAGGACTTGCCTGTGGCTTTCGAGCTTACGAACGCGCCCGCGCCCAGGGTCACCGTCCAGGCGGTTACGAACGGCTATCGACTGACGAACCACGGCGAGACCGCGGCCCGCGTCTCGTCCATCGGCCCCGCCGCGGGCACGCCTTGGCGCGACGGTGCATTGGGTTGGACGCTGCCGGGTGCATCGATGACTTACGAGACCCAGCCCGGTCAGCGCGCCGAGGTCCTTTCGATCACCATCAACGGCCAGCCGATCACCGTCCCCGTGGATCGGTGACCCATGCGAGGCCACGCCTTGGCCTTGTTGTTGTGGGCTGCATCGTCGGCCGGCGCTGCGGTGCCCGACGGAGTGGAGCCTGCGTTCCTGGTGCCGGTCATCGGGGGCAAGGCCAAGGCGGACCCACTCACGTTCTGGCAACAAGGCGGGGAGTGGTTCGCCGATCCGGCGACGTGGCGCGAGGTCGGACTCCAACTCCCGATGGACCAGACGGGGCCCATGAGCGCCCAAGCGCTCGGCGTGGGCTTTGTTGTGGACGAGGCCACCGCCACGGTCGCATTGAATTTGCCAGCCGATCGGCTCAAGGCTCAACACGTGGGGCATGTTCGCACCGAGCGCGGCCCGATGGCGCCACCTGCTCCCGGGGTGCTGGTGAACTACAGCGTTTCGGGCCTGGTGTCCGATCAGGAGCAGGCGCTCTCCCTAGGCCACGAGGTCCGCAAGGCGGGGCGTTGGGGGGTCATCAGCACCAGCGGGCAGCTCAACGCCGACGCGGCGGGCACCAGCTATGTCCGCGGCGTGACGCGCTGGCAGAAAGACGATCCCCGGCGGCTGCTGACCTACCAGGCCGGCGATGTGTTCGCCGGCCCCTCATCCTCTCCGGTCAACCTGGGTGGGGTGCGAGTGGCCAAGGATCCGCGAGGCTTGGATCCGTTGACGCCCACGTATCCGGTCCCAATGCTGGGCGGCGTTGCGCTCGATCCGACCACGGTGGACGTCTTGGCCAACCGCGCCCGGGTGTTGCAAGGCCAAGTGGGGAAGGGGCCGTTCACGGCCGATGGCAGCGCCTTGGGGACCGGTGCGCAGCAGACCCAGGTGGTGGTGCGAGACCGTTACGGGCGCGAAACGGTGGTGAGCGATCAGCGCTTCTACGTGGCGCCCACCCTGCTTCGCAAAGGACTGACCACGTGGGAGGTCGCCGCCGGCCGGGTGCGTGATGGGGAGAACGATTACGGAACATTGGGAGCGACAGGGTCGGTGGCCTGGGGCTTCAACGACCGGTGGACCCTGCGCGCCACCGCTCAAACCTCATCGGACGGGAAAGCCAACCTGGCGTTGGGAGCCACCACCGTGCTTGGAACTTACGGCACGCTGGATCTGGAAGTCGGCACCTCCACCCAAGGTGGACAACGGCAGGCGATGGCTTACGACTACCGCGGCCCCCGCTTTGGCCTGCGCATGGAGCACGAACGCCAGCAGGACTATTGGCGCCTGCGCGCTCCCGGGGCGGTGGAGATCGAGCAGCGGACGCGGGGCTCGGTGTTCTGGCGGCCCACGCCCCAGTGGTCGCTTCGAGCAGGGTTCTCCGACGTGCGCACGCCGCTCTTTCGCACCGCCTACGCCGACGCCGGGCTGACTTGGCGTGGCAACGGGCACGCCCTGGCCGTCTCGGCCCTGCGGGATCTGGATCGCAAGGAAACCCGCGTGGAGGTGGGTTACAGCTACGATTTCGGCCGAGGCAAGGGCGTGAGCGTCAGGGTTCGGCAGGCCCCCGATGCCTCCGCCTGGGCCGTCCATGGGCGCGCCCGGCCCACGGTAAGAGGAACTCCGGTGGGGCTGTCCGCTTCGGTGGACGATGGAGCAACTGGCCGGACGGCCCGGGCCAGCGCCGCTTGGACCACCCCGGCAGGGTGGGCCCAGATCAACGCCGAGCACGGTCCCCGCGGCACTTGGGCTTCCGGTTCGATGGCCGGCGCCGTCCACCTGGACCGACAGGGCGTCACGTTCCTGGGTCCAGCCGAATCCTTCCTGGTGGTGGACGTGCCGGGCCAACCTGGGGTGCCGGTGAGGGTGGGCGGCCGCTTGGCGGGGAAAACCAACGCCCAGGGCCGCTTGGTGGTGGGCGAGGTGACCCCGATGGTGTCCACCGAGGTTCGCGTGGACGACAGGGCGCTGCCGCTGGGCACCCAGTTGGCCGAGATCGAACAAACCGCCACCGCGGGCCGCCAATCCGGCATGCACCTAACTTTCCCCGTGCTCACCGAAACCGCCCGCACCTTCCGCCTCACCGGCCCGGCCCTCGAGGCGGGCACGGTGGCCAAGACAGCGACCGAGACCACCCAAGTCGGCTACGACGGGGTGCTCTACCTGAAGCACCCGGTGCCGGGGCAGGTGGTTGAGGTGACGGGGGTCTGCAAGGCCCTGCTGCCACCAGACCTTGGGTCTGCGCAAACGGTGGCGCGACTCACCTGTCAGTGAATGACGCGCCGTGTGTGCGCAGCGGTGGCTCCGAGGTGAGCAGTCATTCGATCGGCACCATTGCAGTTCAACGGCTTGCAGGACACCTGGATGTTCTAAAAGACACTAACTTGCTGATTGTATTGGCTGCGGTGAGAATGGGGCGGGGGCAAGTTGCGACCCGTGTGGGGTGCAACGGCTGTGCGGCGGCGCAGTCTATGAGACAGGGACGAGCTATTTTCCGACCACGCGTCTCAGGGGTTGCGAGAACGCCGAGCTCATGGCCGAACTGGGCCATTTTTTTGCGGCTGGTCCGCGACGAGAAACGAAGGCGAGTGGAATGAAATACGAGGAACTGCCCAGGTCAGCGCTCATCAAGCTGCTGCAAGAGCACGACGCGGAACGGGCCGAGGCGGGGAAGGACGGCATCGTTCTGAACTACACCGGGCGCGCAGCGCCCTGGCAGATCGTGCGTCAGGTCAAGCCCCGCATGTGCGAACTCAACAAGCGGGCAACCATTGACAGCGCTGCAGAAGAAGTCGCCAACGAGTTGTGGGACGGCGAAAACCTTGCGGCGATGGTCACGCTCTACAAGTATCGCGGCCAAGTGGACCTTGTGCTGACCGATCCGCCCTACAACACGGGTGAAGATTTCCGCTACAACGACAAGTGGGACAAGGACCCCAACGACCCGGATATGGGCGAGCTGGTGGCCAAGGACGACGGTTCGCGCCATAGCAAGTGGTTGCGCTTTATGACGCCGCGCCTATGGATGATGCGCGAAATGCTTAAGCCCGGCGGCGTCATCGCTATCTGCATCGATCACCGCGAGCTTTTCCGATTGGGAACGCTAATGGATGAGCTGTTCCATGAGGAGAACAGGATTGCCATCATCAATTGGCAAAAAGCGTATTCGCCCAAGAGTGATACAGGCGGCAAGAAGGGGGGCGTGTCCACTGCTACAGAATATGTTTTGGTTTATGCAAAGGATGCTGATCGAGCAAGAACTGCGCTCCTTGATCGGACGGAGCAGATGAATGCTCGTTACACCAACGATGACAATGATCCGAACGGAGCCTGGGCGTCAGATAATCCATGTGGTGCTGGCTCCGACACTCATCCAAAGATGGTGTATGCCATACAAAGCCCTTTCACTGGTGCACTTTTCTATCCGCCCGATGGAACGCATTGGCGTAATGAAAAGAAGAGCATGAAGTCATGGCTGGAAGAGTGGGGTTCAAGCTATGAGGAAAAATGGATCGACGACGGCAACGAGTTCGTAGACGAGAAGTCTGGAAAAGTCATTAGGGTCAAGGCTCTCGTTCTTAAGGGGGCTAAATTTATCAGCGGGGAGCCCAGTGGTCCGTCAGCTGTATTAACAGCGGCTAGAAAGGCTGCACGCTCAAAATTAGCTAAGGGTGGTTGGCCACGTCTGATATTCACGTCGAAAGGTGAAGGCGGTCCGCGTCTTAAGCGTTACCTCAATGACATTCGCAAGGGTAAAGTGCCGATGACTTACTGGGCCGATGAGGATTATGAAGATCCCTTGGCTCTTGGAGCGCAGTCGTGGGAACACAACGAGTCCGGGCATAGCCAGACTGGAGTAAATGAACTAACTGCCATCGTTGGGAAAGGCCACAATTTCCGCACCGTCAAGCCAATGCGCTTGATTAAGAAGATAATCCAAATCTGGTGCAAGCCCGATGGTCTAGTGTTGGACCCGTTCGCCGGGTCGGGAACTACCGGCCACGCCGTGCTGGAACTCAATAAGGAGTCCGAAGCTACCCGACGTTTCATTCTCATTGAGCAGGGCAACGACGAGAAGGGCGACCACTACGCCAAGACGCTCACCGCCGACCGAGTCAAGCGCGTCATCACTGGCAAGTGGAAGTCCGGCGATCGCGAGCCCTTGGGTGGCGGCTTCCGCTATTTCACCCTCAAGCGAGAAAAGGTGGACGCCAATGCCGTGAATGCCTTGGCCCGCGAGGAAATGATGGACCTGTTGCTGGTCAGCTATTGGGATCGCAACGACAAGGCCAAGTCTTATCTGCGCCGACTCCCCGTTGGCGAGCACAAGCACCTGTTCGCCGTGAACTCCCGCAACGAAGGATTTTTCCTGGTATGGACCGCTCCGGACCAGCCTTCCACTCTTACCCGCGCGGTATTCAAAGAGATCGTCCAGGAAGCGAAGGCTGCTGGACTGGCGGGCCGCTACCACGTCTATGCGTCCCTGGCTCCCTACACGGGCAACGATATCGAGTTCTACAAGATTCCGGACAAGGTTCTGGAGCACATTGGCTTCAACTCGCGAGCGGACGCATACAACAACGAAGGTGGCACGGATGCAGATTGAGTTAAAGCCCTTCCAGGTTCGCGCCGCCGAGCAGATCTCCGACCGATACGCCTACTTTGCTGGCCACGCCTACCGCCCCACCTACAGGGGCTCGTTGCCGCGGCCGTTCTATCAGGCGCTGTCCGCCATCACCGGCGCTGGCAAGACCCCTGTGCTGGCCGAGGCCGTGACCCTGATGCGGTTGCATATGGGTGTGGAGCCCATCGTCTTCTGGATGAGCAAGGCCAAGTCGGTGGTCCAGCAGACCTACACTAACTTCTCCAGCGGCGGCAAGTATGCGGAGATCGTGGAAGCCTTCCGCGTCATCCGCGCCGGCCAGTTGGAGCCAGGCTTGATCGCCGATGGCAGCACGCCGCTCATCGTGATGGCCACCACGGGACTGTTCAACAACAAGGAACAGGCCGACGGCGCGCTGAACATCTACAAGAAGGACCAGGACCTGTTCGGCGACCAGTCGCCGTGGGAACGCCTCATCGCTCGCGATGCTGGTGGCCTAAGGCGCCCACTCATCATCGTCTACGACGAAGGGCACAACCTCTCTGAGCAACAAACGAAGATTCTGGCTGAACTGGAGCCCGAGGCTTACCTGCTGGCCAGTGCCACTCTCAAGTTGCCCGCGAACTTTGCCAAGACCGTGCTGGTGCCCCAGGAAGGGTGGGTGGAAGAGGCGGCGGACGAGGGCGACGGACTTGAGCGGTTTGCAAAGCTCAAGGCAGTGGACAAGGACGGCAAGCCGGATGCCAACGCGTTTGCCATCACCGCAGTCGAAAGCAGTGCGGTCATCGATGCCGAGTTGATCAAGACTTCGATCCAGTTTGACGGCACCACTGCGCCTATGGAGCGTTGCCTGGACGACCTCTACGACCGCCTGCAGCTCATCGAGCAGGAGATCGATGCCCGAGCTCTAGGGTTCGTGCCTAAGGCAATCTATGTGTGCAAAACCAACATCACCGACGACGGCGATAAGGACGACCACACCAAGCCTTTTGAGCACCGTAACGCTCCGCCCATTCGCATCTGGCGCTACCTGGTCGAGCAGAAGCAGGTGGATCCTGCGAGTGTCGCCATCTACGCGGATTTGAAGTTTGCCGAGGGCAACAAGCCGGAGGACGTGAACCTGTTCTCCAAGGGCGAGAGCGACTTCGACGAGTTCCAGGCCGGCAACTTCCAGCACATCATCTTCAACCAAGGTCTGCAGGAGGGGTGGGATGATCCCGCCTGCTACCTGGGTTACATCGATAAGTCGATGGGCTCGCAGATCAAGGTTGAGCAGATCATTGGCCGGGTGCTGCGCCAATACGACGCCCAGCACTACGATACCCCTCTGCTAAACAGCGCCCACTTCTTCTTGCGCGTGGACAAGAAGAACGTGTTTACCGAGTCCATCGAAGCAGTGCGCGCCAAGCTCCAGGAGTCCGGCGCCGCTATTGAGATCGTCCACACCTACGGAGGCGGCGAGGGCGGCTCCGAGGACCTGGAGCCCAAGGAGGACGTGGCCGTCGTTCTCCACCAGGTCCACGCGGATGCCGACGACGCGGTGGATGCCATTGCCGCCCTGGTGGCCCAGTTCCCTACCTTCAAGGAGGGGGATGCCGACACGCAAGGCGACGCCCACCGCAAGACCGAGACGGTGGATATTGCCAACCTGGACAAGGAGGGTGACCAGGACTGGATCACCAGTGGCCACGCCAATCGGGTGCGCCTGCGCTGGCTCGTTAGCAATGCGATTCGCGGGAGGTCCCGCGCAGCCCTGGCGGTGGTCGATCTCAAGGCGTCGAAGTTCGATGTGCGCGTGGAGGCGGGCAGCAACGCGGCCAGCTACGCTGAAAGCCTCGCCAAGGAGATCGTGAACACTTACTACCAGTTGACCTCCCTGGTCTACGAGTCGGAGCGGGAGTTTTCGTTTTCCACGATGCGCGTGCCTAAGAAGGCAACCGCTTTCAACAACGGGCTCTACGAGCGCTACGCCGGCCTCAACAAGTTCGAAGCCCCATTCGCTGCCGCGCTGGACAAGGTGGGTCTCACTTGGCATCGCAACCCGAGCAACGGCGGCTTCCGTATTCCGCTGCTATCGGAGGGAGACAGTGCCTCGTTCTCCCCCGACTTCCTTGTGTGGAAAGGCAAGTTCGTTTTCTGCTTGGACACTAAGGGCGCTCACCTGCTCACCGATGCTGTGGCCCGTAAGCTGTTCGACATTCAAGACGAGGGCACCACCAAGCTGCTCACTCGATTCATTTCCGAGGGCAAGCAAGCGACCATCGGCGGGAAGGCGACCAAGGACGGCTACACCATCTGGAAGATGAAAGGTGGATCGCCCACGCCAATCCACGTGTCTAACCTCGATCTGGCAGTAAAGGAATGCTTGAAACCTTGAGCACCCCTTGAGAAGCAGTCCAATGGATAATCGGAAATGGAACGCCTTTCAACTGATGGACTCGGAGCGCGAGCTCCGTATTTCCGAACATCGGTTCTACGTTGAGCAGGCCAAAGTCAGGCTCCTGTCCCAGTTTGCCAACATCGAGGCAGAGGCCGAGCAAGCGGAAACCGAGCACTGGGAGCGCAGTGGCCAGTCCTTTGATCCGGAGTGGGACGATCCAGGGGACCTTGCAGATGCCGCTCGCGACCACGGCGTGGAGCTCTACCAGTTGCTGAGCGACATGCATGACCGGACGCGCCTGAGCGTCGTGGCCGGCATGTATCACCACTGGGACAAGACTTTTCGGCGTTTCCTAGTCCGGGAATTCAGGTGGCCGCGGTTAGTGATCGGCGACCACACTCGGCGTGCGCTCTGGAAGCTGGATAGCGCCAAACTGGAGCGACTGCTTGCCGCAATCGGATTGGACCTATCCGGTTTGGCCTGTTACCCACGCATCGAAGCCATGAGGCTGGTCGTCAACGTGTTCAAGCACGGAGAGGGGAGGTCGTTGGATGAACTCCGCCAGCGCTACCCTGAATTCCTGCGAGCAAGTGCTCACGGTTGGAGTTTCATCGACGACACCGACCTGGAAGTGACCGATGACCAGGTCGAACAGTTCGCTGCGGCCATTGAGTTGTTCTGGCGTGAGTTGCCATCGACCGTGACTTTTGACGAGGATGCGGCGTTGGATGTGCCGGACGAGTTCGAGAAAGCTTGGAACAAGGACCTCGCTTGCCATCAGACATCCCCTGCGACGAAAGGGCTCGCTTCGAGGCCCGAACAATGACGTCAGGGGTTGTGCATAGGCAGGCACCCTCCAGAAACGCGGTGAAGAAAGGGCCGAAACCCAAGCCTGCGAAGAAGCGTGCCAAGAAGAAGGCTGCTCCTGCTGGCCCCATCGTCCTGACCGCTGCTCAGGACGCCTTCCTGGAGCAGATAACGCAGGAGGGCATGGCCCGAATGCGGTGGTCCCGGGCGTATGCGGAACGCAAGGCGCGCCAGTTCCTCAGCAAGGCCAACACTCCCGCGAAGTTGAAGTTGGTCGCGGCAAGGATCGGCAGATTGGATGACCCGCCTGCCACTCCGGTTCCGCGGTCGTCGCCTAAGAAGGCACCCGAGAAGGTCAATCCGTCCAAACCCAAGCCCGCGGCGAAGATGACACGTGCGGCAATCGCAAAGCTGCCGCCCGTTGACCCGCCCAGGCCTACGCCCAGGACCGCGCTTCAGCGGTTGGAGCGGGCGTTGGGCCCCGACGACGGAACGCGGCGGCGGGGAGGCAGTCCAGTGGTGCAGGGCGGGAGCCCTGGGCTGGGGAGGCATCGATGACAGCCATTTTCAACCAGATCCTCATCGTGGATTCGCTCCCGGATGGTCAGCTCAACACCGCTGCTCGCCTTTTCGCTGATGCTCGTGACTGGGCGCAAGCGATAGGCGGCGTTCCGCACATTGCCAGCGTTCGCATCCCTTCCAGTGGAGCGTTCCTGGATCTGTTGGCCCAGCTGGCTCATCAAGCGGCCAGGGATGCCTACGTTCCTTTGCTGCACATCGAGTGCCACGGCCGGGAAGAAGGGCTGGAGTTCGCAGACGGATCCGGGTTGACGTGGGACGAGGTGAAGCCTGCTTTCGTCGCCCTCAATGTGGCCACTCGCTTGAACCTCATTGTGGTGGTCGCCGCATGCCATGGCGGCGCGATTGCTGGTTTTGTTCGCGCCGAGCACCGCGCGCCCTTCTGGGCATTCCTGGCTCCGAAGCGACAGATATCTGCAGGTGATCTGGAGGCGGCTCTGTCTGCGTTCTATCAAGCACTGCTCATCACACGCTCGTCAGAGCGTGCGATGGACGCCCTCCGCGCAACCCCTGCTGGGCAGGAATTCTGGCAGCTGAGCGCGCAAACCATTTATCGATTGATAGTGGAGGGTTACGCAGAACGCCACCTCACGCAAGAGGCGGTTCAGCAGCAGGCGGAACGTCTGCGAGCCCGCGCTGCCGCGCATGGCGCGGTTTGGTCACAAGCTCAGATTGAGGCCATGATCCGCGACCCGGGAATCTTTGAAGGATTTCGCCGAGAGTTCTTCATGGTAGATCTGTATCCCGACCACGCGGAGCGCTTCCCCGCCGTGGCGGCTTAGCTCCGAGTCCGCGCGCCGACAGGTCATCTGACCCGCACCAACTGATCCCACCGGGTCGTGTAAGCCGGCGACAAGTTTTTCTGGTTCATGGCCCACACGGGCTTGGCCAGCGCCGGCCCCTTCGGCTGCCATGCAGACGACGCCAGCCGCATCGTGCCCCGCCCGAACTTCGCATTGGCGCGGTCCATGACCTTCATGAGCGCTTGCGAGCGGGGGTCGATGCCCGCGAAGAGGTCGCCCTGGTGGACGTCGCCGTGCGTAAGGTCGAGCAACCCCACGCCGGCTTTCTTGTAGCGGTAGCCGGCCTTCCAAATGGCCTTGGCCAACCCTTGGGCGACCAGCAGCACTTCGCGCGTATCGCTGGTGGGTGCGATGAAGTTGAACGCCTTGCTGGGGTGATACTGCGCCGCGCCAGGCTTGAAGGGGTTGGTGTTGAGCCACACCCACACCCCACTGGCCTGCAGCGAGCGCGACCGCAGCTTTTCGCACGCCCGCTGGGCGAACGTGGACACGGCTTGCTGAAGGTGTTCCAGCGAAGTGACCTCTTGGCCGAACGAGCGGCTCACGACGATCTGCTGGCGCTCCGGCTCCACTTCCTCCAGGTCGCTGCACACCACCCCCTGGAGTTCCCGTTGGGTGCGCGCCAGCGTGACTCCGTAGCGGGCACGCAGGGTGTCGGGATCGGCGCGGGCCAGGTCGGCTGCGGTGAGGATGCCTTCGGCGCCCAGCTTGGCCGTGAGCTTGCGCCCCACGCCCCACACATCTTCGACCGGATAGGTTTCCAGCTCGGGCGAACCGGGCAGGGCGGTGACCACCCCGTGCGGAGTCTTCTTCGCCAGCTTGTTCGCGAGCTTGGCCAAGGTCTTCGTCGGGCCGATGCCCACGCAACACGGAATGCCCACCCACTGGAGGATTTGGGCACGGGCCTGGCGGGCCATCGCCTCGCGTTGCTCCGCCGGCACGCCGTCGAACGTCACGAACGATTCGTCAATGGAGTAGACCTCCACGCGCGGAAACCATTCCCGCAGCACGGACACGACGCGGCCTGATAGGTCCCCGTAGAGACCGAAGTTTGCCGAGAAGATTCGCAGCTGCCGCCGGATGTGGGGCGGCACCTCGTGGATGGGCTGCCCCATCTTCACGCCCAGCCGTTTGCACTCGTCGGACCTCGCGATCGCGCACCCGTCGTTGGAAGACAATATGCACACCGGCTGGCCGCGCAGGGAGGGATTGAAAACCCGCTCGCAACTGGCGTAGAAATTGTTTCCGTCAACGAGGCCGAACATGGAGGGTGCCGTGGGAGATAAGAAAGAATCTTGGGCGGGACTGGAAATCGGGACGTGTGCGTGGGCGGCGGCGAAGATGAAAGATCCAACCATGTCTCCGGAGGAGCGCGCCTATGTGGAGCGGATTCACCTGCGTTGCCTCACTCCCGAGGGTCAAGGCGGCGAAGCGCCACCCCGGCGCATGTGAGAGCCGGGCGTTGGCACACCAAACAATCGGTCGACTTCAGCGCGCTCTTCGATTGAGTAGGGCTTTCCCAGATGTTTTCCGGAATAGTCCATTGCTCCGGTCATGAAGTATTGGGCCGTCTGGCGACATGTGTCGAGGGACGTGTCCAAGTAGATGCAGAACGCAAACCCGGCTTGTGGGGCGAGCATGCCCATCTCTTCAACGACGGCGCGCAGCGCCGTGAGGTCCGAGAATGGGCCAATGTGGGCTTCCATGCCTTTGGGGCGCAGCATGGCGAAGCCATCGAGCGTGGGGTGTCCGGCGAGGGTGGAGAATTTGATGTAGATCTCTTCCCGCCGACTCTTCCCGAGCCCCGCCGCTTCGTCCAATATCTTCCGCACGGCAGCGGGAGCAAAGTCACGCTTCAGGATCTTTCGATCGGCCTTCCGCCACTTCTCCACAAGGGCTCGGTCCACGTGGAAGGCATTGACCAGATTGGTCGTCTCGATGATGTCGCGCAGGATCAGGGTCGCTGCCTGGTAGTAGCCGGAAGCCATAAGCTTCCAAGCGGTTGCGAAACCGTTGAACACCCGGATCCCAAGATGGCTGATGGCGCGTTCGTCATCATTCCCTTGGTAGTGCTGGCGCAGCATGTCCAATACATCCATGGCCCGCTCGGTGATTGCCAAGTGATCGGCCAGGTCCGGATAGGCCTCCACCATGCGGAGGGTGCGGTCGAAGAGCGTTTCTTCTCCCTGGCGGAGCAGCAATAGGTTGGCGGGCACCGAAGTCACCTCAGCCTCCCACAAGCGCAATACCAGCCAGTGCGTCACCGTCGTTCTCGCGGCGCCGCACCTGGGACAGCACGCCCTCGAACCGTTCCAGCTCGCCTTCGTCGGTGGCGGCCCGCCGGTAGGTGTCCCCGTCGTCGAGCACGTCCACGACAACCGCCACCCCCGTGCCGTCCTCGGCCAGGGCCACCTGGCTTTCGTAGATGCACGTGCCGGTCCATGAGCGCCAGCAGCGCAGCGTGTTCCCGTCCAGATGCACTGCCCACCGGTCGTCCATATCTCGCGGCCAAAGGCCCTCGCGAAGGCGTGCCAGCTCATCGGCGGTGAAGGCATGGCCACACCGGATCGGCCAGCGCGGGCCTTCCATCGGTTTGAGCTGGCTCCAGCGGCTTGCATCGTCCATGTCAGCGCCCCCATTGCTTGCGGAAAGACCAGGTCACCACGCCCCACACGTCCAGCTCCACGTCCTCCGGGACGACGATGGGGGCGTTGGCAGGGTTGCCCGCATGGAGCTCAAAGCGGCCCGCGCGCAGGCGCAGCTGCTTCACCGTGAAGCCGCCCTCCCAGTTGACCATGACGATGTCGCCCGGGCGGGCCGTGAGGGAACGATCGACCACCAGGGTGTCGCCCGGGAAGATCCCGAACTCGACCATGGAGGTGCCCGTGTCGGCTTCGACGTAGAAGGTGGCCACCGGGTTTCGGACCACGCGCTGGTTGAGGTCCAGCACGTCCTGCGAGCCGTAGAAGTCTTCAGCAGGCGAGGGAAAGCCGCACGTGACCCGCACCGGCAACAACGGCAGATGCAAGGGCAGGGCGTGGAGGTGGGCGGCGCCCAGGTAACCGGGCGGAAGCGTGGTGTCGAGCATGGCGGTAGTCTCTACAAGTCAGAATCACCCGGTGAGACGCACCGGGGGGACAGGCTAGCTCCGCCTCCAGACGCTCGTCATTTAGTATTTCGCTGAACGGGCCCAACCCCTTGTCACTGCGAGGGTGGGCGGGCCGTGAAACCGATGGGGCACTGCGTGGCGTCTGTTCCACGCGCAGGACTGGACCGCCTCGGATATGCTCCTTCGAGGGGTAAATCGGGGGATCTATGGCAAGGCGTAAGGGCCGCGGAAGGCGGCGCTACAGCAGCTACGGCGACTATGTCGTCTCCCAGCGCAGGGAGCTGACCACGGCGTTCGGTGGCATCGACCGGGATGTAGAGCGCCTGTTCCTGGCGCTGGATCCCTATTCGCTCGAAGTGTTGTTTCAGGCATACACCAGCCACTACGGCGGGTCGGCCGGTGCTTACGCCCGAAAGACCTACCCAAACTGGCAATCGGGTGCGGTCCGGATGAGCGGAGAGGTGGCTGAGCGATTGCTCAACCTGCTTCCACCGCGGCTGCCGTATTCGGTGCGCTACGATCTGGTCAAGAAGCTTCGGAATGCGAACTTCCGGCCCATGACCCGTCATGTTCGCACTACCCCGGAGCGGTGGAGGGAGGATTTGCGACCCGCGATCGAAGAGGTGGTCGCGCACGGGGAAACCGCCAACCTGTCCGATCGCTTGAAAGGCCGGGTTTCATGGTTGGCCAACGGGGACGTTGCCGCAGCCGAGGCGTTGATGTCCGAGGCCATTCGCGAAGAATCGTTGAGCCGGCTGGCCTACCTGAAAGTGGAGTTTCAGCGGCTGGATGCGATCATCGCCCAGCTCGGTGAATACCAAACGGCGGTGACCCACGCCATCGAATTGCCCCAGGGAAGCATCCAGGTGCACATCGCCATTCCGAAAGTGTCGATGTGGAAGAAGTTCACGAATTGGTTGGGATGACAATGAGCAACGATTTGACGAAAAAGCAGACCGGCACCGGATTGAGCACCGAGAGTGGGCGATTTCGCCAGGACTTGATCAATCAGCTGACACCCGAGCAGCGCAAGGAGCTGGCCTTGAAGGCGGGCCAGGAGCAGTTGGACCTGGACAAGTCTGACGCCGATGCGGTGCGCCGATTCAATGCGTCATCCGTGGAAATGCAACGGGACATCCAGACTGCCAAGGATTTGAATGCCATCGGCTCGGATTTCACGATGGAAAACTCTTACAAGACCGCCAGTGGCGAAACGCGGATCAAGGTGACGAAGAACAACAACACCGTCTGGATCGTGGGCTTGGTGGTCATTGCAGTCGTCTTTTTCGTGCTCTTCTCGCGCTGAACCATGGCTCGCAAGGTTGTTGTTCATTCCAACGCCAAGCGGTTCGTCCAGGTGGCTGCCGTGGCGATTCTGGCCGCAGCCACCCTCACCGGCCTGAAAAAGGCGTCTCAGTGGTGGCGTGCGCCTCGCGAAGTGCCGGAAACCATGGCAGTGGCGACGGCCCCTGCAGCAAGGCCGGCAGCCACCAATGTCTTGGCGGGGCGTAGCTCGGTCATCGATGCCGACACGCTAGAAGTCCATGGCACGCGGATCCGCCTGGAAGGAGTCGATGCTCCTGAGTCCAGCCAGCGATGCGGAACCGCGGGCAAGGAATGGGCTTGTGGCCAGCAAGCAGCCTTGGCGCTGAGCAACTGGATTGCAGAGCGCCCAGTCACCTGTCACCCCAAGGGCAAGGACCGCTACCAGCGTGTCCTGGCCCGTTGTTTCGTCGGCAACGACGACTTACAGGCTTGGTTGGTGAGCAACGGGTGGGCGCTGGCCTACCGGCAGTATTCCACGGACTATGTGGCTGCTGAGCAACATGCCCAAGCTGCGCGAGTAGGAATGTGGCGGAGCGAGTTTGTGCCGCCGTGGGAATGGCGGAAGCGGTAATCACCTCTGCTGGCTTGTATCAGCGGGACAGTTCAACCTGCCGCCTTCCACGGCCGCCCCTGCCGGGCAGCAATATCCGCCGCATCCTCGACCCCTTTCATCCACCAATGGGTGTCGTCCAGCGTGGCCGGTGCGCCGCACTCATCCAGCAGGCGGTCCAGCGCCTCGCACACGGCGAACTCTGCATCTCGCTCCCGGCTGCCCGGTGGGTGCGCGTGCGCCCGGCCGTGGCGATATGCGACCAGGGTCTTGGCGCCCATGTTCCGGCCTTGGGCCAGGTTCGTGCGCACCAACGGATCAGCCCCTTTGTCCAGCAACGCCCGAACAGTCGGTGCGTCAGCGGTGAGCAGGGCGACGTGGAACGGCGAGTAGCCCCGGGCGTCGTGCGCGTTGGGTTGGGCCCCGCGCCCGATCGCCGCAGCCACCTGAGCGGGGTTGCGTTGCTGGATTGCAGCGAGCAAGTCGGCGTTGGCCATGCGTCCTCCTTTCCCACTGGTTTACCGCGGCAGCGGAAACGCGCAAGGGGGCAGGAGTTTGAAAAACTGTCGGGCAACCCCAGCAGTTTTTCGCTTTAGTCGGGAATGCCCACTGGACAGATGGATCTTATCTGCTTGCATGGGGTTGAAGGGATACAAATGTATTCCATGGGGGAGACGGGGATGGGGATCACGAAAACCATTGATGGGGCGGGAGGAAAAACGCTGAAGCGGTCGAAACGTCCACCCACCCGAAACGCCGAGCTCTACACCGTGACCGTCTACCCCGAGCGAAAGAACGCCGCGATTGCCGTGACTTGGCGCACCCCCACGGGGCATGCGAGAAGCCTTAACCTGGGTTGCCACGCCTTGCGGGTGATCGAAACCCAATCGGGGCTTCCCGACACCAGCAACGGGCAGATCGCCTTTGAGCTTCGCATTCCGTTGCCGATGCTCGTGGCCATCCAGGCAGAAATGGGAATCGATAGCCGGCGGCGGAGGCGGGCCTATGTGCAAGCCATCGAGCGCGCTATCGCCATGACGCGGGAGCTGGGATTCCCAATTGGTGGGGCAAACCCCATCGGGGTTCCCCTCGACTTCAACGGCATGCTGCTCCCCGAAAAGCCGACCCTTGTCACGGACAAGCGGCGAGCCGGGGGCCCAGGGAGGCCGTTGTGAAACCAATCAATGGAATCAGGAAACGGGTGAAATGGTGGATCGAAGAGCTTCGTGATCTCAATCCTTGGGGGCGAGTGAAATGGTGGATCGAAGAGTTTCGTGATCCCAGAAAGGGCTTGGATGACGACCCCTGTAAGGCGCGAGTGGACTTCTTCCTCTTTACGACGTTTTCCCCCCTCTTGATCCCCTACCTAAGGGTATTGGAGCGCCTCGGAATTCGCGTGGGTGTCAGGACTAAGCGGTGGCAGCGGTTGTGGAAGGAGCCGCCTATCTTTCGGTTGTTGCGGTTTCGCCACAAGGAACGGGAACGATTCTATCTGGATGAACTTCAGCAACTGATTGCTGAAGGCGCCGATGTGAATGCTCGGGAGAAGGAAGGCGGAGAGACCGCGCTTCACCTGGCTGCACGATGTGGGCGGGTGGCCGTCTGTCGCGTGCTGTTGGCGGCTGGGGCAGATCCGAATGCCGAGCGTTCCGCGCAAGATTTCTCCGAGGAGGAGGGTATCTGGGTGCCCATCTTTTCGGCTTACCTTAAGGGCAATGTTGAGTTGCTCGATGTGTTGCTGGAGGCGGGGGCAGACCCCCATGTTGAGGCATGGGTGCGAAAGTTTGCTCCAGAGGAGAAGACGCACCCTGATGCGTGGCTTGAACGGCAACGCCCAGAAATGCGGGATCGCTTGCGCCAATGGAAGGCGGAACAAGAGGAAAAGCGCTTGGAGGAGACGCTACCAGATGCCACGAAAACTGCGCCGAAGGTCAGGGCAAGGCTGTGAACCTGGTGCCGAAACCCCCTCTGTCGGCCGTCCTTCCGAAGGTGCCACTCCCAGCAACCCTGCGTGCCTCGCTGCTCGCACATGCCAAGGCCGCTGGGGTGGGTGAGAGCGACGCCGTGCGCCAATGGCTCACCGCCCACCTGGCGCGACCCCAGCTGCTGCGCTCTCCCGTCGCCGGCCCCAGAGAGGACCGCTTGCCGCCCATCCGGGCGTCCCGAGACCTGGTCGACCGCGTCCGCCGCGAGGCGCAGCGCCGAAACCTGAGCGTGGCGGAGCTCATCCGGCGGGTCGTGGCGACGCACGCGGTTTGACCCGCAACTTGGCCACCCCCGGCGGGTGCCATTTCCCCTTGGCCAGGCGCTTCTGCACGAAGGCGCGGTAGGCCTCGGGTGAGGGTGGGGACTTCCGTTTGTGGCGGCGTTGGTTGCACAACCAGCAAGCCGCGGCGATGTTGCCGGCCACGTCCTTGCCGCCGTCCTGTTGGGCCACCAGGTGTTCGGCGGTGCATCGCAATGGATTGGCCGTGCGCGCGGGCAGGCCAAAGGGTTTCAGTTCATCGGGTGAGGCGTTCCACATGGGCAGGCTGCAGTAGCAGCAACGGCCCTTCTGGGCGTGGAAAGCGTCGGTTCTTAGGCGTTGGAGTCTGGGCATGCTTAGTCTCGGGAAAAACAGGAAATAGCTTCCCGACGTCTCTGGGCGAGAACGCTTCGGGCACCTGTTGCCTTGAGCTAAGCAGGCAATACACCGGGGGTAAGTTCCCACGCGGCAGGGGAGTTATCGCGCCGTAGGGTGGCCGGTGTCAAGATAGGGACATGAGCGGCGACGAGTTGTGGAAACGCGAACAAGAAGAAGCCCAGCAGCTGGCGCGGCTGGCCGATCCTTTGCGCAAGACAAGAGAACGGATAGATCCAATGCGGCACGCCATGGGGGAATCCAGGCACAAGGCCGAGGAAATGGCTGATCCCATGAAACTTGCGCGCGAGCAGCTAGGGGCCACTCACCTTGAGTCGATGGTGAGGGCGAGCGCCGGGGATTACTCTAGATTTTGGCCACTATGTGGCCGCAATCTAGACTTATGGGCTATAACCCCTGGTTCCTCGTAACGGAGATGCCCCTTGGCCCTCACCACCTTGCAGTCGATCAACGCGGAAATCAAACAGCTGGAAGCGCAGCGCAAGCTGATTGAGAAGCGCGACGGCGAAGTGCCCAAGGCGCTGGCCGTGCTCCAGAAGTATGCGAAGGTCCTCAGCCCCGCCCAGCGTCGCCAGGTGGCCAAGCTCATCGGGGAAACGCTCGACGACAAGCCGGCACGTGCGCCCAAGGCCGCTCTTGTGTCACGCAAGGGCCGCAAGCTCGGCAAGGTGGCCCCGAAGTATCGACTGCCGACCGGGGAAACCTGGGCGGGCCGTGGGCTGACCCCCAAGGCGTTTGCCGCGTGGGCGAAGTCCGCCGAGGGCAAGGCCTGGGCCCAGGCTAACCCTGGCGCGAAGTTCCCGCCAGCCAGCGGGGCGACGAAGGCCCCTGCGAGGGCAATCAAGAAGGTGGCCAAGGGGGCGAAGAAGGCGGCTCGAAAGGTCGTGAAGAAGCCCGTGAAGAGTGTAGCGAAGAAAGCGGCGAAGAAAGCCTGACCGTGCGAGGACTGTTCCCCAAGCGGAAGAGCAGGCTGACGGCGCAGGGCAAGGCGGTGGCCGCCATGCATGCCCTGCTCGACACCGTCGAGGGAAAAATGGACGAGAAGGCCGCCGCGGCCAGGCTCCGTGAGCAGGTGGGACTCAACTGGTCGTTTCTAACGAGCATGCAATACCTCTCGGGCAAAGAAGCATTGGCTGCCATTGAGTCGCTGCCCGTTGGATGGGAAGAGCAAGGGCGGACCAAGCGCCATGCCTTTGCTGCATCGGTGCTGGCGGCCCACACGGTGGCCAACCTAAAGTCCGACGGCACGATGCTGTGCGCCAGCCACCTGGCCCAGGAATTGAAGGGCAAGACCGTGGAGCAATGGCTGGCAGAAAAATCCGACGCTGGGCGGGAAGAAGTCTGACCTACTGCCGCTCCGCCGTCTGATGGCGAAGAGTGGGGCGTTCACGGACCATGGCCTTGTCGTCCTGGCCACTTCACCCGGCATCGGGGGACGGGGGCGAGAATCCCCACTCAAGCGCCGACGACCGAAGCCCCCGCAAGGGGGCTTTGTTTCATCCGCCCTGCTGTTGAACGCGCTCGCGCATGCGATCAATGGCGTCCTTGTAGTTGCTCGCCTTGCCGCTGAGCAGCAGGTCCAACGCTACCCAATTGCGCATGCTCGGGTGGATGGCTCCCAGGGGCATGGGCCTGGCCGGTTTCATCGGCGGCCCCAAGGTGTAGACGAAATTCGGTGCGTTGGTTTCGGGCCAACGCGGGTCCACGTCCTGCAGATGGTCGGTCACGTCCACCCGCTCGATGAAATGGACGCTGCGTAATTCAGCCAGGTAGCGGAACCCGATGTAGGACGGCGGGATAACCGGCCACCCGCTGCGATCGCTGCCGCCCACGGGGTGGAAATACTTCCCTTGTTCCACGACCACATCGATCCAGGTCAGCGGGTCCGACGGCTGGATACGCGATCGGTTGAGCGAGACCACGTAGGCCCGCGAATCGAAGACGTTGGAGGTCATGCCGTATTCCTGAAGATGGTGGATCAGCTGGGTGAGCCAGACCCGGTCTACCGGGCTGCGGGTGGCGTCGTGGGCGCGCCGTGCCATGGCCTGGAGGTCTGACCAGGACCAGTGGACCACCGGCACGCCGGACAACGCCGGGGGCAGGTGCCGCATGGCCCAGACCGAATCGGCCGCACTGACCGACACAAGGACCTTCATCTGAGCTGGCGAGGCCAACAAGCGAGGCAGGTAGCGTTCCAGTTGCTCCACCGTCGGCACGCGCCACCCCAACTTGGCCTCGAAGATGGCGTGAAGCGCGGTGCCCGAGGTCAGTTCCAGGTCAGTGAATCCACGATCCTCCGCGAACACCTGGCTTGCCACCACGAGCTCCGCCTCGGGATCACACGTCAGTGCCTTCAGCACCTCTCGGCGCAGCGCGGGCACCTGGTCCAGGCACCACCCGAAGGCGGCCGTGCCGGCGTTCTCATCGCAGCCGGTCAGTCCAAAGCAGCTGGCGGGCGTGGTGTTTCGGATCAGCATGCGTCCCAACCCTAATCCGATTGAAGCAAGTGGCGTGCATGACACGCTCTTGCATGTTCGGCCAGGTGAGCCGGGTTGGGGTGGTTCGCTCGAGATGCCGGCAGACGAAGCGCTTGGCCTTGGAGGGAAACGTAGTCGGTGGCCAGGAGAGCAGGGGCGAGAGCCACCGTGTTCTCCGCCGTGATCCAGAGCAACTGGCAATCAAACAGGGTGTGGAGATCGGCGCGAAGGAGCAGGCCGTTGTCCACACGGTTGGTGTGGTCCCCGCGGTAGGGAAGCACATGGGCCGCCTCCAACACTTCCAGGGCAGAACACTCGGTGATGGCGCACTTGCCCTCGTAAGCGTCGAGCAAGCGGGCACGAAACAGCGGCTGGCCGCGGCGTTGTGCAACCGCTCGCATCGCCCACACGCGGGCGTCATGCTCGTTGTCGAGCGGTGGCGCATGGTCGAACGCGTCGGCCTGGCCTTGCGCTTCCGCCCGCGTTAGGTCGTCCTGAGGCAACGGCACGACCATCCACTTTCCATCGTCACCTTTCTGCAGGTCCAGGTGACCGTGGACCGCTGGGTTGAACGGCACGTAGCGGGTGCTCCGGGGCGGACCTGCGTCCACGATTTTGAACAGCCGGTCGTGGGGGTGGCCGCGGTCGGTGTGCCAATCGGATCGGCTGTAGTTGTAGTGGGGCCGGCTGGGGGAGTTCACCGTCAGGTGCTCCAGGTTGGCGCGCAAGTCGGCGATGGGGTCCGAAGGAAAGTGGGTTTCCAGCCACTCGCCCACCTCGGCCAGCGTGCCGCCGCCCATTGCTTCCACCGCTTCGGCAACCCGCCAATACTTGGCACCGGTCGGGGCGGTGGCCAGCTCACCGACGTGCTCGAACACCAACACGAAGTGGTCGCCGTCCAGCAACTCCACACGGCCCACCCAGTCGGGGCGGGCCTTGAACGTGTTGCGCGGGGCCTTGTCCGGGTTTCGCTCGCGTTCGGCCCGGTTGTGTTGGGTGGCGACGACGGCCCGCAACCGCAGCCCTTCGCGGTAGGCGACACCGAGGTGTTCCTTGAGCAAGTTCTTGCCTGCGCCGTTCCACCGCGCGAGGGAGTCATCGTAGATCCACCGGCCGTCGCGCTCGGCGATGTTGTGCTGCCAGATGCTCACCACCACTTCGCGCGGATCGTCCGTGATCGCGGAAACCGCCCATGCGCGATTAACGAGCTGAGCGCCGTAGCTCTGAAACTCCCGTTCGATACCCATGTGTTCCCCCGTCCTGTGACTCAAGTATCGCAATGTCCCGGGGTGTCTTCCATCGGCAAGGCGCAGGCCAAACCGTGTGCGAACCACGAGGTCGGGGCAGCCTTTTCCGGTCTGGCATCCCGATTTCGAACGCTGATTTGCCTGGACCTTCCGCCGACTGCAGAGCGAGGCGAGGGCGGGTGGGATGGGCCATTGCATGGCTCCGTTGGGCGCGGTTGCTTCATCGCGACAGGATCGGTCGCCTCGTCCCTGCGCAAGTGCGTCGCACTCCTCCTCTGCGTTTCGGCCCCGCTGGGCTCCTGCGCTGCCGCTGCGTCGCTGCCGGGGTGCTGCAAGGCCTGGACGGCTTCCTTCACCGGTTCGCGAGCAATCCGCTCGAACCCAAACGGAGCAAGGCCATGGCCAAGAAGAACCAGCCCGCCAACGACCGCCTCGACGCCTTCCTGGTCGAGGAATACGAAGTCCAGGGCGAGAAGCGCAGCAACTGGTCGAAGATTGGCGCGGCCTGGCCGCACCAGGACGGCAAGGGCTACCGCCTCGTCCTCAACGCGGTGCCGGTGAGCGGCGTGGTGATCCTGCGCCTGCCCGAGCCGAAGGAAGACTGACCGCCACGGGGCCCTTCGGGGCCCCTTTCTTTTTCACTGGGAGAACATCCATGACGACCATCACCGCGACCTGGCGTAACGCCTTCAACGACGCTCTTCAAGCGCACTTCGCCATCACCATCGGCGACGCTGGCCTGACCGACACCGAGCTGTCCCGCTACGCGGATCTGGAACCGAAAGAAGCCGCCCTGCAGTTCGGCGAGGACTACGACCTCGACTGGGTCGACCAGGGTTGGCGCTGACACACGCAAGGGGCCTTCGGGCCCCTCTTCGTTTTCTTGCCTAACAAAGAAGCGAGCGGTGCTTCGCGATTTTCAACTTTAGTCTGCAACGCCCCTTGCGCGTTTGTCGTGCAGATGTATCCCAGAGGTATGACGAACGGGATACGAGCGTCATACACCGACAAACGAAACGGGTGGGGAGGAAAAGACATGTTCATCAGTTTTAGAGTGACGCGCAAAGGGGTCGTAAAAATTATCGTTGCAGCCATCTTGGCCCGTCTGCTTTTCATGGGCATGGATGGGGTCGATCGCTTCTCCAGAGATTGGAATCGCGTGACGGGAGCGAGCATGCCCGGTTCAAGTGGAGTGCGCGATGTCGTCACCGATGTGCGTTCCACTTCGCCCAGCGAACTGGACGAATTCCTGGCGCGAGCAGAGGCCGATGCGAATAGAAGCCGGTCGCTGTTGGACGTGCTCAAGAGCTTGCCCGGAGTGCCCGGCTTGCCCGGCTTCGGCATCGACGCTTCCACCACCCCTGATCAACCCTTGCCTTACGGCGCCGCCCAACAACTGGAGAGCCCTTATGACCGCTATGACGATTAAACCTTTGGCGCCCATCACTTTGCGCGATTGGCGCGACCTGGCCTTGTTCATGTGCGGATGGACCATGCTCAAGATTTGCGCGCATACGCTGGCCCATCCGAGCGCTAGGCTGCCCGACTTTGCAATCGGGGTGGGCGGATTGGTCACGACGTATGCAGTGATGAGCGCGTGGGTGATGGTGCCCACGGTGTTGCTGGCAGGTGCTGCATGATCACCCTGGGAGCCATCGTCACCACCGCCTGGGTGGTCCTGTTCCTCTTCATCGTCTTGTGCATCGCTGGCATGCATTGGAAGAGCGCGAAACGCCAGACGGGCGTTGCCCGCCGCCGTTCGCTCCTGAAAGCCGCGATCATTGCGGGCCTGGCCGTGGCGGTGGTGTTGACCTTGGCGTTGCCATGACCCGGCCGGCCTACGTTCAAATGGCCGTAAGGTTGCCCCCTGAGCTCAAGGAGCGACTGGAGCGGTTGGCCGCGCTCGAGCAGCGGCCCGTGTCCGACGTGGTTCGCGAATTGGTCAGAGAGGGCCTCGCCAAGCGCAACATCGGCCCGGATCAAGCGGGATCCTGAAATGACGAGCAGTGGACTCCGTCTCGCGTGGTGAGACGGCGTAGGACTACGCTGGTTGCATGGAAAATCCTGTCCGTTATGTGCCCGCCGCGAAACGGTCCCATGACCACGTCTGGGACAGGGTGAGCGGTGAAACCCTCACCCTCGAGGACTTCATGGAAGGCCGGGACTACGGGGAAGTGGTCCGAGATGGCCGTCTGGCTGCGGAGCTCGAACTGCTCGACGGAACCCCGCGTTACGTCTGTCCCCACTGCAACGACGCGATGGGCGTCAGGTCCAAGGCCATCCGTAAGCGCACCGAAATCCGTTTCTACTTCGACCACCTCACCGCGCGCTTGCGGGAGAGCTGCACCGGACGCAAGGGCCACTCTCCCGCGGCCATCCTGGCCCGCAAGTTCGGGCTGCACAAGGAAGGGGCGCTTCACAAAGCCTTCAAACAATGGGTGAGGGACAGCCTGGATGCCGATCCAACGTTCACCGGCACTAAAGATGAGGAGCGGTGGTGGGATATGGAGCACAACAAGTGGCGCCAGCCCGACATCCAGACCCAACGAGACGGTCAGCGGTGGGCCATCGAAATCCAGCTCTCCACCACCTTCGTGCACGTCATCGCCGAACGCATGAAGTTCTACCGCGAGAACACCGGGCACATGCTCTGGCTGTTCAAGGATCTGGACCTGTCGAAGTTCCGGTTGGCCGAAGACGATCTGTTCTTCTCCAACAACCGCAATGCTTTTCGCGTCACCCCGCAAACGGTGGCACGGTCCCAGCGGGAAGGGCGCTTCTACTTGGAGGGGGCCTGGCTGGAGCCCCGCCTTGCAAACGGGGTGGTGGAGGATGTGGAGGTGCGCCGGGAGGTTGCCTTCGACGAGCTGACATTCGACACCTGCAGCCGCGGCGTTCCCAGGGCCTACGCCTTCGACTACGAAACGCAGAAAGCGCTGGCCGAGCAAGCCCTTGAGGCCTGGCGGGAGGAGCAGGTGTGGGCCAAGCGACGGCAGGCCTTCGAGACGTTCTACGTGGCACTGCTCCGGGGCGAGATCGACGACTACAAGGAGCGGTATCGGCGGTGGGAAGAACTGCGCCGCTCCTTCGCGCAGGTGGGAATCACCCTGCCTCAATACGTCAAAGGGCAAGGAGAGCTGGACCGGCTGTTGGTGGCCGGCTATTCGGCCAAGCATGGCCTAGGGAAACCCATCGGGATCGGATTCGAGACCTTGGCCGAACTCGGTCATCACATCCACAAGGTGTGGCCCAAGACGCTCTGGTTCTACCGCTGCATGCTCCGCGCGCACGGTCAGTTGAAGATCGTGCTGGAGCAGGACCGAACCAAGAGGCTGCAAGGCAAGATGAAGGACGTGTTGTCCAGCCTGGCCAAGGGTGAGGTGAGCTTTCAACCCGATCGGACGTGGGACGCGTTGCTGATGCGTCTGTTCCCTGAGGTGGCGGACGTATGGCACGCCGATCCATCGCACGTCGCCAAGGCGGTGTTGCGCCTGCCGGCCTCGCGGTGACTCTAGGAAACGTATTCGCCGGGTGGCCTCCCATTCGAGGGCACACCGGTGGTCATGCGCCTTCCGGTTTGTTGCGGCTATTCGTCGGTGAGCTGGGACAACTGCTCCATGAGCAGGTTCCGCTTTTTCAGAGGCAACCCCGAAAGCTTCTCCAAGACCTCCGCCAACCGGACTTGCTGCGCCTCACTTTCACTGCCCAGGGCCAAGATGGCGTTGGCCATGGCGGGGGTCGTGGCCAACAGGTAAGCGGGCGGGACGTCCAAGGCCTGGGCCAGCTCGAACAGCGATTCCAGGCTGATGGCCATGCTCTCGCTTTCGTAGCGGCTGATCCGCGCGGACGCGGTGTCCTTGTCCAACCCCATGCGCACCCCAACCTCGCGTTGGCTCAGGCCTCGCAACTGGCGGGCTTGGCGCAGGCGCGCCGCCACGACAGCCCGAGGGACCGGCGGGGGAGTGCTCACGGGCTGAACGGATGCAATGCAGGCATGCCGACAGGATGACCCAGGCCCTACGCCCCGGGTAGACTCTACGCACCACGTAAGTGCGTGACAAGGACAGGGGGTTCTATGGCAAGCAAAGGGTGGGCCGGCGCGCTGACGCTGGCCTTGGCGTTCAACGTCCAAGCCCAGGCCGGGGACGTGAGGGGGTTGTTGAAGACCATCGGGCGTTCGCTGGGCAACACGCCCCGGGTGGCGGCGGAGAAGGTGCGCAGTCCCTACCTCGACCCGGCGGGAACCTACTGGGATCTGGACCAGGAAACGCTGGAGGGGGCGCAGCACTTGCGGGTGGGCCAGACAGCGACCGGTGGGGCGGGTTCGGACATGTGCGACATGGACCTGCTCGCGATGGCGCACTCGGACTACCGCCAGGACGACAAGCGGCGGCAATGGTGTCTGTATCAGTGGTGGGTGGCCGACACCAAGATCAACGGCCCCAACGGGATCGAGAAGACGCAGACGGACGCGATTGAACGCCGGTATGGGCCAGCGTTCGACGCGCGACGGGATAAATTCAAGGCCACACGCCGGTTCGCCGTCCGCCCGCAGTTCGTGTCGCTGGGAGGCATCGAATACAACGCTGTCCGGGGTGTCATGGAGGTCTACGTCCCCATGCCGCAGATTTCCGCCTCCGGGCTGTCGGTGACGGGCAAAGGCTTCGTGCCCTGGCATCGGGTCACCCCCACGGGTGTCTCCAGCCCACCCCACGCCGGGCGTTACGAGCTACTGATACGCATGGACGCAGCCGAGGCGGCCAACCTTGCGCGGCAAGGCCGCGACGCGCGCGGTGACCTGGTCGTTTTCACGGTCAACCGCGTCTGGGTCGAGAACACGGTGCCGAAAATGGATGTAACGGTCGAACGGGTCCGCATCGGCTACCGCAACGAGACGATCGAAGTGGACCTCACCAAGAAGCAAGGAGCAGGCGCATGAAGAACGCAGCAATCGCAGTGGCACTCCTGACGATGGCGCTGGCAGCGTGTGGAAACAAGAAGGACATGCCCACGGCAGAGCAGGTGGCCAAGGCCTACGAGATGCACATGAATGCCAACCTTGTTTCGGAGCTTGGGCAGCGGATTGAGATTCGCGGCTGGGACGACCTGGAGGTGGACTGCAGTGCCAGCGGCCCCGATCGGGTCACCTGCGTGACCGGTGGGACCGTGGACATGGTGGGTTTCCATGGTGGCAAGCAGTTGAAGCCGGAGCCGGTTCCGGTGCGGTCGGAATTCGACTTCACCTTTGCAAAGCAAGACAACGCTTGGGTGCCGATCAGCGCGAAAAGGAAAACGGCAGCGGCCAACGCCGAGCCAACAACCCCAACGACCAGTCCCCAAGCGCAAGAGCAGGTGGACTGGCCGGCCTCACCTGACGGCTACCGCGAGCTCCATCCGGACGACTTGGCCTGGGTGCTGGCCTCGCGTCTGGCTGGCCAGATCACGGACGAGAACCTGGCCCAGGTCTTCGTGGATGGCTATAGCCAGGCAAGGGACGCCTTCGCAAAGCAGGATCTCTTGAAAGCAAAGCTTCCCGCGGTCAAAGAGCGGTTGGCAAACCTCGCCAAGACGCGCTTTTTCCGAATGTCCTCCATTTCGACGGAGCGCATGGTGGGCAAGGCGGCTGGAGCAACAAAAGACGACTTCGTGGGGCGGGATGTCAGCGTTCAGGGCTACGACTTCCAAGCCAAAGCGTTCCCGTTCTTCAGCCAACAATGCTTGATGGGCGACAGCTACGGTTCCACGAAGTATGAGGAGCGCGGCATGCGCTACCACTTTTTGCCCTGGGGCCATATGCAGCAGCCGGCCTGCCAATTCAAGCTCGAGGACGAGGGTGTGGCCCGGCGCATCGAGCAAGCCCGCGCCAATTACAACCTCCAGACCCGAGAGACCCTCTACTTCCGATTGACCGACGAGCGGTCTCCCGGTGGCGAGATCCAAGCCGAGGCTCACCGCATGGACCTGGCGCTTTATGAGACCACGAACCCCTATTCCAGCAACGAGGGATACACACCGCTGGCCAACGTCACCCTGACGGCGCCGCAGGCCGAGCGCTGACCCCGTGGACGAAGAACACATTTCAACGTCTCTTGTCAGCTTTTCAGAACGCGGTATGAGTAGGGGAAACAATCCACCAAGGAGGTCCAGATGAACATGAAATCGCCGTCGCAGCACATGAATTGGGGTGCCTTGGCTCCCGCCTACGTCATCTTGGGCGGTGCTTCCTTGGTGATGCTGGCCGGGGCGCAGGAGATTTACCAGAACAATGGCCATCCCTTGATGGTGGCTCTGGCACTTCTGGCCTACGCTTCCTTGATCGGCTTGTTGTTATTGCTGACCTGGATGAACTGGCGGACCGCGTGTTTCGCGGCCTCGCGCTGGGGAATGTATAACCAGACCGGGCAGAAGGGTGGCTTTCTTAAGGGTTTCTTGCTCGGGCTGCTGGGTGTCTTCATTCTCCACGTGGTTCTGTTCTTCACTGCGTTCACACACGTGGCACCGGAAGGTGTAAGGATGATTGCGTCCATCGCGCTGCTTCCGTATGCCGTTCTCTACTCCGTCGTGCCCCTGGTGTCCGGCTTCATGACGCGCTTCGTGCGGGCCACGCGCATCTGAGAGATGAAGAGCCAGTGAGCAAGTTGAAGCCCCCGAAAGGGGGCTTTTTTGTGCCCAGCGAAAAGCATCTGAAAAGCACCACCTGGCGGTGGAAAGCACATCGCCTTCGGCGCGGGTTCGGTGTTAGGAATATTTGCTTCCTAAGGCCGCAGATTTGCACTTTAGTCAAGAAAAGATCCATGGATCGCATGGACAAAATGGAATGGCGATCTACCTTGAAATTGTGGAGAGGCAATCACGCCTTCCGAAACCATCAAGGAAATCGCCATGAAAATACACCACCTCGTCAGCGACGGAATCCAAGCGGTCGCCATCACCCAATCTGCATCGAGTGGCGGTGGTTACGCTCACCCGGTGAAGCTCTCCACCATTCGCTTCGATGTAAAAG